>NZ_FYEY01000001.1:4912100-5526113 GCF_900187385.1 Streptomyces sp. 2114.4
GAACGAGCAACGGCGGCCTGACCGCCCACCCCGGTGGGGACCGGTGGCGGTGGGAGAGCCGGATCTTCAACGGCGCCTACGACAACGCCGCGGCCGGCGAGCGGCCCGCCTATGGGGCGTTGAACTTCGGCCGGAATCCCGTCGGCGCGGCGCCGCGCTTCGGCTCCTCCCACTTCCGGCTTACCGCCCGGACGCTGGAGCGGACGACGTTCTGCTATCCGGACAGCTGCCTGGAGCCCTCGGACTTCGGTACCGCAGCGCGCATGGGGCTCATCGAGCGGGCCCTGGCCGACCATCGGGACGCCCTCGACGACTGCATCGAAGCGCAGGTGCACGGACCGGTACGCCTCGATCGCGACGTCGAGGCCCTGGTCCTGGACCGCTGCTACCGAGGCACGGCCGTCGAGGACGCTGCAGGTCGGCTTCCGTGCCCCGTGGAATGGCACTCCGGCTTCCGGCTCACGGTCGAAGAGCTTCGCCGGCATCCCGCCTACCGGGGCCAGGAGGTCATCGACCTGGGCGCGCAGATCGCCGTCGGTGACGTGCTCAATCCGCGCCTCGTGGGAGACGCCGCCAGGACCGGTCGTCATGACCCGCAGGCGGTCAAGAAGGTGTGGCACTACCTGGCGCGGTTCGGCGCACCCCGGCAGGTGATCAACGAGGCGGAGCACCGGGAGCGGGAACGTTCTGGCGGGGTCGTTTCGTTGGTCCCGGGCCCATCCCCGCTGCTTTCCTAGGAGCATCGTGCCCGAAACCACGCCCGTTTCCTCCACCGCTCTCCCCGTGTTCCCGGCCCTGAGCGCACAGGCCGAGCGCCTCATCGAGCTGGGGGTGCACGAGGTGGCAGGGCTGTCCACCGCCGATCTTCGGGCCTTCACCCAGGCCGCTGAATGCCGTGCGAGCGACGGGGCGGCCCTGCTCGCCGTCCACCCGGCTCAGGCCCCTGCCTCTGTCCTCGCGCCGTTGCTCCGCCGTGACGGCAAGCCGGGCTTCGTCGTCAGTGACATGCCCGACGTCGACCTCTTCGCCTCGCTCGACACGGTCGCGCTGCCCGATGCCCCGCTCTACCTCCTCACCGGCCTCGACCGCGGCGACCAGCTGGCCAACTGGAGTCCGGACGAGGCGCTGCCCGCCCTCACGGCGAAGGCCCGCACCCCGTTGCTGCTCACCGAGGGCATCCACTGGGTGCTGCAGCAGCCCGCGGTCCTGGAGCGCAACCACTGCTTCATGACCATCGGGTCCCGGCTGCGCAAAGCCAACGGCGCGCTGGACGCCCGCACGCCGGCGATCTGGATCAGTAACGGCACGGGGCGGGACGGCCGCGAGCGCCGCAACGCCCCCAAGGTGGGCTGGTGCTGGGCGGGCAACCGGCACACCTGGCTGGGCTTCGCCTCCGCAGCGGGCCGCCGGGGCCAGGACCTGTGAAGCCGCCGGGGTCCGGACCGGTAAGCCGCCGGGTCCAGAACCTGTAAGGAGCCGTGATCAGGCGGGGTGGATGCTGCGGAGCCAGCTGATCGGTCCGTGCAGCGGAAGCCCCGCCGGGTAGCGGTCCGGTGTCTTGTCGTGGCGGGTGGCCAGGCCGCGCCATGCCGTGGCTCGAAGGTATCGATGGATCAGAAAATCATGCAGGCGTGCTTGATTGTTTCTGTCGGCGCTGCCACGCTCGGAGCGCACCGCACCCGCACCACACCGCACCCGCACCACACCGACGGGCCGCCGCCCTGCGCCGCGGCCGTCGTCGCATGCCAACACGCCCTGCCGTTACGGCAGTCGCGTCGATGAGGGGAGTGTCGCGTGTCCGATCCCGGCGCCGTACTGGCCGATCTCAGGGCGGAGAGCGAGGAGTTGGACGCACTGGTCGCCGGGCTGCCGGCGGCGCGCTGGGCGGTCCCGACGCCCGCCGAGGGGTGGACCGTCGCCCATCAGATCGCTCATCTCGCCTGGACCGACCGGCAGGCCCTGCTCTCGGCCACCGACCCGGAGGGGTTCGCGCGGGCCGCGCGGGAGGCGCTGGCGTCGCCGCTGACCTTTGTCGACGAGGCTGCCGAGGAGGGGGCGAAGGTGCCGCCCGCCGAGTTGCTGGCCGGCTGGCGCGACGGCCGCGAAGAGCTGCTGCGGGCGCTCGCCGCCCGTCCGGCGGGCGAGAAGCTGCCCTGGTACGGCCCGCCGATGAGCGTCGCCTCGATGGCCACCGCCCGGCTGATGGAGACCTGGGCGCACGGCCAGGACGTGGCCGACGCGCTGGGGGCCGGCTGCCGGCCCACCGCCCGGCTGCGGCATATCGCCCGGATCGGGGTGCGGACCCGTGACTTCGCCTATGCGACGCATCAACTCACCCCGCCCGACGAGGAGTTCCGGGTCGAGCTGCGGGGGCCGGACGGCGCGGTATGGGAGTACGGCCCCGCGGACGCCGGGCAGCGGGTGACCGGGGACGCGCTGGAGTTCTGCCTGCTGGTGACCCAACGGGCGCACCGTGCCGATCTGCCGTCCCTGCGGGCCGAAGGGGCGGACGCGGAACGGTGGCTGGGGATCGCCCAGGCCTTCGCGGGCCCGCCGGGCAAGGGCCGGGAGCCGTCCGGGAAGGCCAGCCGGGAGCCGTCCGGGAAGGGCGGCACCCCGTGAGCGACGCCACCCCCACACACGGCACGCCCCCCACGGCCAACACCCCGCCCTCCACCGCAACCACCCCGCCCCCGGCATCGCCCCCCTCCCCCCTCGGCGTCGACCCCGCCACCCTCCGTATCGGCAACGCCTCCGGTTTCTACGGCGACCGCTTCGATGCGCTGCGCGAGATGCTGACCGGCGGCCCCCTGGACGTCCTGACCGGCGACTATCTCGCCGAGCTGACCATGCTGATCCTCGGCCGGGACCGTCTGAAGGACCCCGCGCGCGGCTACGCCAAGACCTTCCTGCGGCAGTTGGAGGACGGGCTCGGGCTGGCCGTCGAGCGCGGGGTGCGGATCGTCGCCAACGCGGGCGGGCTGAACCCGGCCGGACTCGCCGACGCCGTACGGAAGTTGGCGGACAAGGTCGGGGTGTCCGTCAGCGTGGCGCATGTGGAGGGCGATGATCTGCTGGCACGCGGGGGGTGGGGCGAAGGGGTGCTGACCGCCAACGCCTACCTGGGCGGCGGAGGGATCGCGGCGTGTCTGCGGGCCGGTGCGGATGTGGTGGTGACCGGGCGGGTCACCGATGCCGCGCTGGTCAGCGGCGCGGCCCAGGCGCACTTCGGCTGGCGGCCCGGGGATTGGGACCAGCTGGCCGGGGCGGTGGCCGCCGGGCACGTCCTCGAATGCGGCGCCCAGGCCACCGGCGGCAACTACTCCTTCTTCGGCGCCCATGACCTGCTGCGGCCCGGCTTCCCGCTGGCCGAGATCGCCGCCGACGGCAGCGCGGTGATCACCAAGCACCCGGGGACCGGCGGCGCGGTCACCACCGGCACGGTCACCGCCCAACTGCTGTACGAGACGTCCGGTGCCCGCTATGCCGGGCCCGATGTGACGGCGCGGCTGGACACCGTGCGGCTCGTGGAGGAGGGGCCGGACCGGGTCCGGATCAGCGGGGTGCGCGGCGAGGCGCCGCCGCCGGCCCTCAAGACCGGGCTGACCCGCCTCGGCGGCTGGCGCAACGAGGTCACCTTCGTCCTGACCGGGCTGGATGTGACGGCCAAGGCCGTGCTGGTGCGCCGGCAGATGGAGGCGGCCTTCGACGCGGCGGGCAACCGGCCGGCCGAGGTGCGCTGGACGCTGGCCCGCACCGACCACGCGGACGCCGAGGTCCAGGAGGAGGCGAGCGCGCTGCTGCGGCTGGTGGTGCGGGACGCCGACCAGGACGCGGTGGGACGGGTGGTCAGCGGCGCCGCGGTCGAGCTGGCGCTGGCCAGCTACCCCGGCTTCCACGTCACCGCGCCGCCCGGCAGGGGAACCCCGTACGGGGTCTTCGAGGCGGTGTCGGTGGACGCGGCCGGGGTGCCGCAGGTGGCCGTACTGGCGGACGGCACCCGGGTCGCCATCCCACCCGCATCCGCCACATCCGCCACCCGGGAGCTGGAAAGGCTGCCCGATCCGGAGCTTCCCGAGCCGCTGCCCGCCGGGGCCACCCGGCGCGGGCCCCTCGGCCTGGTCGCCGGTGCCCGCAGCGGCGACAAGGGCGGCTCGGCGAACGTCGGGGTGTGGGTCCGTACCGACCGGGCCTGGCGCTGGCTGGCACATGAGCTGACCGTCGAGCGCTTCCGGCAGCTGCTGCCGGAGGCCGCCGAGCTGCCGGTCGACCGGCACGTACTGCCGAATCTGCGCGCACTCAACTTCGTCGTCCACGGGCTGCTCGGCGAGGGCGTCGCGGCCCAGGCCCGGTTCGACCCGCAGGCCAAGGCCGTGGGGGAGTGGCTGCGCGCGCGACACATGGACATACCGGAGGTGTTGTTTTGACCGTGCTCGCAACCGGGCTTGACACGGCGGGCGCCGAGTACGCGGAGCGCCGGGAGACGATGCTCGCCAAGCTCGCCGAGGTCGAGGCCGAACACGCCAAGGCGACCGCGGGCGGCGGGGAGAAGTACGTCGCCCGGCACCGGGGGCGCGGCAAGCTGCTCGCCCGGGAGCGGATCGAGCTGCTGCTCGACCCCGATACCCCGTTCCTGGAGCTGTCGCCGCTCGCGGCCTGGGGCAGCGACTATCAGGTCGGGGCCTCGCTGGTCACCGGCATCGGCACCGTCGCCGGTGTGGAGTGCCTGATCACCGCCAACGACCCGACGGTGCGCGGCGGCGCCAGCAACCCCTGGTCGCTGAAGAAGGCGCTGCGGGCCCATGAGATCGCCTTCGCCAACCGGCTGCCGGTGATCTCGCTGGTCGAATCCGGCGGCGCCGATCTGCCCAGCCAGAAGGAGATCTTCATCCCGGGCGGGGCGCTGTTCCGCGACCTCACCCGGCTGTCGGCGGCCGGCATCCCCACCGTCGCCGTGGTCTTCGGCAACTCGACCGCCGGCGGTGCCTACGTCCCCGGCATGTCCGACCACGTGATCATGGTCAAGGAGCGGGCGAAGGTGTTCCTCGGCGGGCCGCCGCTGGTGAAGATGGCGACCGGCGAGGAGAGCGACGACGAGTCGCTGGGCGGCGCCGAGATGCACGCCCGCACCTCCGGGCTCGCGGACTACTTCGCGGTGGACGAGCCGGACGCGCTCCGCCAGGCCCGGCGGGTGGTCACCCGCCTCAACCGGCGCAAACCGCAGCCCGATCCGGGGCCCGCGGCGCCCCCCGCGTACGACGAGGAAGAGCTGCTGGGCCTCGTCCCCGGCGACCTCAAGGCACCCTTCGACCCCCGCGAGGTCATCGCCCGGATCGTCGACGGCTCGGACTTCGACGAGTTCAAACCGCTCTACGGGCCGAGCCTGGCGACCGGCTGGGCCGAGCTGCACGGCTACCCGGTCGGCATCCTCGCCAACGCCCAGGGCGTGCTCTTCAGCGCGGAGTCCCAGAAGGCCGCCCAGTTCATCCAGCTGGCCAACCAGCGCGACATCCCCCTCCTCTTCCTCCACAACACCACCGGCTACATGGTCGGCAAGGAGTACGAGCAGGGCGGCATCATCAAACACGGCGCGATGATGATCAACGCGGTGTCGAACTCGAAGGTCCCGCATCTGTCCGTCCTCATGGGCGCCTCGTACGGCGCCGGGCACTACGGCATGTGCGGCCGCGCCTTCGACCCCCGGTTCCTGTTCGCCTGGCCGAGCGCCAAGTCCGCCGTCATGGGGCCGCAGCAACTGGCCGGGGTGCTCTCGATCGTCGCCCGCGCCTCGGCCGCGGCCAAGGGGCAGCCCTACGACGACGAGGCGGACGCCGGGCTGCGCGCCATGGTCGAGCAGCAGATCGAGTCGGAGTCGCTGCCGATGTTCCTGTCGGGGCGGCTCTACGACGACGGTGTCATCGACCCGCGCGACACCCGGACCGTCCTCGGCCTGTGTCTGTCCGCCCTCCACAACGCGCCGGTCGAGGGCGCGCGGGGCGGCTTCGGCGTCTTCCGGATGTGAGGCAGAAGTGATCCGTTCCCTCCTTGTCGCCAACCGCGGCGAAATAGCCCGGCGGGTCTTCCGCACCTGCCGTGAACTGGGCGTCTCCACCGTCGCCGTGCACTCGGACGCGGACGCGGACGCCCCGCACGTCCGCGAGGCGGACACCGCCGTACGGCTACCGGGCGAGGCCCCGGCCGACACCTATCTGCGGGGCGATCTGCTGGTGCGGGCCGCGCGGTCCGCGGGCGCCGACGCGGTCCACCCCGGTTACGGCTTCCTCTCCGAGAACGCCGCCTTCGCCGCCGCGGTGACCGAAGCGGGCCTGGCCTGGATCGGGCCGCCACCCGCCGCCATCGAAGCCATGGCGTCCAAGACGCGGGCCAAGGAGCTGATGGCCGGGGCCGGGGTGCCGCTGCTCGCCCCCCTTGACCCCGCGGCGGCCACCGAGGCCGATCTGCCGCTGCTGGTGAAGGCGGCGGCGGGCGGCGGCGGCCGAGGAATGCGTCTGGTCACCGAACTCGGCGCCCTGGACGAAGAGTTGACGGCGGCGAAGGGCGAGGCGGCGGCGGCGTTCGGCGACGGGGAGGTGTTCGTCGAGCCCTATGTCGTGGGCGGCCGCCATGTCGAGGTGCAGATCCTCGCCGACGCGCACGGCACGGTCTGGACGCTCGGCACCCGCGACTGCTCCCTCCAGCGCCGCCACCAGAAGGTCATCGAGGAGGCCCCGGCCCCCGGACTCTCCGACGAGCTGCGCACCACCCTCCATCAAGCGGCGGAACAGGCCGCCCGCGCCATCGGCTACCGGGGCGCGGGCACCGTGGAGTTCCTGGTCTCGGCGGACGGACGCGCGTACTTCCTGGAGATGAACACCCGCCTCCAGGTCGAACACCCGGTCACCGAGGCCGTCCACGGCCTCGATCTCGTCGCCCTCCAGCTGAGCATCGCCGAGGGCCACCCCCTGGACGCCGAACCGCCGCGCCCGCACGGACACGCCGTGGAGGCGCGGCTGTACGCGGAGGACCCGGCGGCCGGCTGGCAGCCGCAGACCGGCACCCTGCACCGCCTGGAGCTGCCCGACGGCGTCCGCCTGGACTCCGGGGTGACCGACGGCGACACCATCGGCGTCCACTACGACCCGATGCTCGCCAAGGTCATCGCCTGGGCACCCACCCGGGACGCGGCCGTACGGAAACTCGCCGGCGCCCTGGAGCGGGCCCGTATCCACGGCCCGGTCACCAACCGTGACCTGCTCGTACGCTCCCTGCGCCACCCGGAGTTCACCCACCCCGCGGCGCTGGACACCGGCTTCTACGACCGCAACCTCCCCGCACTGACCGAGCCCGCCGACGCCGGGGCCGGTCTCTTCGCGCTCGCCGCGGCACTCGCCGACGCCCACGGCCGCTCCCGCTTCGGGGGCTTCCGCAACGTCCCCTCCGGCCCGCAGACCAAGACCTACACCTGCGCGGGCACCGGCACCGCGTACGAGATCCGCTACCGGCTGGGCCGCGACGGGCTGTCGGCCGAGGACTTCCCCGGCGTCCGGCTGCTCGCCCTCGGGCCGGACGAGGTGGTGCTCGAAGCCGACGGCCTGCGCCGGCCGTTCACGGTCGCCCGCTACGGCGACCGGGTCCACGTCGACGCGCCCCCCGCCCCCGGCGCGCCCGCCACCGCGCCCGCCTCCTACGCCTTCACCGCCCTGCCCCGCTTCCCCGACCCCACGGCCCGTACGGAGCCCGGCTCGCTGCTGGCGCCGATGCCCGGCACGGTCGTACGGATCGCGGAAGGCCTCACCGAGGGCGACCGGGTCGAGACGGGCCAACCCCTTCTCTGGCTGGAGGCGATGAAGATGGAACACAAGATCACCGCCCCGGCCGCCGGCACCCTCTCCGCGCTGCCCGTCCGCACCGGACAACAGGTGGAGGTCGGGGCCCTGCTGGCCGTGGTGGCCGAGACGGCCGAGGCATCCGAGACGGCCGAGGCGACCGAGACGGGCTGACCCACCGCACCGCACCTCACCGCACGTCACCGCACCTCACCGCACGGCACCTCACCCACCGCACCTCACCCACCGCACACAAGGAGCCGCCATGAGCAGTGTCATGAGCAACCGTGTGATCGAGACCGAGGAACAGCGCGCCCTGCGCGACGCCGTCGCCGCGCTCGGCAAACGCTACGGCCGCGACTACGTCACCCGGGTCGTGGCCGAGGGCACGCACACCGACGAACTGTGGGCGGAGGCCGCCAAGCTGGGCTACCTGGGCGTCAACCTCCCCGAGGAGTACGGCGGGGGAGGCGGCGGCATCGTCGAACTCTCCCTCGTCCTGGAGGAGCTGGGGGCGGCCGGCTGCCCCCTTCTGATGATGGTTGTCTCGCCCGCCATCTGCGGCACGGTCCTCGCCCGGTTCGGTACCGACGACCAGAAGCGGACCTGGCTGCCCGGCCTCGCCGACGGCTCCCGCAAGATGGCCTTCGGCATCACCGAGCCGGACGCCGGCTCCAACTCGCACCGCATCACGACCACCGCCCGCAAGGAGGGCAGCGACTGGGTCCTCAACGGCCGCAAGGTCTTCATCTCGGGCGTCGACATCGCCGACGCGACCCTGATCGTCGGCCGTACCGAGGACGCCCGCACCGGCCGCCTCAAGCCCTGCCTGTTCATCGTCCCGCGCGAGACCCCCGGCTTCGGCCGCCGCCCGATCGCGATGGAACTCGCCGCCCCGGAGAAGCAGTTCGAAGTGACCCTGGACGAGGTCCGGCTGCCCGCCGAGGCGCTGGTCGGTGACGAGGACGCCGGGCTCCTCCAGCTCTTCGCGGGGCTCAACCCGGAGCGGATCATGACCGCCGCGTTCGCCCTGGGAATGGGCCGCTACGCCCTCGGCCGGGCTCTCGACTACGCCCGTACCCGCCAGGTGTGGAAGGAGCCCATCGGCGCCCACCAGGCCGTGGCCCACCCCCTCGCCCAGGCCCATATCGAGCTGGAACTCGCCCGGTTGATGATGCAGAAGGCGGCGCACCTCTACGACGCCGGCGACGACATGGGCGCGGGCGAGGCCGCCAACATGGCCAAGTACGCGGCCGCCGAGGCCGCCGTCCACGCCGTCGACCAGGCCGTCCACACCCTCGGCGGCAACGGCCTCACCCAGGAGTACGGCCTCGCCTCCCTGATCACCGCCGCCCGGGTGGCACGGATCGCCCCGGTCAGCCGCGAAATGATCCTCAACTACATCTCACACCAGTCACTGGGCCTGCCCAAGTCGTACTGAGCGCGCCATGCTGCCGGTGCCGGTGCGCCGGTTCACGAAGTGGGCTTGACCCTCACGTTGCGTGAGGGTGGACGGTAGACGGCATGAGCGATTTCTTCAACGCATTCGAAATGGGCCCCGTATCCGAGCGTGGGCCGAAGGCGGTTGCACCAGAGGTGTTCCGCGGCATCTACGCGATGCCGGTGTTCGTGACGGTTCCGACGTCGGACTTGGCGGCGTCGACGGATTTCTGGGTGCGAGGGTTCGGCTTCATCGAACTGTTCAGCATCCCGGGGCAGGTGGTCCACCTGCGCCGGTGGGCGTTCCAGGATGTCCTGCTCGTTCCTGCGGAGGCCGGTGCCGAGGTGCCCGAAGTGCCGACGATGAGTGTGAGCTTCTTATGCGTGCTGAGCGAGATCGATCCCCTCGTCGAGGCGTGTTCGGAGCTCGTGCCGGGCAGCGTGACGGGGCCGCGGGATACGCCGTGGCGTACTCGTGACGTCGAGGTGATCACCCCCGAGGGCGCGCGGGTCGTGTTCACCGCGGCGCAGGAGTTCGATCCTGACAGCCAGGAAGCGCATGATCTCGCCTCGGTCGGAGTCTTCGCCCCGGGATCGGAGGAGGGGGGCCACAATGGTGTCCATGGTTGAACGCGAGCGCGACAGCCGTGACGGCGTCACGGTGGGCGCGGCCGCTGAGCTGGTGGGGGTGACCGTCCGCACGCTTCATCATTGGGACGAGATCGGCTTGGCGGCGCCGTCCGTGCGCACCACCGCCGGCTATCGCCAGTACACCGACGCGGACCTGCAACGGCTGCATCGAATCGTCGCATACCGGGAGGCCGGTCTCGGGCTGGACGCGGTGCGCGAGGTTCTCGATGACGCGACGGCGGACATCGGCGCTACCTTGCGTGAGCAGCGTGCCCAGCTCGCCGAGCGCATCCAGGACCTGCAGCAGCTCGACGAGCGCCTGGAACGGATGACCGAGGCGCACGAGCGGGGCATCCTCCTCAACGATGAAGCGCAGTCGGAGATCTTCGGGGCGGACTGGGACGCCCATCGATCCCGGCAGGCCCGCACCGTGTGGGGGAATTCTGCGCAATGGGCGCAGTTCGCCGAGCGGTCCGCTTCCCGCACACGGGAGCAATGGCAGTCGCTCTCCGCGGCGATGTCCACGCTGCAGCTCGATCTGGGCAACGCCCTCGATCAGGGCTTCCTTCCGGGCGGCCCGGAAGCGAACGCGCTCGTCGAACGCCACCGCGAAGTATTTTCCCATTTCTTCCCGCTCACGCGACAGATGCAGGTGTGCCTGGGGAGAATGTTCGAGTCCGACCCTGGCTTCTCTGCCCACTACGACGGAATCCGGGCCGGGCTGGCCTCCTGGTTCCGGCAAAGCATCGACGAGTGCGCTCGCGCTCACGGGATCGACCCCGAGACAGCCACCTGGCAGTGATGTGGCAGCAGCGGCGCTCGATCACGTTCCGGCGCTCGCATCGCAGAGATAAGGGATCAAGTATGAGCCACCTTGACGACGCCTCGACGCTTGCCGTCGACTGGGGGCGGTTCGACCAGTAGCCGAACAGCGATGAGCGAACGGCCCGCCCCGGGGCATTCGGGGTGGGCCGTTCGCCGTACTGGCGCCGTTGAGCCTACGGGGGAAGGGGCGACCGTCGGGAACGTGACCGGGCGGGGCCTTGGTGCACGCCGCGAATTATGCAAGCACGCTTGATTGTTCTTGGTGTCGCTGACACCCTCTGAAGGCTGCTGGTCCAGTGCTGTGAGGGGGGAGAACTCATGGGCACGGCCGACCGCCCGGCCCCATACCCGCATCGCCGGCACCCGCACCGCACCGCCCCGCCGTACCCACCCTCGAAGGGAAAGGCCCCGGCATGGTGTCCCACGCGTCCCGTACATCCCGCGCACCCCACGTGTTCCGCAGCGAGTACGCCGATGTCGCGCCCGTAGAACTGCCGATCCATGACGCCGTGCTCGGGCGGGCGGCGGAGTACGGCGACCGGCCCGCCCTGATCGACGGGCTCGACGGCACCACCCTCGGCTACGACCGGCTGGACCACTTCAGCCGCCGGCTCGCGGCCGCCCTCGCCGCTGCCGGGGTCCGCAAGGGCGAGGTGCTGGCCCTGCACAGCCCGAACAGCGTGCTCTTCCCCGTCGTCTGCTACGCCGCCTCACGCTGCGGGGCGGCGGTCACCACCGTTCATCCGCTGGCCACCGAGGGCGAGTTCGCCAAGCAGCTGGGCGACTCCGGGGCCCGCTGGATCGTGACCGTATCGGCGCTGCTGGACACCGCGCGCGCCGCCGCACATCAGGCCGGCGGGATCGCCGAGATCCTGGTCTGCGACCGGGCCGAGGGCCACCGCTCCGTCCAGGACCTCGTCGCCTGCACCGACCCGGAACCGTCCGTCACCCTCGACCCGGCCGAGGACCTGGCCGTCCTGCCCTACTCCTCCGGCACCACCGGCACCCCCAAAGGCGTGATGCTCACCCACCGCAGCATCGCCACCAACCTCGCCCAGCTCACCCCGCTGGTCTCCAGCGGCCCGGACGACCGGGTGCTGGCGGTGCTGCCCTTCTTCCACATCTACGGGCTGACCGCCCTGATGAACGCACCTCTGCGCAACGGCGCCACCGTCGTGGTGCTGCCCCGCTTCGACCTGCGGCAGTTCCTCGCCGCGATCGAGAAACACCGCATCACGGCCGTCTACGTCGCGCCCCCGATCGTCCTCGCCCTCGCCAAACACCCCCTGGTGGCCGACTACGACCTCTCCTGTCTGCGCTACCTCGTCTCCGCCGCCGCACCCCTGGACGCCGAGCTGGCCGCGGCCTGCTCCCGGCGGCTCGGCCTGCCGCCGGTCCTGCAGGCGTACGGCATGACCGAGTTGTCGCCGGGCACGCACTGCGTCCCCCTCGACGCGACGGACCCGCCGCCCGGCGCCGTCGGCAAGCTGATCCCCAACACCGAGATGCGCCTGGTGTCCCTGGCGACCGGCGAGGACGTGCCGCCGGGGGAGAGCGGCGAGATCCTGATCCGCGGCCCGCAGGTGATGAAGGGCTATCTGGGGCGGCCCGCCGAAACCGACGCGATGATCGACCCCGACGGCTGGCTGCACACCGGCGACGTCGGGCGGACGGACGACGACGGCTGGCTGTATGTCGTCGACCGGGTCAAGGAGTTGATCAAGTACAAGGGCTACCAGGTCGCCCCCGCCGATCTCGAAGCGCTGCTGCTCGGGCATGACGCCATCGCCGACGCGGCGGTCATCGGCGTCGTGGACGCGGACGGCAACGAGGTGCCCAAGGCGTTCGTGGTCCGGCAGCGGGGGGCCAGCCTGAGCGAGGACGAGGTCATCGCATACGTTGCCGATCAGGTCGCCCCCTACAAGAAAGTGCGCCGCGTGGAATTCCTGGAGAGCGTGCCGCGCGCCACCACCGGAAAGATCCTGCGGCGCGAACTGCGCGCCAGGGAAAGGAGCTCGACGCCCCGATGACCGACGCACCCGCCACGACCCTGGTCCCGCGCTCCCACGAGCACGGCATCACCACCCTCACCCTGGATTCCCCGCACAACCGCAACGCCCTCTCCACCCGCCTGGTCGCCGAACTCGGCCAGGCCCTCGCCGACGCCGCCGCCGACGACGCCACCCGCGCCGTCGTGCTCACCCACACCGGCGGCACGTTCTGCGCCGGTGCGGACCTCTCCGAGGCCACCTCGGGCTCGGCGAAGGACGGACCGCTCGGCCTGGCCCGGCTGCTGCGCAGCATCGTGGCGCTGCCCAAACCGGTCGTCGCCCGGGTCACCGGACACGTCCGGGCCGGGGGCCTCGGCCTGCTCGGCGCCTGCGACATCTCCGTGGCGGGCCCTGACACCACCTTCGCGTTCACCGAGGCCCGCCTCGGCCTCGCCCCCGCCGTCATCTCCCTGCCGCTTCTGCCGCGCCTGGACCCGCGCGCCGCGGGCCGCTACTACCTGACCGGCGAGAAGTTCGGCGCGGCGGAGGCGGCCAGGATCGGCCTGGTCACCCTCGCGGCCGACGATGTCGACACCGGCCTCGCGCCCGTACTGGACGGGCTGCGCAAGGGCTCACCACAGGGCCTGGCCGAGTCGAAGAAGCTGGTCACCGCGGAGGTGCTGGCCGCCTTCGACCGCGACACCGAAGCGCTCGCCGAACAGTCCGCGCGGCTCTTCGGCTCCGCCGAGGCCCACGAGGGCATGACCGCCTTCCTGGAACGGCGGGCCCCGGCATGGGCGCGGTGACCCCGGCCCGCGGCCCCAAACAGCCCCAGCAGGAACGCAGCCGCGCCACCCGCCTCAAACTGCTGGAGGCCGCCGTCTCCTGCCTCGCCGAGCGCGGCTGGAGCGGCAGCACGGTCTCCGTGGTCGCCGAGCGCGCCGGCGTCTCGCGGGGTGCGGCGCAGCACCACTTCCGCACCCGCGAAGACCTCTTCACCGCGGCCGTCGAGCACGTCGCCGAGAAGCGGCAGGGCGCGGTCAAGGCCGTCGCCCGCAATCTGCCGCCGGCCGGCTCGGTGGCCCGCACCTGGATCATCGTCGAGGAGCTGGTCGGCCTCTACACGGGCCCGCTGTTCCGCGCCGCCCTCCACCTGTGGGTCGCCGCCTCCGACGAGGAGCAGCTACGCGACCGGGTCACCGCCCTGGAGGCCAAGGTCGGCCGCGAGGCGCACCGCACGGCGGTGGCCCTGCTCGACGCCGACGAGGCGGTGCCCGGCGTCCGGGAAACGGTCCAGGGACTGCTCGACATGGCCCGGGGCCTCGGCCTCGCCAATCTGTTGACGGACGACACGACCCGTCGCGATCGGGTGGTCGAGCAATGGGCCAAGATCATCGATGGTCTCCTGGCCCGGTAGGGCGCCGCCCCACGTTGTCGGCGGGCCCGCCGCAGGAGTCACAGCCAGAAACCCCGGCGGGAAAGCCGACAACGTGGGAAGGCGGCCAGGACTCACCGGGGAGCGATGTCCCCGTACCCCGCGATCTCCTGCGGGCTCCGCGCCGCCGGCCCCACATACCGGGCCGACGGCCGCACCAGCCGGCCCGTCCGCTTCTGCTCCAGGATGTGCGCACTCCAGCCGGCCGTACGGGCGCAGGTGAACATCGAGGTGAACATGTGCGCCGGGACCTCGGCGAAGTCCAGGACGATGGCCGCCCAGAACTCGACGTTGGTGGCCAGCACCCGGTCGGGACGGCGGCTGCGCAGCTCCTCCAGCGCGGCCTTCTCCAGGGCCTCGGCGACCTCGAAGCGCGGGGCGTTCAGGTCCCGGGCGGTGCGCCGCAGCACCCGCGCCCGCGGGTCCTCGGCGCGGTAGACGCGGTGGCCGAAGCCCATCAGCCGCTCGCCCGCGTCCAGCGCCCGCCGGACGTACGCGGAGGCGTCGCCGGACCGTTCGATCTCCTCGATCATGCCGAGGACCCGGGACGGCGCGCCGCCGTGCAGCGGGCCGGACATCGCGCCGACCGCGCCGGACAGCGCGGCCGCCACGTCCGCGCCCGTGGAGGCGATGGACCGGGCGGTGAAGGTGGAGGGGTTCATGCCGTGCTCGGCGGCCGAGGTCCAGTAGGCGTCGACGGCCTTGACGTGCTGGGGGTCGGGCTCCCCGCGCCAGCGCTTCATGAAGCGCTCCACGATGGTCTCCGCCGTGTCGATCTCCTTCTGCGGCACCATCGGCAGGCCCGGCCCGCGCGCCGACTGGGCCACGTACGACAGGGCCATCACCGCGGCGCGGGCAAGGTTGTCACGGGCCGTCGCCTCGTCGATGTCCAGCAGCGGCTTCAGGCCCCACACGGGCGCGAGCATGGCGAGCGCCGACTGCACGTCGACCCGGATGTCACCGGAATGCACGGGAATCGGGAACGGCTCGGCGGGCGGCAGCCCCGGGTTGAAGGCCCCGTCGACCAGCAGCCCCCAGACGTTTCCGAAGGACACCTTCCCGACGAGGTCTTCGATGTCGACCCCGCGGTAGCGGAGCGAGCCGCCTTCCTTATCCGGTTCGGCGATCTCCGTCTCGAACGCGATGATTCCCTCGAGTCCGGGTACGAAGTCGGACATCAGGCAGCTCCTCAAAATGGGGACGGCAAACGGTCCGTGACCGGCTGCCGTGCGGTCGAGTCTCAGGTCTGCGGTGCGGTGCCGGTGCGGTTACGCGGCTGCGCCGGGCAGCTCGCGGTCCGTACCGGGCACGCCGGTGATGCCCCGCCAGGGCGCGGGTCACGCGGCGGTGTTGCCCGCAGTGGGTCAGACCGCGGGCGGGCAGGTGCGGTGTGGTGCGTCCCTTCGGGCCGGACGGACACGATAGCTCTCCCCGTCCGGAGGCCACAGTGGGGCGCCCCCTCATTCTGGCGGGTCTCCCGCCTGTCAGGAGGGGTGAGACTCGGCACAACGGTCGATCCGCCGACGGGAGGGTTACGGCAGGTCGACGAGGGGCAGACTTCCGCCCCTCCCGGCTGACCGGGCCGGACCCGATGCTGCAAGATGAGGCCGTGCACCCAGCCGAGCCTCATGCCGAGACCCCCGATCCCTCCTCCATGCGTGCGCACTACCGCGCCGAGGGACTGGTCGAGTCCGACCTCGCCGCCAGTCCCTACAACCAGTTCGCACGCTGGTTCAAGGACGCGACGGTGGCCGCTCTGCACGAGCCGAACGCCATGGTCGTCTCCACGGCGGACGCCAACGGCCGGCCGAGTTCGCGGACCGTGCTCCTCAAGGCATTCGACGACCGCGGCTTTGTGTTCTTCACCAACTACAACAGCCGGAAGGGTCGCGAACTGGCCGAAAATCCAGCCATTTCGCTGCTGTTCCCATGGCACCCGCTCGCCCGCCAGGTGGTGGTGACCGGTACGGCGGAGCGCATCGGCCGGGACGAGACCGCCGCCTACTTCCGCACCCGCCCGCACGGCTCCCAGCTCGGCGCCTGGGCCAGCGACCAGTCCGCCCCCGTCGCCTCGCGCGCGGAACTGGAGCAGGCCTACGAGGAATTGGCGGCCCGCTACCCGGAGGGTGAGCAGGTGCCGGCGCCCCCGCACTGGGGCGGCTACCGGATCGCCGCCGAGACGGTCGAATTCTGGCAGGGCCGGCACAACCGGCTGCACGACCGGCTGCGGTACGTGCGCGAGCACGATTCCTGGCGGGTGGAGCGCCTGGCGCCCTGACGGCGGGGCCCGGGAGAGAAGACGCGGAGCAGGGGAGAGAACGCAGACGACCCGCGGGCTGCTTCCTCCGCGCTCGGTGGCGCAGAGGGCCGGTCGGACGAACCGGCAGCCCGCGGGTCGGGTGACTGCTTGGGATTGGCCGGCTGCGCATCTGCAGTATGCGCTGGTCCGGCGCTGCACTTCGGGTGAAGCGACGGGCCGCTAGCCCGCAGCCACCTCACGCGTCCGGTGCGAAATCATCTGCCGAACCACCTCCCTTCTCGTGTGCTCCACACATTAGGAAGCCGCCCGGCCGCACACAAGGGAATTTCCCGATAGCAACGATTTCCGCAAACCGGCTGTGGGGTGTGTCACGTTCCAGTTGAATGTTCCCAGGTGGAGCACGTGCGGCCGGGTTTTCGTAAGGGGTGCCAGTGACTGCTTCGTCAGCTTCTTCTGCCTCGTCGGCGGCGCGCTGGCCCGCCGACGACGCCGAGGACTCGGGTCTGCTCGCCGCACTCCTGGACGGGATGGACGCCGCCCTGGTCGCCTTCGCCGCGGACGGCACGGTCACCCACTGGAACCACGAGGCCGAACGCATCCTGGGGTGGACCACCACCGAAGCCGTCGGCCGTACGGGCCTGGCCGGCTGGGCGGTCCGCAAGGAGGACGCCGACGAGATCGACGCCGCCCTCACGGCCGCCATGCGCTCCCCGGGCCGCCAGGTGCAGGAGTTCGCCCTGCTGACCAAGGACGGCCACCGCGTGCTCGTCCGTACCCAGGCCTCCGCGGTCCGCGGACCCGGCGGCCGGGTCGCGGGGGTGTACTGCGCCTTCAGCGAGGTGCACACCCAGATGGACCTGGAGCGGTCCATCGCGCTCAGCGAGGCGCTGTTCGAGGACGCGTCGTGGGGCGTGGTGCTGATCGACGCCGATCTGCGGCCCGCCGTCGTCAACGCACACGCCGCCCGCGCCCTGGGGGTGGGGCGCACCGCCCTGCTGGGGCGCCCCCTGGGCGACCTGCTGGCACAGGGCGTCGAGGAGCTGGAGTGCGCCCTGCAGCACGTCCTCGCCGAGGGCGCGCCGCCGGCCGTCGCCGAGCTGTGGGTGACGCTGCGCTCCGAGGAGGCCGAACTGCCGCGCCGGTGCTGGCGCAGCGGCTTCGTCCGACTGACCTCCCCGCTGGCGGAGGAGCCGGTGCCGCTGGGCGTGGCCTGGCTCTTCCAGGACGTCACGGCCGCCAAACGCGCCGAGCAGGACAGCTCCCTGCTGCGCTTCCGCGCCCATCAGCTCCACCGGGCCGGCCGGGCGGCCGCGGACTGCCCGGACCCGGCCGAGGCCGCCGCGGTCCACCTCGACTTCGCCCTCGCGGGCTTCGCCGACCACGGCCTCGTCGACCTCGCCGCGACGCCCGCGCCCCAGCCGTACGGGGCCCTCGCCGAGGACGGTCCGTACGAGGACGCCGCCGATGGCGCCTGCGATGCCGCGTCCGACGCTGTGCGCGATGCCGCCTCCGATGCCGCGTCCGACGAGGAGTCCGACGCGGAGTCCGCAGCGGATACCGGCCGGCGTCCGCGGCGGTCCGCGCCCCGGCTGGTGCGGATGCTGGCGTCCCCGGCCGGCTCGCCCGGTCCCTCGGAGCGGCTGCCGGCGACCGGGATTCCCACGCCGTACGTGCCGGGGCATCCGGCGCTCCAGGCGTACGAACGGGGCGGTTCGGTGCGTACCAGCGCCGGTCCCGCTTCGGCCGAGGGCTGGGCGGCCGCCCGCAACTGGCCGGACGGCACCGTGCACGGGCTGTGCGTGGTGCTGCGCAGCCGGGGGCGCACGCTCGGTGTCGTGACGTTTCTGCGGGCGCCCGCCCGCCGCCCCTTCGACCGCGCCGACGCGGACTACGCGGAGGAGGTCGCGGCCCGGATCGCCGCGACCCTCGACCTCGCGGGCGCGGCCTCGCTCTGAGCGGACGGCTCCGGGGCGGGCCGTCGCTACTGCCGGTAGAAGATCCGGTCCGCGTACTCGCTCATCACCCGGGCGTTCCAGTCGTGCCCGCCGTCGACGTTCCCCGAGCGCAGCAGCGGCGGGTCGATGCCCCGCTCGGCGAGGGTGCCCGCGGCCGTCGCCACCATGGCCTGCATGATCGTGCTGGTGACGACGGTGGAGGCGGGCGCGAACGGCGCGTCGATGCCCGGCAGCGTCAACTCCGCGTCGCCGACCGGGATCCGGCTGTCCAGCACCAGGTCGCAGTGGTCCTTGAGGAAGCCGCCGGAGGCGTGCCGGGACGTGGTCGCGGCCGCGTACGCCACCGAGGTCACGCCGATGACCTTGATGCCGAGGGCGCGGGCTTTTTGCGCCATCTCGACGGGCAGCGCGTTCCGGCCGGAGAGCGAGATGATCACCAGCACATCGCCCGCCTCCAGCGGGCTGGTGTCCAGGACGGCCCCGGCCAGCCCGTCGACCCGCTCCAGGGCGCTGCCGAGTGTCGCGGGCCGTACGTCCACGCCGACCACGCCCGGTACGGACAGCAGATTCATGATCGCCAGGCCGCCCGCGCGGTAGACGGTGTCCTGCGCGGGGAGGGAGGAGTGCCCGGCGCCGAAGGAGAAGACCCGGCCGCCCGCCGCGACGGCGTCCGCGATCAGCTGCCCGGCCGCGGTGATCCGGTCGCCCTCGTCGTCGCGGACCTGCCGCAGCAGGTCGATCGCGGCGTCGAAGAAATCCCCGGCCAGCCGGTCGCTCCGGTCGCTCTCAGCCATGGACGCGGGCCCCTCTCGTCGGGCCGCGCCGTTCGGCGCGGCGCACGGCGCATCTCGTCGTATCTGATCAGTGGCGCGGATCACGTTGCGGTCCGGAACGGTGCCCTGTCAATACGGCCGTGGGGGGACGGTCCGGAGACGAGGAGGCACCGTTGTCGGTGGGATGCGTCAGAATTGAGTTCAGGGCCACCGCACCACACATCAAGGGGCACGCATGTCCGGACTGATCGACACCACGGAGATGTATCTCCGCACCATCCTCGAACTCGAAGAGGAAGGTGTGGTGCCCATGCGGGCCCGCATCGCGGAGCGGCTGGAACAGAGCGGCCCGACGGTGAGCCAGACGGTCGCGCGCATGGAGCGGGACGGGCTGCTGACGGTCGCGGGTGACCGGCATCTGGAGCTGACGGAGGAGGGCCGGCGGCTCGCGACGCGGGTGATGCGCAAGCACCGCCTCGCCGAGTGCCTGCTCGTCGACGTCATCGGGCTCGAATGGGAGCAGGTGCACGCCGAGGCGTGCCGCTGGGAGCACGTGATGAGCGAGGCGGTCGAGCGCCGCGTCGTGGAGCTGCTGCGGCATCCGACGGAGTCGCCGTACGGCAACCCCATCCCGGGGCTGGAAGAGCTCGGCGAGACGGCCGGGGGCGACCCGTTCCTGGACGCCGGGATGGTGAGCCTGATGGATCTGGACGCCGGGGCCGACGGCAAGACGGCCGTGGTGCGCCGGATCGGCGAGCCGATCCAGGCGGACGCCCAGCTGATGTACACCCTCCGGCGGGCCGGTGTGCAGCCGGGCGCGGTGGTGAGCGTGACGGAGTCCTCCGCCGGGGTGCTGGTCGGCAGCAGCGGCGAGGCCGCCGAGCTGGACTCCGAGATCGCCGCCCATGTGTTTGTCGCCAAGCGCTGAAAGCAGTTTCAGCCTCTTTCTTTTCGGCGCTTCCTGCCGAAGCCACCCCCGGAGCCCGCTGAACTGCGCCGATGCGCCGCTCAGCGGGCTCGGCAAGTTCTTTCCGGTTGAACGGACTTGTGCGAATCCGTGCGATACGGCCGGTCTCGTGTCACGCTGACGCATGGCCATGCATCGGCCTGTCCTGGCCGGGGAGGGGGTTCGGATGCATCCACGTATGACGGAGACAGTCAGGGCCCCGGCGCTGCGAGCAGCCGGGGCCCTGCCTCCCCATGTCCCCCACCCAAGACCCGGAGCCCCGAGCTCCCAGGGTCTTCCCCCACGGGCCCCCTTCCCGGTAGGGCCCGCCTCCCGGCAGATGTCTCCCCGTGGCGGGCGCGGCCAATCCTTGAGTGAGGTCACTCGAACGAGGGGTATTGCGCGCCGAAACGGTGCGTTCGAATAGAGGTTCGATAGTGTGGAGCTGCTCAAGGGACGATTGGGGGTGCCAAGGCACATGGTGCAGCGCATCGATGTCACAGGGGCCGGCGGTGTAGGCCTCGCCGCCTGGGAATTCACCGACCCGCCCAAGATCGGCGGCGGGCTGGAGGAGAGCGAGCAACGGCCTGGCGTACTCCTGCTCCATGGCCTGATGGGCCGCGCCTCGCACTGGGCGGCCACCGCGCGCCGCCTGAGCGCGCGCCACCGCCCCGTCGCGCTGGACCAGCGGGGCCACGGCCGCAGCGAGAAGCCCGCCGAGGGGCCGTACGACCGCGAGGCGTACGTCGATGACGCCATCGCGGCCATCGAGCAGCTCGGTCTCGCCCCGGCCGCCCTTGTCGGGCACGCCATGGGCGCCCTGACGGCGTGGCAGTTAGCGGCTCGAAGACCGGATCTGGTCAGTGCGCTGGTCATCTGCGATATGCGGGCCTCGGCGCTCGGGGCGGCCTCGCAGCGTGAATGGACCGAATGGTTCCGGTCCTGGCCGGTGCCGTTCGCCACCCTCGCGGATGTCCGCAAGTGGTTCGGCGAGGACGATCCGACGCTGGAGCGGCCCAGACCCGCCCGCGGCGAATTCTTCGCCGAGGTGATGGCCGAGCGCGCCGACGGCTGGCGCCCGGTCTTCTCCCGTCGGCAGATGCTCATCGCCCGCGAGACCTGGGTGCATGACGCCCATTGGGAAGAGCTCGCCCAGGTCCCGTGCCCGACGCTGGTCGTCCGCGGCCTCGATGCCGAACTGGGCCGTGCCGAGGCCATGGAGATGGTCCGGGTACTGCCGCGCGGCGCCTACGCCGAAATCCCCGACGCCGGCCATTTGCTCCCCTGGGAACAACCCGACGCCTGGTGCGCCGCGATCGAGCCCTTTCTCCGTACGGCCACGATGCCCGGCTGAGCGGCACACGGCACCACGGCGAACGGCACACGGCCCGCGCGGTAAGGCAGTGCCGCAGGGCAGCGCGGGCGGGCCATGCGCCCGGCGGCGGGGGCGGCCGGACGGGCCCGCCCCGTCCGGCCGCCTGCCGAGTTCGGCCCAGCCCGCCCGCTTCCCGGCCTGATCGCCCGGCCCGGCCCGCCGCCAATCCCGGCCCGGCCCGGCGCGGCCCCGTCCGGCGCGTGGCCCTCAGGCCTTGCTGACGGCCACCAGAATCTCCGGCAGCCGCCGCGCCACCCGGGGCGCCGCCACCCGGAGGCCCAGCTCCGCGATGCCCACGCCGTAGACCGCGCCGACCGGCAGCAGCACCCACAGCAGGGCGTGCAGACCGGCGACATGCAGCCAGATGGTCAGGCCCAGCAGCGGCGCGCACAGCACGGCGCCCACCAGCACCCCGCCGAAGAGGCTGAACCAGGCGATCGAGGCCTGCCCCGGCGCGACGTTCTTGTTGCCCTCCGAGGGGATCGAGTAGGGGAAGACCGCCGAAGACAGCGCCCCGGTCGCCATCAGCGCACCCAGCACGGCCAGCGAGAGCCCGTACACCTCCACGAAGTCCGACCACGGCCCGATGACGGCGGCGGTACCGGCGACGACCAGCGTGACGTACGGGACGGCGACCAGCGCCAGCGCGCAGGCGCGCGCCCGCAGTTCCCGGTAGGCGTCCCGCGGGGTGGCGATCGTCGAGGCGACCATCCAGAACGCCGAGGTGTCCTGCCCGAACTGGTTGTACATCTGCGACCCGAGCAGCGCCGACGCCGAGAACGACGTATAGATGCTGCCGTTGCCCTGCGCGGCCGAGACGGCCGGCAACAGCAGGCCGACGCCGAGCGCGGTCGCCCACGCCATCTTCGACTTGGGGTCGCGCCAGGCGTAGCGCAGCGTCCGGAGCATGACCGCGCCGGTCCGCCCGTCCGGCAGCAGCCGCCCGAGCCCGCGCTGCTTCGTGCCGGCCCGGCGTGCGCTGTCCTTCTCCACCGCCTGGAGGGTCGAGGAGTCCGGGGCCGTCATCAGGGTGGTCAGGGTGCGCTGCCACCACCACAGCAGCAGGAGCAGCGCCAGCGCCGTCAGCGCCAGGCCGGCCAGCGCCCGCCCGTACGCCCCGTGTCCGGCGTCCTCGACGGCGCTGACGGCCGAGGCCGGCGGCACCCAGCGCAGCACCTCGCCCACCGGCTCCAATACGGACAGGCCGTCCGGCCGGCCCAGCTTCTGGGCGGCGATATTGATGCCCTGGGCGCCGATGGCGATGAACAGGCCGCCCAGGACGGCGAGATCACGGCCGCGGCGGCTGGTCAGCAGCCGCACCGCCGCGGTGGCGACGGCTCGTGCCAGCGACACGCACACCAGCACCACCAGGACCACGGCCACCACACCCACGGCAGCGGCGGCCGGGCCTTCGGCGACCGCGATCACCGAACCGGCCGCCAGCGCGAGGGTGACGACCGGGCCGATGCCGACGAGCGAGGCCACCAGCAGCGACACGATCAGGGGCCGCGGCCGCAGCGGCAGCATCACCAGCCGGGTCGGGTCCAGCGTCTCGTCGCCCGTCGGGAAGAACAGCGGCATCACCGCCCAGCCCAGGGTGAGGATCCCGGTGAGCAGCACGACCAGCGCGCCGACATGCGCGGTGCCGCGCAGCGCGATCAGCCCCAGCACCACACCGCCGGTGAAGAGCAGACCGACGATGACGGAGGCGATGTACGCCAGCGCGCGCCCGGTGGACTGCCGCAGCCCGTTGCGCAGCAGCGACAGCTTCAGCCGGACGAAGACGCCGGTCAGGGAGGGTGCGGGGGCGGCGGCCGGTCCCGCGGTCGCCACGGGGGATTCGGTGCTCATCGGGCGCCGCCACCGCCCAGCCAGTCGAGGTTCGTTCCCGGACCGCGGCCCCGTGCGCCGACGAGTTCGAGGAACGCGTCCTGCAGCGAGGGCGCCGCGCCCCGTACCTCCGCGAGCGGGCCGTCCGCGCGGATCCGCCCGGCGGCGATCACCGCGACCCAGTCGCACAGCGACTCGACCAGCTCCATCACATGGCTGGAGAAGATCACGGTCGCCCCGGAGGCCGTATAGCGCTCCAGCACCCCGCGGATGGTCTGCGCCGACACCGGGTCGACGCCCTCGAAGGGCTCGTCGAGGAAGAGGATTTCGGGGTTGTGCAGCAGCGCCGCCGCCAGACCGATCTTCTTACGCATACCGGTGGAGTAGTCCACCACCAGCTTGTTCCGCGCGCCCGACAGATCGAGCACGTCCAGCAGCTGCCCGGCCCGCTTGTCGACCTCGTCGCCCGGCAGGCCGCGCAACCGGCCTATGTAGCCGAGGAGTTCACGCCCGGAGAGCCGTTCGAAGAGCCGCAGCCCCTCGGGCAGCACCCCGATCCGGGACTTGACGGACACCGGGTCCCGCCAGACGTCGTGCCCGCCGATCTCGACCAGTCCGGCGTCCGGTCGCAGCAGGCCGGTCACCATGGACAGCGTGGTGGTCTTGCCGGCGCCGTTGGGGCCGACCAGACCGATGAAGCGCCCGGCCGGCAGCGTCAGATCGATGCCGTTGACGGCGATCTGCTCGCCGAACTTCTTCCACAGCCCCTGGATGCGGACGGCGGGCGGGCCGGCCACGGCGCCCCCGGGGGACCCGGCCGCCCCGGCCTGAGCGGCGGCCGACGCGGGCCCCGGCGGCGCGGGCTCGGCCTGCCGGTCGAGGCGCGGATCGACGCGCCGGTCGTGGTGCGGATCGAGGTGCTGATCGATGTCTTCCGGCTCGTTCGCCACCGGCCCTGCCCTTCGACGTCCCCGCAGAGGCCGTCCTGGCCCCCGTCAGGGACCCCACGATACGACCGGGTATCGGAGGATGCCGGGCGATGAGCGCCCCCGGCGCAGGCGGACCGGCCCGGGCCGGCGCGGCGCCCTCAAGGGGAATCGGCCGGTCCGGGGGAGTCGCCCCGGACCGGTCGGATCAGCGCCCCCGGGCCGCGACCGCGTCCCGTGCGCAGGCGTACGCGAGCGGGCTGATCAGTTCCTCGGCGTCCGGCAGCCAGCGATTGGCGGCGGTGGGGCGGCGCGCCCACTGCACCGAGCCGTGCGCGCCCACCCGGGTCGGCGGCGCGGCGATGTACTCGCCCTCGCCGCGGCAGATCAGATCGAGCGCGGCCGGCGCCCAGCCCAGGCTCCGTACCAGCGCCGGGACCTTCACCGAGGCGCCGGGAAGAACGAGGAAGAGCATCCGCCGGCCAGGGGTGCACGTCACCGGTCCCAGCGGCAGCGCCATCCGTTCCATCCGGGCCAGCGCCAGACAGCCCGCGGTCTCGGGGACATCCAGCGCCTCGAACGCCCGGCCCGTCGGCAGCAGGATCGAGGCCCGCGGCTGCTTGCTCCACATCCGGCGGACGGCGGTGGCGCTGCCGGTGGCCTGTCCGGCCCAGCCGGGGGCGGTCGGGTGCGCGCCGGGCGCCGCGCAGTCACGGGCGTCGCACGAGCAGCGCAGGGTGTCGCCGTCGTGTTCCAGCCATGCGCCGGGGAACACGTCCCAGTGCCGTTCCTCCGCGTAACGCACCGCGGTGTCGAGCAGCTCCTCGCCACGCTGCTTGCCGCGCTGCCCGGGGATCTGCGAGGTACTTGTGACTCCTATGGTCTCTTCCACGCTGAGGACAACTTCCGGTGTCACCAAGGGTTACGGCCGGACGGCCGGCCCCCCGGCGCATCGTTCTCGCACGTGGGGCGCATGGGTGCACCGGTGGGGGCGCATATGCGGGCGGGGTCCGGGGAGCGGGTAGCCACCTGCCTGACGGGCGGAGAGGCCGCCCGGCGGCAGGCCGAAGTGAACCCGGGGGAGCCCGGCACGGCGGCGCCGCGATCTGTGCACGGCACCGCGCCCGCCCTACTCGTGAACGAGCGCTGCGCACCGAGGATGCTCCGGACAGGGCCTAAAACGCTCACAACTGAGCATCCGCTGCAAAGTGCGTATCACTCCGATCTCTCCTATCGCGCATATCCCGGATCTCTCGGATATCCGGCATATTCACGGGGAATCGATCACGAGGAACGGCGTTCGCCGGTGAACGCACAGCGGTACTCAGGGGGTACATGCATGGCCGCCAGGCCACTCGTCGCACGCCAGCCCAACGAACGGCTGCAGACGCTGATCCAGGAAGCCGCCTGCTCCAACGCGGGGCTCGCCCGCCGCGTCAACATGTGCGGTGCGGAGCACGGTCTCGACCTCCGCTACGACAAGACCTCCGTGGCCCGATGGCTGCGTGGGCAGCAGCCGCGGGGCCGCGCTCCGGCCGTCATCGCGGAGGCGCTGGGGCGCAAGCTGGGGCGCACGGTCACCATCGACGAGATCGGGATGGCCGACGGCAAGAACCTCGCCTCCGGGGTGGGGCTGCAGTTCTCGCCGACCGTCCTCGGGGCCATCGAGCAGGTCTGCGAGCTGTGGCGCAGCGACGTCGGGCGGCGCGACTTCCTCAGCGGTTCCACGGTCGCGGCCTCCGCGCTGGTCGAGCCCAGCCGCGACTGGCTGATCACCGGAACGGACAGCCAGGTCGCCCGGAACGCCGGTGCCCGGGTCGGGATCTCCGACGTCGAGGCGGTACGCGCCATGACCACGGCGCTCAGCGAACTCGACCACCGCTTCGGCGCCGGGCACGTCAGACCGGTCGTCGTGCACTACCTCAACAGCGTGGTCTCGGGGCTGCTGGCCGGTTCGTACCGCGAGTCCGTCGGACGGGAACTCTTCGCCGCCGTCGCGCGGTTGACCGAACTCGGCGGCTACATGGCCGTCGACACCGGTCAGCCCGGACTCGCCCAGCGCTACTACATCCAGGCGCTGCGGCTCGCCCAGGCGGCCGGCGACCGCGGCTACGGCGGCTATGTCCTGGCCGCGAGCATGAGCCATCTCGCCGCCTCGCTGGGCAATCCCCGGGAGATCGCCCAGCTCGCACGCGCCGCCCAGGAGGGCGCCCGGGGTCATGTCACCCCGCGCGCGGAGGCGATGTTCTGCGCGGCGGAGGCGCGCGGACACGCCCTGATGGGCGACGGCCGGGCCTTCCAGGTGGTGGCGGGCCGGGCGGTCGCCGCGATGGAGCGTGCCGACGCGTCGGCCGAGGCGGGCGACGACCCGGTCTGGATCTCGCACTTCGACCAAGCTTATCTGGCCGATGAACTCGCCCACTGCCACCGCGACTTGGGGCAGCCGGGGCCCGCCGGACAGCGTGCGCAGGAGGCGCTGGACGGGCACCCGGAGGGCCGGGCGCGGCGACGGGCCATCGGTCTGCTGCTGCTGGCCGGTGCCCAGGCGCAGCAGCGGGAGGTGGAGCAGGCCTGCCATACGGGCACCCAGGCGGTCGAGCTGCTGAGCGGGCTGCGTTCGGACCGCGGTGCGGAGTATCTGGAGGACTTCCAGCTGCGTCTGGAGCCCTTCCGGGACGAACCGGTGGTGCGGGAATTCAGCAGCCGACTGGAGCTGAGGGCCACGGCGGCGGCGTGAACGGCGCCGCGGAAAGCGTGAACAACGCCTCACCGCGGAAGCGGCGGCGGTACGGCGCCGGAGCGGCCGCTTCGGCGTAAGGCTTCCTCGCGCAGCCTCGTTGTACGGCTTTATTGTACGGCGTCGGGTATGTCGTACGCCGTCGGGCGGGCCGCGCGCCGGGCCCGCCCGGTGCGTGCCGGGGGCGGACGGTCGTGGTGACCAGGCGACGTGGTCGAACGTTGCTGCGACCCGGTAGCGTGCAGCCGACGATTCCGTAGGTCTGCACGTTGGTAGGAGTCACGGTGACGCAGAGCGGACAGGGTCACGACCCGCAGAATTCTGCGGCCGGTCCCGCGCGAGAGGGCATTGTGCTGCCCGCCAACGGTGAGCCCTGGGTGCCCGACCAGCAGGCCGCACCGCCGGCCGGGCAGCCGTGGGGCCAGCCCTGGGGACCCGGCCCGCAGGCCGCGCCCGCCCCGCAGCAGGGGTACGGCGAGGGGCCCGGCTCGTACGGCGAGGCGTCCGCCCCGCAGCAGGCGCAGACGTACGGCCAGGGGTACCAGCAGCCGCAGCCGCAGGCGCATGCCCAGGGCCAGGGTCAGGGGCAGCAGGGTTACGGCCAGGGCCCGCACGGATTCGCCCCGGAGCAGGGGCAGCACGCCCAGGCACCCCAGGCACCCCAGTCCTCTCCTGCCTCCCCGGCGCCCGCCCCGCAGCCGCAGCAGTCGCAGCAGCCGCAGGGCGGCCAGGGCTTCCCGGCGGCGCCCCAGGGGCAGCCTCCGGTACCGCCGCTGCCGCCCTCGATGCCGCAGCAGGCGCCCCAGCCGCCGCAGCAGAACCAGCCGCCGCAGCAGACCCAGCAGTACGGCCAGCCGCCGCAGGGCCCGTCCGGAGAGCTGGTGCGGGCGACCCCGCAGACCGGTGCGCCGCTGCCGCCCGCCGCGAGCGACGCGGAGGCCACCGCGCTCATCCCGCCTTTCCACGAGCAGTCCGGCTTTGACCAGCAGCCCGGCGGCCCGGGTGCCGCGCCGCTGCCGCCCGAGGCGGGCACCCGGCCCGAGACGCCGGACGAATCCACCACGATGCTGCGCGCCATCAAGCCGAACCAGGCCAGACCCCAGGCCCAGCCGATGCCGCAGTCGCAGCCGATGCCCGGTGCCCAGGGCGCGGGCGACGCCGAGGCCACCCAGCTCATCGCGCCGGTCGGCGCCGCCGCACCGCCCCCGCCGCCCGGCGCGCCGTACGGCGTCCGCCCCGGTGCGCCCGGCGACCGTGCCACCCCGGCCGAGTTCGACGGCCTGTTCCGTGACGGGCCGGGCGCACCCGGCGGACCCAGCGCCCCGGACTCCACCGCACAGCTGCCGCGCTTCGAGGACCCGGGCCGCCCGCCGTACGGCCAGCAGGGCCAGGGGTACCAGGGCCACGGGCAGCAGGGGCAGGGCTACCAGGGCCAGCAGTTCCCGCCCGGCGGCGGCTACGACCAGCAGGCCTCGTACGACGGCGACGGTGGCGGCCGCCGCAAGCTCGCCCCGGCCGTGATCGTCGGCATCGTCATCGTGGCGCTCGCGGGGGCCGGCCTCGGCCTCGGCTGGGCGCTGAGCGGGGGAGGCGACGAGCCCGCGGCGAAGAAGCAGGACGCCGGAGCCGGTACGACGAAGGCGGCCAAGGATTCGGAGCAGCCGAAGCCGTCCGCCGATCCGGCCGAGGCGCAGGCCAAGGGCCTGGACGCGCTGCTGGGCGACAGCAACAACAGCCGTTCCTCGGTGATCGACGCCGTCAACAGCATCAAGACCTGCAGCAACCTCGGCGGCGCGGCCAAGGACCTGCGGGCCGCGGCCGGCCAGCGCAACGACCTGGTGAAGCGGCTGCAGCAGCTGCCCGTCGACAAGATCCCCAACCACGCCCAGCTGACCGCCATGCTGACCAAGGCCTGGCAGTCCTCGGCGGCCGCGGACAACCACTACGCGGCCTGGGCCGGCCAGGTCGGCAGCAAGAAGGGCTGCCACAAGGGCAAGGCCCGGCCCAGCAGGCAGGCCGCCCAGGGCAATGCGGCCAGCGGCCAGGCGACCACGGCCAAGAAGCAGGCGGCCCAGATCTGGAACCCGCTCGCCAAGAAGTACGGCCTGTCGGAGCGCCGCCCCGAACAGCTCTGAGCGTGCCGCCCCGAACAGCTCTGAACAGGCGCCCGCGCAGCGGCCGGCGCAGGGACCTCAGCTGTCCGTGCGCCGCCGTTCCAGCGTCTTGGCGACGTTCACGAAGCCGTCCTGGGCGGCGGTCAACTCGCCGTCCCTGACGACCTGGTAGGTCACCATCCCGTTCACGATGCGCGGGAAGTCCTGGACGGCGAGCATGTCCTCGTCCCGCCAGCGCAGCTTCGGGGTCAGGCCGCCGGTGTCGATGGCGTGGTCACCGCGGTCCAGCGTCGTCTGCAGGGCGTGCGGGGTGATGTCGTCCACGCCCGCGTCGTCGAGCTGCCCGATCAGGGCGCGCAGCACGGTGTAGGCGATCCAGGTCGTCTGGACGCCCTGGTCGGCCGGGTCGATGCGGTTGTCGTCGAAGGCGAAGTCGTTGATGACCTTGCGCATCGGCTGCCAGCGCGGATCGTGCGCGACCGGGTACCAGCCGGTGATGTCCGCGTCCTCCAGTGGCCCGGCGCTGCCGCCCGTACGGTTCAGCAGCGACTGGCCGACGCTGCCCAGGACGGAGGCGACCCGCACCTTGGGACGGTCCTCCTGCAGCCGCCGGAACGAGTCGAAGAACGTGTCCGTGTGGTCGCCGAGCGAGGCGGCCACACAGGAGCCGGGCGCCTTGCCGCCGGACGCCGAGGTGCCGTGGACGGCCGGGTCGGCATCCACGCCGTCCAGGGCGCGGTTCACCTCGGAGGAGTAGTCGGTGCCGTCCTCGGGCGCCTTGATGTCCTTGGCCGGGTGCCGATGGCCGTTCTGGAGGCCGGAGTTGAGCAGGGACGGCATCTGGTCGCCCTGGATGGTGTCCGGCCGGACCAGCGCGACGCGCGAGCAGTCGCCCGCCAGCTGGCGGCCGTTGCCGGCGAGCAGGGAGGCCTGGCCGCCGTTGACCGGGTAGGACAGCGGGCTCTCGAACTCCTCGTCCGAGGCCCCGTAGCCGCCGATGAAGGGGATCCCCTTGACCTCCAGCGGTGACATGAACGAGCGGCCGAACTGGCTGTACGAGCCGACGACGGCGACGGCGCCCTCGGTCACCGCGCGCTGGGCGCAGTGCGCCGCGGTCACCGAGTCGTTCTGCTCGTTGCAGGTCAGCACCTTCAGATGGTGGCCCCGGATACCGCCCCGGGAGTTGACCCAGCGGGCGTAGGCCTGGGCCATGGCCGGCATCCCCGGCATATTGGTCGCCTTGGTGCCCTCGGGGGCCCAGGTCATCACCGTGATGGGCGCCTTGTCCCCGGAATCCTCCGCCGCCCCGGCGGGCGAGCCGCAGCCCGAGAGCAGTGACGCAAGGACCGCCGTACACGCCGCCGCCGAAGCGGTGGTGGCCGCGGGAACCGAGGAGAAGGGGCGGGGGAGGGAGCGTCGCCGTCCGGTCATGGCACAGCAGCCTTCCGTCCTGCCCGGAACGGGCTGATGACGACGAGGCAATGCTCGGTGACGCAGAGGTGAACTCCGGGGGTCAGCTTGAGATCGTTGGTGAAGAACGTACGATCGATTGCTGTGCAAGGTTCGGAGAAGTCTTCCCGTCGCGGGCGCCGCTCGACCACCATGGGCGGTATGCCGCTCAACGACATGCCGTGGTGGCGCTGGCGCAGCAATGTGCGTTCCGCGCTGCACATGCTCTCCGACCCCGCCTTCCAGCAGGAGGCCTGGCTGGCCGGCCTGCCCGGGTACGGCGATGTCACCGACGCCGTCTACCGCCTCGTCGAGGACACCTGGCTGGACAATTGGTCCGCCGAGAAATACGTCGGCACGATCTTCCGGGACTCCCGGGAGGCGCAGCTCGTCGATGCCGCCGTGCTCCGGGTGCTGCGGATCATGCACCAGGTCGGCGCGGACGCTCCGGTGACCGCGTACCTGGAGCACCAGGGCTGGCCGGAGGCCGTGCACGCGGCCCGGGAGGCCCATGTGCAGCTGGCGACGGCGGACGGCGAGGACCCCGATGCCGCGCCGCGCTCGCTGGAGGTGCTGGCCATCATGACCGGTCAGGCGGACGCCCCGGCCTGACCTGCCCGGCAGGTGTGCGACCCTATGAGGTCATGAGCGAGTCGCAGCCCACCCAGCCCGGTCAGCACGATCGGAACGATCAGTACGTCCTCACCCTGTCCTGCCCGGACAAGCAAGGGATCGTGCACGCCGTGTCCAGCTACCTCTTCATCACCGGCTGCAACATCGAGGACAGTCAGCAGTTCGGCGACCACGACACCGGCCTGTTCTTCATGCGGGTCCACTTCAGCGCGGACTCCTCGGTGAGCGTCGACAAGCTGCGCGCCAGCTTCGCCGCGGTGGGCGACTCCTTCGGGATGGACTGGCAGATCCACCGGGCCGACGAGAAGATGCGGATCGTCCTGATGGTGTCCAGGTTCGGGCACTGCCTCAACGACCTGCTCTTCCGCTCCCGGATCGGCGCGCTGCCGGTCGAGATCGCGGCCGTGGTCTCCAACCACACGGACTTCGCCGAGCTGGTCGGCTCGTACGACATCCCCTTCCACCACATCCCGGTCACCCGTGACACCAAGGCCCAGGCCGAGGCGCAGCTGCTGGAGCTGGTGGAGGCGGAGAACGTCGAGCTGGTGGTGCTCGCGCGCTACATGCAGGTGCTCTCGGACGATCTGTGCAAGGCGCTGTCCGGCCGGATCATCAACATCCACCACTCCTTCCTCCCGAGCTTCAAGGGCGCCAAGCCGTACCACCAGGCGCACGCCCGCGGGGTGAAGCTCATCGGTGCCACCGCGCACTACGTCACCGCCGACCTCGACGAGGGCCCGATCATCGAGCAGGAGGTCGAGCGCGTCGGCCATGACGTCACGCCGGACCAGCTCGTGGCGATCGGCCGGGACGTCGAGTGCCAGGCGCTGGCGCGGGCCGTGAAGTGGCACAGCGAGCGCCGGGTCCTGCTCAACGGCAGCCGGACGGTCGTCTTCGCGTAGGCGCGTCGTCCTGCCGCGGCGGAGCGGTTCCCCGTCCTGCCGCGGCGGAATACCTTCCGCACCTCTCACGTTGTGGCCCCGAGGGGGCGCTCGGACCCCCTACGGGACACGTTCGACCGCCCCCTACTGGCCGGGCCCACCCCCTCTGGCGGGCGCTCCCGGAGCCCAGCCCCCGTTCCGTAGAGCCCCAGAGCCCTAGGGGGAGACACCCCCTAGAGCCGGGACAGCGACGCGGTCGCGAAGAGCACATCGCGGATCGCGTCTCGCTCGCCGTTCTGCCCGGCCGCGGCCTCCTCGGGGGAGATATGGCCCGCGGCCAGCTGGCAGAACTCGGCACTGTCCAGGGCGATATGGGCGACGGTGCGGTCCGGGGTGCCGAGCGCGGCCGGTGAGTCCAGGGCTATGTACCAGTGCCCGCCGCCGTTGCCCTCGACCTCCAGATGGAGCGTACGGCCCGGGGCGCCCGCCTCGACCAGCCGCTGCGGCGGCGCGGCGAGCCCGGCCCGACGGCGGTCGGCCAGCGCGCTGGGCAGCAGCCGGGCGGCGAGGTCGACCATCAGGTGGAGGTGCCCGGCCGCCGGGGGTTTGTACGGATAGTCCACCGCCTCCGCGATGTCCCCGGCGTGCACCCAGCACTCGAAGGCGCGGTCCAGGAACGCGTCGCGCAGCGCGAGCCGGAAGTCCCCGTACGGCACGGCGAGCTCGGCCACCTTGTCGCCGGCGAACGACACCTGCCGTATCAGCGCATAGCTCTGGTCGCGCCAGGGTGCGCGCAGGGCGAGCGGGCTGTGTTCCTCGGCGGGCGTCCGCCAGAACGTTTCCGTACGGATAAGGGGATTCGGGGCGCCCGGCGGGGCGGCCGTGCCGAGCGGGTCGGGCAGCCCGAGAGCCGTTGCGACCAGGCCGTCGACCGCCATCAGATGCCCCATGACGCCGGCGACGGTGGACTCCCGCTCGACGGGGCGCTCCCCCTCGAACCAGCGCAGCCGCACCGGAGCGCGCCACTCCGCCTCGCCCATGTCGCGCAGCAGGGCATCCAGTTTGGCGGTCTCCGCGTCGTACGGCGTCGCCCACTCGGGCACCGGGATACGGGCCGGGCGGCGGCCCAGGCAGCCCTCCAGCACCCGGGAGCGCAGCAGCGGATCGAGGTCGAGGCTGTCGGCGGGGTGCAGCAGCCCGACGGCATCGCGCAGCCGCAGCGCCTCGTCCGCGCAGGAGGCGCAGTCGGTCAGATGTGCCTCGACCGCGGCCGTCTCCTCGGCGGAGCAGGCCGACAGCGCCCAGGCGCCGAGCAGCGACTTGAGGATCCGGTGCGGCGGGCCGGCCGCCGCGGCCGGGAGGGGTACGGCAGCCGGCAGCTCGGTCACGGGCTCGGCTTCCGGTTCGCGGGGGCCCTCGCCGGTGTCCTGCGCCGGGTCGCGGACGGGGACCGGCAGGCCGTCGGGGAGCGGGCCGTGGTCCTCGGCGGCGGTGCGCGGGGAAGGTATCCGCGGCCGTTCGCCGGGGTTGCCGGGCAGCTCGCGGCCGTCCCATTCGTCCGGGCCGTTCACCGGGACCGTCCGTGTCCCGGGCCGCCGGGCGGTGCGGAGGTCCCGGGGCCGGTGTGCGGGGAGTACGGCGGGCGGGCTCCGCGGGGAGTGCGCGGCGCCTGCGGTCCATGGGTGGGTGCGGAGCGGCGGGCGGGCGGCAGGGCCTGGTGGTTGTGGGCGGTGGACAGCAGCTGCAGGCCCAGGCGGAGCCGGCGCCGGGCCTCGTCCTCCGTGACGCCGAGGTCGGCGGCGGTCTGGCGGTAGTCGCGGCGCTGGAAGTACGCCAGCTCCAGGGCGGCCCGCAGGGGCGCGGGCATGGACGTGACGATGAAGTCGGCGCGGGCCGCTGCGGAGGCCTCGCGGATCTTCTGCTCTATCTCGGCGGGCGCGGGGGCGTCGGATCCGCAGTCGCGCGCCGAGGCCGCCTCGGCCTGGCGCAGCCGCTGGACGGCCTGATGGCGGGTGACGCCGGCGACCCAGGAGCGCAGCGGGCCCTGCTTGGGGTCGTAGGAATCCGGGTGCTCCCAGATGTAGCCGAACACTTCGCGGGTCACACGGTCGGCGGCGTCCTCGTCGTCCAGGACACGGTAGGCGAGGCTGTGCACCAGGGAGGCGAAGCGGTCGTAGAGCTCACCCAGCGCGGCCGCCTCGCCGTGGGCGAGCCGCTGCTGCATCCGCCTGTCCCACCGCGGTGGGGCGTCGTGTCCCATCGGATCCCCATCCCTGCCCGGCGCCTCCGGGCTCACACCTCTGCCGTCACTCCTGCACTCGCATGCCCGGATGCACCCGCATGCCCGGACCTGTGTGCACCGTCACAGGACCCGCCGTGCCCTCGAATGTAATGCGCGGGTCTGACAACGCACGCTCCTTTGCGGCAAACCGAGCCCTGAGGGGTACGGGGATGGTAAAGCCCTGACGGACCGGTGCCCTCGCTTTGTGGCGATAATGCCCGATCGCAGTGGATCGATGCGGATCGTTCATGCCCGTATGGGGCCATGTGTTATCCGTGTGTGACCGGATCTCGGCGAAGAGCTGCGCTCTTGGGGGCATAGCCTTAGGCGTACTGCCTGTTGCGCCAAGGGTTCGGAAGAGTTTCAGGGGAGAGGGGCCGGGCAGTCGAGGCGGGGAAGGATGAGTTCCGGATGCGGTCCGTAGTCATCCGGTACGAAAGCGAGCGAAAGGCTTCGAGCGCGTGTCGTTGAAGGTGGCAGAGGACGAAAAGGGCCCCTGGGCCGTACTCCAGGTGTCCGGTGAGATGGACCTGGTCACCTCACCGGCGGTGCGCCAACATGTGCACGACGCGGTGGCGGACGGGCGGAGATCTCTGGTGCTCGATCTCTCCGAGGTGCGGTTCTGCGATTCCAGCGGTGTCGGCGTACTGATCGCCGCGCGCCGGCTGATGCGCTCCTGCCAGGGGCGGCTGCGGCTGATCCTGCCCGCCCAGGGGGCCGTGGACGGCTCACACGTCAACCGGGTGCTGGCCGCGCTGGGCGTGCGCCGGCTCTTCGAGGTCTACCCGGACCTGCGCACCGCCGTCGACGAGGCCGCCGCACCGCTCTCCGCCTGATGCCTCCGCCTGACGTCTCCGCCTGACGTCTCCGCCTGACGTCTCCGCCTGACGTCTCCGCCTGATGCCTCCTGCCTGACGCGGTGCCTGACGCGCCCCGGGCCGAGGCCGCGGGCCGACGCCTCCGGCACCACGACCGGCCCCGGTCCCCGGCCGCCGCTCCCGTTCCGTGGCCCGACCGCTCTACCTCACTTCGCCCCGCTCCACCTCGCTTCGCCCCGTTCCGTACGGGAATTCCGCCCGTACGACGAAGCCGCCGTCGGAGGTACGCCGCGCCTCCAGCGTCCCGCCGAGGCTCTGTGCGCGCTCGCGCAGCCCCACCAGGCCGTGTCCGCCCCCGGGAAGCGCGGGGACCGTCGCCGTCGCGTCCGGCGGCCCGTTGCGTATCTCCACCCGCAGCCCGTGCGCCGTACGGCCCCCGTCGGACGCCGCCGCTCCGTCCGCCGCCCCTGCCCCGTCGGCTGGCTGCGTCCCGGCGGCAGCCTGCGTCCCGTCCGCCACCTCGGCCCCGTCCGTCGCCGGGCTCCGGACCGTGTCCACCGGATCCACCCGCACCCGCACCCGCGCCCCCGGTGCATGCTTGCGGACGTTGGTCAGCGCCTCCTGGACCGTGCGGAAGGCCGCCCGCTCCACCGTCTTCGCGCCGCTCACCCCGCCGGCACCGGCCACCACTCCGCGCTCGTACGTCACATCCAGCGCGCTCATCTCGATCAGCCGCGGCAGCTCCTCCAGGTCTGGCTGGGGAGCCAGATCGCGCGCCTCCGCCGCTTCGCCGCCGTCCGCCCGCAGTACGCCCACCATGTGCCGCAGTTCCTCCAGCGTCCGTACGGACAGCTCCCGGATCGTTCTGGCACCCGCACGCGCCTCCGCGTCCTCGGTGCTCACCTGCACCGCCCCCGCCTGCAGGCTGATCAGGCTGACCTGATGGGCCACCACGTCATGCATCTCACGGGCGAGCCGGGCACGTTCGGTGGTCTTGACCCGGTCGGCGAGCAGCCGGTCCTCACGGCGCAGGCTGCGGGTCAGGTCCTCGACGCGGGAGGCGAGTTCCCGCCGGGTGCGCACCAGCAGGCCCAGGGCGATCGGCGCGGCCGAGGTGACGCTGGCGTCGATCAGCACCAGGGTGTTCTCGCGGTAGTCGGTGAGTTCGAAGTCGGAGATCGGATACGGGAAGAAGTGTGCGGCGATCAGCAGCAGCGCACAGCCGCCGAGCCGCGCGCGGCCGGGCCGGAGGGCGGCCAGGGTGTAGAGCGCGATCATCGGCGCGAACCAGATGTAGCCGATGTAGAGCCCGGGAAGGGTGAAGAGGAAGACCAGCAGCGGGAAGCGGCGGCGCACCAGCAGGGCGGCCGCCGCCGCCATCGAGACGCCCACTTCCAGGTCGAGTTCGACGCCGTTGACCAGCATCGCGTCGGCGATCGCCAGCAGCACGGGGACCGCCAGCGGGGCCACCTTGCGCAGCCGCCGCCCGACCGGGCCGCGGGTCAGCGCCCGCGCCACGCGGGTGCCGGGCGCCGGTGCGCCCCGGCCGGACGTTCTCCGGCTGCCGGGTGTGCCGGGTGTGCCGGGTGTCCCCGGGCCGGACGTCTCTCGGCGGGACGCCACGGAACCGTTCTCTCTGCCGTCCCCGCTGCCTCTGCCGTTCCCCCCGCCACTCCCGCCCCCGGTTCTCACCCCGACCCCCGAGGGGCGCCCGCCACCAGACCTGCCCGGTCGGCCACGATGGCCGCCTGGATGCGGTTGATCCCGCCCAGTTTCCCCAGCAGGGCGCGCACATGGTCCTTGACCGTACTGGGGGCGAGCCCCATCCGGTCGGCTATCTGGGCGTTGGCCAGGCCCTCGCCGAGCAGCGCCAGCACCTCGGACTCCCGCGGGGTCAGCCCGCTCACCGCCCGGTTCGCGGCGGCCTGGTCCTCGGCGGTCAGATAGCCCCCGATCACCGCGCGGGTGACCCCGGGATCGAGCACACTGCCGCCCGCCGCCAGCGTCCTTACGGCCCGTACGAGTTGTTCCGGATCGGAGTCCTTGAGCAGAAACCCGGCCGCGCCTTCGCGTAGCGCCGCCGTCAGGTACTCCTGGGCGTCGAAGGTGGTCAGCATCGCCACCACGGGCGGCTTCGAGGCGGCGCGCAGCCGGCGCAGGACGGTCAGCCCGTCCACGTCCGGCATCCGGATGTCCAGCAACACGACCTCGGCCGCGCACCGCAGCACGGTGTCCACGGCCTCGGCGCCGCTGCAGTCCGCGACCATCTCGATGTCCGGGGCGGTCCCCAGGATCATCCGCAGTCCGGATCTGACCAGCCGCTCGTCGTCCACCACAGCGACACGGATCACCGGCCGCCCCTTTCTCCTCCGCGCCCATTCGAGCTCGCAGAACCGCCCGGCGTCGCGCGATTCCGCTTCCCTGCCGTACGGGACCGCCCCGTGGCGGCCCCGTACCCCCGCCGAGCGGCGGGGGTGAGCCCGCGACCTCTGGAGGATGCCGCGGGGTTGCCCCCGCGGGCAGAGTTGTTCACATGCTGCACCACTGAAGAGGCCTCGGGCCCAAGACGCGTTGCAGTTCACATCGGCGGCCGCCGCGACCCCCACACGCGGCGGCCGCTTCGTGCGTGCGGGGGCGTTCCGGAGGGGGATCTCCCCCGCACGTCCGGCAAGCGCCCTGGCGCCTCCTCAAAACCCCAGGTCAGATGGGGTGCTGTCGTCGGCAGGCCAGGCGCCGCGGCTCTGCGCGACCCGTAAGGCGTCCTGCAGCGCGGTGCTGAGCTGGGCCGACAAAAAACGCAACTGCCGCGCATCCACCGCCGGGTCGTCGATCAGCACCCGCGCGTGCTCCAGCAGCCCCGCCCCCATCCTGAGTTGCAGCGCCTCGACCTGATCCGCCCGCCGGGAGAGCGGGCTGTCGTCCCGGTCCGTGAGGAGATAGCAGGGCTTGCCGTCCTGCCCGGTCCAGGGGAGCAGCCGGGGGGTGGCGGGTGTACTCATCGGCCGCCCTCCGCTTGCGTGTTTTGCCGATGCGTTCGGAGGGGGGTGCGGATGGGGGGAGCGTGGGTCACGTCGACCTGCTTTCGTGGGGTGGTCCGCCCCGGCCGTCAGGGACGGCGGGGCCCGTCGTGTCCGACTCTCGCGCCGACCGCCGTTCTCGCCCATCCCAACTCCCTATAGGGCCGCCCTATATTGGGGACATGGGTGACTTTGATGCCGGCCTGTGGTCGCACCCTCGGCTCGCGGCGGCCCTCCTCGACGAGGACTGGGGCGCCGTCTTCCGTACGTACCGGCGGCTTGCCGGGATCAGCCAGATGAGGCTCGGCGAGCTGGTCGGGCTGGTTCAGCCGGACGTCTCCGAGATCGAGCGCGGCCGTCGTCGGGTCACCTCGGTGGAGGTGCGGCAGCGCATCATTGCCGGGCTCGGCATCGCCCGGGAGCGGCTTTCGGCCGCGGCGCCGGGCGTGGAGGCGCTGCCGGTGCCCGGGCTCGCGTTCTCCGGAACCGCCCCCGACGAGGACCTGCTCTCACGCGTCACCAATGCCGTGGACGGCTCCCACCGTGTCGACACCGCGACCCTGGACTGGCTCGACCGTCTTCTGGCCGAACACCGAAGGGCCGAGGATTTCATCGGCTCCCGTCCGCTGGTCGCGGTGATGAGCCAGCAGCTCCGTACCGTGGTGGATCTCTATGCGGGTGCGCGGGGACCGTTGGCGGAGCGGGTGGTCCGACTCGCCGCCGAGCATGCCCAGTTCCTCGCATGGATGGCCCAGGACCAGGGGCAGTCGGCCGCCGCACTGGCGTGGTACGACCGCTCCCACGAGTGGGCCCTGGAGGCCGGGGACTCCGACATGGCTGCCACGACGCTCAGCATGAAGGCCCATATGGCCTGGTCCGGAGGCCGGGGGAATCGGTGTGTACGGCTCGCCGAGGCCGCCCGCTGGTCGGCGCCGCATACGTCACTGGGCGTGCAGGGCATGGCCGCCCAGATGGAGGCCCGGGGCCATGCGCTCAGCCATGCCCCTGACGAAGCCCATCGTCTGCTGGACGACGCCCAGGACCTGATCGGCCGCGCCGCCCAGCGCCCTGAGGACGAGCCGCCGTGGATGTACTTCTACGACGAGACCTGGTTCACCCTCCAGCGCGGCATGGCCGCCATGCACCTCGGCGACTGGCCGGGAGCCACGCGCCACATCACCACGGGCCTCGACGCCTTGCCGACCGGCTACCGCCGTGACCGGGCCTGGTACCTGTCCTGCCTGGCCCATGCCCACGCGGCAGCGGGCGAGACCGAACAGGCCCTGGCCGCAGCCTTGCTGAGCGTCCCCGATGCGGCCGACATCGGACGCCCCCATGCGTGGAACGAGCTGCACACCACAGCGTCCGTACTGCTGCGCCGACGGGTCCCGGAGGGGCGACGGCTCACGGATGCACTCAGGGAGCACGACTGACACTCGCCGCGCCGCCCCCGCCGATCCGACCGGTGAGGCGCAAGGTCGGCGACGAACGCCGCCATTCCTGCCCGATCCCGGGCAAAAACGTGGACGTTCCCAGGGTCCCGGCCTAATGTGTACGCTCATGATCAAGGACATCCGCATGCGCCCGCTCCCCACCGGCGCCGAGGCCGTGGTCTTCGACTGCGACGGCTTGCTGGTCGACACCGAGGCCTGTGCGACCGTGGCGGAAACGGCCATCTTCGCGGCGCACGGCCACCCCTTCGGGCCGGAACAGAAGGCCCTGGTCATCGGTCGCACCGTGGAGGCCGCCGGTGAGGCCATGGCGCAGTACTTCGGACGGCCCGACGCCGGTGCCGAAATCGCCGCCGACCTCCTCCAAAGGGTCCGCAAGGAGCTTTCCCGGGGTGCCGCGGCCCTCCCCGGGGCGGTGGACCTGGTGCGGGCCTGCCGGGCGGCCGTCCCGGTCGCCGTGGCCAGCAACAGCCCCCGCGAACTGCTGGACGCGGCGCTGTGGTCGGCCGGCCTCGCCGACTGCTTCACCCACTCGTTCGCCGCCGACGAGGTGCGTTCCCCCAAGCCCGCACCGGAGCTCTACCTCACGGCGTGCGCAGCCCTCGGTGCGGCCCCGGAGCATTCCGTCGCCTTCGAGGACTCGGCCACGGGCGTCGCCTCGGCACGTGCTGCCGGGCTCTATGTCGCGGCCGTACCCTCCCTTCCGGGAGCCGGCCTCGACCACGACTGGCTGGGCGACAGCCTGGCCGACCCCGCATTGCAGGACTGGGCCAGGGGGCTGGGCCGGGAAACCGGGGCGTGACGCTACTGCGGCCCCCCGCCCCGTCCCACCGCCGCCGTCCGCAACCCCTCCGTCCGCATGGCGCCGTACGGGCCGAAGCCGCGGCCGGTGGCCAGGACGACCACCGAGGTCATGGCCGCCAGGGCGTAGGCGGTCGTGACGAGCGACAGGGCGCCCTGGGGGGTTTCGTAGGAGCGGTTGAAGAAGTCCGTCACGGTCAGCAGGACGACCGTCCGCACGGTGATGTACAGCTCCAGCGCGGCGAACGTCAGGAGCGCGCCGCGCACTTCCCGGCGCCCTCGTAAGGCCAGCACCCCGAGGACGAGGAGGGCGCACACCGAGCCGATGGTGGTGAACGCGCTGGGCGCCGCCAGATCGAGGGTGCCGAGTACCGAGCCGTCGACCGCGTCGTGCAGGTAGCGCCCCACGTCCCCCTCGGGGGTCGTCAGGTCGCTGACGAGCCAGCCGAGGCGGGCCAGGCACATCACCAGGAACAGCACCCCGCAGATCCGGGACGGGCGCCGCCGCCAGGTTTCCGGGCCGTCCGCGGCCGCGGCGGACGGGTGCCCGCCGCGGCGGCGCTCGGTGGCCGGGAACATCGTGCACAGCACGACCAGTGCCACCGCCAGCCCCAGGCCACGGGTGGCGAGCACCCAGCCGCCCAGCGGGTCGTGGCCGTACAGGTCGCGGTAGGCGGGGTCAAAGAGGCCCACGCCCTCCCGCAGGGAGACGGCGAGCAGCACCCAACCGGACAGCAGCGCCGCGGAGCGTGCCACGCGTCGCCGGGCCAGTGCCAGTCCGGCGATCGCCAGGAACCCGACGGTGAAGGCCCATTCGTACGGGCCGAGGATCTGGGTCGTGGGGGAGGCGCCCGGGTTGAACAGGCCCTCCAGGAAGTCCCAGACGTTGCCGTCCCCTTGGGTGATGCCGTAGGCCGTCCAGGCGAGCAGCGCACCGGAGTAGAGGGCGAGGAACAGGGCGGTCGTTCGGTAGGCGCCGCCGTGCTCCGGGGCGGCCCGGCCCGGATCGGGGCCCGGACGGACATCCACCGTTCCACCGTCCTGCATCACCATGACCGACCCCCGATCCGCTTCTCGTGGCCACCGCACCGGTTGTTTCCCGTACGACAGCCTCACTGTGTCAAGGACGGTGGAAGAGCAGGTGGAGGTTCCACCCCGTGTGTCGTGCGGTCCGGGGTGCTCGGGGGGCAGTGCGGCCACGTCCTCTATTGGGGTAAGCGTGCCAACTGCCTCCGCAGGGGCGGTGGATCACGGCGGCCGGGGTGGCGTCACGGCATGGGCGACCTTGGCCGGTCCCCGAGGTGACGCCCTTCCCGTGCGGGGCCGGTGCGGGAAGATGGGCCCATGGGGAGCTTCGGGGGCGAGGGCCGGCTGATCGGTGGCCGGTACCGCCTGGGAGTACGGCTCGGCCGCGGCGGCATGGGGACGGTCTGGCGCGCCACCGACGAGCTGTTGGCCCGCCAAGTCGCGGTGAAGGAACTGCACTTGGACGAGGAGGCCGGTGAGGGGGAAGGCGAGGCGGCCGCCGGGTCCGAGCCGCGGGTGCAGCGTGAGCGGGCGATGCGGGAGGCGCGGACGGTCGCCGGGATCAAGCACCCGAATGTGATTGTCGTGCATGACGTCGTCGAGCAGGACGGCCGGCCGTGGATCGTGATGGAGCTGGTGGAGGGCGCGTCGCTGGCCGACCGGCTGCGGAGCGGCGGACCGGTCGCGCCGCGCGAGGCCGCCCGGATCGGTGTCGCGCTGCTGGGCGCGCTGCGGGCCGCGCACACCCGCGGGGTACTGCACCGCGACCTCAAGCCCGCCAACGTCCTGATGGAGGCGGGCACCGGCCGGGTGGTGCTCACCGACTTCGGTATCGCCCAGGTCCCCGGTGTCACCACGCTCACCGACCCCGGTGGCTTCGTCGGCTCACCCGAATACACCGCGCCGGAACGGATGTCCGGCCGCGGCACGGGGCCCGAGGCCGATCTCTGGTCGCTCGGGGTGCTGCTGTGCGCCGCGCTCAGCGGTGCCTCGCCGTTCCACCGCGACTCGCTGGGCGGTGTGCTGCATGCCGTGGTGTACGAGGACATTGAATTCCCGGAGGCCGCACGGGCGTTACGCGCCGTCGTCGAGGGCCTGCTGGAACGCGATCCGGAACGCCGGCTGGGGGTCGCCGAGACGGAGCGGCTGTTGCGCGGCTATCTGCGGTCGGGCCGCTCTCCGGAGCGGGGGGCGGACGACCAGGGGCTCGGACGCGGTCACGGTCACGGTCACGGTCATGGCCGTGGCCATGGTCACGGGGGTGACTACGCGGGCGACGGGGGCGACGGGGCCGCCGGCCGCGCCGCCGAGGCCGTGGCGGGCGCGAGCGGGCTCCCGGGGCGGGTGCCGGCCGGCCCCGGGAGCCCGCACGGCCCGCACCACCCCGGGCCCGACGTCCACGCCTGTCCGCACGACGGCCCCGGCGACGGCCTGCCCAGCGAACACCCGCCCAGCGAGGACCCGTTGGCCGCGGGTGCGCCGTCCGTGCCCCCGCCCGGCCCCGGCCGTGCGGCCACCGGGGGCGGCGACGGCGGCAGGGACGGCGGCAGGGACAGCGGCAGCGACGGCGGTGAAGCCGAAGACGCCGGGCAGCCGGGCGGGCACGCGGGCGGGCGCTCCGGCGGCCGGGCCCCGGGTGCGCCGGTCCGCGCCTCCCTCGACGACCGGGCGCTGGCGGTGGCCGCCCGGCCGCACACCGGCCGGCTCCGCACCGCTCTGCTGGTGGCCCTCGCGGCGGTGGTGATCGGCGGCGCGGGCGCGGGCCTCGCCGTCCTGCTGATGCACCCGGACGGGACGCACCCGAACGGGAGCGGCAGCAAACCCGGCGGCCGCTCCCCGCAAGCCTCGGAATCGGAAGGGGGACCTGGGCCCGCACGGACCCCCGGCCCCGTCAGCGGGCAGCCCACCGTCACCGTCACGGTCACCTCGTCGCCCTCCCCGGGGGCCACCGGCACGGTTCCCGCCGGCTACCGGCTCGTCCACGACCCGGCCGGCTTCGTGCTCGCCGTGCCGGACGGCTTCACCCGCTCGTACGAGAACGGCCGCGTCTACTACTCCTCGCAGGGCAGACGGTTCCGGATCGGCATCCAGCTGCAGAAGCGGGTCCCGGAAGGGCCGCTGGGCGCGATGCGGGCGGCGGACGCGGAGGGCCCCGCGCACTACCGCGGCTACCGCCAGGGGCAGGTCACCGAGACCACCCACAACGGGCTCCGGGCCGGGCGCTGGGAGTTCGTCTGGGACGGCGGTGCGCAGGACGGCGGCCCCCGCTGCACCTACGACCTCAGCTGGGACGAGGGCGGCCGGATGATCGACGTGTGGATCTCCTCCCCGGTCGGCGCGCGCACCGAGGCCACGCGGCACTTCGACACCGCGCTCGACGCGTTCCGGCTGACCGGGGCGTGACCCGGGGCGTGAGCCAGGGCCGTGATCACGTGTCCGGGGCCTCGGTCGGCCCAGACCAGCCCCCTTGCGGCCAGCGGACACTGGCGCGATGGTGCGTACGGCGTGAAAACTCATTACTCCCGGGTACACAAAGCGTCCGGGGAGGAATACGCTCGCCGACATGACGGACTCGCAGGACACCGGAACCGCCTCCCCCGAGGCCCCCGCCGCGGCCCCGGAGGCCCCCGCCGCCGAGGCGCCCGCCGAGACTCCCGCGGCCGACGAGGCCCCCGCCGCCCCCGCCGGCGGCAACCCGGTCGCCGCCACCCCGGCGGGCGCCCGTACCGCGGCGGATGTGGTCACCCCCGAACTCGCCGCCCGGCTCACCCGTGGTGTGGTCGGCGCGGGCCGCACCGCCAACCACACCCCGTTCACCGGCGAGAAGCTGGCCGACCTGCCCGAGTCCACCCCCGAGGACGTCGCCACCGCCTTCGAGCGGGCGCGCGTCGCCCAGGAGCGCTGGGCCAAGGTCCCGGTCAAGCAGCGCGCCGCGGTGCTGCTGCGCTTCCACGACCTGGTGCTGCGCCGCCAGGCCGAAGTGCTCGACCTGATCCAGCTGGAGACCGGCAAGGCGCGGCTGCACGCCCATGAGGAGGTGCAGGCGGTCACCGTCACCGCCCGCCACTACGGCCGCAGGGCCCACGCCTACCTCAAGCCCAAGGCCCGCACCGGCGTCGTACCGACCCTCACCAAGGTCACCGAACTCCGCCAGCCCCGGGGCGTCGTGGGGCAGATAGCCCCCTGGAACTACCCCTTGGAGCTGTCCGTCGGCGACGCCCTGCCGGCCTTCGTCGCGGGCAACGCCGTCGTCATGAAGCCCGACACGGAGACCGCGCTGACCGCGCTGTGGGCCCGGGAACAGCTCATCGAGGCCGGGCTGCCGGAGGACGTCTGGCAGGTCGTACTCGGCGAGGGCCCGGTCATCGGCCCCGCCGTCGTCGAGCACGCCGACTACGTCTCCTTCACCGGCTCGACCCGTACGGGCCGCGAGGTCGCCCAGGGCGCCGCCGCCCGGCTGGTCGGCGTCTCGCTCGAACTCGGCGGCAAGAACGCCATGTTGGTGCTGCAGGACGCCGATGTGGAGAAGGCCGCCGCCGGCGCCGTCCGTGGCTGCTTCGCCTCCGCCGGGCAGCTGTGCATCTCCATCGAGCGGCTCTACGTCCACGAGTCCATCGCCGACGACTTCCTCCAGCGGTTCGCCGCCCGGACGAAGGCGATGCGGCTGGGCAACGCCCTCGCCTACGGCGCCGACATGGGCTCGCTGGTCGGCGAGCGGCAGCTGGAGACCGTCACCCGCCATGTCGAAGAGGCCGTCGCCAAGGGCGCCCGGCTGGTCGCCGGCGGCCGCCCCCGCCCCGACATCGGCCCGCTCTTCTACGAGCCGACCATCCTCGACGGCGTCCAGGCCCCGATGGCGGTCTGCGACGAGGAGACCTTCGGCCCGGTGGTCTCCCTCTACCGCTTCAGCGACGAGGACGAGGCGGTGGCGCTCGCCAACGCCACCCCGTACGGGCTGAATTCCAGCGTCTGGACCAAGGACGGCCGACGCGGCCGTGCGGTCGCCGCCCGGCTGCGCACGGGCACGGTCAACGTCAATGAGTCCTACGCCGCCGGCTACGCCAGCGTGCAGGCGCCGATGGGCGGCATGGGGGACTCGGGCCTGGGCCGCCGGCACGGCTCCGAGGGCATCCTCAAGTACACCGAGGCGCAGACCGTCGCCCATCAGCGCCTGATGCCGCTGGCGCCGTCCTTCGGGATGACCGACGAGAAGTACGCCCAGTTCATGACCCGCAGCCTGCGCGCGATGAAGGCGCTCCGACTCCGCTAACACCCCCTCAGCAGGGAGAGCCAGTGCCCCAGGAGAACTCTGCCCGGAATCAGGACGCGAACGGCGGCCGGGACGCCCAGGACGGCCCTGAGAACCCTGCCGCCCCCGACGCCCGTGCCGACGGCCCCGCCGCCTCCGACGGCCACGCCTACGACTATGACGTGCTCGTCGTCGGGTCGGGCTTCGGCGGCTCGGTCTCCGCGCTCCGGCTGACCGAGAAGGGCTATCGCGTCGGCGTCCTGGAGGCCGGCCGCCGCTTCACCCGGCAGACACTGCCGAAGAACTCCTGGGACCTCCGCAACTACCTGTGGGCCCCGGCGCTCGGCTGCTACGGCATCCAGCGGGTGCATCTGCTCGGCAACGTGATGGTGCTCGCCGGCGCCGGGGTCGGCGGCGGCTCGCTGAACTACGCCAACACCCTCTACGTCCCGCCGAAGCCGTTCTTCGAGGACCAGCAGTGGGGCCACATCACCGACTGGCACGCGGAGTTGGCGCCGTACTACGACCAGGCCAAACGCATGCTCGGGGTGCGCCTCAACCCGACGATGACGCCCTCCGACGTCCACCTCAAGGAAACCGCCGAGAAGATGGGCGTCGGCGACACCTTCCACTTCGCGCCGGTGGGCGTCTTCTTCGGCGACGGACGGGACGCCGTCAGCGAGGAGGAAGCGGCGGAGAACGGGGCATCGAAAGCCGCGCCGGGCACGGAGGTGCCCGACCCGTACTTCGGCGGAAAGGGCCCGTCGCGTAAGGCCTGTACGGAGTGCGGGGAGTGCATGACCGGGTGCCGGCACGGTGCCAAGAACACCCTCAACGAGAACTACCTCCACCTCGCCGAGCAGGCGGGCGCCGTCATCCACCCCATGACCTCGGTCGTCACCGTCACCGAGGACTCCCGCGGCGGCTATGCCGTCGCCACCCTGCCCACCGACAACAAGCGCACGGGCCGGGGCCGCACCTTCACCGCCCGCCGGGTCGTCCTCGCGGCCGGTACGTACGGCACCCAGACCTTGCTGCACAAGATGAAGGACAGCGGACTGCTCCCCGGCCTCTCCGCCCGGCTCGGCGAGCTGACCCGGACGAACTCCGAGGCACTGGTGGGCGCCCAGACCGACAACCGCCGCTACCGCAAACGGCACGGCGCGGCGAAGGCCGACTTCACCAAGGGCGTGGCGATCACGTCGTCGATCCACCCCGACGAGAACACCCACATCGAACCGGTGCGCTACGGCAAGGGCTCCAACGCGATGGGGGGCATGACGATCCTCCAGGTCCCCTACCGGCCCGCCGGACGCGTCGCGGGCTGGCTGGGCAACGTGGCCCGCCACCCCTGGCTGGCGCTCCGCTCGCTCTCCAACCGCCGCTGGTCGGAGCGGACCATCATCGGCCTGGTCATGCAGTCCCTCGACAACTCCCTGACGACGTACCGGAAGCCGACGGGGCTGGGCAAGGGCCTGCTCACCGCACGCCAGGGGCACGGGGCCCCGAACCCGAACCAGATCCCCGAGGCCACCCGGGCGGCGACGCTGCTGTCCGAGGAGATCAACGGCTTCGCGGGCTCCAACATCGGTGAGCTGATGGGCACTCCGCTCACCGCGCACTTCCTGGGCGGCTGCCCGATCGGCGAGGACGCGGACCACGGCGTCATCGACCCGTACCACCGCCTGTACGGCCACCCGGGGATCTCGGTCGTCGACGGCTCCGCGGTCTCCGCCAACCTCGGCGTCAACCCGTCCCTGACGATCACCGCGCAGGCCGAGCGCGCGATGTCGCTGTGGCCCAACAAGGGCGAGCCGGACCCGCGCCCCACCCCGGGCCGGGCCTACCGGCGGCTGGCGCCCGTCGAGCCGGCCCGCCCCGCGGTCCCTCCCCACGCCTTCGGCGCGCTGAACCTGCCGTTCCTGGCCGTTCCGCCGGTGCCGCCGAAGAAGCCCCTGACGTAGGGGCCCCGGCGGAAGGCGCAGGGAAGGTATGCGGACGGCGCACGGAAGACGTCGGCGGTGGCCGAAAAAGGTTGCCCCTTCAACAAGAAGCCTGTCGTGATGTCGATCACATCCGTCACGGCAGTCTCACCGGAGACGCACCACAGCCTCACGGTCGTCCCGTAGGCGGCACGAAGGCAGGGCACAGGACAGAGCTCGACGACGGTCGTGTGCGGGCGCACGCCCCCCACAGCGAAGGGCCCCGGATACCGTCCGCGAGGGGGGGTGCGGACGGCCACGGGGCCCTTTGCTTTCGGTGCCGGCGTCAGGGCAGCGCCGGCACCGAGGGGCGGCGCTGGGGGGGGTAGCGCCGCTGGCTTATGGGGTGGTGCGCGAGGGTGCGAATGCTGCGGTGGCCGGACCGATGGCAGTGCAAAAGTCCGTACCGGATACGGCAGGTCGTTCGTCAAGCATCGTCCTGGATGCGCCTCACCTGGCGCAACCTTTTCGACCGGATGCGGTCGGTCCCGGGCGTCCCCAGGACCGACCACCCCATCGGATGTGACCGGGCTGCTGTCCCCTGCTGACCGGTCACGGCTCCGGAGCGAGGTCCCACGACGCGGGCCGCGGCTGGCGGCCGGCGTCTCATCGCTCCGGCTTTCCGCCCGTGAGGCGGCGTCTACGCGTAGTCCTGCAGGCCGCGCCTGGCTGGCGTGGCACCGGGAACAACGAAGCCTCGCGGCGGCCGGTCACGCGCCGTACGGGTGAGTCGGCAACCGAACGCGGATCCGGCAGCTGCGCCGGGGCGCGTGCGCTTCGTCACGCGCCCCGGTCGGCCCCGAAACCGACCGCATACCGTCCAGAATCAGCCACTGCCGCCTCTGATCCCGATGCCGGAACCCCGGAATACCGGCCGGATCCGGCCACCCCCGGTAGCCGGCCGGTCGCGCCCAGCAGCCGGCCGGCTACCCGGGGCAGTCGGCCGGCTACCCCGGCAGCCGACTGGGCCCCGTCTCCCGCCCGCCTCAGATCTGGCCCCGGGACAGCTCCAGCAGGGTCATCGCGAGCGCGGTACCCGGCTTGCCGAGCTGGTCGCGGTAGTGGGCAAGGATCTCCATCTCGCGGGAGAGGTTCACCCTCCGTCCGCCGGAGGTGAGGCGTTCGCGCTGGATGACGGCCGAGACGGCCATCCGTTCCTGGACGAGGCCGATGATCCGGCCGTCGAGATCATCGATCCGCTGCCGTGCGTCCTGGATGATCCCGGCCGCCTCCGCCGTGTGGGCGCCGGTGTCGGTGCCGGGGGCCGGGGCGGGGGAGGTGGTGGTCCGAGGGCTCATGTCCGTATCTCCTGGGGTGAGTGGCCCCGGAGCCGATGATCGGTCCTGACGGACGCAGAACGCCCCGGACCATTTCGGCCCGGGGCGCCTGGGAAGTTGCTTGTCAGTGGATCAAGCAGCACGACCATGGCAGCCGGACGGGCCGGTGCCATAGGTAAAGACGAAGGTCAGCTGCTTGGACATGGGGCCAAGTATGAGCCCGTTAGAATCGAAAGTCCAACCCCTGCTCCACACCGCCGGAAGGCCGCCGAAGTGCCATCAGCGCCCCCTGCCGCTGCCCCGGACGTCGTCCTCGTAGTCGACTTCGGCGCGCAGTATGCCCAGCTCATCGCCCGACGGGTCCGTGAGGCCCGGGTCTACAGCGAGATCGTGCCGTCCACCATGCCGGTGGCGGAGATGCTCGCGAAGAACCCGAAGGCGATCATCCTCTCCGGCGGTCCCTCGTCGGTCTACGCCGAAGGCGCCCCCAGTCTGGACCGCTCGCTGTTCGAGGCCGGTGTCCCGGTCTTCGGCATGTGCTACGGCTTCCAGCTCATGGCGATCGCCCTCGGCGGCACCGTCGACAACACCGGCGCCCGGGAGTACGGCCGCACCCCGCTGACCGTCTCCCGCCCCGGATCCACCCTCTTCGAGGGCACCCCCACCGAGCAGTCGGTGTGGATGTCCCACGGCGACGCCTGCTCGGCCGCGCCCGAGGGCTTCACGGTCACCGCGTCCACGGACGTCGTGCCGGTCGCCGCCTTCGAGAACGACGAGAAGAAGCTCTACGGCGTCCAGTACCACCCCGAGGTCATGCACTCCACGCACGGCCAGCAGGTCCTGGAGCACTTCCTCTACCGCGGTGCGGGCATCGAGCCGAACTGGACCACCACCAGCGTGGTCGACGAGCAGGTCGCCGCGATCCGCGCCCAGGTCGGCACCAAGCGCGCCATCTGCGGCCTGTCCGGCGGCGTGGACTCCTCGGTGGCCGCCGCCATCGTGCAGAAGGCCATCGGCGACCAGCTGACCTGCGTCTACGTCGACCACGGCCTCCAGCGCAAGGGCGAGTCCGAGCAGGTCGAGAAGGACTTCGTGGCCGCCACCGGCGTCCAGCTGAAGGTCGTCGACGCCGAGGAGCGCTTCCTGACCGCGCTGGCCGGGGTCAGCGACCCCGAGCAGAAGCGGAAGATCATCGGGCGCGAGTTCATCCGCGTCTTCGAGCAGGCCCAGGCCGAGCTGGTCGCCGAGGCCGGCGCCGAGGGCGAGGAAGTCGCCTTCCTGGTCCAGGGCACGCTCTACCCGGACATCGTCGAGTCCGGCGGCGGCACGGGCACCGCCAACATCAAGTCGCACCACAACGTCGGCGGGCTCCCCGACGACATCGAGTTCCAGCTCGTCGAGCCGCTGCGCCAGCTGTTCAAGGACGAGGTCCGGATGGTCGGCTCGGAGCTCGGCCTGCCGGACGAGATCGTCCACCGCCAGCCGTTCCCCGGCCCCGGCCTGGGCATCCGCATCGTCGGCGAGGTCACCAAGGAGCGCCTGGACCTGCTGCGCGAGGCCGACGCCATCGCCCGCGAGGAGCTGACCGCGGCCGGCCTGGACCGCGAGATCTGGCAGTGCCCGGTGGTCCTGCTCGCCGATGTCCGCTCGGTCGGCGTCCAGGGCGACGGCCGGACGTACGGTCACCCGATCGTGCTGCGCCCGGTGTCCTCCGAGGACGCGATGACCGCGGACTGGACCCGGATGCCGTACGACGTGCTGGCGCGGATCTCGACCCGCATCACCAACGAGGTCGCCGAGGTCAACCGGGTCGTCCTCGACGTCACCAGCAAGCCCCCGGGCACCATCGAGTGGGAGTGACCCCACCCGTCGGACCGGGGTGATCCCACCGGCCGTATGACGACGCCGCCGCTCGGCCTGTGCTGAGCGGCGGCGTCGTCGTTGGGTGGGGCGGCGGACGGCAGGCGGCGGGCGGCGGGCGGCGGACGGCGGGCGGCGGCGCTCGCCTCGGTCGTCCTGGGGCGTCCTGGGCACTCCTCGGCCGGCTTCGGGGGTGAATGCCCGGCTGCCGTCGCTTCGCCGCGTATTCCCGCCGGTCACGCCCCTGGTTACCTGTCGTAGTGGAAGGTAGCTTCCGCATCGAGCATCAAGTGCCGTACGTGCCAGGAGGAGAGCCGCGATGCCCGAGCCGACCCCGATACCCACCGAGCAGCTGCAGTTCGCGATGCCGCCGACGCACCAGACCGTCGAGGACGAACGGCGCCACCGCCAGGAGCGCCTGGTCGTGGCGCTGCGCCTGTTCGGGCACTACGGCTTCGAGGAGGGCGTCGCGGGCCACATCACCGTGCGCGACCCGGAGTTCCCCCACTGCTTCTGGGTCAATCCCTTCGGCATGTCCTTCCGGCACCTCACGGTCAGTGATCTGCTGCTGGTGAACGAGGAGGGGAAGGTCGTTCAGGGCCGCCACCACGTCAACCAGGCGGCGTTCGCCATCCACGCCCAGGTCCATCGGGCCCGGCCCGATGTCGTCGCGGCCGCCCACAGCCACTCCACGTACGGCCGGGCACTGTCCGCGCTGGGGGAGCTGCTGGACCCGATCACCCAGGACGTCTGCGCCTTCTACGAGGACCATGCGCTCTTCGACGACTACACGGGCGTGGTGGTGGACGAGGCGGAAGGCCGGCGGATCGCGGCCGCCCTCGGGCCGCACAAGGCGGTGATCCTGCGCAACCACGGCCTGCTGACGGTCGGCGACTCGGTGGACGCGGCGGCATGGTGGTTCGTCACGATGGAACGCTCCTGCCAGGTCCAGCTGACCGCCAAGGCCGCCGGCAAACCGGTCCTGATCGACCACCACAACGCCGTGCGCACCCGCGAACAGCTGGGGAACGACCTGGTGGCCTGGATCAACTACCAGCCGCTGTACCAGCAGATCGTGCGCAGCGAGCCGGATCTCTTCGGCTAGGGCGGATCCGGTGGCGGGCTTCTCCCGATCGTCGTCCGGCCGGGCCCTGCGAGACGGGCAGCCGTCCGGCAGGTCCCGGCGCCGTCTCATGGGTGCGGGAACAGATCGAAGAACGGTGCGGCGGCGGCGAGGCCCCGGCTGAAGGGGGCGTCGAAGTCCCAGACGAGGAACAGCAGGAAGGCGATCAACGCACTGAAGAGTCCGGCCATCAGCAACTCCCGTCCCGAGCGCCGGATCTGCAGGGTGAACATGACGCCGATCGAAATGGCGCCGCCGATGATCAGTCCGAACCACACCACGCCCGGCAGCGTCGAACCGGCCGCGTCCGCACGGGCCGAGCGGGCGCCGTCGGCCACCGCGACCTGGTCGACGAGGGGCTGGTAGGACTGCGCCTCGAAGTCGTTGCGCGGGCGGTAGTCGGTGACGTCCGCCCGGACCTTCGTCAGCAATGCGGTGCCGCGGTCGGTCAGTTCGCCCTTCTCGGACATGACCGGCCATTCCTTGTGCACGACGTAGGACACATAGGTGCCGACGTCCGAGCGGATGCGGTCCCGGATCGGCGCGGGGTAGGCCCGGGCCCGCGCGCTGACCTCGTGCAGCGCCTGCGCCTCGGTCCGTACGGTGTCCTCGGCCGCGCTCCTGGCCTCCCAGACCCCGGCGATGGCCAGGCCCAGCACGATCGCGTACACCACCCCCACCATCATCGTCAGATACTCGAGCACATCGGGTGTTTCGGTCGGGTCGTCGTCCTCACTGATCCGGCGTTCCTTGAGGACGGTGATGGTCAGGACGACACCACAGGCGGCGACCATGGCGAGGGTCAGCACCAGCCATTGCGACATGGAGACCTCCTATGAGGAACGGCGCCCGGCGGAACCGGACGAGGAGCGCGAACGGGGACGGAGGGCGGCGGCGGCCACTACGGCCGGGGTGGTGATCAGCAGGGTGGTGGTCACCACGGAGCGCCCGGTGTGCGGTTTGTGGGACACCAGCGCATAGCTGCGGGGCAGGACGGGCCGAGGTGACGCCGGCCGGTTGATGACCGGTGTGGGCTTGGGCTTTGGCTTGGGCGTGGGCTTGGGCTTGGGCGCCGGCTCGGGTGGCGGGGCCGCGGGGCGGGCGCGGGGAGTGGGGGGCGGAGGTGGTGGAGGCGGTGGGGGCGGTGGTGTCGGCCGGGGTCTGGGCGCGGGCGGCGGTGGGGGCGCGGGCTTCGGGCTCGGTGGACGGGGCGCCGGCTTGTGGGAGGCCGGTGGCGGGGGCTTGGTGGCGGTGCAGGGGAAGTGCCAGTGGCCGGGCATGGGGAAGCCGGTCGGTACGTCCACGGGGGGTGCGGTACCGGCATAGGCGCAGTTGTCGCCGGGGGGCCGGCGATGTTGATAACGGTGGTGGGCCATTGCCGTAGGCGCGTTGACGAGCAGTGCGGCGGCACCGGTCAGGAGCAGGAAGGCGGCGGTCAGGAGTACGGCTCCCAGGCGCCGGAGACCGCCGCCGAATCCGACGCGTTGGCTGCGTTCTCTGCGTTCTCTGCGTTCTCTGCGTTCTCTGCGTTCTCTGCGTTCTCTGCGTTTGTGGGATCCGTGAGGGGCGTGGGGGCCGTTCGGTTCCGTCGGGTTGTCCCGGGCAGGCGGCCTGTCTCTGTCCAGGTCAACGCCGCGAAATGATCCATGAGGTCGGTGTATTTGGCACACGGCGAGAGCTTGCGCCGCGCGTGGACCGCTCAGCCGTCGCCGTGCCCCGGTTCGCCCGAATGGGGGACGCGCCGGGGTTGCGTGGTCGGCCGTCGGTCAGGTGTGCGGATAGGCGGTGAAGGGGGTGAAGTCTGTGGACGCCGGTAGGGATCTCGCCGGGGCGCGTGCGACGGCACGGGCCGCCCCATCTCGTACGTCAACGCGCCGATGCGCCTGCCACCCGTCTCCAACTGCACGTTTGATATCCGTCCTGGCCACCTGGGGCACAATTCGCCTTCGGAGACAACAAGTTGGCGGCGAGCGGCGGCGGGCGGTAACGGACGTGTCGGTTGAGGCGGCGGGCAGGATGGCCGGATCGGGCGAGCCGGGGGAAGGTGCGGAGCGTGTCACCGCTGGCGAGTGCCAGTGCGGGCGGTGCCCGCACGGCGCCCGTACGGGGCACCGGCAGGCGGTCGCCGCGTTCATCGCGCTGCGTGAGGACTTCGCCGCCGGGCACGGGGTGCCGGCCGGGCTGGCCCGCTCCGCCGGCGCCGCCCGGCAGTGGGTCTCCGACGAACTGACGCTGTCCGCGCGGGAGGTGGCCAAGCGTGGCGCCGCCGAAGGAGCCACCTGGCTGGCGTCCGTACGGTGGCGCACCCTGCTCGTCGTCTGGGGCGCGGTGATCGCACTGCTGCTCGGGCAGGCACTGACCGCCATCGGCGGGGGCTGGACGATGTCCCGTACGGCGGGGCTGCTCGCGGCCGTCGTCCTCGCGCTGATGCTGACGGCGGCGGCCTGGTGGCACCGTGCGCACGGCGGGGCGCTGGCGCCGCTGATCGGCGAGGACGGGCGGCTGTCCACCTCGCGGACGGTGGCGGCGGGCTGGGCGGTCGCGGTGCTGTACGCCGTGCTGACGACGGCGGTGCAGCTGGCGACGGCCGCGGGGCCGGCGGAGCGGCACGCGCTGCTCCAGGGCCTGGAACTCGCCCGGTCCGGTGCTCTGTTGACGACGCTCGCCATCGGGTGCGGGGTGGCCGTGCTGGCGTACGGGCTGGTGGCGGCGCGGGTGCGGTCGGGGCGGTTGCAGAAGGTCCCCGCCCAGCGGCCGCGGGCCGCCGACCTGCTGGCGGACGACGCGGGCCGGGGCAGCCTCCTGGATGTGCAGTACGTCCTGGTGAACGCGGCCGTGCTGGTGTGCGCCCTGGTGCGGTCGGCCGGGCAGCCGGGGCAGCTGCCGCAGCTTCCCTGGGGGCTGGTGGTGCTCCTCGCGCTCTCCGGGGCGACCTATCTGTGGGGGAAGGCGGTGGCGGGCGGGCGCCCGGTGATCCTCTCCGTCGTCCGCTCCCGTGAGCTGGGTGATCTTGCCGCACCGGTCCGTACCGGCGACGACATCGAGATCCGCGGCGCCGGCTTCGTCCCGCCGGGCGCCGGGACGCCCGACCGGCTCGCCCGGACCGTCGTGCGGATCGGCGATGTCCACGTCCCGGTTCCCCTGGTGCCGGTGGCCGGCGGCTTCGCCAATCCGACGGACGGGGTGCTGACCGTTCCGGTGCCGGTCGACGTCGAGCCGGGCCGGGTGACGGTACGGGTGATCACGGCGGCGGGTGTGGAGTCGAACGGCTACCCGGTCGACGTGCTGGACTGAGGAGTCCCATGGCGCGGCGGGTGGGGCCGAGGCGCGGTGGGGTGGGGCCGGGATTCCGGGGTGCGGGGTGTGGGGTGTGGCGGGTCCGGGGGAGGGTGAGACGGCCCCCCAGGGGCGGCGGGGCCGGTGCGGCACCGTCCGGGCCGCCGCTGCGTGATGATTTTGTGTGCCGCAACCGCCCGAAGTGCAGCGGTCCGTTGAACCTCTCGCGTACGTGCGTACGTATCTCCCCACGAGGCGTGGGCGGGGGCACAATCGTCTGCGCCCGGAGGCAACGGAGAGGCGGACGTCATGGTGCACGCGAATCGCACGATCGGTGCCGAATTGGGGGGAGTGGCCGTTGAGGGCTCCGGCGCCGGGCTGCGGGGACGGCTGGCGCGCCATGCGCTGCTGCCGTTGCGGCTGTTTCTGGGGGCGACCTTCCTCTATGCGGGCATCGACAAGCTGCTGGATCATGCCTTCCTGGCGGCCAGTGGCGCGGGGTCGATCGGTGAAACGCTGCGCCAGGTCCATGACGCGGCGGCACTGCCGCAGCTCGTGGACCTCGCACAGCAGAGTCCGGTGGGCTTCGGCTATGCCATCGCGGCGGGTGAACTCGCGGTGGGGCTCGGGACCCTCGTGGGCCTGCTGGGGCGGCTGGCGGCGCTGGGCGGTGCGCTGATCTCGCTGTCCCTGTGGCTCACCGTGAGCTGGGCGACCACTCCGTACTACTACGGCAACGACCTCGCCTATCTGATGGCCTGGGTTCCGCTCGTACTGGCCGGCACCCCGAGGTTCTCCCTGGACTCGGCCTGGGCGCACCGCCGCAAGCGGCACGGGACGCAGTTGTTCGGCTAAGGGCTGTCCAGGGGGGCGTCACGGTGGTCAGGTGTGCGGCAGGGGTGGCGGGTCGGTCTGCGGGGTGTCGCGGCGGGTCGTGGCCCGGACGGCGGCGGTGATGCCGGAGAGGATCAGGCCGGCGGGCAGGGCGAGGAAGAGCCAGAGGCCGGGGGCCTGCCAGAGGCCGAGGGCGTCGAGTCCGTAGCCCGAGCCGATGGCGAGGGCGGTGAGGCCCGCGATCAGCCGAGCCGGTTCGAAGCGATGGCGTTTCACTCGGGGGCTCCCTCGGGGGTGGGGGCGGTCGACGGTGCGGGGACGGATGGCGAGGGCGCTGACCGTGGGGGCGCTGACGGCGAGGATGCCGACGGGGCAGAGGCCGGCGGGGTGGGTGCCGACGGGGCAGAGGCCGGCGCCGCGTGCTCGATGGCGACCTGGCCCGCGCCGAGTTCGAGGTCGAGATCCAGCGAGCCGCGGGGCTTCTCGCCCTTCTTGAGGCCGTCGGCGGGCAGTGTGAGGGTCCGCTGCTCGCTTCCCGCCGCGAGGTCCACGTGGTGCGGCGACTCACCGGGCAACTGGATGTCGCCGAGGCCGAGGGAGACATGGAGGCGGGTGGTGACACCGTGCGGCAGCGTCACCTGGAGGCGGCCGAAGCCCACCCGCGCGCTGGTGTGGACCGTACGGCCGTCCTTGAGGGGCAGGGCACTGAGGTCCAGCTTCCCTTCCCCCGTACCGACCTCGTAGTGCGGCCGGACGGCGCCGAGGGTGGCAGGGGCCCAGGTGTGCCTCTGCCAGTCGGTGGTGAGGTTGTCGGGCAGCGCGGTCGCGGCCGCCAGCAGCACGGTCGTGCACACCACCAGGAAGACCGTGCCGCCGCCCGTCCGCCCGCACCAGGCGCTGAGGACGAGCCCCAGGCCGAAGACGACCAACGCAGCTGCCAGCCCTGCCTGGAGGGCGGGCGCGAAGCCGGCCTGGCGGGAGACGGCGAGGGCCGTCGCGCCTCCGGCGAGCAGTGCGAGCAGGAGCGTCCAGCCGCCGATCGGCCGCCCGCTGGGCCGAGTTCGGCGCGGGGCGGGGGCGGGCGGTGCGCCGTACGGTGACGGGCCGGGCGGGCCGTCGGCGTCGGGCCGGGGGCGGGGCCGGTCAGCCGCCGCCGCGCCCGCGCCGTGCTGGGGGCGGTAGGTGATGTCCAGCGGGAGCGGGGTGTTGTCGGGCCCCCACAGATAGCCCGCACCGCCCGCCTCCCCGGAGCGGTGGTTGCGCCACCAGGACGGACTGGTCGGCACCGGGGGCGCCGTGGTCTCGGGCGGGGCGTCGGCGACGGCCTGGGCGGTGGCGGCGTCCACCGACTCCGGGCCCTTGGTCTCCATCTCCCGGCGCCGCCGGGACCAATAGGCGGAACCTGCCGCCGCCAGCGTCAGCATGATGGCGAACGACATCATGCTGCCCTTGGCGAGTGTCGTCAGGAACAGTCCGCAGCCCACCAGCGCGAAGAGCAGGGCCGTCAGCGCGGAGCCCTCGACCCGGCCGGAGAGCAGCCTGCGGCCTTCGTTCTCGTCCTCTTTGTCGAGGGGGATGAGCAGCCAGGCGAAGCCGTAGGCGATGAGGCCGAGACCACCGACGGCGAGCACGGCGAGCACGATCCGGAAGATGACCGGGTCGAGATCCCACTGGCGGCCCAGCCCGCCGCACACCCCGCCGATCACCTTGTGCCGCCGGCTGCGGCGCAGCGGGGCCTGCGGTGGGGTGGGGCCGACGGGGCCGGAGGGCGCCGACGCGTCGACGGGGGCTGCATCGTTCATGGACCCATGGTGACAAGCGCGGTGCGCTCCGGGCATCAGTGGAAACCCTGGCAGATCCCTGAGATCTCCCGACGGCGATCCCGGTATGCCCCCGGGGGGTGCCGAAACCTCTCGTGCGCTCGCATATGACCCTCCGCTTCGGCATCGGACCGGAACACGCGTGCGGTCGGGCGGTGGGCGGAGCTCTTTCCGTCGCCATGGGCGACTATCGTTGCCCCTTGAATACGTACGGGTTTCCGGAGGGGCGTGCGGTGACGGAGGCGGCGTCGGTGGACGAGGGGCGACTGGTCGCCGGGCGGTATCGCCTGGTTGAGCGGATAGGCCAGGGCGGTATGGGAACCGTCTGGCGGGCCCGCGATGAGGTCCTTGGGCGTCAGGTCGCGGTCAAGCGTCTGCACGTGGCGCCGTATCTCGAAGCGGACGAACTGGCGATGCGCTATGAGCGCACCACCCGCGAGGCGCAGGCCGCCGCGCGCATCAACCACCCCAATGTGGTGGGGGTGCACGACGTCGTGGACGACGCCGGAATGCCGTGCATCGTCATGGAGTACGTCCCCTCCACGACACTCGGCGATCTCATCAAGGAGGCCGCGCGGCAGGACAGTTCGGTCACGCCGCGCGAGGCCGCCCGTATCGGACGCGGCATGGTGGCGGCGCTGCGGGCCGCACACTCCGCCGGTGTGCTGCACCGTGACGTCAAGCCGGGCAACGTGCTGCTCGGTGAGGACGGCCGGGTCGTGCTCACCGACTTCGGTATCGCGGTCGCCAGTGGTACGTCCACGCTCACCAAGACGGGCGAGCTGGTGGGCTCCATCGACTACTTGGCGCCCGAGCGGGTCAGAAGCGGCAGTCCGGGGCCCGCCTCCGACCTGTGGGCGCTGGGCGCGACGCTCTATCAAGCGGTCGAGGGGCGGCCCCCGTTCCGTAAGGACACCGCGGTCGAGACGGCGTACGCGATCGCCATGGATCCGCTCGAGTCGCCGCGCAGTGCCGGGTCGCTGAGCCCGCTGATCGAGGCGCTGCTCGCCAAGGAGCCCTCCGACCGCCCGACGGCCGAGGTCGTGGAGCAGGCGCTGCGGGCCGTCGAGGCCGAGGCGGAGACGGCGCTGCACGGCTGGCCGACGCTGGCACTGGGCACGGTCGGACGCGGTGCGGCACAACCGGCCGCGTCGGGCGCGGAGGCGGAGGCACCGACGCGTCAGGTGCCGCACACGGGCGCTACGGGAGACACGGCGGACCGCACCGGTACCGGGACGGGCACTGCTACCGGGACGGGCACTGCTACCGGGGTGGGCGCCGGCTCCGCGACCGGCGCGGGCACGGCCACGGGCCTGCGCTCGGACACCGGCTCGGGCTCGCGTACGGATCCGGGCTCGGACACCGGCACGGGCTCGGGTACCGGCGCCGGTACCGGCACGTCGGGTACGGGCCTCGGCGCCGGGCCGGTGACCGGCCCCATGGCGTTCCCGGACGGGATCGGCGGCGGACGGGCCGACGGGGACCGTACGGAAGCACTGTCCGGTGGCAAGGCCTCCCGTAAGCGGCGTGCCGCCCGGGTCGTGGTCTGGAGCGTCGTCGGGGTGCTGTTCGCCGGGGGCGGTGCGGGCACGGCCTGGTACCTGATGCACGGTGACGACTCCGGTGTGGCCCAAAGCGCCTCCGACAAGGGCGCACCGGCTGTTCCCAAGGCCCCGGACCACAGCATCGGACCGCCGCCGGCCCTTCCTGACGGCTACCGGCAGCAAAACGAGTCCGCGCTCGGCGTGACCTTCCCGTTGCCCAATGGGTGGACGCGCGACCCCCAGGACGGCGGCCGGCAGATCGTCTACTCCTCGAAGGCCGAGCGCGCCCAGCTGACCGTGAGCGTGCTGGACTTCTCCTCTCCCGATCAGGTGGAGCACTTCAAGGCCGTCGAGGCCTTCTTCAAGAAGAAGTACCCCGTCTACACCCAGCTGCGGATGCAGCCCACCACCTTCCAGGGTGATCCCGCCGCGATCTGGGAGTGCACCTTCGGAGGCCGGGCCCGCACCTTCCGGGCGATCGACCTCGGGTTCGGTCGCGAGGGCGGCAAGGAATACGCGATCTACGTCTCCGCGCCGCAAACGAACTGGGCCAAGTTCGAGAAGGTCTTCTCGGTGGTGAAGGACGGCTTCCGCCGGACCGACCCGAAGGCCTGAGCCGAAGAGCTGAGCCGGCGGGCGGGGCAAGGGGCGGGAGCGGCGAGGGGGAGAAACGTCAGGGACGGGTTCAGGGTCGACCCTGATGTCCCGGGCCCCGGCGCCGTGTGACGATCGGGGGCATGACCACCGCTCCGCCCCGCGCCGCGACGAGCTACGCCCCGGCACCGGACCCCGACGAACCGCCCGTGCGCAAGCTGTACCGCAGCGCCGACGGCCGGCTGCTCGGTGGTGTCGCGCGCGGTCTGGCGGGGCATCTCGGGCTGCCGGTCTCCTGGGTGCGGATCGTGTTCGTGGCCCTGTTCCTGGCCGACGGCATGGGCGCCGTGCTCTATGCCGCGTTCTGGTTCTTCGTCCCGCTGGGCGTCGGCGGCGTGGACCGCCGGCACCCCGCAGCGACGGCCGGCGGGAAACGGGCGCTGCGGCGGCACAAGCCCGACAAGGGCCAGGTCTTCGCGCTGATCGCGCTGCTCATCGGCAGCGCCGTCGTCGCCTCCAGATTCCAGCTGGGCCAGGCCAAGAGCTATGTCTGGCCGGTGCTGCTGATCGGCGCCGGTGTCGCCCTGGTGTGGCGCCAGGCGGACAACTCCCGCCGGGCGCAATGGCTCGAGCTCGGCCGCCGCAAGGGCGTGCTGCCGGTGCTGCGTGGCGCGGCCGGTGTGCTGCTGGTCGGCGTCGGGGTGACCGGCATCGTCGTGCTGCAGGGCTCGGTGCGCCATCTCGGCTCGGTGCTGCAGGCCTCGCTCGCCGTCGTCGTCGGCATCGCGCTGCTGGCGGGGCCCTATCTCGTGCGGATCACCCAGGACCTCTCCGAGGAGCGGCTGATGCGCATCCGCGCTCAGGAACGCGCCGAAGTGGCCGCCCATGTCCATGACTCCGTCCTGCACACCCTCACCCTGATCCAGCGCAACGCCGAAGAACCCCGCGAGGTGGCGCGGCTGGCCCGCGCCCAGGAGCGGGAGCTGCGCGCGTGGCTCTACAAACCCGAGGGCCGCGGCAAGGAGGAGGACGAGGAACCGGCCACCCTGGCGGAGGCGGTCCGCGCCTCCGCCGCCGAGGTCGAGGACGATCACGGCGTCCCCATCGAAGTCGTGATCGTCGGCGACTGCCCGCTGGACGACATGCTCGGCGCCCAGATACAGGCCGCACGCGAGGCGATGGTCAACGCCGCCAAGTACGGTGGCGAGGGCGGTGCGGTGCAGGTGTTCGCCGAGGTCGAGGGCCGTACGGTCTTCGTCTCGGTGCGCGACCGCGGACCCGGATTCGACCTGGACGCGGTCCCCGGGGACCGGATGGGCGTACGGGAGTCCATCATCGGCCGTATGGAGCGCAACGGCGGTACGGCCCGGCTGCGTTCCGCCCCCGAGGGCGGCACGGTCGTCGAGCTGGAGATGGAGCGCCCGGCGACGGAGGGCGAGACATGACCGCCGGGCGCGCGGCAGCCGGGGCGGCACACGACCGCGCCGGGCGCGCGGCAGCCGGTGGCGGCACATGACCGGGCCGGGCGAACGGCGGCCGGTGGCGGCACATGACCGGGCCGGGCGCGCGGCAGCCGGTGGCGGCACACGACCGCGCCGGGCGCGCGGCAGCCGGTGGCGGCACATGACCGGGCCGGGCGAACGGCGGCCGGTGGCGGCACCGCGGTACGGAGCACGGGATGATGGCGGCGCAGACATCGAGGGACGGGCGGAAGAGATGAGCAGCGAGGGCGCACAGCAGGGCGAGGCCGGCGGCGGGGCGGCCGAGGGCCGGACCGTACGGGTCGTGCTGGTCGACGACCACCGGATGTTCCGTACGGGCGTCCAGGCCGAGATCGGCGAAACCGGGCGCACCGGCGTCGAGGTGGTCGGCGAGGCGGCCGACGTCGATCAGGCGGTCACGGTCATCACGACCACCCGCCCCGAGGTCGTCCTGCTGGACGTCCATCTCCCCGGGGGCGGCGGTGTCGAGGTGCTGCGCCGTAGTGCCGCGATGATGGCCGACGCCGAGCGTCCGGTCCGCTTCCTCGCGCTCTCCGTCTCCGACGCGGCCGAGGACGTCATCGGTGTCATCCGCGGCGGCGCCCGCGGCTATGTCACCAAGACCATCACCGGCACGGACCTGGTCAACGCGGTCTTCCGGGTCTCCGACGGCGACGCGGTGTTCTCCCCGCGGCTGGCCGGCTTCGTCCTGGACGCCTTCGCCTCCACGGACGCCCCGCCGGTCGACGAGGACCTGGACCGCCTCACCCAGCGCGAGCGCGAGGTCCTGCGGCTGATCGCCCGCGGCTATGCGTACAAGGAGATCGCCAAGCAGCTCTTCATCTCCGTGAAGACCGTGGAATCCCATGTCTCCGCGGTGCTGCGCAAGCTCCAGCTCTCCAACCGCCACGAGCTGACCCGCTGGGCGGCGGCCCGGCGGCTGATCTGACCTGCACCGCCGCCGCGCGCCCGGTAACGGGCCGTCGGCCGGCGGGGTCGTAAAGAACGGCCAAAGACGGGCAACCAGGACCACGCGGATCACCATCTAAGGGCGCGGAGAGGCTCACTGCCGAAGGCGGGGCCGGAACCATCCCCACGTCCTTCGCGTAGTTGTCCCGGAAACGAGATCCCGATGAGCCTGACGGGCACGCCCTTCTTCCTCACCTCGATCCTGCTGTTGATCGTCGCCTTCGTGCTGCCGTTCGCCCTGTGGGGCCGAATAGCCGGGCCGCCCCTGCTGCGCAGCCTCGCCCGGCTGCTGATGCTGCTGTTCGCCCAGGTCACGGCCATCACCGTGGTCTTCGTCATGGTCAACAACGCCAACAATCTCTACGACACCTGGGGCGATCTGCTCGGCACCGGCAGCCATATCGAGGAGGCGCGGAACCTCGGCCCCGACGGCATGGGCGGCCGGCAGATCAAGAACGAGCCCAAGCAGCTCCAGCGGTTCCGCCCCGCCGACGACCCCAAGGTGGGTCCGGGTGTGCAGATGACCGACCTCAAGGGCCGGATCTCGGGCGTGCAGGGCGAGGTGTACGTATGGCTGCCGCCGCAGTACAACGACCCGGCCTACCGGAACCGGAAGTTCCCCGTGGTCGAGCTGCTGCCCGGCTACCCTGGCTCGGCGAAGACCTGGCTGGGCTCCCTGCGGGTGGCCGACCAGGTCCGGCCGTTGATGCAAAGCGGCCAGGTCAAGCCGTTCATCCTGGTGTCCCCGCGGACCGACGTCTTCCCCGGCGCGGACACCGGCTGCGTCAACATCCCCGGGAAGGTCAACGCCGACAGCTGGCTGACCGTCGATGTCCGCAAGATGATCGTGGACAACTTCCGGGCCGGCGACACCGCGGACTCCTGGGCCCTGGCCGGCTACTCGGCGGGCGCGCACTGCGCCGCCAAGCTGGCCCTCTCCCACCCGGACCGCTACCGCGCCGCGGTCGCCATGTCCGGCTACAACGACCCGGCGCTCGAACGTGACTCGCTGGCCGGCAAGGACCCCAAGCTGCGCATCGAGTCCAACCCGCTGCACATCCTGAAGTCCGCCAACGCCGCGGGGAGGCCGCCGCGTACGGCCCTGTATGTGTCGGGCGCGGCGGGCGACGGCTACCAAGCGGGCCTCGGTCTGCGGCAGTTCGCGAGGTTCCCGACGACGGTGAACGTCCAGCAGATCTCGTCGGGCGCCGGCGGCCACACCATGAAGGTGTGGGAGCACCAGGTGCCGCAGATCTTCCGCTGGCTGGGGACTCAGCTCAGGGGCTGAGCGCGCGGCGCGCCCGGCCGAGGGAGCCGCGAGGCAGGCGAAACCGTGCAGACCGCCCTTCCGCCGACAGACCGCCCCTACGCCGACAGACCCGCCCTACGCCCGCGGACCGGCCCTACGCCGGCCGGGTCGCCGCCGCGAACGGCATCTGGTCGATCGGCGCGATCCGCACCGGCGCCCCCGGATGCGGGGCGTGGATCATTTTGCCGTCCCCGATGTAGAGCCCCACATGGCTGATGCCGGAGTAGAAGAACACCAGGTCACCGGGGGCGAGTTGGGACCTGTCGATACGCGGCCCGGAGCTGATCTGGGTGTAGGTCGTACGGGGCAGCGACACGCCGCCCGACTTCCAGGCGGCCTGGGTCAGCCCCGAGCAGTCGAAGCCGGAGGGGCCCGTCGCGCCCCAGACGTACGGCTTGCCGAGGGCGGCGTAGGCATAGGCGACGGCCCGCGCGGCCCGGGGGTCGGGGGCCTGCGCCGCAGCCGCGGCGGCTCCCGGGCCGGCGGGAAGCTTTCCGGGAAGACCGCCCCCGCGCCCCGTCCCGTGCCCTGCCCGGCCCTGCCCGGCGCTGCCGTGCGCGCCGCCACGGCCCGCCATCCGCTGCCGTTGCTCGGCCGTGAGCTGGTTCAGCAACTGCTCGGCGGCGCCCAGCTTGTGGACGACCCTGACCCGGTGCTTCTTCAGCGCCGCCTCGGTGTCCGCCAGCCGTTGCGCAGTATCCTCGGCCCGCCGCTGGATCTGCCGTACGCTGCCGAGCCGGCGCGCGTAACCGGCCACCGCCGTGGCCTGGTGGCTGCCCGCCCGCTCCAGCACCGCGGCGCCGTCCAGATAGCGCTGCGGGTCCGCGGACAGCAGCAGCCGTACGGTCGGGTCGACGCCGCCGGAGCGGTACTGGCTCGCGGCCACGGTGCCCAGCTCGCCGCGGGCGGCGTTCAGTTCCGCTGTTCTGCGGGCGGCCTCGTCCTGCAGCCTGCTCAGCTCCTGGCGTGCGGCACCGGCGGCTTCCTTCGCGCCGTTGTAGCTCTGCGTGGCCACCTCTGCCTCCTGGTACAGCGCGTTGACCCGGTCCTTGACCCGGTCGGGGGTGAGCCGGTGCGCGGCCTGGCCGGCGCCGTCGGCCACGGCGGCGACGGGGGCACCCTCCGCCGCCGGGGCGAAGCCCGTGGCGGTGGCGGCGCCGGCCAGTGCCAGGGTGGCGGCCGTGCGGGCGGTGCGTGCGCTGCGTGCGCCGCCGGTGAGCGCGGCGAGCGGATGCTGCCGCGGCTTGCGGTGCGAGGCCACGGTGGCCGTCACTTCCTTCCCTTGGAGCCCGTGGGCCCGGCGGCGGTCCGTACGAGGGAACGGACCGCCGCCGCACCTCACGGCGGGGCGGCCGACAGGACGCCGGTGGGAGGCCGGCGAGGGCGGGGAGTCGACCGCCTGGAGGAGGACGCTAAGCCGGGGCGTTGCGGTGATGAGTCCACTTGCCCGGGATTGTTCGCTTTCGACCGGCACCGGCGCGCAGGTGACCGTGGCGCCACGGCCGCACGGCCGGGAGCGGGCCCGGCCTGACCGAAGCGGCGATTGTGGGCGCCCTGCCTGAAGAGCCGTGCTATGCGGCGGCTACGATCCAGCACTATGGACGTAGTAATCAATCTCTTCGTCGGCCTGCACATCATCGGCATCGCCTCCCTGCTGGGCGGCTTCCTGACCCAGATGAAGGCGATGGGCGCGGGCACCGCCCGCTTCGTGCCGGCGATGCTGCACGGTGCGCTGACGATGCTCGTCACCGGCATCGTGCTGGTCGGCCTCAACCAGGCCGAGGACCACAGCCTCAACACCATCAAGCTCGGCATCAAGATGGCCGTTCTGGTGGTCATCCTGGGGCTGGTCTACGTCAAGCGGGACGACGAGAAGATCGCCCCGCCGCTCTTCGGCGCGGTCGGCGCGCTGACGGTGGCCAACATCTTCATCGCCGTGCTCTGGACCTGAGCGGAACGGCGGACGCCCCGGGAACCGGGCTCGGGGCGCGGGCCACAGCGGCGGGCGCCCCGGAACCGGGCTCCGGGCGCCGACGCAGGCTCCCCGAACGGCACACCGCGCGGTCATCGCACTCCTCATCCGGAGGCGACGGCCGCGCGGTGGCGTGTGGGGGGTGGCCGTGGGGGGGTGGCCTGAAGGGGGAGCGGGGGCCGGGCCTCAGCCCGGGCGGACGCTCCCGTAGATCGGCATGTAGTAGATCGACTCCTCCCGGACGTCGGCGCCCGGGTGCGGGGCGTGGATCATCTTGCCGCCGCCTATGTACATGCCCACATGGCTGATGTCGTCATAGAAGAAGACCAGGTCACCGGGCTTGAGGTCTTTGGTGGCGACCCGCTGGCCGGCTTTGACCTGGTCCCAGGTGGTCCGCGGCAGGCTGACGCCGGCCGCCTTCCACGCCGCCTGGGTCAGTCCCGAGCAGTCGTAGGAGCTGGGTCCGGTCGCGCCCCACACATACGGCTTGCCCATCTGGGCGCGGGCGAAGGCGAGCGCCTTCTCGGCCTGGGTGGAGGACGAACCCCCGGTCGAGCCGCCGTCGTCGGCGCCGCCACCGGTCTGGCCGCCGGACGTGCCGCCGTCGTGCTGCCGGCGTTCCCGCTCCTGCTGCTTGCGGGCCTCCTCCTGGGCCTTGCGCTTGGCCGCCGCCTCCTTCTGGCGCTCCAGCTCCGCCAGCCGCGCCTTCTCCTGGGCGGTGAGCTCGGACAGCAGCTGCCGGGCCTCGGCCAGTTTCTGCTGGACGGACTGCTTGGACTCCTTGAGCGAGGCCTGCGAGGTCTGCAGCCGCTCCAGGTCGCGGGTCGCCTCCGCCCGCTGCCGGGCGGCCGCGGCCTGCTGCTCCTGGTAGTCGGAGACGGCCTCCTTCTGCCGTCCGGTCAGCCGCTCCATGAGGTGGCTGCGGTCGAAGAACTGCTGCGGGTCCTTGGCGAGCATCAGCTGCGCCGTCGGGTTCATGCCGCCGGTGCGGTACTGCGCCGACGCGAAGGTGCCCAGCCGGCGCCGGGCGTCGTTCATCTTCTCGGCCCGCTTGGCGGCGGCGTCGAGCAGTCCGTCGACACGGTCACGCTGGTCGTCGGTGTGCTCCTTGGCGGCGTTGTACTTCTGGGTGGCCACCTCGGCCTGGTGGTAGAGGTCGTCGACCTTCTGCTTGACCTCTTCGACGGTGGGCTTGGGCGCCCGGGGGGCCGCGTCGGCGGACTGCGAGAGCAGCGTGGCCGAGGCGAGGGCGGCGGTGGTGAGCCCGACCGCCGTACGCCGTCCTCCGGGCGAGGTGAGAATGCTGGTGCGCGGCTTGCGATGCGACGCCAAGGCCGGCGACTCCTTCCGTGGACCGCCTACCGGGTTAGCTGTCGGGTTCGGGCGGTGTCGCTGACGGAAGGCTTGCCCTACGGTCCGGATCTCCGCCGACGGCGGCTGTCCGGATCGATTCACCCCGGTGGTGCTGGTGGGTCCCCGGCTCCGGGTGCCCAAGGGCAGGGCCGGACTCGGCGTGGGCGGCCCGTGCGGACGCTGTCGTCCACGGGGAGGCGGGCTGCCTGAGCGAGGACGTTAGCCAACTCGTGTGGCTCCTGTGAAGGCTGATGTTCGATATGCCCGAAACCTTTTTGTGACCTGAACGCGATGCGGGGGTTGTCGTGACAGATGTCGGATTCGGGTAGACGAGCTGCCGACCGGTGGCATCCGGCCCCGGACGTCTGACCTGCCGCGCTGCCACGGCCCGCGGCGAAAGCGGGCCGCAATCGCCTACTGGGCCGCGGGCTGTCAGTGCGGCGGCCTAGACTCGGTGGGCGATGAGCAGCCTCTTTGACGACAGCTTCCTGGCGGACCTCGGCCCCAAGGGCGAGGAGGAGCACCCCCCGCCCCCGAGGACGAGCACGGCCCGGCCCCGGAGGAGATCCCCGCCGACCTCTTCGGCGGGAGGTTCGACGCGCCCGCGCCCAGAGAGGCGTACTACCGCGACGGCGCCGCCCGTCCGGTCCTCGACCCGGCGACGCTGCTGGAAGGGCTCAACGACGAGCAGAAGGCCGCCGTGGTGCACACGGGCGGCCCGCTGCTGATCGTCGCCGGCGCCGGCTCCGGCAAGACCCGGGTGCTCACCCACCGCATCGCTCATCTGCTCGCCCAGCGCCATGTCCACCCCGGCCAGATCCTCGCGATCACGTTCACGAACAAGGCCGCCGGCGAGATGAAGGAGCGCGTCGAGGAGCTGGTCGGTCCGCGCGCCAACGCCATGTGGGTTTCCACCTTCCACAGCGCCTGCGTCCGCATCCTGCGCCGCGAGTCCAAGAAGCTGGGCTTCACCTCCTCCTTCTCCATCTACGACGCCGCCGACTCCAAGCGCCTGATGGCACTGGTCTGCCGCGATCTGGATCTGGACCCCAAGCGCTACCCGCCCAAGTCCTTCAGCGCGAAGATCTCCAACCTCAAGAACGAGCTCATCGACGAGGAGACCTTCGCGGGGACTGCTGCCGATGGCTTCGAGAAGACGCTGGCCGAGGCGTACGCGATGTACCAGGCGCGGCTGCGCGAGGCCAACGCCCTGGACTTCGACGACATCATCATGACCACGGTCAATCTGCTCCAGGCCTTCCCGGACGTCGCCGACCACTACCGCCGACGCTTCCGCCACGTCCTCGTCGACGAGTACCAGGACACCAACCACGCCCAGTACACCCTCGTCCGCGAGCTGGTCGGCCCCGCCGAGACCGCCGCCGAGCTGTGCGTCGTCGGCGACGCCGACCAGTCGATCTACGCCTTCCGCGGCGCCACGATCCGCAACATCCTCCAGTTCGAGGAGGACTACCCGGACGCGACGACGATCCTGCTGGAGCAGAACTACCGCTCCTCGCAGACGATCCTGTCCGCCGCCAACGCCGTCATCGAGCGCAACGAGAACCGCCGCCCCAAGAACCTCTGGACGGACGCCGGCGCCGGCCCCAAGATCACCGGCTATGTCGCCGACACCGAGCACGACGAGGCGCAGTTCGTCGCCGACGAGATCGACCGGCTGACCGACGCCGGTGACGCCAAGGCCGGCGATGTCGCGGTCTTCTACCGCACCAACGCCCAGTCCCGGGTCTTCGAAGAGATCTTCATCCGGGTCGGACTGCCCTACAAGGTCGTCGGCGGGGTGCGCTTCTACGAGCGCAAGGAGGTCCGCGATGTCCTCGCCTATCTGCGGGTGCTCAGCAACCCCGAGGACACCGTCCCGCTCCGCCGCATCCTGAACGTCCCCAAGCGCGGCATCGGCGACCGCGCCGAGGCGATGATCGACGCCCTGTCGCTGCGCGAGAAGATCACCTTCCCGCAGGCGCTGCGCCGGGTCGACGAGGCGTACGGCATGGCGGCCCGCTCCGCCAACGCCGTCAAGCGCTTCAATGTCCTCATGGAGGAGCTGCGCACCATCGTCGAGTCCGGCGCCGGCCCCGCCACGATCCTGGAAGCGGTCCTGGAGCGCACGGGCTACCTCGCCGAACTCCAGGCCTCCACCGACCCCCAGGACGAGACCCGGATCGAAAACCTCCAGGAACTCGCCGCCGTGGCCCTGGAATTCGAGCAGGACCGCGGCGAAGACAACCCAGGCACCCTCTCCGACTTCCTGGAGCAGGTCGCGCTGGTCGCCGACTCCGACCAGATCCCGGACGAGGACGAGGAGGGCAGCGGCGTGATCACCCTCATGACGCTGCACACCGCCAAGGGCCTGGAGTTCCCGACCGTCTTCCTGACCGGCCTGGAGGACGGCGTCTTCCCGCACATGCGCTCGCTGGGCCAGACCAAGGAGCTGGAGGAGGAGCGCCGGCTGGCCTATGTCGGCATCACCCGCGCCCGCCAGCGGCTTTACGTCACCCGCTCGACGATGCGCAGCGCCTGGGGCCAGCCCTCCTACAACCCGCCCTCCCGGTTCCTGGAGGAGATCCCGGCCGACCACGTGGAGTGGAAGCGCACGGGTCCGGCGACGCCGTCCGCGTCCATGGGCGGCATGTCGGCAGGCGGCAGCGGCGGAGGCGGCTTCGGCTCCGTGCTCTCGTCGTCGCGCGCCAAGGGCCCGAGCGGCTTCGCGACCCGCCGTGCCGGTGACCGTCAGGTCGTCTCACTGACCATCGGCGACCGGGTCACCCACGACAGCTTCGGGCTCGGCACGGTCGTCGGCGTCAAGGGCAGCGGCGACAACGCCGAGGCGACGATCGACTTCGGCGGTGAGAAGCCGAAGCGGCTGCTGCTGCGGTATGCGCCGGTGGAGAAGCTGTAACGGGAGCCGCGCGGGCCGGGTGACGGGGATCGTCACCCGGCGGACGGCGGACGGCGGACGGCGGACGGCGGCATGGCGGAACCCGTGGAACGGCGGCACGCGGAACGGCGGTCGGTGCGGGTGGGGGCCCGTGTCTCAGTTCGGGTTGAGACCGTGATCGCGCAGCCACGGCTGCGGGTCGACCGCCGCGCCACCACCGGGGCGCACCTCGAAGTGCAGGTGCGGACCCGTGGAGTTGCCGGAGTTGCCCGAATAGGCAATCTGGTCACCGGCCTTGACCGACCCGGACCGGATCTTGGTGCTGCTCAGATGGCAGTACCACGTCTCGGTGCCGTCGGGCGCGGTCACGATCGCCATGTTCCCGTAGGCGGAGTTCCACTGGGTGCGGATGGTGCCGTCGGTGGCGGACATGACGGGGGTGCCGTAGCTGACCGGGAAGTCGATGCCGGTGTGCACGGACATCCAGTTCACACCGGCCTGGCCGAAGGTGGCGCTCAGCCCGTGCTGCGTGACCGGCAGGACGAACTTGGGGCGGGCGGCCTCCTTGCGGGCCGCCTCCTCCGCCTTGCGCTTGCGCTCCAGCGCCTGGCGCTCCTTGAGGTCGATCCGCTCCTGGGTGCGGCTGGCCCGGTCGCGGAAGTCGTCGGCGCTGGCACTGAGTCCGGCGAGCTGGGTGTCGAGCTTGTTGTTGGCCGCGGCCGGTTTGACGGCGCCGGCGTCGGGCGCGGCCTGGGCAGTCGCCTCGGTCTTGTCGTCCCCGGTGAATCCGGTGACGGACGCGGCGGCCACGGCGCACACGCCCATGGCGGCGACCGAGGGGACGGCGACGGTCAGCAGCGCCGACCGCTTCACCGGGCGCTTCCGGCCGCGGCCACGGACGGCCTTCCCGGCGTCCGCTCCGGCGACCCGCCGCCCGGTAGGGGCGGCGGGGGTGACCGGCATGGCCTGCGTCATGGCGTCGGCCACGGCAGCGGCAGCGCTGGTGTCGTGGCCGCCACCGGAGCGAGTGCCGTCGCCGGGGGCACCGCCGTCGTTCCCGGGCCGGCCGGCCTCGAAGACGTCGGTCTCGAAGCCGTCGGCGTCGAACTGCTGGGTATCGAGCCGGCTCACATCGAGCTGGCCGACATCGAGCTGAGTGAAGTCGAGCTGACCGGTGTCGGCCTGACCGGTGTCGCCCGGACCGGTTTCGCCCCACGCGGTGGTGTCCCAGTGGACGGTGTCGGTCGGGGGCGGGCCGGCCTGGGCCGGGATGCCGGCGATCAGATTCCGGTCCATGGTGGGCCAGATCGCCGTGGCCTCGTAGCTCGCGGTCTCCTGAAGGGAGGCCTCCTGAACGGCGGCGTCCTGGAGGGCGGTGGCCTGTCGGCCGATGGTCTCGAAGCCGCCGGTGGCCTCGAAGTCACCGGGGGTCTCGTACGCGCCGGTGGCGTAACTCCCGGTGTCATAGGTACCGGTGGGATAGCTCCCGGTGTCGTACCCGCCGTGCCCGTAGGCGGTGGCTTCGTACGCGGCGTTCTCGTACGTGGTGGCCGCCGTGTCGTAGGCGGGAGACGCGTACGCGGCCGGGTCCTGTGCCGGGGACTCGTAGGCGGTGTGCGCATAGGGGTCGTAGCCCGCGGCGGCCGAGTGCGGGGCGACGGCGGGGTAGGCGCCGCTGTCGTAGGCAGCGGTCTCGTGGGCGGTGGTGTCCCACTGCGCCGAGGCGTAGCTGCCGGTGTCGTAGGCGCCGGTGGCATAGCCGTCGACCGCCGCGTACGCACCTGTGTCGTAGGTACCCGTGTCGTACGCACCGGCGTGGAAGGTGCCCGTGCCGTAGGCGCTCATGCCATAGGCGCCCGCGTCGTGGGTACCCGTGTCGTACGTCCCGGTGCCGTAGCTGCCGGTGTCGTACGTGCCGGTCTCGTACATACCGGTCTCGTACGAGCCGGGAAGCGAGCCGAAGAGCGGATCGCCGTCGCCGTATGCGGCGTTGTCCGACGGGGAGTGCTGCTGCCCGTAGGAGTCGTAGGCGGGATAGTGCGCATACGAGGCGTCGGAAGCGGATCCGGTCGGGAGCGGGGCCCCCGATGGGTGACGGTCGTTCACCAACTTCTCTTTCGCCTCGGCAGCAGGAGAATTAGCGGCGACTGTACCCGGCGGTACGCGGCGGCGACAATCTTCCACAGGTTTTGGGCTCGGCGAGACCGGGCATTTGGCCGCCTTTCGGCGGTCCCATGCGAGCTCTTGGCGCCCCGTTCGATGCTTGTTCGGCAACACGTCATGATCAGGTGGCCGCTGCGGCGCCGTTCCGGTGCCCGTTTCGGCGTCGCGCGGGACCGGAGTCGGGCCGTCCTCGCAGGCCGGGATCAGGCCACCGAAATGACGTCCGCGGCCCCTTCCGTGGTCCGTGCCGAGGTCAGTGCCTCGCGTATGCCGGCGGCGACGGTGCCGTTGACCGGTAGCGCGAGATGTCCGACACCGGCGACATGCACATTGTCCGCATGCAAATCAGGATGACTGATTCTGGCCGTCGTGGCGGGGACCATCACCCGGTCTTCCTCGCTCCAGAAAGCGACAAAGTGCGTCCGGCAATGCGGCGCCGGAAGCGACAACTCCGTAATCACCGCTGAATCGGGGCGCATTTGGCGGACGATCGGGTGCGCCGACATCAGGGGGGCGATGGCGGTGCCGGCGTGCGGGGTGCCGAGCGTGATCAGCGTGCGGACGCGGGTGTCGCCGCCGAGCCGCTGCACGTAATAGCGGGCGATGAGCCCGCCCAGGCTGTGGCCCACGAGGTCCACCCGGCGATGCCCGGTCCGCGCGCACACCTCCTCCACATGGCGGCTCAGCAGCTCGGCGGCCTTACGCAGATCACAGGTCAGCGGGGAGTAGTTGAGCGCTTCGACATGACGCCAGCCGTGCCGGTGCAGCGAGCGGCGCAGCAGCAGGAAGACGGAGCGGTTGTCGATGAAGCCGTGGAGCAGGAGGACCGGCGGATGGGCCCGGCCCTCGGTCGGCAGCATCGACGGCGCGCCGGGGCTGGGTGGCACGGTCTCCGGTGCGGGGTGTCCGTCCGGAGTCACGCCGGGGTGCGGGGCGGGTGGTGGCAACGGGCGTTCCCGGGAGATGCCGGTCGGGTAGAGCAGGAGGTGGCCGGCGAGGACCGCCAGCTCCACGGCCGTGCTGCGCAGGAGCAGGGGAGAGGCGTGAGCGGGGAGCCGGCGTGCGCGCTGGAAGGGCGCGGCGAAAAAGCGCGCGAGCAGTAGGGGTGCGGAGAGAAAGGGCAGGGCCTGCATGGCCGACCTCCCGAATGGCACGCGGGAGGCGGCTTCGACCCCCGTATGCCCTCGTGGGAAGCCATGAGCAGCGACGGCGGGCATGCGGCGTACCCGCCCTGATGCGCGCCCGGCGGCGCGGTGGCCCGGCTGCGACTCCCCGAGCGCCCGCCCCGCGCGTACGGATCCGCCCGGCAGGGGCGGCACGACACGCGGAACACGGCGCGTAGCGAACGTGTCCCAGGTGTGATTTCCCCCTCCCCGGATGTCACGAAACGGCTGGGTACGGGATGCTGGCGATAACGTTCGTTCACGCTCGTGGCCGCCGGATCGCGGTCGCGCGATCGATTGTCGGCTCGGCGGCACCACAGTGCCGTGCATGGCTTGGAGGCAGTGATGAGTGTGGCTCGGCATGACGGAGCGCAAGCGGGGAGCCAGGGCACGGCGGGCAGGTCGGGTCCGATCCGTGTGGTCGTGGCCAAGCCGGGTCTGGACGGGCACGACCGGGGCGCCAAGGTCATCGCGCGGGCGCTGCGCGACGCCGGTATGGAGGTGATCTACACCGGGCTGCACCAGACGCCGGAGCAGATCGTCGACACCGCGATCCAGGAGGACGCCGACGCGATCGGGCTGTCCATCCTCTCCGGCGCGCACAACACCCTCTTCGCGAAGGTCATCGCCCTCCTGGAGGAGCGCGACGCGGCGGACATCAAGGTCTTCGGCGGCGGCATCATCCCCGAGGACGACATCGCCCCGCTCAAGGCGCAGGGCGTCGCGGAGATCTTCACGCCGGGCGCGACGACCGCTTCGATCGTGGAGTGGGTCAACACGAATGTGCGCCCGCTGGCGGTCTGAGCCACGGGGCAGGTCTGGGCCGGGGGTCATGGGGCGAGGGGCTGTCGTGTGGTCCGGACCGGGACGTGGGCCGGGGTGGCGGTAGGGGTGCGGGTGTCGGCGCCTGTGCCCGTGCCGCTGTCGTCCGTGCCCGTGCCGCTGACCGTGCCGTCGTGGCCGGTGGGTTCCGGGGCGAGTTCGGCGTGCATGGTGGCGCGGAGGCGCAGGGTGCCGACCAGGCGCTGGAAGGCCTCGGACCAGTAGCCGCCGGAGCCCGGTGAGGCGCCCTCCGGCTCGTCGGTGACGGCGGTGAGCAGCGCGAGACGGTCCGCCGCTGCCGGGTCCAGACAGCGCTCGGCCAGGCCCATCACCCCGCTGAAGCTCCATGGGTAGCTGCCCGCGTCCCGGGCGATGTCCAGGGCGTCGACGACGGCCCCGCCGAGCGGTTCGGCCCAGGGGACCGCGCACACGCCGAGCATCCGGAAGGCCTCCGACAGCCCGTGGGCCGCGATGAACTCAGCGACCCACCGGGCGCGTTCGGCATCGGGCAGTACGGTCAGCAGCTTGGTCAGGTCCCGCGACGAACCGGCCGGTGCGACCTCGGACGCCTGGGACGGAGCGCCGGGCGCACCCAGCAGCGCCCGCGCCCAGTCGGTGTTCCGCTGGCGCACCGCGGCGCGGCACCAGGCGTCGTGCAGCTCCGTCCGCCAGTCGTCGGCCACCGGCAGCGCGATGATCGCCGCCGCGTCGCGGCCCCCGAAGCGGGCGTGCCATCCGTCCAGCGGGGCAGCCTCCACCAACTGGCCCAGCCACCAGGACCGTTCGCCCCGTCCGGAGGGCGGCTTGGGCGCCACGCCGTCCCGCTGCATCGCCGTATCGCACTCGTGCGGCGCCTCGACGGCGATCGCCGGTGCGCCGGCCGTACGGTCCAGGCCGACACAGGTGTGCGCGCGCTGCGCCATCCGGGCCGCGAGGGCGGATCCGGGCAGCGTGGAGAGCAGTTCGGCGGCCGTGGCGCGGACGTTCCGGCTGCGGTCGGACAGCGCCTGTTCCAGGAAGGGCTCATCGGCCGTCGAGAGTCCGTCACGCAGCGAGTCGAGGAACATCAGACGGTCCTCGGCCCGCTCCGTGGGCCAGGTCGTGGACAGCAGCGCCAGGCCGGCCCCCGGGTCCTGGCGGCGCAGCGCGGTCAGCAAGGCGACCCGCTCCGCGAACAGGCCCTCCTCCCAGCGGCGCCGTACGCCGTCGGGGTCGTCGGGGCTGTCGGTGCTGTCGGTGTCGTTGACGCCGCCGTGGTCGGAGAGCCCGGCCGGGCCGCCGATCCCCCGAAGCGCGAACTTCCACTCCGGGTTGAGCCGTGACAGCCACAGGGCGCGCGGCCCCGCCAGCGCCAGCGCGGCGGGCCGCAGGTCCGTACGGGCACGGGCCGTGTCGAGCAGTGCGGGCAGCAGCGCCTCCGGGGCGCGGTAGCCGAACTCCTCGGCGGCGGCCAGCCACTGGGGGAGCAGTTCGGTGAGGTCGGGGGCCGTGCCCCGGCGGCTGCCGCCGCTGCCGCCGCGGTCGGCGAGCAGCAGGGCCAGGCGGCGGCGCGCGGCGGGCGGCAGCGGGGGCCGCGGGTCGGCCGGGGCCGGGGCGGGCCGTTCGCCGGCCGGTGCCGGGCGTAGTGCGGCGCGGCGGCGCACCGTGCTCACCGCCGCCGCGTCCAGCAGTGCGGCCGCGGCGCCCTGCCCGGAACGCACCGCCACCGGCGGCGTCCGCCGCTCGGTCCCGAGGAGCGCGGCGCTCACGAGATCGGCCCAGGGGGCCGGGTCGGTCGGGGTGGGGGCGGGGGCAGGGGAAGGAGACGTGGCGGGTGCGGATGCTGGTGCGGATGTGGCTTCGGGGGCGGCGGAGGGAGTGGGTGCAGCGGGTGAAGTGGGTGAAGTGGGTGAAGTGGGCCTGGTGGTGGTCGTCATGCCCTTCCTCCGGGATCGGTGGTGGACGGTGTGTGCGGCCGGTGGGTGACGGGGGTGAGGGGCCTGGTCGGCGGGGCGAGGGGGGCCGGGGTCACAGAGACACCGGGGCCGGGTCCCAGGCGGTCAGCGGCAGGAAGCCGCGGTGGCCGCATTCGCCGAAGACCGTGATCGGCGCGCCGCCCGATATGGCGGCCAGCTGCCACAGGCCCGTCCGTCCCGGACCGCGCGGGTCCAGCGGCAGCGCCGACTCCCCGTCCGCGTCGGCCAGTTGCCAGCTTGTGCCGTCGCGGCTGGGGATCGGTGTGACCTCGGAGAGCACCACCGGCCAGGAGTCCAGCCACGGGTCGTCGCGCAGAGCGTCGCCGTACGCGGCCAGGGCGGCGTCGATACCGCAGCCGGACGGCACGGGGCCCGGGACCGCCGGGGCGTGCCGCTCGCCCAGGGCGGCGCGGAGGGGGCGGGCGCCGGGGTAGTAGGCGAGGTCCGCATCGAGCACCAGACCGGGGGGCAGGGCCGGACCAGGCCGGCGCTGGGCGCCGCCGCCGAAGGAGAGATGCAGCGCCATCCGGCCGGTCCGCTCGCCGCGGAGGAAGATGCGGCGAGTGGTCAACGCGCCGTCATCGGTGTCCTGTTGGGCGAGCACCAGCCAGCGGTCCCGGACCGTCGCCGCCTCGGAGCCGGTCAGCAGATCCGCCGCCTCCGTGGTCAGCCCCACGCGGGAGCGGACCGTTGCCGCGAGGGGGGCCGGCAGCCGCTCGATTCCAAGGAACCCCTGGTCGAGGAGGTGCAGCAGGGCGCACTCCTCCAGCAGCCGGGCCGGCCAGTCCGGTCCGGACGCCACGACCGCATCCAGCTCGCGCACCCGCGAGGCGAGTCCGGGCGCTTGGGCGTCGACCATCCGGGCGGCCGTCTCGCCCCAGGAGCCCCCTCCGCCGCCGCCCGGCCGGGAGGTCCCCCCGTCGGCGCGGCCGGCCGAGGCCAGCCCCGACTGCAGCAGATCCTCCAGGCGCTGCTCCAGCTCCGTCGCACCGGCGCCGATCCGCTGCATCCGGCTCTCCGCCCGCCGCTTGGCGGCCTCCGGGTCGGCAGGCGCCCGCGAGGGAGCTCCGCCGCCCGGGGCCGACCGGGCGGACCGCTCGGCGCGCTCCCGGCGGCCGGCCAGCCACTCGCCCGCCCACGGCGCCGGTTCCCCGGCCGCCACCTCCCGTTCGCCGCCCGCCCAGAGCAGCAGCAGCCCCAGCGCGTGCTTGCACGGAAATTTGCGGCTCGGGCAACTGCAGGTGAAAGCAGGACCGTTGAGGTCCACCGCCGTGCGGTACGGCTTCTTGCCGCTGCCCTTGCACTGCCCCCACACCGCGCTCGCGTCCGCGCCCGTTTCCGACCACGGCCCCGGCGCCGCGAGCTTGCCGCCCGCCCTGCGCGAGGCCTCGTCAGGCGCCAGCGCGAGCACCTGATCCGTCGTCCAGCGTTCCCCCTGCGGATTCATGTCATCGACGCTACGACGCCCCACTGACAATCGCCGCGGAACGCGATGAACTCGCAGCTCAGGGTGGGTTTTCGGGGGATTGTCAGTGGCGTGGTGCAGGCTTGATTCCGCAAGCGGCCGCAGGGATTTCGCCGTCCCGGCCGCACACGTTGCGACGAGGGGGAACCATGTCCGAGAACAGCTTCAAGACGACGGACGACGCGACCGAACCGAAGGGTGGGACGGCGGCGCAGGGCGCGGGCGGCGAAGCGCTGCGACCGCACGCCGAGGACAGTTTCGCGGCGGAGCTGACGGCCCTCGCGGCGGCCGACGACCGGCCGCGCCCGGAGCGCTGGCGGCTCTCGCCGTGGGCGGTCGCGACCTATCTCCTCGGCGGCACGCTCGCGGACGGCACGGTCATCACCCCCAAATATGTCGGCCCGCGCCGGATCGTCGAGGTCGCCGTGACGACGCTGGCGACGGATCGCGCACTGCTCCTGCTGGGCGTGCCGGGCACCGCGAAGACGTGGGTGTCCGAGCATCTGGCGGCGGCCGTCAGCGGCGACTCCACCCTGCTGGTCCAGGGCACGGCCGGCACCCCCGAAGAGGCGATCCGCTACGGCTGGAACTACGCCCAGCTGCTCGCCAACGGCCCCAGCCGCGAGGCGCTGGTGCCCAGCCCGGTGATGCGCGCGATGGCACAGGGCATGACCGCACGGGTCGAGGAACTGACCCGTATCCCCGCCGATGTCCAGGACACGCTCATCACCGTCCTGTCGGAGAAGACCCTGCCCATCCCGGAGCTGGGCCAGGAGGTGCAGGCCGTCCGCGGCTTCAACCTGATCGCCACCGCCAACGACCGCGACCGCGGGGTCAACGAACTCTCCAGCGCGCTGCGCCGCCGCTTCAACACCGTCGTCCTGCCGCTGCCCGCCACCCCGGACGAAGAGGTGGACATCGTCTCGCGCCGGGTCGAGCAGATCGGGCGCTCGCTGGATCTCCCGGCCGGGCCCGAGGGGCTGGACGAGATCCGCCGAGTCGTCACGGTCTTCCGCGAGCTGCGGGCCGGCCTCACCTCCGACGGCCGCACCAAGCTCAAGTCGCCGTCCGGCACCCTCTCCACGGCCGAGGCCATCTCGGTGGTGACGAACGGGCTGGCCCTGGCCACCCACTTCGGGGACGGTGTGCTGCGCGCCGGGGACGTGGCCGCGGGCATCCTGGGGGCCGTGGTCCGCGATCCGGCGGCGGACCGGGTCGTATGGCAGGAGTACCTGGAGACCGTGGTGCGCGAGCGCGACGGCTGGAAGGACTTCTACCGCGCCTGCCGTGAGGTGAGCGCATGACCGGGCCGGTGCTGCTCGGGGTGCGGCATCACGGCCCCGGCTCGGCGCGGGCGGTGCGCGCCGCCCTCGACCAGTGCACGCCGGACGCGGTCCTCATCGAGGGACCACCGGAGGCGGACGCGCTGGTGCCGCTGGCCGCCCAGGAGGGGATGCGTCCGCCCGTCGCGTTGCTCGCCCATGCACAGGACGATCCCGGCCGCGCGGCGTTCTGGCCGCTGGCCGAGTTCTCCCCGGAGTGGGTGGCGATGCGCTGGGCACTGGAGCGAGGCGTCCCCGTCCGCTTCATCGACCTGCCCGCGGCGCACTCCCTGGCGATGGGGGACGGCGAGGGGCCGGGGGCCGGTGAGGAGTCGGTGACCGATGGAGGGCCGGTGACCGATGGAGGGCCGGCCGACGAGCTTTCGGCCGCCGGACAGGAACGGGAAGAGGTATCCGACGAGGCACCCGACGAGGCCGCGGTGCGGGTCGATCCGATCCGGGTGCTGGCCGAGGCGGCCGGGTACGACGACCCCGAGCGCTGGTGGGAGGACGTGGTCGAACACCGCGGAGGTGCGGGAGGAGCGGGGACCGCAGGGGACGCCGGTGCGGACGCGCTGGCGCCGTTCGCGGCGCTGGCCGAGGCGATGGGGGCGCTGCGCGAGGCGTACGGGGACGGCGGCCATGACCGTGATCCGCTGCGCGAGGCCCATATGCGGCTGCGACTGCGCGCCGCGCGAAAGGAGTTCGGGGAGGGTGTCGCCGTGGTGTGCGGTGCCTGGCATGTACCGGCCCTGGCGCGGCGTACCACCATGGCCGCTGACCGGCAGCTGCTCAAGGGCCTGCCGAAGGTGAAGGCGGCGGTGACCTGGGTGCCCTGGACGCACCGACGGCTCTCCCGGCACAGCGGCTACGGCGCCGGTATCGCCTCACCGGGCTGGTACGGCCATCTCTTCGGGGCCCCCGACCGCCCCGTGGAACGCTGGCTCACCAAGGTCGCGGGGCTGCTCAGGGAAGAGGACTACGCGGTCTCGTCGGCGCACATCATCGAAGCGGTGCGGCTCGCCGAGGGGCTGGCCACGGTGCGCGGCCGCCCGCTGGCCGGCCTGACGGAACTGAACGACGCGGTCCGGGCCGTGATGGGGGACGGCTCCGATGCGCCGTCCTCGCTGATCCACGACCGGCTGGTGGTGGGGGAGGTGCTGGGCGAGGTTCCGGAGGACGCCCCCGCCGTGCCGCTGCAACGGGACCTCACCCGCAGCCAGCGGACGCTGCGGCTCAAACCGGAGGCTCCGGAACGGGAACTGGAGCTGGACCTGCGCAAGGAGACCGACGCCGGCCGCAGCCGCCTGCTGCACCGGCTCCGGCTGCTCGGCATCCCGTGGGGCGAGCCCGGCCGCTCCCGCGGCAGCACCGGCACGTTCCGGGAGACCTGGCGGCTGCGCTGGGAGCCCGAACTGTCGGTGCGGGTCGCGGAGGCCGGTATCTGGGGCACGACGGTCCTCTCGGCCGCCACGGCCAAGGCCGCGTCCGAGGCGTCGGAGGCGGCCACGCTCGCCGAGGTCACCGCGCTCGCCGAGCGCTGCCTGCTGGCCCAACTCCCCGACGCTCTCCCGGTGGTGATGCGGGCGCTGTCGGACCGTGCGGCGCTGGACGCGGACGTGGGCCATCTCGCCCAGGCGCTGCCCGCCCTCGTACGGTCCGTGCGCTACGGCGATGTGCGCGGCACGGACGCCGCGGCGCTGCGCGAGGTGGCGACGGGCCTGGCCGAGCGGGTCTTCGTCGGGCTGCCACCCGCCTGCCTGGGCCTGGATGCCGACGGCGCCACCGAAATGCGCGGCCATCTCGACGCCACGCACCAGGCCGTCGCCCTCCTCGGCCAGCCGCAGACCGGGCAGCAGACCGGACCGGCGACCGGCCCACAGCCCGGAGCGCAAGATGGACCGCCGCCCGTATCGCCGCCCGGACCGCAGCATCTGCGGGCGCGGTGGGCCGGGGTGCTGCGGGCGGTGAGTGAACGGGACGCCGTGCCGGGTCTGATCCGCGGGCGGGCGGCCAGACTGCTGCTCGAAGAAGGGGAGCTGGGCGACGGGGGAGCGGAGCGGCTGATGGGGCTCGCCCTCTCGCCGGGCACCCCGCCCGCCGATGCCGCCGGCTGGATCGAGGGGTTCGCCGGCGGCGGGGACGGCGGCATGCTGCTGGTCCATGACGAACGGCTGCTCGCGCTGGTCGACGGCTGGCTGACCGGTGTGCCGGACGCCTCGTTCACGGACGTCCTGCCGCTGCTGCGCCGGACCTTCGCGGAGTACGAGGCCGGTGTGCGGCGCACCCTCGGCGAACTGGTCCGCCTCGGCCCCACGACCCCGTCCCGCCACCCGGCAGGCGCGGCACCGGACGCCGCCGCGCCCGGCTTCGGCCCCGGCCTGGACCGCGACCGCGCCGCGGCCGTCCTCCCCACCCTGCGCCTGCTGTTGGGCATCGCGGCGCCCGGCTTCGGCGACGAGCCCGGCGAGCGGCCGGACGACACCCCACCGGACACCACCCGACCGGCCGACGACCTCACGGGGGCACGGACATGACCCACACGACCATGACCCACACGACACCGGACCCATCGACGACGGATACGGCCACCGACTCGGCGCCGGCGACGAACACCGTTGCCGCCCCCACCCCTGAAGCCGAACGGCTGCGCCGCTGGCGGCTGTTGCTCGGTGGCGGCGGTGCGGACGGTACGGGGTGTGAACTCCGTGGGCGGGACGCGGCGATGGACGGGGCGCTGGCCTCGCTCTACGGCCGGGACAAGGGCAGCGGCAGCACGGCGCCCGGCGGTCGGCGCTCGGCGGGGCTCGGGGCTTCGGCACCCGGGGTGGCGCGCTGGCTCGGCGACATCCGTACGTACTTCCCGTCCTCCGTGGTGCAGGTGATGCAGCGGGACGCCATCGACCGGCTGGGGCTGTCCGCGCTGCTGCTGGAGCCGGAGATGCTGGAGGCCGTCGAGGCGGATGTGCATCTGGTGGGCACCCTGCTCTCGCTCAACAAGGTCATGCCGGAGACCACCAAGGAGACCGCCCGCGCCGTCGTCCGCAAGGTCGTCGAGCGGTTGGAGAAGAAGCTGGCGCAGCGCACCCGCGCCACCCTCACCGGCGCCCTGGACCGCTCCGCCCGGATCAGCCGGCCGCGCCACCGCGACATCGACTGGGACCGCACGATCCGGGTGAACCTCAAGAACTACCTCCCGGAGTACCGCACGGTCGTCCCCGAGCGGCTGATCGGCTACGGCCGCGCGGCGCAGTCGGTGAAGAAGGACGTGGTGCTCTGCATCGACCAGTCCGGTTCGATGGCCGCCTCGGTCGTCTATGCCTCGGTGTTCGGCGCGGTGCTCGCCTCCATGCGGGCCCTCGACACCCGGCTCGTCGTCTTCGACACCTCGGTCGTCGATCTGACGGACCAACTGGACGACCCCGTGGACGTCCTCTTCGGCACCCAGCTCGGCGGCGGCACGGACATCAACCGTGCCCTCGCCTACTGCCAGTCCCGCATCACCCGCCCCACCGAAACCGTCGTCGTCCTCATCAGCGACCTCTACGAGGGCGGCATCCGGGACGAGATGCTCAAGCGGGTCGCCGCGATGAAGGCGTCCGGGGTGCAGTTCGTGACCTTGCTCGCGCTCTCCGACGAAGGGGCACCCGCCTACGACCGTGACCACGCCGCCGCCCTCGCGGCCCTGGGCGCACCGGCGTTCGCCTGCACCCCGGATCTGTTTCCGGACGTGATGGCGGCCGCGCTCGAAAAAAGGCCGCTGCCCATACCGGACATGGCGGAGCAACGGTGACAGGACCCCCGGGGGGAGTTGCGCGGCACCTGCCACCTCATGCAAGGATCAGGCCATCGCTCGATCGCCCGCGACGCGCGTGACCCCGAGGCCGTCTGCCTTGGGCGTCCCCGTCCGTAGGGGAAGGTCCCTCCTTGTCTGCTGTGCTCGCCCTGCCTGCCGCCGTGCGCCTGCCGCGCACCGTGGCCGCGCGGCGTGCCCTGCTGGCCGGGCTCTTCCTGGTGGGCTTTGTCGCCCTCGGCTTCGCCTTCGGTCCCGGCGCCCATGCCGACGACCGCACGCGGAGCGCGGACCTGACCGGGGTGGCAACCCCGGCCAGGACCGCGTCCGAGGGGTCCACCCCGGACCGGGCCGCCACCCGGGACGGGGCGGCGAACAGGCTGTCCGGCTCCAAGGCCGCGCTCCAGCGGCAGGGCAAGGCGTCCGGCGCGAAGCTCGCCGAGCACACCCACGCCGCGTCCGACGCGGTGGCCCAGGCCGTACGGCCCGCCGCCGAGCAGGCCGCGCCGGTCACCGAGCCGGTGAACCGCGTCGTGCGGGAGGCCGGGGACTCGGCGGGCGCCGCGCTTCCCGTGCACCTCCCCTCCGGTGAGCACACCGGAGGCTCCGGAGACGGCGCGACGCACCAGCACGGCCGTACGCCGGGCGACGCACAGCCGGCCGGTCCGCGGACCGCTGACCAGGTCGGCGGCCCGTCCGCCGCGCCCTCGTCGCGCCCCGCCGACTGCCTGCCCGAGCCGGCCGCCGAGCACCCCTCGGCCGCCGCCCACGAGCAGCACGCCCCGGGCCACAACGGCCTTCCGGGACAGTGCCCGCAGGCTCCGGTGGCGCCTGCCTCGCACACCGCCGGTGACGGCCATGGCCCCCGTGGCGGGGACCACTACGCCGCCGCCCCGGCGGACCCCCTGCGCTTCCGGCTCCTGCCCGGTGGCGTCCGCACGGCCGATGGCGCTCCGACGCGTCGGCGTGCCGAAGAAATCCTCGAATTCCCGGGCTAGGGCAGACCGCTCCGCGTCTGTAACTGACCTGCCGCGCGGGGGCGGGACAGGTCTGCCCTTTCACCCCTTTTGAATTCGAAGGACTTCACCTCCATGCGCTCGAACATCCGCCGTTCCATCGTTGTTGCCACCGCCGCCACCGGGCTGTGGGCCCTGGGCTCCGTCGCCGCCAACGCCGCCGAGCTGCCCGTCGGCTCGGACCTGCCGACCGCCGGCACGGTGACCGGCACGGCGAAGCAGCTGCCCACCGGAGACGTGGCCGGCGCCGTGACGAAGACGGCCAAGACCGTCACCACGACCGCCAAGGAGACGGCGGGCAAGGCCACCGGTGCCCTCGGCGGCGATGTGACCACCCAGGACCTGCCCACCGGTGAGCTGCCGCAGGCCGGCGACCTGACCGGTGCGGTGGACGGCGTGCGGAAGCAGGCCCACGGCGCCGGCCTGCCGAAGACCGGTGAGGTGCGCAAGGCCGCTGACCTGAAGAAGGCCAAGAAGGCCGCCAAGGGCGCCGGCCTGGGCAAGGCCGGCCGTCTGGCGCAGGGCACGCTGCCCTCCGTTCCGTCGCTGCCCGCCACCCCGGGCGTCCCGTCCGCCCACCTGCCCCAGGGCCTGCCGGGCACCCCGGCGCTGCCCAAGGCCCCCGCGCTGCCCAAGGCTCCGGGCTCGGTCGACAACCTGCTGGCCGGTCTCGCCGGTGCGGGCATCCGTCCCGAGCAGCTGACGAAGCCGGTCCAGGGCGGTCTTGCCACCGCCCGTCCGGTCGTCGGCAAGGCGGCCTCCGACGTGCTGCCGCCCGTCGCCCGCCGGGTAGTCGTCAAGGTCGTGCCGGTCGCGCAGGGCGCGGTCGGCGGTGCCGGTCACCTCGCCGGTGACGCGGCCGGCCAGGCCACCCCGTTCGTGATCACGGTCGGCGGCCAGGCGCAGCTGTTCGCGCAGGGCGCTGCCGCCGACGCGGTGCCCTTCGCCCAGGGTGTGGCCGGTGACGCGGCGCCGTTCGTCCAGGGCAAGACGACCGACACCGTGGCGTTCGCCCGGGGCGCGGCCGCTGACGCCACCCCGTTCGCGCGGGGTCTGGCCGCCGTTGTCGCGACCGACGCGCAGGGCACCGCCGGACAGGCCGTCGCCGGTGTGCAGGGCCTGGCCCCGGTGAAGGCGGTTCCGGCCGTTCCTTCCGTCCCGGCCGCGCCCTCCGTGCCCGCCGTCCCGGCCAACGTGACTGACGCCGTCCCGGCCGTGCCCGCCGTCCCGGCCAACGTGACCGACGCCCTCCCGGCGGTTCCCGCCGTCCCGGCCAACCTGACCGACGCCGTTGCCCTCCCGGCCGTGCCCGCCAACCTGGCCGACCTGACCAACGCCGCCAACATCCCGGCCCTCCCGGCCCTCCCGGTCCAGGCGGTCTGAGGCCTCAGGCCGACACCACCGGACCTCGGCCGCGGCGGCGGCCGAAGCCGGAACACCCATGAACAGCCGGGCGGACCTCTGTGGGGGAGGGCCGCCCGGTCTTGGTGTTTTTCACCGCACCACCGACCACCGACCACCGCACCGCTTCTTCCCGTCCGCGGTGCGCCAACAAGGCAGCCGGCGCTGCGTGTTGGCCTTCCTGCGGACTGCGGACTGCGGACTGCGGACTGCGGGCTGCGGGCTGCGGGCTGCGGACTGCGGGCTGCGGGCTGCGGACTGCAGGCTGCGGGCCACCCGCCGTGCTAGGTGCGTGGCACCCGCAACCGTTCCCAGCTGACCTGTCCCGGCACCCCGTCCGCATCCTCGCCGTGGAAGCCGAGCTTGCGCTGCCAGGCCGCGTACGACTGCCGGTCCGCCTCGGTCCACTCCGGACCGGGGCCGATTTCGTAGTGGCCGCAGTCCTCGGCCACCAGCCGCTTCCCCATCGCCGTGATCACCGGGCTGTGGGTCCCGGACCGGAAGAAGTCACGGCCGGGGAACGGCTCCCACGCCGGCTGCTGCGGCTCCGGTGCGCCCTCCGCCGGCTTCGCCAGCCGCTTCTTGATCCGGCCCCGCAGGTCGTTCATCGCGACGCCCCGCGGGTCGACCTTCCCCGGCTGCCATTCGAGATGCCCGATCACCGAGTGTTCGCTCCAGCCGTGCACCCGGCAGACCGCCGCCGCGGCCTTCTCCATGGCGACCTGCTGCGCCTGGGGCCACGGGTCCTTGCCGTCGCCGAGGTTGATGCATTCGAAGCCGTAGAAGCGGGCGTTGCCGTCGGTGTCCGCCTCGTCGTCCGGCGGCAGCTCCGCGTCCTCGCGGATCACCGCACGCAGGACGTCGCCGTCGCCGAGCCCGGCATGGTTGGCACGGCCGTTGCCGACGAGATGGACCTCGCCCTGCTTGTCGATCACGCCGTGACACAGTGGCCCCGGCAGCTCGGAGCGCCCGTCGTAACACAGGTCCACCGTGCTGTCGGTGCCCTGGGTGGCGGTGTGATGGATCATCACGCCGTTCACCGGGCCCCAGGGGCCCTTGGCGTTCCGGTTGTGCTCACGCCAGTCGCGGACCTCGTGGACCACCAGGCCCTCGTCGCGCAGCGACGCGATCAGCTTGCTCGCGGTCAGGGGAGTGGCCATCGGTCCGTACCTCCTGCGTCGCCCGCGGCTTCGGCCGCCGCGGTGGTCTGTGCCCTGCTCGGCACCGGACCCGCCGCGCCGTAGGTCGTTTCCGGCACCGGGTGTGAGGGCGCCGAGAAATCGAGAAAGAAGGAGCGGGACCAAGCCTGAAGTGTGTGACTCCTGATGTGTAGGTATCCGTGCGTGCTCGTGCTCAAGACAGTGTCCGTAGCGGGAAGTTGAAGGGTCAAGAGGCCTTTCCGGACCCGTCAGCGGAGGCCTCTTCCTCCACGGATTCCCGTGCCGTCGGAACCGGAATCGCCGGACGCGGGGCGCACGGAGGCGTACCGGGAGGGGGCCGTCGGCGACGCGCGACGTGGGCGCGCACGCCGAGTGACAACGGGCCCGTCGTAAGGCGGTGCCGACTGCCCCGACCTTCAAGATCATCGGATCCCGCGGAACAGGCCCTGCCCATCACCCCCGCCAAAACACCCCACCGCAATCCAGCTCACGACAAACCGGCCGACGACATGCAGAAATCCCGAGAAGGCGTAACTTGACCAAAAGATCTGTGATGGTAATCACCGCTGGAGTGTGATCTGCGATTTAGGGCCGCACGTCCTCCGGCGATAACCTGCGGGACGGACATGCCGCGTATCCGGTCACCGTGTACGCCTCCCTCAGTGACAGCGCCGTCACGTTGCCCTTCGCGGCACGCCCATCGCAGACGAACGAACCGCGATCACTACGGCGATTCTGAGAAGACAAGGGACGGACGCGCGTGGACCTGTTCGAGTACCAGGCGAGGGACCTCTTCGCCAAGCACGGTGTACCGGTGCTGGCCGGTGAAGTCATCGACACGCCTGAGGCGGCGCGCGAGGCGACCCAGCGACTGGGCGGCAAGTCGGTCGTCAAGGCGCAGGTGAAGGTCGGTGGCCGCGGCAAGGCCGGCGGCGTGAAGCTGGCCACCAGTGAGGACGACGCGGTCGAGAAGGCCGGTCAGATCCTGGGCATGGACATCAAGGGCCACACGGTCCACAAGGTGATGATCGCCGAGACCGCCCCGGAGATCGCCGAGGAGTACTACGTCTCGTACCTCCTCGACCGCACCAACCGCACCTTCCTGGCCATGGCCTCCGTCGCCGGCGGCATGGACATCGAAGAGGTCGCGGCGACCCGGCCCGACGAGCTCGCGAAGGTCCCGGTCGACGCCAACGAGGGCGTCACGATCGAGAAGGCCCGCGAGATCGTCGCCCAGGCGAAGTTCCCGGCCGAGGTTGCCGAGAAGGTCGCCGACGTCATGGTGACCCTGTGGAAGACCTTCGTCGCCGAGGACGCGCTCCTCGTCGAGGTCAACCCGCTGGCCAAGGTCGCGAGCGGTGAGGTCATCGCCCTCGACGGCAAGGTGTCCCTGGACGAGAACGCCGAGTTCCGCCAGCCGGAGCACGAGGCCCTGGAGGACAAGGACGCAGCCAACCCGCTCGAGGCTGCGGCCAAGGCCAAGGGTCTGAACTACGTCAAGCTCGACGGCCAGGTCGGCATCATCGGCAACGGCGCGGGTCTCGTCATGAGCACCCTGGACGTCGTCGCCTACGCCGGCGAGAAGCACGACAACGTCAAGCCCGCCAACTTCCTCGACATCGGTGGCGGCGCCTCCGCCGAGGTCATGGCGAACGGCCTGGAGATCATCCTCGGCGACCCGGACGTCAAGTCCGTCTTCGTCAACGTCTTCGGTGGCATCACCGCCTGTGACGAGGTCGCCAACGGCATCGTCCAGGCCCTGGAGCTGCTCAAGTCCAAGGGCGAGGACGTCAACAAGCCCCTGGTCGTGCGTCTCGACGGCAACAACGCGGAGCTCGGTCGCGAGATCCTGTCGAAGGCCAACCACCCGCTGGTGCAGCGTGTGGACACCATGGACGGCGCGGCCGACAAGGCCGCCGAGCTGGCTGCTAAGTAAAGGACGAGGACACAACAACCATGGCTATCTTCCTGACCAAGGAAAGCAAGGTCATCGTCCAGGGCATGACCGGTGCCACTGGCATGAAGCACACCAAGCTGATGCTCGGTGACGGCACCAACATCGTCGGCGGTGTGAACCCGCGCAAGGCCGGCACCAGCGTCGACTTCGACGGCACCGACGTGCCCGTCTTCGGCTCGGTCGCCGAGGCGATGGAGAAGACCGGCGCCGACGTGTCCGTGCTCTTCGTTCCGCCGGCCTTCGCCAAGGCCGCCGTCGTCGAGGCGATCGACGCCGAGATCCCGCTGGCCGTCGTGATCACCGAGGGCATCGCGGTGCACGACTCCGCCGCCTTCTGGGCGTACGCGAAGGCCAAGGGCAACAAGACCCGGATCATCGGCCCGAACTGCCCCGGCCTGATCACCCCCGGCCAGTCCAACGCCGGCATCATCCCGGGCGACATCACCAAGCCCGGCCGCATCGGTCTGGTGTCGAAGTCCGGCACGCTGACCTACCAGATGATGTACGAGCTCCGTGACATCGGCTTCTCCTCGGCCGTCGGCATCGGTGGCGACCCGGTCATCGGCACCACGCACATCGACGCCCTCCAGGCGTTCGAGGCGGACCCCGACACCGACCTGATCGTGATGATCGGCGAGATCGGCGGCGACGCCGAGGAGCGCGCGGCCGACTTCATCAAGGCCAACGTCTCCAAGCCGGTCGTCGGCTACGTCGCGGGCTTCACCGCGCCCGAGGGCAAGACCATGGGCCACGCCGGCGCCATCGTCTCCGGCTCCTCCGGCACCGCCCAGGCGAAGAAGGAGGCCCTGGAGGCCGCCGGCGTCAAGGTCGGCAAGACCCCGTCGGAGACGGCGCGGCTGGCCCGCGAGATCCTGGGCGGCTGACTGCCTCCCGGCGTCGTTGCCGGAAGGGACGCAGACGTACGTCCTTGACGGCCGCCGGCGGTACCGCCGGACCTCGCCCCCGCGGCGGAAGAATCTTCCGCCGCGGGGGCGCTCGGCGTCCGGGGCGGGTCCGGCGCTGTGCGTTCGGGACAGCCCTCAGCGGACGTCCGGCGCCAAACGGGCCTCCCGCAGCCTCTTCCGTACCGCGGAATTGCCCTGCTTCCTGACCTCCGCGCCGCGGTGCCCGGCGGGTGGGACGACGGCGTGTGGCGCGGTCGCCAGGGGCTTGCCCGGCGGCGGCGTGTAGTGGTCCGGCGTCACGAGCATCATCACCACCGCCACCAGCGCGAACCCTCCGGCCAGCCCGACCGCCGCCCGGGTGGTCCGCAGATCGCTGCGTTCGGCGTCGCTCCGTACGCGCTCCGCGGCAGTCGGCGTCACCTGCTGCGCGGCCGTCAGCGCGGTGAGCCGGGCCCGCAGGATCTCGCCCTGCCGCACCGGCGGGTGCCCGTCGAGCCCCAGCTCCGGAAGCCGCTCGGCGAGCCGTTCGCGCGCATGCGTCAGCCGCCCGGCCGCGGCCGGGGTACTCGCCTCGATCTCCGCCGCGGTCTCGTAGAGCCCCAGGCCGACCCCGTCGTGCAGCAGCAGCGCCCGCCGGTAGGGGGCGGGCAGCCGCAGCAGCGCCGCCAGCAGCGCACGGTCCACGGGCTCGCCGGTCTCGTGGAACCGCTTCGGCTTCCGGGCGGTCCGCAGTCCGGGACACAGCCGGTGCCACGGCATCAGCGCGTACTCGTACGCGGCCGCCCGCACCCACCCCGCCGGATCCGGGTCCACCGCGACCTGCGGCCAGTGCTGCCAGGCACGCCGGAACCCCTGCTGCACGGCCCGCCGCGCGAGCCACGGCCGCCCGGTCAGCAGATAGGTCTGCCGCATCAGCGCTGCGGCATGGCGGGTGTGAAGGTCGTCGAAGGCTGCGGCGGCCTGCTCGCTCCCGGTCATCTCTCGCCGGGCCGTCTCGTGCCGGGCCGTCTCGTGCCGGGGCATCGGGTCGTCTCGCGCTGGGTCATACAGAGCAGTGTGGAAAACCGGCATCGACGGATGCAGCGCGACACGTCGGGCATTTCGCCAGTGCAGGGAGGAAACGCCTCTTGTTGGCAGCATGGCCGCGTGAGCCAGTTGACCGAGCGTGGCCCCACCCTGTCCTCGCACGGCCGAGCCGCCGCGCAGCGCTCGTCCGCGATCGGCGCGGCGTTCCTCGGCGGCGTGACGGCCGCCGGCCTCGGCCTCGGCGCGCTGGCGGTCGCCGTGCTGCTGCTCTGGGTCGCCTCCCCCGCGCCCGACAGCGGCCCGTCCCGGGCCCTGCACCTCGCCGCCGACCTGTGGCTGATGGCGCACGGCGGCGCCCTCCAACGCACCACGGGCCACCTCGCCGCCCCGGTCGCCGTGACCCCGCTGCTGCTCGCCGTCCTCCCGGTATGGCTGCTCCACCGGGCCGCCCGCCACACCCTGGCGACCGCGGCCGACGCTCGCACCGGCCCCGGCGTGGTTCCCGGCACGGGCCCCGGCAGCGCCGCGGACGACACCCTGGCGGTGCTGCCCCGCACCCTGCTCGGTGCGCTGCTCACCGGCTATCTGCTGATCGCGGCCGCGGTGCTGGTCTACGCCTCCGCCGGGCAGCTGAGCGCCGAGCCGCTAAGCGTGCTGGCGTCCGTACCGGCCACCGCGCTCGCCACGCTCGCCGGTACCGGCTGGTTCCTGCTCCGGCATCCCGGCGCCGATCTGCTGCCCGCCTGGGCGCTGCGGGCCGGGGCCGCGGTGCCCGGCGGTCTGCGAAGCCTGCTCGGCGGCCCCCGGTTCGCGGTCGCGGCGCGCGCCGCCGGTGTCGCCCTCGGTGCCCTGCTGGTGTCCGGCGCCCTGCTCACCCTGCTCTCCCTCGGCCTGCACGCGGGCCGGGTGCGCGACGACCTGCTCCGGCTGGCTCCCGACTGGGCGAGCCACGCCACGGTGCTGCTGCTGTGCCTCGTCCTGCTCCCGAACGCGGCCGTCTGGGGCGCCGCCTACGCCCTGGGGCCGGGGTTCACGGTCGGCGCGGGCAGTACGGTCGGCCCGCTGGGCACCTCGCCACCTCCGGCGCTGCCCCGGCTGCCGCTGCTCGGCGGGCTGCCGGATGCCGGCCCGGGATACCCGCTGACCTGGGCGGTGGCCGTGGTGCCGCTGATCGCGGGGGTGCTGCTGGCCCGCTCGGTCGCCCGCTCGGTAACCCGTTCCGCACTGGCGCACGGCGCGGTGGGACACCCCTGGTCGTGGTGGACGACGGCGTGTGCGGCTGCCTTGGGGGCCGGTCTGTGCGGCGCCGTCACCGCGGTGCTCGCGGGTCTTTCCGGCGGCGCGCTGGGCACCGGAGCGCTCGCCGTCTTCGGCCCGAGCTGGTGGCGTACGGGCCTCGCGGCGGTGGGCTGGAGCGCCCTGACCGGCGTCCCGGGCGCGATCGCGCTACGGGCCTGGCGGCAGTGGGCGGGCCGGCGGGGTCACGACGAGGACACCTGCCCCGGCGCCAAGACGGGGAGTGCCGGCACCGCGACCGACCCCGGCGGGGCGACGGCCGAGGGCGAGGGGGCCGTCCCTGGCCCCGCCGCGGCCGACGGCAAGCACACCGGCCCCCGCTCCGTAGGCCGCACGGCCACGGACCCGGCGGCGGCCTCGGAACCGACCGCGAGGGAGCCGGCGGCCGCGGAACCGGCCGCCACGGAGCGGCCGGCCACCGAACCGGCCCTCACGAAACCGGCCGCCACGAAACCCGCCACGAAATCGCCCGCCACGAAACCGGCCGCCACCCCCGTCACCCCGAACGGCTGACCGGCCGCACCCCCGCTGCCGACTGCCGCCTACTGCCGCGCGCTCAGCAGCGGCCGCAGCTCCGGCGGCAGCAACTGCTCGCAGGACTTGCCGGCCGACTGGGTCAGGGCATCGTTCACGCAGGTGAAGTAGTCGCGGTAGACGATCTGCACGGTGAAGGTCGCGGCCACCATCACCAGCGCCAGCGAGGCGGTGACCAGGCCCGCGATCGCCGCGGTGACCTGCGGCCGGGTGCTGCCCGGCGAGGCCGGGGCACCGGGCTGGGCGCCCGGGGCGGGCTGGGCGGCGGGGGCGGGGCGGCCCTCCATGGCGGCGGTGGTGGCCGCGGCGTCGGCCTTGGCCGGGTTCGGCTTGGCGCGCAGTGAGCTGATGCCCCAGTACAGCGCCAGCGCGCCCAGCAGCAGGGCCACCTCCGGCAGGCCGAACAGCACGCAGAAGAACGACCACAGCCCGCCGAGCAGCGCGAAGCGCGCCCGGCGCTGGGCCGGGTCGGTGGGGTCCCAGCGCAGGCCGCCGGGGTTGCCGGGGCCACCGGGGCCGTTGCCCTGCTGGCCGTTGCGGTTGCCGGGGCGGGTGCCGAAACCGCCGCTCTGCCGCCCCGGCTGCCGGGGGCTCCACTGGCTGCCCCAGCCCGGCGCCGACTCGTCCTGCGACGGCCGGTCCTCGTCGCCGTTGCCGTTGCCGTTGGCGTCACCGGTGCCGTTGCCGTTGCCGTGCGGGGCGGGGTGGCGCGGGCGCCACTCCTGGTCGGGCGCGTCGGCCGGCGGCGGGGCGAAGGGGTTGTTGTCCTGGTCGGAGTGCGGGGCGGCGGGCTCCGGGGACGAGGACGACGGCTTGCGCTCACGCGGCAGCAGCACCATCCCGGGGGAGGTGGTGGGCTGGGGATACCACCCAGCGGTAGCTGGGGGAGGGAGCAGGAGGGCCGCGCGGCGGCGTCGGTCCGTCATCTGGAGTGCGTCTTCCCCTTGTCTCGTCTTGCCACGTCCGTACGTCCACCTCGTCACGAGGGGCGCCCGGTTACCACGAACTGCACGCAGTCTTAGGCCTGACGCTACCTCCCGTGCCCGCCCCCGTCCCGTGGGGGCCGCGCGGTGTGCCGGTATCGTTGCTGACGGTCGGCGCCTTCGTAGGGTTCCCCGGATCTGCGGTATCCGCAGTCTTGTACGACCACACAAAGCACGCGAGATCGGAAAAGAGCCCCGCCGTGGCTTCCTCCCCACCCCCCGCCCGTCCCGCCGAGCCCGGCCGCCCGGCCCGCATCGTCGTCCTCGTCTCCGGTTCCGGAACGAACCTGCAGGCACTGCTGGACGGCATCGCCGACCTGGGCCCGCAGGAGTACGGCGCCGAGATCGTGGCCGTCGGCGCGGACCGGGGCGCCATCGCGGGCCTGGAGCGTGCCGCGGCCGCCGGACTCCCCACCTTCGTCTGCCGGGTCAAGGACTACGACAGCCGTGCGGACTGGGACGCCGCGCTCACCGAGGCGACCGCCGCGTACGAGCCCGATCTGGTGGTCTCGGCCGGTTTCATGAAGATCCTGGGCAAGGAGTTCCTCGCCCGCTTCGGCGGCCGCACCGTCAACACCCACCCGGCGCTGCTGCCGAGCTTTCCCGGTGCCCATGGCGTGCGCGATGCGCTCGCGTACGGCGCGAAGGTCACCGGATGCACCGTCCACTTCGTCGACGACGGTGTCGACACCGGCCCGATCATCGCCCAGGGCGTGGTCGAGGTCCGGGACGAGGACGACGAATCCGCGCTGCATGAGCGCATCAAGGAAGTCGAGCGATCGCTGCTCGTCGAGGTCGTGGGGCGTCTGGCCCGGCACGGCTACCGCATTGAGGGACGAAAGGTACGTATCTCGTGACCGCCACCGAAGGCACCCGGCGCCCCATCCGCCGCGCACTGGTCAGCGTCTACGACAAGTCCGGGCTGGAGGAGCTGGCGCAGGGGCTGCACGCGGCGGGCGTCCAGCTCGTCTCGACCGGCTCCACCGCCGCGAAGATCGCCGCGGCCGGGGTGCCGGTCACCAAGGTCGAGGAGCTGACGGGCTTCCCCGAGTGCCTGGACGGCCGGGTCAAGACCCTGCACCCCAAGGTGCACGCCGGCATCCTGGCCGACCTGCGGCTGGAGGACCACCGCCGGCAGCTGGCCGACCTCGGTGTCGAGCCGTTCGACCTGGTGATCGTGAACCTCTACCCGTTCCGGGAGACCGTCGCCTCCGGCGCCACCCCCGACGAGTGCGTGGAGCAGATCGACATCGGCGGCCCCTCGATGGTCCGCGCCGCCGCCAAGAACCACCCCTCGGTGGCCGTGGTCGTCAACCCCGCCCGCTACGGCGATGTCCTGGAGGCCGTCGCCGGCGGCGGCTTCGAACTCGCTCAGCGCAAGCGGCTGGCGGCCGAGGCCTTCCAGCACACCGCGGCCTACGACGTGGCCGTCGCCTCCTGGTTCGCCGATGGCTACGCCCCGGCCGACGACTCCGCCTTCCCCGAGTTCCTGGGCGCCACCTACGCCCGCAAGAACGTCCTGCGCTACGGCGAGAACCCGCACCAGGGCGCCGCGCTGTACGTGGACGGCAGCGGCGGGCTCGCGGAGGCCGAGCAACTGCACGGCAAGGAGATGTCCTACAACAACTACACGGACACCGACGCCGCGCGCCGGGCCGCGTACGACCACACCGAGCCGTGTGTGGCGATCATCAAGCACGCCAACCCGTGCGGTATCGCGGTCGCCGCGGACGTCGCCGAGGCGCACCGCAACGCGCACGCCTGTGACCCGCTCTCCGCCTTCGGCGGCGTCATCGCCGTCAACCGCCCGGTCTCCGTGGCGATGGCCGAGCAGGTCGCCGAGATCTTCACCGAGGTCATCGTGGCCCCCGGCTACGAGGACGGCGCGGTCGAGATCCTGGCCCGCAAGAAGAACATCCGGGTGCTGCGCTGCCCCGACGCGCCGTCGAACCCCGTCGAGGTCAAGCCCGTTGACGGCGGCGCCCTGCTCCAGGAGACCGACCGGCTGCAGGCCGAGGGCGACGACCCGGCGCACTGGACGCTGGCCAGCGGGACCGCGCTGTCCGCCGACGAGCTGGCCGAGCTGGCCTTCGCCTGGCGCGCCTGCCGTGCCGTGAAGTCCAACGCCATCCTGCTCGCCAAGGACGGCGCCACGGTCGGTGTCGGCATGGGCCAGGTCAACCGCGTGGACTCCGCGAAGCTCGCGGTGCAGCGGGCGGGCGAGGACCGGGCGCGCGGCTCCTACGCCGCCTCCGACGCCTTCTTCCCGTTCCCGGACGGCTTCGAGGTGCTGGCCGAGGCCGGCGTCAAGGCCGTGGCCCAGCCCGGCGGTTCGGTCCGCGACGAACTCGTCGTCGAGGCCGCCGCGAAGGCCGGCGTGACGATGTACTTCACCGGGACCCGGCACTTCTTCCACTGAGCCTGAGCCGCCCGGCACCAGCACGAAGGGCCGCACCCCAGCCGGGGTGCGGCCCTTCCGCGCTGCATCCGCGCGGTCACCGAAGGCGTAACCGAAGACGTCAGTAACGCGGCCTGTTGAACCAGTACTTGCTCTCGTCCTTGGAGATGAAGGCGAGCACCATGATGCCCAGGATGGTGTGGACGAGGCCGAGGGGGAACGTGCACAGGCTCAGGATGACGGTGCCGACACCGAAGACGATGCTGCCGACCCGGACCCCGTTGCCCCCGTTGGCGAACTGCAGGGCCAGCGTGATCGCGAGCACGGTGAAGACCACGATGAGCACGATCACCGCGATCAGCAGGCCCTTGCCGAAGTTGAGTGCCGAGACCTCGTCCGCGGCGGAGTACGGCGAGACATCGTGCGAGGCCTTGCTGACGCCGCCCAGCCCCGCCACGGCGATGATCAGGCCGATGAGGTTCACACCGGCGAGCACGAACAGGATCACCCGGGCGGCCTTGGCCCCGCCGGGCATCGCCACCGGGTACTGCGGCTGCATCCCGGGCATCCCGCTGCCGCCCGCGTAGGGGCCGTACGGGGACGGCTGCTGTGGCGGCGCAGGCTGCTGCTGCGGGTAGCCGTACTGGGGCTGCTGACCCTGCTGCGGACCGTAAGGGTTCTGTGGGGGATAACTCACGAGCGTGTCCTTCATGCGACGTGAACGGAGCCGTGAAGGCCCCGGTCGCGCAGGGGCGAGGGGGCCTTCACGGAGTGGTGCACCTCGGGCCGGGGTGACACCCCCAACCGCTTACTGGGTCTTGACGACCACCGAGCCCACGGCCTTGTCGGCGAAGGTCTGGGCCTTGTCGTCCCACAGCGGCCAGAGCCAGCCGACGTAGCACGCGATGCTGTCGAGGAAGTGCGCCAGGCGGCGGACGAGAGCCATGCCGAAGCCGAGCGGCTGACCGGTGTCCTCGCGGACCACCCGGATGCTCATGGCCTTCTTGCCTATGGTCTGGCCCTTGTTGCCTTCCTGGATGAGCATGAAGATGCCGCCGGCCATGGCCGCCAGGGCGGCGATGCCGACCAGGAGGAAGGCGATGGTCGGCGGGCCGGCCGAGGCTGCTTCCGCCCGGCAGTTGTAGTCGTCGTAGGCGCAGCTGTTGATCTCGCTCGCGGAGGAGGTGATCATGCCGATCCCGATCGCGTACAGGATGCCGGGCACCAGGCCCACGATCAGGCCGTCGATGAGCATGGCGCACAGCCGCGCACCCCAGCTCGCGTACCCCGTCGGCATGCCCATGCCCGGCATCCCGGGCTGGCCGTAGGGGGCCGCGGCCTGCTGCGGGTAGCCGTAGGCCTGCTGCTGCGGGACCTGCTGCTGGGGGTAGCCGTACGGCTGCTGCTGCGGTGCCTGCTGGGGGTACCCGTAACCGGGCTGTCCCTGCGGCGGGGCCGGGGGCTGCTGGCCGTACGGGCCCTGCGGCGGCGGCTGCTGGCCGTAGGGGTTGTTCGGGTCGCCGAAACTCATCTGCTGTTTTCCTCCGTTGGGTGACTACGGCACGACGCGGCGTGACTCGGAGGAAAAACAGGTTTCACTGGCCACCCCCCGACAAAGCCTGCGGCACTGTGCGTCAATCCTTCTAGTTGCGCATTCACTCTGTCCAGTCAAGGCCCCTGGCTGTTGTGCAAGTGCAATGATCAATTCCGGCCACCGGCGCCCCGCATGCCCTGATTGGAACGCCGCCGCCCTCATCCGCGAAGATGGGGGGTATGACTGCCCAGATCCTGGATGGCAAGGCCACCGCAGCCGCTATCAAGTCCGAGCTCACCACCCGCGTCGAAGCGCTGAAGGCCAAGGGCGTGCAGCCCGGTCTGGGCACCCTCCTGGTGGGCGACGACCCGGGAAGCCGCTGGTACGTGGGCGGCAAGCACCGTGACTGCGCCCAGGTCGGCATCGCCTCGATCCAGCGGGAACTGCCGGAGACCGCCACCCAGGAGGAGATCGAGGCGGTCGTACGGGAGCTGAACGAGGACCCGGCCTGCACCGGCTACATCGTCCAACTCCCGCTCCCCAAGGGCATCGACGCGAACCGTGTCCTGGAACTGATGGATCCGGCCAAGGACGCCGACGGCCTGCACCCGATGAGCCTGGGCCGCCTGGTGCTCGGCATCGAGGGGCCGCTGCCCTGCACCCCGTACGGCATCGTCCAGCTGCTGCGGCACCACGACGTCGAGATCAAGGGCGCGCATGTGGTGGTCGTCGGCCGCGGTATCACCATCGGCCGCCCGATGCCGCTGGTCCTCACCCGCAAGTCCGAGAACGCCACGGTGACCCAGTGCCACACCGGCACCCGCGATCTGTCCGCGCACCTCAAGCAGGCTGACATCATCGTCGCCGCGGCCGGTGTGCCGCACATCATCAAGCCCGAGGACGTCAAGCCCGGCGCGGCGGTCCTGGACGTCGGCGTCAGCCGCGACGAGGCCGGCAAGATCGTCGGCGATGTGCACCCGGGCGTCGCCGAGGTGGCCGGCTGGGTCGCCCCCAACCCCGGCGGCGTCGGCCCGATGACCCGGGCCCAGCTGCTGGTCAACGTCGTCGAGGCCGCCGAGCGCGCGGCGGGCTGACCACACGCGATCTGAGACCCTGTCCCTGAGACAGACGGATCCGGACCCCGAAGGGACTGCCAGCCATGGGTGCCGAAGCGCATGCGGACGGGGCCAGCGAGCCACAGCGCTCCTCGCGCCGCTTTCCGACGCTGACCCGCGACACCGCCCGGCCGGAAGGCGGCGGGCGGGCCGCCTCGGGCGGCTTCCCCGCGCCCGCCCGGCAGTGGCCGCTGCTCAGCGTCATGGGCGGGGTCGCGCTCGGGCTGCTGCTCGTGGCGCTCGACGCGTTCCGCATCGGGTCGATCGTGATCGGGCTCGCCCTGCTGGCCGGCGCGGTGCTGCGGTGGGCGCTGCCGTCGGTGGGGATGCTGGCCGTGCGCTCCCGCTTCACCGATATGGCCACCTACGGGGGGCTCGGCTTCGTGATCGTGATGCTGGCGCTGATGGTGCAGCCCAAGCCGTGGATCCACATCCCGTTCCTGGACGACATCGTTCACTTCACGGTGCGGTAGGGGTCCCTCCCCAGCCGAACCGGCTGGTACGACGCGATGACGGCGGCCCGTCCTCTCCTCCGGGAGGGGACGGGCCGCCGTTGTGCTGTGCGGGGGCCAGGGGGCGTACGGGCCGCGTGAGGTCGTTCGAGGCCGCAGGAGGTCGCACAGGGCGCGGGGCGGCGCGCGGAGGGCGGTGGAGGCGTCGTGGGACGGGCCGTGCGCCCGGGGGAGTGCCACCGGTCGTGCTTCCGCCCGCCGGTGTCCGGCGCACGGTGGCCGCCATCTGCGGACGCCGTGGGACGCCGTGGGATGTCCCGGCTGTGACCTGCGGGGACGTCGTCGGGGTGGACGCCGCGGTGGGACGGTGAAGGAGGCGGCGGGACGGTTCGGACACCGCGTGGAAAGAGTGAAAAGCGGGAAAGGAAGCCGTGTCCGCGCCATCATCGGCGGCACAGGGGGCTCATGGCCTCGGGGGAGAACGAACGCGTATGGGGTGAAACATGTCGCGTTGGAAAGGGCTGCCCGAATCGCTGGACCACCGGGTGCGGTATCTGATCGTCCAGTTACGCAGACTGAAGGACCACAGCGGCCTGAGCCTGGCCGCGCTCGCCGCCAGGACCTCGTACAGCAAGTCGTCCTGGGAGCGCTATCTCAACGGCAAGAAGCTGCCGCCGCGCGAGGCGGTGGAGGCGCTGGCGCGCATCTGTGAGGCCGATACGACCCGGCTGCTGGCGCTGCACGAGGTCGCCGCCCAGGCCTGGCACGCGGAACGGCCGCAGGCGGAGCCGGAGCCGGAGGCAGGACCAGGAGCAGAGGCAGAGGCAGGGACAGGGACAGGGACAGGGGCGGAGGCAGGGGCGGAGCGGGACGAGGCAGCCGTACCCGCTGGGCCCGGTGCCACCGCCGTACCTGTCGCACCTGTCGCACCTGCCGCACCCGCCGTACCTGCCGTAGGGGGCGTGCCCGCCGCGGCCCCGGCCGGTCGCCAAGTGCCGCTCAGGCCGCTGGTGCTGGGGGCCCTGGCCGTGCTCGTCATGGCCGGCGCGGCGCTGCTGGTCGCCCGTCTCTGGGAGGACGCCTCCGGGATAGGCAGTAGTGGCGCGGACGCCGTGCCGACCGTCAGCGGGACCGGCGCCACGTTGACCTTCACCCACCGGCCGGGGGAGGCCTTCCCCTGCTCCGTACAGCGCCGGGCAGGCGCCCTGTACGCCGGGCACAGCAGCACCGGCACGGCGATCCTGGACCGCGGCGCGACGGGCTGGGACGTCGTCGAGGCGCAGTGTCTGCTGCACCGCCAGGGCTACGACCCGGGCGTGGTGGACGGCATCGTCGGCGGGAAGACCCTGCGTGCCGTCAAGCGTCTGCAGGCCAGAGCCGGGCTGCCCACGGACGGGATCGTGGGCCCCGACACCTGGAAGGTGCTGCGCAGGTGAGCGGGCCCGGCGGCGCACCGGGGGAAGGCGTCGAAAGCTCCCGACTGGCAGTGCGTATGCGGGAGTTGAGGGACCGCACGGGCCTCACCCTGGCCGGTCTCGCCGGGCGGACGCCGTACAGCAAGTCGTCCTGGGAGCGCTATCTCAACGCGAAGAAGCTGCCGCCGCGGGGTGCGGTCGAGGCGCTGTGCCGGCTGGCGGGGGAGCCGTCCGGAGGGCTCCTGGCGCTGTGGGAGCTGGCGGATGCGGCCTGGAGCGGACGCGGCCGGCCGGACGGCGGCGCGATGCCGGGCAGGGGCGCGGCGCCGGACCAGAGCGCGACGCCGGGCAGAGGCGCGGCGCCGGACCGCGGCGAGTCACCGGCCCCGGCCCCGGACCCGGACCCAGACCCCGCCCCGGCCCCGGACCCGGGACGCGCCGCGGCCGGTGCGCCGCCCCCACGGCTGCCGCAGCGCGTCATAGCCGTTATCGCCGGCGCCTGTGTCGGCCTGGCGGCGGTCGGGGTGGCGGTGCTGGCCTTCGGGGTGGGAGAGGGGGGTGTGGTGAGCACCAGCCCGGGGAAAGGGGCGGCCGCACCCGAGCCTTCCGAGGTGACCGGCTGCCGGGCGAGGGCTTGCGACGGCATGGATCCCGAGACGATGTACTGCGAACTCCCTGACCTGGTGGTGACGCCCGTGGAGCGCACCGCCGCCCGCGGGGAGCATGTGCAGCTCCGTTACGGCAAGGCCTGCGGCGCGGCCTGGGGCCGGCTCCGCAACGGCCGGGTCGGGGACCGTCTGGAGGTGTCGGTGCCGGGGGCGCGGCCGCGGTCGGTACGGGTGGTGGACCGGTTCGACGCCGAGGCATATCTCGTCACGCCGATGGCGGTGGCCCGCGGACCCGAGGGCATCCGCCTTTGTCTCTACCCGGCGGGCGGCGGGGCACGGGAGTGCTTCGCACAGTAGGCCCCCCGGGGGGTGGGCGGGCTGTTCTTGTCAGTAAACGTACGGAACTCGTACAGAGTCCGGTCGAAATGCGACACTGCGGGGGCCACGGGGTGTGCGGGTGGGTGACCTGTGCCCGGATGCTCCCGTGCGCCTGCGCACGCGAACTGCCGTCCTGACCGGGGGCGTCCGTGCGGGGAGCAAGAAGGGCGGACCGGGGGAGCCGCTGTCGCACGTAAGCGGGGGGATAGGGGGAGGCAATGCCTCGCTGGAAGGCGCTTCCGGAAGAACTCGATCCGCAAATAGGGGAGTTCACCGGTCAGCTGCGCAGGCTTGTGGACCGCAACGGGCTGAGTGTCGCCGCCGTCGCGGACCGTACGGGCTACAGCAAGACGTCCTGGGAGCGGTATCTCAACGGGCGGCTGCTGCCGCCGCTGCGCGCGGTGGTCGCGCTCGCCGAGGTGACCGGCGCGCAGCCCGCGCATCTCACCACGCTGTGGGAGCTGGCCGAACGGGCCTGGAGCCGGGCCGAGATGCGGCAGGACGTCACCATGGAAGCGATCAGCGTGGCTCAGGCGCGCGCCGCCCTGGGGGAGTTCGACACGGAGCCGGCACAGACCGAGCCGACGACGAAGTCCGCCAAGGCCGCCAAGGCGGCAGAAGCCAAGGCGGCGAAGGCGAAGGGCGCGAAGTCGCCGCAGGCCGCGGGCCCGCTCACGGAGCCGCTGACGGTGCAGTGGCCGCAACAGCCGCGCCTGGACCTCCCGTCGAGCGCCGACTTCCCCGCCGAGCAGATGGCGGCGGCATCGGGACCGGGCCACTCCCCGGCGCCGGCCGCCCCTCCCGCCGCACCCGCGAACCAGCGCGCCCGCCGCGGCCGGACGGCCGTCTTCGCCGCCGGTGCGGTCGGCGCGCTGCTGCTGGCCGGCGCCGCCGTGCTGCTGCTGAGACCGGCCGCCGAACCGGTCACGAAACCGGCGGCCGCCCCCGCCGCCGCGCCGAGCGCAAAGCCGGATCTTCCGGCCGGGGTGCACTGCACCGGCGAGGGCTGCGTGGGCAAGGACCCGGAGAAAATGGGCTGCGGCGGGACGCACGCGGTCACCCTGTCCCGCGGCCTGGCCGGGCGCTCGGTGATCGAGGTCCGCTACAGCGCGGTCTGCCACACCGCCTGGGCGCGGATCAGCCGAGCGGCGCAGGGCGACCAGGCCACCATCAGCGCCGGCGGCCACAGCGCCACGGCACAGGCCGAGCGGGGCGGCGACGCCTACACCCCGATGGTCGCGGTGTCCGGGGACCCGGCGAAGGTCGCGGCCTGCCAGACGACCATGGCGGGCGCCAAGAACTGCGCCCGTCCAGTTCGGGCCACGCCCGCCGGTTCCGCCACGGAAGCGCCGAGCAGGTGAGCAACCTGCCGCGCACGTTCCGGCTCGCCAAGTCCGCCGGGGACGACACCGAGTGGCCACCAAACCGGGCCGGGCGCCCCGCACACTCTGCGGGGCGCCCGGCCCGTCTCCGTCGTCGTCGTTGGCCTGCCGACGCGGCGCGGCGCGTGACCGCCGCTACGTAGCAAGCGGCGGCGCTCATGCGGCGGGAAGCGTTCGGCTTCCCCAATGGGCGAGCGCCCTCGCGTAAGCGGATCTCCGCCTCGGAGGAATCACTCACTGAACGACCATCGGAGGATCGAGTGGCGCAATTTCCCGATTGAAGAACTCTGTGAAATCTTCCCCTTGGCCGTAAAGCGCATCGAAGTCGGCGGAAGTTTCTTCAATCGCCACCTGATCCGTGATCCGATTCGCTCCCGCTGCATTCCCGTCGTCGTCGTAAACCACCTCATACATGACCTCGTCGCCAAGGATCACGACTTCCGGCACAAGGTGATCGGCTTCGATATCTGAGATGTTGCGGGCATCCATCACTCGGATGTTATCGCCCAGTTCCACCCGTAGGCGAAGTACGAACAATTCCCACTGTACGTACGGTGTAACAGGGAACTGCACTACGCGAAGCCGACGCTCCAGAACCCCGAGTTCAGCAGCCTTCTGGAACTGAGCAGCGTAGACTTCACGCTTCTCCTCAATCAAGGAGAGTGCTCTATTCCACTCGCCGGCAGCAAAGGCTTCCCAGCTGGGAAACCCTCGCTCCTTGAAATTCTGCCCACGCTCAAGCTTTTTCAAGAAGCGGATGCCGCTCTCATGATGGCGACGAAAGTCCTTGTGGTAGCTTGGTCGATCCAAATGCTCTGAGGTAGTTCGCTGGAACGACTCAAACACTTGGGATATCCGGCTTCGCCGCGACCATCATGCTCCTCGGGATGACGACGAGTCGTTCGTCGTCGCCTACCGACACGCCTGCCGGAAGATTTTTCCCGAGCGAGCCTGTCAGATCTCTGCCGATGATGGCGACATCCCCATTTTCTAGCTCCCAGATATCGGGACAGTCGGGATTGTCTGTGGTATGTCCTAACTCCTGTGGGGATTTTCCCAGCCGCCTCTTGAACCGCGTTTTAGGGTCAGCTTCCCAAGGTCTGGCCACAACCACTCCTCTCCTTCGGGCGTAACCAGAGCTTTTCGAGCTTAACGCCTGAAGCTCGATGCGGCCAGAGCAAACGCTGCTGTTGCGCAGGAAAAATGGACAATGGCATATGCCAGGGGAAAATTCCATCGAGGGTCGCTTGTCTGTTCAGTTTGATGGTGCAACGATGCTGACCTTGAGTTGCCACACGGTCCTCGCGGCCTTGATGGGCATTGCTTTCCTTGCCCGCGGAATGTGAGCGGCACCTCGGCCCGGAGCACACAGTCACGCTGGGAGCAAGGCACAATCATGCCTGGGCGCTTTACGTACTCGGGCGCTTTGACGAGGCTAATGAGGAGATTCGGCTGGTCGCGGACACGTATGAACGTCGATTCGGGTCCGATTACCCCATCGCGCTTTCGGCGCAACAGCTATACGCTCGAATTCAAGATGGCCTCGGACGCTTCGAGGAAGCAGTAGACCTTATGAATGACGTCGTGGAAAGGCGGACCAACAGCCTCGGAGCTGACCATCCTTTTACAGCTGCCAGCAGGAAGGTGCTGGCTGAGCTCAAGAAGAATCGGCGAACTGCTCCCTGATTCATCATCAGCGGTTCCTACGGGATGCCGCCGATGAGGCAGGGGTGATCGGCGCCGATCGGCGCGGCGGGTTGGCGCGGGCGCCGACCGGCCGGGCGCCGGGCCCGCTGCCTGCCCGGGACCCCTCCCGGAGGTTGGCCGAAATTCAGGGGGCATGTCCGACAGGATCTCGGGCAGACGACGGTTACCCCCCACGGGTGTGGCACAACCTGGCGGCCGCCCGCACTCCCCCCTCCTTGAGTGGGCGGCCGCCGCCCCCTTCCTGCGGGACCGGCGCGGAGCACACACCGCGCCGGACGAGCGAGCCCCTGGGGGCAGCCGTACGGGCGCCCCGGAAGCACCCGGTGAGGTGTCCCACACCGGCCCGTCACTTCCGCCGGGCAGGGGTCCGATAGCCTGACGGCCGGGTCTCTCGATACCAAGAGACCCGGATAGCTGGGCAGGGACACCCACCGCCACCCATGGTGGTCCAGGGGCTTGCCCCCGGAAAACACCGCGCAGGAGATCGCCATGACCCGCACTCCCGTCAATGTCACCGTCACCGGCGCCGCCGGCCAGATCGGTTACGCACTCCTCTTCCGCATCGCTTCCGGTCATCTGCTCGGCGCTGACGTGCCGGTCAAGCTGCGCCTTCTGGAGATCCCCCAGGGTCTGAAGGCCGCCGAGGGCACCGCCATGGAGCTGGACGACTGCGCCTTCCCGCTGCTGCAGGGCATCGACATCTCGGACGACCCGAACGTGGCCTTCGACGGTGCGAACGTCGCCCTGCTCGTCGGCGCCCGCCCCCGTACGAAGGGCATGGAGCGCGGCGACCTCCTGGAGGCCAACGGCGGCATCTTCAAGCCGCAGGGCAAGGCCATCAACGACCACGCCGCGGACGACATCAAGGTCCTGGTCGTCGGCAACCCCGCCAACACCAACGCCCTGATCGCCCAGGCCGCCGCGCCGGACGTACCGCGCGAGCGCTTCACCGCCATGACCCGCCTGGACCACAACCGCGCGCTCTCGCAGCTCTCGAAGAAGACCGGCACCCCGGTCTCCGAGATCCGCAAGCTGACGATCTGGGGCAACCACTCCGCCACCCAGTACCCCGACATCTTCCACGCCGAGGTCGCGGGCAAGAACGCCGCCGAGGTCGTGAACGACCAGAAGTGGCTGGCCGAGGACTTCATCCCGACCGTCGCCAAGCGCGGTGCGGCGATCATCGAGGCCCGTGGCGCGTCCTCCGCCGCCTCCGCCGCCAACGCCGCCATCGACCACGTCCACACCTGGGTCAACGGCACCGCCGCCGGCGACTGGACCTCGATGGGCATCCCCTCGGACGGCTCCTACGGCGTCCCGGAGGGCCTGATCTCCTCCTTCCCCGTCACCACCAAGGACGGCAAGTACGAGATCGTCCAGGGCCTGGAGATCAACGACTTCTCCCGCGAGCGCATCGACGCGTCGGTGAAGGAGCTGGCGGAGGAGCGCGAGGCCGTCCGCGGTCTCGGCCTCCTCGGCTGACCCACCGCCGCGGCCGCCCCGTCCGGGCGGCACCGCAGCACCTACGAGCCCGTACGGCCTGCAACGGCCGTGCGGGCTCGGTCATGTGGGCCGGTCGAGCGGTCGGGGTACAGCGCTTCTTCCTGGACACCCGGTACCCCTCATGCCTTGAGGAGCCGTGGTCTGGTTCGTGAGTGGTGAGAGCACGTGCTGCTCGGCGGGCGTGCGATAGGTTCCCCGCCATGACTGGATTAGGGTCCGTCGCCTGGCCACCTGCCCCGATCAAGACCGCGCGGCTCGTGCTCCGCGCGTCCGAGGGCCGGGACCGTGCGGCGTTCATCGAGTTGTTCGCCTCGCCGGAGGTGGGCGTCTACACAGGCGGCCCCCGACCGCGCGACGAGTTGGAGCGCGCGGTGCCTGAAGTGCCCGGGCGGCGCCCCGGCCTTTTCGTGATCGAGCTCGACGGAGCGATGATCGGCACCATCGAGCTCAACCGGCGCGACGCGGAGCGTCGGAGCCAGGCCCGTCCGGATGCCGGGGAGGCCGAGCTCGGCTACCTGTTCCTGCCGGAGGCATGGGGACGCGGGTACGCCGCCGAGGCGTGCGCGGCGGCCCTCGGCTGGTTCGCCGACACGCTTCCCGGCGAGCCGGTGGTGCTCTGCACCCAGACCGCCAACGACCGCTCGATGCGCCTCGCGGCGAAGCTGGGGTTCACCGAGGTGCAACGGTTCGAGGAGTGGGGCGCCGAACAGTGGATGGGCGTGTGGTCCCCGCTCACGCCGCCCGCTTGAGCCCATGCCCGCAAGGGGCGGTGTGCCGGCCGTGAGCAGTGTGCGGCCCGAGCGGCCGTGGACGAGCTACTTGGCCGCCCGCGCACGCGTGGCCGACCGGCCGTGGCCGTCGAGGCCGGTCAGCACCGCCGCCACGAACTCCCGCCGGTCGTCGCCGTGATCGCGGAACCACATTCCCAGCTGGTGCTGTGCGTCCGGAAGGTCGAACCGCGTGTACCGGGCACGCGCGGCCAGCGCGTCCTGTACGGACTCGGTCACCGCGGACGGGATCACCGCGTCGGTACCCGGCACGCCGAGCACCGCCCGGCCCTCGTACGCCCGCAGCACCTGAAGCGCGGGCGCCTCCCGCCAGCTCTCTGGCTGCCGGATGATCCCGCTGAACCGGCCGTTCCCGTCCTTGAAGGGCACGTCCCACGCCTCGGCGGCGTACACGGCGGGCGCGCACAGCCCCAGCGCCGCGACCCGCTCCCCGTAGTGCGCCACGAGATCGGCCACCGTCTGGCCGCTCATGCTGAACCCCACCAGGGCCAGCGGCCCGTCCGCCCCCGCGTACGCGTCGATCACCGCGACGGCCTGCTCGAACCGTCGCCGCAGGCTCAACTCACCGAGCTGTCCGGTGCTTTCGCCGTGCCCGGAGAAGTCGAAGGCGATCCCTCGGCAACCGTGGGCCACGAACTCCCGTACCAGCGGCAGCAGTCGCTCCGAGCTGCTGGTGCCCGCGCCGTGTAGCACCACGGCGGTGACCCCGGAAGGGGCACCGCCGTACACACCGCTGAGCCGTTCACCGTCGTGGTCGTGCGTGAAGTCGAAGAGCATGCCCTCCATTCACTCATGGCGTGGCCTCCGCGATGCAGGCGTATTCGTGCCGGCAGGGTGTTCCCCAGGCGGTTTCGTTTGGATCAGTTCGTCGTTGATGCGGATGTGTCGTTGGTCAGCAGGAATGTGCACGGTGTCCCGTTGTCCAAAAGGCGATCACTCGTTTGAAGGACTTCGGCATGCCGGGGCGATCTCGTGACAAGTCTTCCGTCGGCCGTCGAGGACGGCCAAGCAGTCCAGATCAAAGACGGAGGAAGTCGACGATGAGCTTCGTTCAGACCGGCAAGATCGATCTGAATTCCGACAACGCGATCGAGACGAGCGGGGGTAACACCTCGACCTTCACGCGGGTCACTTTCCCCAGCCCGTTCCCGCCTGGTTCCAGCGTCGTTGTCCTCCCACTGACCCAGACCTTCAACGGGCCGGAGACGCCGGGCATCCGAATCCATGACGTCACCAACACGGGCTTCCTCATCCGCCTGAACGAGGTGTACGCCGGCGCCACCAAGAGCGACGGCAAGCACACCACCGAAACCATCGGCTGGCTGGCCGCGACTGTCTGATGCACTTTGCTCCGGCCGGGTGTTGGTCACGTCCTCATTGGAAGAGCGCCCGGCCGGAGCGTCACAGTGCACTGGTGCCGATAGCGAGGCACTGGGAACCGCTCGATAATCCAAACGACAGACCCTGGGGGCGCGCACAGCTCGGTCAGGTGGTCTCGGTCCGCAGCTCCCTGTCATCGGCCTCGTGGCCACCGTCCGTCGCCACAGGCAGGCGCGCGCCCCGGCTGTCGGCGACGCGCAGCACGTTGCCGAAGGCCTGCGTGGTCGCCCGCAGTGCCAGCCGCAGCGCATGTTCTCCGGCCTTGCCGTCGTCCAGTACGGCCACCGCGCCCTTGAGGACGTCGGCACCGTCGCACAGCTGCTCCGCCTCGATCTCATCGGCCAGCCGCGACAGCACACCCCCGGTCCCGTCCGCCGACAAGAAGCACGGCTTCCCGCCCTCGCCCTCCCACGGCAGCAGGCGCAGCCCCGGCCACACGGGGGCGGCATCCCGGTCGTAACTCATGCTCAATGACTCCCAGAGGTTGGTTGCGCGAGAAGGCGGCACAGTCGGCCGGATGACCCGTTACGTTGGGTGTGTTCAGCGTTGCGCCCCGTAGTGCGCGGCCGCAACGTCAGACGCGTGACACTCACCATCTGGCACCAAGGGGGATGCGGTGAGCCGACGACGACGCAATGCCGCGAGTGGACCGGCAGCCACCAACGCCGCTGTGTTCGGGGAGGCGCTGAAGCACTTCCGGGAGGCGGCGGGTTACACGCAGGAGGAGCTGGCGAGCAAGATCCCCTGCGACCGTTCCCAGGTGGCCCGCGTGGAGGCAGGCACGCGCGTACCGCAGGAATCCTTCGCCAGGCAGTGCGATGAACTGCTGCAGACGGGCGGAGTGCTGCTGCGGTTATGGGGGCGGATCGACTGGTACCCGGAGGTGCAGCATCCGGACTGGTTCGAGCGCAGGGCTGAGATGGATGCGGTGGCGGTGGCGCTGCGGGAATATCAAGAGCAGGTCATCCCAGGGCTGTTGCAGACGCCTGACTACGCGCACGCACTGTTCAGCCGCCGCACCACAAACGCCGAGAAGGTGGCGGAGCGAGTCCGGGCGCGACTGAGTCGACAGCAGCGCTTCCTGGCGGTCAACGGCCCGCTGTACGTGGCCGTTCTCGATGAGAGCTGCCTGCGCAACGTCGTCGGAGGCCCGGCGGTCATGCGCGACCAGTGCGCGCACTTGCTGAGGGTGGGGCAGTACGCCAACATTCGCCTTCAGGTTGCCCCGGCCGACCGTGCCGAGCTTCGGCGACCCAAGGCCTCCATGGCCCTGATCACGCTGCCCGACGGGGAATGCTGGCTCTACTCGGAGTCTCTGGAACGCGGCCATTTCCACGACGATCCGGCCGTCTTCGCCCGCCACAGCCAGACCTATGATGTGCTCAGGGCGGATGCTCTGTCAGCCCCCGAATCCGCCGCTCTGATCGGCGACTTCATGGAAGGGTACGGGGACCATGGACAAGCACCAGCTCAGCACGCCGATATGGATCAAGAGCAGCTACAGCCACGACGATGGCGGCAACTGCGTCGAAGTAGCGCTCACCTGGATGAAGAGCAGCTACAGCGACCGCGACGGGGGCGACTGCATCGAAGTAGCCCCCGGTACCCCCGACGCCGTCCCCGTCCGTGACAGCAAGGACCCGCAGGGCCCCGTGCTGGTCTTCCCGACGGGCGGCTGGACGTCCTTCGTCGCGGCCCTCAAGAACGGGGAGTTCCCCGCGGCCGCCTGACCTGCCGGCGACCTTGGGTCATCGCGCTGACACGGAGTGCTCGGTTCCCCTATGCTGCAGCTTCTGTACCGCCGCGGCCGTAACCGGTTGCTCGCCTGCTCAACAGGGCCGCGGTGATGGCTCGTTGGTGTGGTTAATGGGGGAAGCCGATGACTCCGTCAGATGTGCCTGCGCAGCCCGGTGAACCGGGCGGCCCCGGCGGCCCGCAGGGGTTGCGGAAGGCGGCCGACGGCTCCTCGCCGCCGCAGCTCCCCCCGACCCCGCCGGGCGCCAGTGAGGCCACCCGGCTGCTGTGCGCCGGTACGTACATGGACGACGCCTTCCGTGACGCGGTCATCGACGAGCTGTACGTCCACGAGGAGCGGTTCGCCGCGCCCTCCCTGGGCATCGACGCCGCGCGCGTCCTCGCCCACGCGCTGCGCGCCAGGCGGCTCCAACTGGGCTGGGCGGCGGCGATTCTGCTGGTGTGGATCGTGGCGCTCCCGCTGACCTCCGGTCTCGCGGCGCTCTACCTCATCCCCGTCGTCCTCATGGCGCTCGGCCGCGTGGTCCGCCGGGCGCCGGTCCCGCAGTGGGCGGCCCGCTTTCTCTCCTTCGTCCTGCGCTGGTACGGCCGGCTGACGCTTGCCTTCCTCTATGTGTCGCTGCTGGTGACAGGGTTCGGTGCCGGGATCGGCATCATCGGCGCGGGATGGCCGTTCTCGGAACTGCTTCCGGACGGGCTGAACTCCCTGACGAGTGACGGCTCGGGCGCGTCCGGCTCCTTCTACGACGCCGGCGTCGGCAGTGCGTATGGCAGCGGCAGCACGTACGACGGTGCCGGTGCACTGGGCGGCATCCTGTTCGCGGTGTGGGTCGCGCTGCTGCTGCCGCTGGCCGTGGCCGGGCTGGTCGCGCTGCAGCGCGGGCAGTTCGCCCGGGTGCTGGCGGGCGAACTGTCCCGGGAGCGCTTCCCGGACGTGATGTCCGACCCCGCCGAACGGGCCGAGGGCCACCGCTTCCAGCGGCTGCGGGACCGGGTGCGGATCGAGCAGCACGGGCCGCTGGTGATGTACCGGGCCGCCGACCCGTTCTGCGGCGCCGGTTACCCGTACAAGGCCTGGTCGCTGTCGGTGGAGTTGAACCCCCGGGCGGACCGGGAGGCCGAGCCGCTGGACAACAGCGCCATCCTGGCCCGGATCGTGCCGCTGGTGGCGGCGCTGCGGGTGCCGTCGCCGCACGGTTCGCCCCAGGTGGCGGCCGCGGTACGCGACCGGCTGCGCGCGCTGGAGATCGACGAGTGCGTGTTCCTGCCGGCCGAGGGGCTGCCGGCCCGCGAAGCGGCGCCGTACGCACCCGACGCGTTCGAGGCGCACCGCGTGCGGGCGGTGGAGGAGGGCGGTGAGACCCGCCGGCACTTCCTGCGGATCCGGGTCGGCGGCTGGAACGAGGGCATCGTCACCACGCTGTTCGTCCGGGTGCACACCCAGGGCGGGATGCTGATGCTGGAGATCGCGCCGCATGTGCTGTTGCCGCTGCGGCAGCTCTTCCAGGACGCCGACCGGATCGCCCACCAGTACCGTCACCACCACCACTTCGGCAAGGCGGTGTGGGCGCTGTCCCGCACCCCCAGCTCCGCCGGACACGCCCTCGCCACGCTGGTGCGCGGACTGCTGTCAGTCTGGCGGCTGGCGGTCGGCGGGCACGGTGCGGCGCTGCCCGAGGGCCCCGGCGCCTCCGTACGCGAACTGGGCTCCTTCGGGGAGTCCTCGCTGTTCCAGGACATGGACGTGGCCCGCTACCTGAAGACCATTCAGCAGCGGGTGGCGGCCGGGGTGACCACGGCACTGCGCGAGGCCGGCTATCAGACCGACGAGTTCGAGCAGCGGATCGTGCATGTCGCCGAGGGCGGCGTCTACGTCGAGTCCGCACAGGGCGCCGTCGGGATCGGCGACCACAACACCATCACCCACCACTCCACCACCCGGCGCGGCGCCGAGACGAAGGGAAGTGCCCAGCGTGGCAACGGCTGACGAGCGCGGCAACGGCATCCACATCGGCAGCGTCCGGGGTGCCTTCGCCATCGGCGACCACAACACGGTGACCCACAACGAAGGTGCGGCCGTGCCCGCGGGGGACCCGGCGCAGGAGGAACTGCTGCGCGCCGTCCGCGCACTGCGCGACGACCTGTCGCGGGCGGTGGAGAGCCCGCAGATCACGGCCCTGAGCGGGGAACTGGCCGAGACCGAAACGGAGATCGCGGACACCGGTGCGGCGGGTCCCGGCCGGCTGGCCCGGCTGCGTACGGCGCTTGCGGATGCCGGGGGCGTGGTAGGGCTGCTGGCCTCCGGTGCCGCGGTGACGCAGGCGGTCGCGGCCCTGGTGGGAGGCTGAGGATGAAGCGCGGCGGACAGGCCCGCTGGAACGACGAGACCCAGCGCTGGGAGGACGGCGCCCCGACGCCCGCGCCCTACACGGGCCCGATGCCGCCCCGGCCCTCCTTCACGCCGTCGGCGGGCGGGCCGTCGGCGGGCGGGACACCGGTGGGCGGCACGGCGGGTACCGTCCCCCCGCCGGCCACCGAACCGCTCTCGGCCCCTGAACCGCTCTTCGCCCCCGATTCGCTCTACGCCCCCTTGCCGGCCGACGCGCCCGCAGCCGGGTTCCGGCACCGCACGGCGCTGGTCGCGGGTGCGGCGGTGGCCGTGATCGCGGCGGCCGCCGGCGGCGGCTATCTGCTCTGGGGCCACCCGGGCGACGAGCCCGCCGCCGCCCGCCCGGCGGCCCGCACCAAGGCATCCGCCTCGGACCACACGGCCACCACCGCCTCGCCCTCCGGCGCCACGGCCGGCACCGGGTCCCCCACTCCGCTCTCCACCGAGCTGCCCGACGGCTACCGCCTCGTCCATGACGAGAAGGGCTTCACCCTGGCCGTACCCAAGACCTGGCAGCGCAGCGAACGCCGGACGGGGGTGTTCTACACCGCCCCGGACGACCGCGGGCTGTTGCAGATCTTTGAGGTCAGCGAACCGGACACCACCCCGTACGAGGCGTTGGAGACGGCGTCGCGGGGGCTGTCGGGCAACCCCGGCTACAAGGAAATAAGCCTCGAACCACTGGGGTACCCGGGTCCCGGCGCCGACGCCACGCAACTGGTCTACGCCTATGACAGCGAGCGGCTGGGTGAGCGGGTCAAGGTCGTCGACTGTGCCTTCACCGCCGCCGACGGCCGCCAGTTCGCCGTACTCGTCCTGGGCCCCGAGGCCGACTGGCCGGAGCAGGAGGAAACCCAGCAGAACGTCCTGCGGAGCTTCGTCCCCGGCCGCTGAGCGCCGCGCACGACCGCCGGGCCCGGGGGGCGGGGGCTTACCCGGGCAGCTCCGTCCGCTCCCACCACTCGTAGACGGGCAGGGCCCCCTCGGCGGTGTGCTTCTGCCGGCTGGTGGCCCGGAAGTGTTCATAGCCGTTCCGGAACGGGATCTTCAGCTCGGCCCCGGGAGGATCGACCGGCACGATCCGCTCGGGGAGCTCTTCGGGGCCGCCTTCGAGCACCGCTTTCGCCGCTGTGTCAGCCATGCCTGCATTTTCGTCCGGCCCGCCGCCCGCGGCCCCTCCGGTTCGGCAGGCCGGGTGACGGCGCCGCGAGTGCGACCTCAGTCGCGGGGGAACTCGGCGGTGGAGAGAGTGATGCCGACGACGGTGTGGGTGAGATCGATGGGCATGCCGTAAGCGACGGTGATGTCGACCTTGTAGTCGCCGTCCTGTGGGTCGGTGAACACGCGGCACCGGCCGAGGTAAGGGTCGGCGATCAAGTACACCGGGACCTCGGCCAGCGCATAGGCCGTCTTCTTCGGGCCGTAGTCGTTCTTGCCGGTGCTCTCGGAGATGACCTCGGCGACGAATTCGATGTCCTGGTAGCGCGGTTGGTTCTTGTCGTTCTTGGTGGCCTCTTCGGCCAGTGCCACCAGGTCGGAGGCGAACCCGTTCAGATGGCCGGGAAAGTCAATACGCACGTCGGACAGCACGCGCTTCCTCGGATACCGGGTGCGGAGCTGTTCGTAGATGTCAGCGATGGTCTCCCAGTGCGTGCCCCGCTGCGGCGCCATGTAGATGGTCCCCTCGACGATCTCAACCTTGTAGCCCTCGGGGATGTGCATCTGCTCCACGCGCTCGAACATGTCGTCCAGCTCGCCGCTCTCGGCCATCTCGGTCCTGTCGGTCAGTTCGATGGTCACCGTGCCGCTCCTCCCCGCTGCCGCGCGGGCGCGGGCAGCCGCACGGTTCAACGATACGAATGTACGAGCGGTTACGCACCGCACGTGTTACGCACCGTAGGCGCGGGAGGAACGGGTCACGTGGGGTCACGCCCCCTGCGAATCCTTCAGCCGGTTCTCCAGTACGGAGATGTCGGCCGTGTCGCCGGGGGCGGGGGTCTTGGTGGAGACGGGGGTGTTGTAGTTGCTGAGCAGGATGGTGCCGGAGCGGTCGTCGAGCTCGGCGGTGAGTTTGCGGGGGTAGTGCTTGCCCTCGATGGCCACGTAGAGGGTCTGCACGTCCCCCTTGGCCTTCTTGATGACGGGCAGGACGCGGGTGCCCTCCTCGGTGGTCGGCCGGCCCTTGGTGAGGGCGACCGCGGGGGCGTGGGAGGGGGTTGAGGGGGTGTGGCCGCCGGACGAGGGCTTCTCGGGGGTCGAGGCCGATTTCTGGAAGGCCTTGAGGTCGCAGGCGGCGGCCAGGTTGCGCAGGAACGTGTTCTTCGTCGTGCCGTGCAGGAACGTGTTCTTGTACTTCGTCGCGGCTTCCTCGCCCGATTTGCCGGGCAGCTGGCCCTTCCAGAAGGCCGCGTCCGGCTTCATCCAGACCTCGTTTCCGCGCTTGATGAGCTGAACGCTGCCGTACTTGCCCTTACTGATGGCGCCGGTGCAATTACCGGCGCGGTCGAGGGTGAGGTCGAGTTTGGTGGGATCAGTGCTGGTCCGGGTGCGCAACCGCAGGGATTGCGCGCCGACCAATTGCTGGAGGGCATCATCGGCGATCTGCTGGGCCGATTTGTTCGCGAGATCGCCTTCGCCGCCGTCCGAGGTCTCCGCCGCCGCCGCGGCCGTGGTGCAGGTGATCCCGGCTATCAGGGTCACGCCGCAGGTCAGTGCCGCGGTGACAGAGGCGGCACGCCGTCTGCTGGTCATCTCGGTACCTCCGGTCCCGAGGGAACAGTCCGCCAGGTACATACGGCTATTCAGGGTACGTTCCTGGACATTCCGCCGCACATTCAGTGAGTCGAATCACTTTCCATGAAGCTGTGGGCATAGATACGCGGCTTCAGGGGAGGGGTCCCCGTTGCTGGTGACGCCAGTGGTTGCACCAGTGGGAACAGAACGGTAACCGGAAGGCAGAACGACGTGTCGTCAATCGAGACCATTCACGTAGACGGGGTGTGGCTCGCGGCCGCAGCCGGCGAAACGCGGGAGGTCCTCGACCCCGCCGACGCGACGACGCTCCAGCTGGTCTCCGAGGGGAGTGCGAAGGACGCCGACGCCGCGGTCGAGGCCGCCCGCCGGGCCTTCGACAACGGCGCGGGCGCCTGGCCCCGTACGGCCGTCGCCGAACGCTCCGCGCTGCTGCGCCGGGTCGCCGACCTGCTCCAGCGCGACCGTGAGGAGATCGCCCTCATCGAGAGCCGGGACACCGGCAAGACGCTGGAAGAGGGCCGGGTCGACGTCGACGACGTCACCAACGCCTTCCGTTACTTCGCCGACCTGGTGATGAACGAGAGCGGCGGCCGGGTCGTCGACGCCGGATCGCCCGATGTGCACAGCATCGTCGTGCATGAGCCGGTCGGTGTCTGCGCGCTCATCACGCCGTGGAACTACCCCCTGCTGCAGGCGAGTTGGAAGATCGCGCCGGCCCTCGCGGCCGGCAACACTTTTGTGATCAAGCCCAGCGAGGTCACCCCGCTGTCGACCGTGCACCTGATCAAGCTGCTGGTCGAGGCCGGGCTGCCGGCCGGGGTCGCCAACCTCGTCACCGGCGCGGGTCTGCCGGTCGGCCAGCGGCTGGCCGAGCACCCGGACGTCGACCTGTTCTCCTTCACCGGTGGCCTGGTCAGCGGGACGAAGGCGGGCGCGGCGGCGGTCTCCGGCGCCAAGAAGATCGCGCTGGAGCTGGGCGGCAAGAACCCCAATGTGGTGTTCGCCGACGCCTGCGCCACCGACGAGGGCTTCGACACCGCCGTCGACCAGGCGCTGAACGCCGCCTTCATCCACAGCGGCCAGGTCTGCTCGGCCGGTGCCCGGCTGATCATCGAGGAGTCGGTGCGCGACCGCTTCGTCGCCGAGCTCGCCCGCCGCGCCGAGAAGATCAAGCTCGGCCGCGGCACCGAGGACGGCGTCGAGTGCGGCCCGGTCGTCTCCCAGCAGCAGCTCGACAAGGTCGAGGCGTACGTCGCCTCCGCGCTCGCCGAGGGTGCCCAGCTGCGCTGCGGCGGCTCCCGGCCCGAGCCGTCCGACGTCCGGCCGGCCACCGGCTACTTCTACGCGCCGACCGTGCTCGACGGCTGCCACCGCGAGATGAAGGTGATCCGCGAGGAGACCTTCGGGCCGATCCTGACGGTCGAGACCTTCACCACCGAGGACGAGGCCGTGGCGCTCGCCAACGACACCGAGTACGGCCTGGCCGGCGCGGTGTTCTCCGGCGACACCGCACGCGCCCGCCGGGTCGCGGCGCGGCTGCGGCACGGCACGATCTGGATCAACGACTACCACCCCTACCTCCCGCAGGCGGAGTGGGGCGGCTTCGGCAAGTCCGGCATAGGCAGGGAATTGGGCCCCGCAGGTCTGGACGAGTACCGCGAGAGCAAGCACATTTACGAAAACCTCCGGCCGGAGCCGGTGCGCTGGTTCGCGGGCTGACACCCGCCCCGTCACAGCACCACCCGCACCACGCACATTGTAAGAAGGAGCACCCCCAATGCCTGTGTATGACTATGTCGTTGTCGGCGGCGGCACCGCCGGTTCCGTCATCGCCTCCCGCCTCACCGAGGACCCGGACGTCACCGTCGCCGTCATCGAGGGCGGTCCGACCGACATCGACCGCGAGGACGTCCTGACGCTGCGCAAGTGGCTCGGCCTGCTCGGCGGAGACCTGGACTACGAGTACACGACCACCGAGCAGCCGCGCGGCAACTCGCACATCCTGCACAGCCGCGCCAAGGTCCTCGGCGGGTGCTCCTCGCACAACACGCTGATCTCGTTCAAGCCGCTGCCGTCCGACTGGGACGAGTGGGAAGAGGCGGGCGCCACCGGCTGGAACGCCCGGGAGATGGACCCCTACTTCGGCAAGCTGCGCAACAACATCGTGCGGGTGGCCAAGAAGGACCAGAACGAGATCGCCAGCGACTGGATCGAGGCCACCAAGACGGCCCTCGGTGTCCCCGAGGTCGTCGGCTTCAACGACCGGCCCTTCGAGGAGGGCGTCGGCTTTTTCGACCTCTCCTACCACCCGGAGAACAACAAGCGCTCCTCCGCGTCCGTCGCCTACCTCCACCCGCACATCGAGGCCGGCGACCGCCCGAACCTCACGCTGATGCTGGAGACCTGGGCGCACAAGCTGGAGCTGGACGGCACCACGGCCAAGGGCGTCCACGTCCGCACGAAGGACGGCGAGGAGGTCTACGTCGAGGCCGCCCGCGAGGTGCTGGTGTGCGCCGGCGCCGTCGACACCCCGCGGCTGCTGATGCACTCCGGCATCGGACCGCGCAAGGACCTGGAGGCGCTGGGTCTGCCCTGCGTGCTCGACCTGCCGGGCGTCGGCGAGAACCTGATCGACCACCCCGAGTCGGTGATCGTCTGGGAGACGAACGGACCGATCCCGGGCAACTCCGCGATGGACTCCGACGCGGGCCTGTTCGTCAAGCGGGACCCGGAGCACAAGGGCCCCGACCTGATGTTCCACTTCTACCAAATCCCGTTCACCGACAACCCCGAGCGACTGGGCTACGAGCGCCCCGAGCACGGCGTGTCGATGACGCCGAACATCCCCAAGTCCCGCTCCCGCGGCCGGCTCTACCTGACCTCCGCCGACCCCGAGGTCAAGCCGGCCCTCGACTTCAAGTACTTCGAGGACGAGGGTGACTACGACGGTCAGACCCTCGTCGACGGCATCAAGCTGGCCCGCAAGGTCGCCCAGGCCGAGCCGTTCAAGAAGTGGCTCAAGCGCGAGGTCTTCCCAGGCCCCGAGGTCACCGACGACGCGGAGATCAGCGAGCTGGTGCGCAAGGCGGCCCACACCGTCTACCACCCGGCCGGCACCTGCAAGATGGGCGCCGCCGACGACCGGCTGGCCGTGGTCGACCCCGAGTTGAAGATCCGCGGACTGGCCGGCATCCGTATCGCCGACGCCTCCGTTTTCCCGACCATGCCTGCCGTCAACCCGATGCTGGGCGTGCTCATGGTGGGAGAGAAGTGCGCCGAAATGCTCCGCAAGGCCCCGACCCAAGGAGGTGATGCGTGATGGCTACCACCGCCGCCGGCGCATCCGAGATACCCAACGCCCGCACGCCCGAGTCCGCCTCCGACGCGGACGGCCGTGAGGTCGTCTTCTCCGTCCGCCACCTCTGGAAGGTCTTCGGCCCCAAAGCCGAGCGCATCCCCGAGGACACCTCGGTCGCCGGACTGAACGTCCAGGAGCTGCGTGAGAAGACCGGCTGTGTGGCCGCCGTCCGCGATGTCTCCTTCGACGTCCACAAGGGCGAGGTCTTCGTCGTCATGGGCCTGTCCGGCTCCGGCAAGTCCACCCTCGTGCGGTGCCTGACCCGGCTGATCGAGCCGACCAGCGGCGACCTGGAGATGGACGGCGAGGACGTCCGCGCCATGGACCGCGCCGCGCTGCGCGAACTGCGCCGCCGCCGCGCCGCCATGGTCTTCCAGCACTTCGGCCTGCTGCCGCACCGCACCGTCGTCGACAACGTCGCCTACGGCCTGGAGATCCAGGGCATGAGCAAGTCGGAGCGCCGCGAGAAGGCCAACGAGGTGGTCGACAAGGTCGGCCTGGCCGGGATGGAGAAGCGCCGCCCCGGCCAGCTCTCCGGCGGCCAGCAGCAGCGCGTCGGCCTGGCCCGCGCGCTCGCCGTCGACCCCGAGGTCCTGCTCTTCGACGAGCCCTTCAGCGCGCTCGACCCGCTCATCCGCCGCGACATGCAGGAAGAGGTCATCCGCCTGCACCGCGAGGAGGGCCGGACGATGGTCTTCATCACCCACGACCTGAGCGAGGCGCTGCGCCTGGGCGACCGGATCGCCCTGATGCGCGACGGCGAGATCGTCCAGCTCGGCACCCCCGAGGAGATCGTCGGCTCCCCGGCCGACGACTACGTCCGCGACTTCGTCCGCGACGTCCCGCGCGAGCAGGTGCTGACGGTGCGCCGCGCGATGCGCCCGGCCGAGGACGGCGAGGCCGACCAGGGCCCGGCGCTGGCGCCCGACACCCTCATCTCCGACGCCATCGAGGCCGTCGCCCGCTCCGGCGGCGCCGCCCGCGTCGTCGACGGCGGCCGCTGCCTTGGCATCGTCGACCACGCCTGCCTGCTGAACGTGGTCGCCCGCGTCGACGAGGGCCCCCGGCAGGATGAGGTGGCCGCCTGATGTACGCCGCCACCACCCACCGCGGCGCCGTGCGCGCCGTCGGTTCCAGAGCTCCCGCGGCCACGCCGCGGGCCCGGCTGCGCGCCACCCTGCTGCGCCACTGGCGTGAGGCCCAGCGCTGCGCCGCCCTGAATATGCCCACCGGCACCGTGAAGCGGGGGCGAGCATGAGCACCACCACGCCTCCCATGGCGACGCGCCCGCTGAGCGATGCCAAACGGCCCGGCCCCCTGCGGGCCGTACTGCAGATGCGCGCCCTGAGCAAGCTCCTGCTGCTCGTGATCGCCGCGGCGGTCCTCGTCCCGCTGCTGCAGGCCAAGTACGGCGCCGCCTGGCCGTCGTCGCTGACCGTCGACGTCTCCGGCCCGCTCGGCAAGACCAGCGACTGGATCATCGACAACCGCGACAGCCACTGGCTGTTCGTCTACTTCCTCGGTCACCTCAGCAACGCCGTGGTGATCTCCGTACGCGCCGTCTACCTGCTGCTGCTCGCGCTCGGCTGGACCGGCGTGACGGCCGGTGTCACGCTGCTCGCCTGGCGGGTGGCCGGCCTGCGCATCGCCGCCACCGCGCTGATCTCCTTCCTGGTCAGCGGCCTGCTCGGCATGTGGGTCCCCACCATGCAGACGTTCGCGCTGATGGTCGTGGCGGTCGCCGCCTCGGTCGTGGTCGGCGCCCTGCTGGGCCTGGCGGCCGGCCTCTCCGAACGCCTGTTCCGGATCCTCCGCCCGGTCCTGGACACCATGCAGGTCCTGCCTGCCTTCGCCTACCTCCTCCCCGTCGTGCTGGTCTTCGGCATCGGCGTCCCCGCCGCGCTGCTGGCCACCGTCATCTACGCGGCTCCGCCGATGGCCCGGCTGACCGCGCTCGGTCTGCGCGGCGCCGACGCCGGCGTCCTGGAGGCGGTCTCCTCGCTCGGCGCCACCGGACGGCAGCGGCTGCTGACCGCCCGCCTGCCGCTGGCCCGCAAGGAACTCCTCCTCGGCGTCAACCAGACGATCATGATGGCGCTGGGCATGGTCGTCATCGCCTCGATGATCGGCGCCGCCGGTCTCGGTGACCGCGTCTACCAGGCGCTCGCCTCGGTCGACGTCGGTGCCGCGCTCTCCGCCGCCATCCCGATCGTGCTGCTGGCCATCGTCATGGACCGCACCACGGCCGCGGCCGGTGAACGCCTCGGCGCCGACACCGCGGCCGCCGGCCCGAAGTGGCTGCGCGGCTGGATGGCCTGGGCGGGCGTCGCGGCGGTCACCGCCGCCCTCGCCGCCGTCGGCCGGCTGTCCGGCTCCCTGATCTGGCCGGACGCCTGGGCCGTGGATCTGGCCCGCCCCGTCAACGACTTCAAGGAGTGGATGGTCGACCACCTCTACTCCGGCGTCCCCGTCGTCGGGGGCACCGCCGACTGGGCCGCGCACTTCACCGACTGGGTGCTCAACCCGCTGCGGGACGGCCTGACCGCGCTGCCCTGGTACGCCGCGCTGCTCATCGTCGCCGCGCTGGCCTGGCTCATCGGCACCTGGCGCACCGCCCTGACCGCCGTCCTCGCGATGGCCGCCATCGGTGTCCTGGGTGTGTGGAAGCCGTCGATGAACACCCTCTCCCAGGTCCTCGCCGCCCTGGCGGTGACGTTGGTGCTGGGCTTCGGCATCGGCGTCCTGGCGGCCGGCAGCAAGCGCTTCGAAGCGATCCTGCGCCCGGTCCTGGACGTCATGCAGACCATGCCGCAGTTCGTGTACCTGATCCCGGTCGTCGCGCTGTTCGCCGTGGGCCGCGCCCCGGCCGCCGCGGCCGCCGTGGTCTACGCGCTCCCGGCCGTCATCCGCATCACCACCCAGGGCCTGCGCCAGGTGGACCCCGCCGCCATGGAGTCCGCCCGCTCGCTGGGCGCCACCCGCTGGCAGATGCTCCGCCAGGTCCAGCTGCCCCTGGCCCGGCCCGCGCTGCTGCTGGCCGTCAACCAGGGTGTGGTCATGGTCCTCGCCGTCGTCATCATCGGCGGCCTGGTCGGCGGCGGTGCCCTCGGCTACGACGTCGTCACCGGCCTCGCCACCGGAGACCTGGGCCTCGGCCTGGTCGCGGGTGTGGCCATCGTGTGCCTGGGCCTGATGCTCGACCGGGTCACCCAGCCCACGGAACGCCGCACGGCGGGGAAGGGAGCCTGACCATGTCCCGTAAGCGCACCATGACCATCGGGGCGGCCGCGCTGGCCGGCGCGGCGGTCCTCTCCCTCTCCTTGTCCTCCTGCGGCAAGGCCGACATGACCAAGCAGACCTCGCCGTTCGCGGCGGCCAAGGGCTCCAAGTCGGTCACCCTCTCGGTGCAGACCTGGGTCGGCGCCCAGTCCAATGTCGCGGTCGCCAAGTACCTGCTCGAACACGAGATGGGCTACCACGTCGACACCGTCCAGGTGGACGAGATCCCCGCCTGGGACGCCCTGAGCCAGGGCCGGGTCGACGCGATCCTGGAGGACTGGGGCCACCCCGACCAGGAGAAGCGGTACGTCAAGGACAAGAAGACGATCACCGCGGGCGGCGGCAACGGCGTCACCGGCCACATCGGCTGGTTCGTCCCCAAGTACTGGGCCGACAAGCACCCCGAGGTCACCAACTGGAAGAACCTCAACAAGTTCGCCAAGCAGCTCCGTACCTCGGAGAGCGGCAACAAGGGCCAGCTGATGGACGGTTCGCCGTCCTACGTCACCAACGACAAGGCGCTGGTGAAGAACCTCAAGCTGAACTACGAGGTCGTCTTCGCGGGCTCCGAGGCGGCGCAGATCACCCAGATCCAGCAGTTCGCCAAGGAGAAGAAGCCCTTCCTGACGTACTGGTACGAGCCGCAGTGGCTCTTCAACCAGGTGCCGATGGAAGAGGTCAAGCTGCCCAAGTACACCGACGCCTGTGCGGCCAAGGGCGCCAAGGACCCCAAGTCCATCGACTGCGCCTATCCGACCACCCCGCTGCAGAAGTTCTTCAACACGGAGTTCGCCAAGAAGGGCGGCAGTGCCGCGGCGTTCCTGAAGAACTTCAAGTGGACCAAGGACGACCAGAACGAGGTCTCCGAGTCGATTGCCTCGGGCGGTCTGTCCGCCGACGAGGCGGCCAAGCGCTGGGTGGAGAAGCACCCGGACGTCTGGAAGAAGTGGCTGCCCAAGAAGTAGCCGCCGCAAGGGCAGAGCCCCCGCCAGGGGGCAGCGGGATCTCGCGGGCAGTCGCACGGGGTGTGCGACTGCCCGCGAGCGCGTTTCTGCGGGGTGCCGGGGGTGCCGGAGGTGCCGGAGGTGCCGGGGGTGCCTTACCCGTTCGGGTGCCCGCGGGGTCCTTACGCCTTACCCGTTCGGGTGGCGAGCGGCGAAGCGCGGCGCGGCGCGGCGGCAGGCGCAGAAGGCTGGGCAGCCGCCACCGACGAAAGGGCCCGCCATGCCGCTGCCGCCGACCTGCCCCACGCCCGACTGTGACGACGTGCTGTGGAAGGACACCACGCACACCGACACCGACTGGGACAACTGGCGCTGGTGGTGCTGCCGTTGCGACAAACAGTGGTATCCGACAGCGGAACAGCTCCAGGAGTACCGCTACGGAGCAGCCGGCAGACCCCACCCCTCCGCATACCGGGACCCCAGACCGGCGCGGCAGTAGGAGACCCGCCCTACTCGCCTCCCCTCCCCGCGCCTCCCCCTCCGGTGCCTCCCTCCCCGTGTCACTCCACCCGCAGCAGCAGCTTCCCGGTGCTCTTGCGGCTGCCGAGGAGCCGGTGCGCCCCGGCGGCGTCGGCGAGCGGGAACTCTGCCGACACGGGGAGTTCCACGCCCCCTTCGGCGACCGTACGGAAGGCCCGCCCGGCCAGTGCGCGCAGCGCCTCCGGCGCCGTTTGGGCCAGCGACAGGATGGAGAACCCCGCGACCGAGCGCCCCCGGGGGTACAGCTCGGGCTGGCCCACCTGCCACGGCTCGGCGGAACTCGCATTCCCGAACGACACCAGCCGGCCGAAGACGGCAAGCGCCTCCAGGCTGCGCCGGAAGGTGTCACCGCCGACGGGGTCGAGGGCGAGATCGACCCCTCGTCCGCCCGTGGCGCGCCGCACCTCCTCGTCGAAGTCCGGGCCGACGAACACCTCGTCGTAGCCGTAGGCGCGGGCGTGCTCCGCCTTCGACGCATCCGAGACGACGCCGTAGACGGCACCCGCCCCGGCCGCCTTCGCCAACTGGCCGGCCACCGTGCCGATCCCGCCCGCCGCGCCCTGCACCAGCACGCTCTCGCCGGCTCGCAGCCGGCCCACCTCGTGCACCAGGGCATGCGCGGTGGGCAGCACCGTCGGCAAGGTGGCCGCGGTGCGCAGGCTCACCCCCTGCGGCAGCGGGAACACGCTCGCCGCGGCGGCGACCACGGTCTCCGCATACGCGCCGCCGTCCGTGAGCGCCGCGACCTCCTGCCCCGGCCGGAGCCCGTCGACCGCCGCACCGACCGCGCGGATGCGCCCGGAGACTTCCAGGCCCGGCCGGAAGGGCAGGGACGGGACGCGGTAGCCCTCGGCGCGGGCCTTGAGATCGGCGAAGTTCACCCCGGCGTAGGCGACATCGATGCTCACCTGCCCGGCCCCCGGCTCGGGAACGTCGGCCGCCACGACCCTCAGGACCTCGGGACCGCCGTACTCCTGGAATTCCACCGCACGCATGGCCGTACACGCCCCTCACTAGTGTTCAATGGAATGCGAACACTCCGACTGTATGATCTGGATCGAACACTCCGCAAGGGGGTTCAGGGGTCGAGGAGACCGAGCGGATCGAGGAGACCGAGGAATGCCGGGCCGTAGCAGCCACCGCGCCGAGCCGGTGCACATCCACCCCGAGGACGTCCCCGTCGAGACCGCCCTCGCCGCCCTCGCCGACCCCGTACGACTCCAGCTCGTCCGCGAGTTGGCCGGCTCCGCCGACTGGTCGCACAGCTGTGGCAGCTTCCGTGTGGAGGTCGGCAAGGCCGCACTGAGCCACCACTTCGGCGTACTGCGCGCCGCGGGCCTGGTGGAACAGCGCGACCAGGGCCCCAAGCGCCTCAACCGCCTGCGCCGCGAGGAGTTCGACGCCCGCTTTCCGGGGCTGCTCGGCCTGGTGCTGCGCGAGGAGGATTAGGCCGGAGCGGAGGGCCGGGACCGGCGGGCCAGGGATGGTGGGCCGGGACCGGCGGTTCAGTGCCGGTGGACCGGAGGACCAGGACCAGCGGACCAGGACCGGGGAATCAGGGCCGACGGACCAGGACCAGGGCCGACGGACCAGGATCAGGGCCGGGACCAGGTCCAACGGCCGATCCCGACTCCCTGGTCCGCCCTATACGTTCCTCGTGCAACCACCCGACGGCGCTCGGTCCATACCGGGCGCCCCCAGAGGAGCTTCCATGCGCGTCACCGCCTTCGACCATCTCGTTCTGAACGTCTCCGACATCGAGCGCTCGCTCGCCTTCTACTGCGGCCCGCTCGGTCTGGAGCCGGTCCGCGTCGACGCCTGGCGCGCGGGCGAGGTGTCCTTCCCCTCCGTGCGCGTGAGCCCGACCACGATCATCGACCTCGTCCAGGGGCCCCGCGAGGGCTCCAACGTCGACCACCTCTGCCTGGTCGTCGAGCCCGTCGACTGGCAGGAGGTCATCGACTCGGGCGAGTTCACGGTGGTCGACGGCCCCGGCCCGCGCTTCGGCGCCCGCGGCGAGGGCCAGTCCCTGTACGTCAACGACCCGGACGGCAACACCATCGAGCTCCGCTGGTACGCGCACGATGCCTAGAGGCGTCCCTCCGCGCCGGGCGCCGCGCCGTCTACGCCGCGCTGCGTACGACCTCAGGACCGGGGTGCCAGCAGGTCGTCCAGTTCGGCCGCGAAGAGCAGGGCGGGGTCGAGGTTCATGCCGGTGAAGTGGCCGGCGAGTTCCAGGGAGAGGACGCCGTGCAGGCGGGTCCAGAAGGTCAGGAACCGGTGGAGGGCTTCGGGCGGGGCGGGGTGGCCGGCGGCCCAGTCCCGGTGGTCCTCCAGGTAGGTGCCGAAGGGCGTCGTGGCGCCGTCCGGGGCGAGTGCCGCGCACGCGTCGACCAGGGTCGTCATGATCTCGGACGAAATGGCGGTGGTGTCCTCGGGCGCGTGGTAGCCGGGGACGGGGGTGCCGTAGACGAGGAAGTACCGCTGCGGGTCCGCCAGGGCCCAGTCGCGCAGGACGTGTGCCAGCCCGGCCAGGTCGGCGCCGTCGGCGGAGGCCGTGCGGAGGGCTTCGGCGAGGCTTCGGTACGCCTCCCGGACGAGTTCGGTGATCAGGTCGTCGCGGCTGGCGAAGTAGCGGTAGAGCGCCGGTCCGCTCATGCCCATCTGCTTGGCGATCGCGTTGAGGGAGAGCGCGGACGCCCCTGCCGTGGCGATCTGCTCCCAGGCGCGTTCCGTGATCTCCGCCCGCACCTGGGCCCGGTAGCGCTCCCGCGGAGTGTTCGCGCCCGTCGTCGCCATGACCTGTCACCGCCCCCATCCATCTGGCTACATCTTCAAGACTTGGTTAGAAGGTATCACGAAACTTATTGACCTGGTGTTCCACGTCGCGTTATAAGTATTAACGAAAGTGTGGGGCTGTAGTTCGTAGTTCGGGTGGTGGGCGGACGGACGCATGGAGGGATGTGCGGCCGCGTGATCCGCCCGAATCCGCCCGCCAGGCAGCGCTCACACCCCCGACCGACAGAGGGGAACTCCATGTCCGGCCTCCGCGGCACCGACCTCCGTAGCACCGACCTCCGTAGCACCGGGATTCACAGCGCCGGGATTCGCAACGCCGGTTTACGCGGCACCCGGTTACGCGGTACCGGCCTCCGCGGCACTGGCTTCCGCGGTGCCGGCTTCCGCAGGACCGGCATCCGCAGTACCGGCTTCCGCGCCGCCCTGTTCGCCGTCCCGCTCACCCTCACCCTTGGCCTCCTCGGCACCGCTGCCGTCCCCGCGGGAGCGGCCGGCTCCCATGCCTCCCGCCCCTCGCACCCTTCCCACCCCGGCACGTCCCTCACCTGCCAGGGGAAGGGCGTCGACCCCGACGCTCGCGTCCGCCACCGGACCGAGACCGTGATTCACGCCCCGCTGCGCACCATCTGGAAGCTGCAGACCGACGTGGAGCGCTGGCCGTCCTGGCAGGCCCCCGTTACGACCGTGGAACGCCTCGACCCCGGTCCCTTCCGCAGGGGTTCGGCATTCCGGTGGACGACCCCGGTGCCCCCCAACCCCTCGACTCCCGCTACCAGCCTGGAGATCACCTCGACCGTCCGGCAGCTCAAGCGCGACTCGTGTCTGCGCTGGACCGGCCCCGCGGTCGGCGAAGGACTGCGCATCGACGGTGTCCACGTATGGAACTTCACCCAGGTCAAGGGCGGTGTCCGGGTGAGCACCGAGGAGACCCACACCGGCGCCCAGGTCGAAGCGGACGTTCCCACCGCGACCAAGATGCTGCGCGAGGGCCTGGAAGCATGGCTGCGCAGCATGAAGTCCGCCGCCGAAGCCCGCGCCCAGCACCGGCCGTACTGATCACGCGCTCTCCCCGACGGGCTCCCGCGGGGCTGCCTGCGGCGCGGGGGCGCGGCGGGGCAGCAGGAGGGGAGTGGCCAGGAGGAGCGCACCGGCGAGGAGGAGGGCGGTGCGGGTGCCGGTGAGGCCGGCGAGCAGTCCCCAGCACGCCGTCATGGCCGCGGTGGTGGTGCTGCTCGTGATGGACCACGCCGACAGGGTCCGGGTCACGCGGTCGGTGGCGGTGTGGGCGAGCCGGTAGGTCGCGAACACCGGGGTGAAGATCCCCATGCACAGGATCAGGCCGAACTCGACAACGATGAGGAGCACGAGTCCCCAGGGGCCGGGACCGATGAATCCCAGCCCCAGGGACCAGCACGCCCGCAGGGTGCCGGCGGTGAGCAGCACCCGGCGCTGTCCGAACCTCGTGACCAAGGGGCGGGCGAGCCGCGAGCCGACGAGACCGCCGATGCACGACACACCGAAGGCCAGGCCGTACTGCCACGGAGCGAAGCGCAGGTCGTGCAGGAGGAGCACGGTCAGCAGCGGCATGGTCGCCATGATCAGCGCGTTCACCAGGCCGGTGTTGAAGAACAGCGGTCGCAGGTGGGGGTGGCCCAGGATGTAACGCCAGCCCTCGACGACGTCGGCCGGGGTGAAGCGTTGCGCGGGGCGGTCCGGCGGCGGCGCTTCCCGGCCGCCGATCGCCCGGATCCCGAGCGCGGAGAGCAGGAAGCTGACCGCGTTCGCGACCACCGTCGTCAGCGGCCCGAACACCCCGATGGCGACGCCTCCCAGGGGCGGACCGAGCGCGGTCGCCGTCCATGTCGTGGTTTCGAACCTGCCGTTGGCCACCAACAGGTCGTCGGGCCGCACCAGGGCCTTCAGGTACGCGCCGCTCGCGGCGGTGAACACGATGTTGGCAGCCGCGACGATCACCGATACGACGATGAGCTGGGCGAAGGTCAGCCCGCCGAGCGCGTACGCGGCGGGCACGGTCAGCAAGGCCAGGAACCGGAGCAGGTCCATGCCCACCATGACCGGCCGCTTACGACGGAACTCCACCCACGGCCCCAGCGGCATCGCGAGCAACGCTCCCGCCGCCAGTCCCGCCGCGGACAGCACGGACACCTGCGCCGTACCGCTGTGCAGCACCAGGACGGCGATGAGCGGGAACGCGTCGAGCGAGAGCCAGGTCCCGGCGGCGCTGGCGGCGAACGCCGCCCACAGCCATCCGAACTCCCGGCCCAGCGAGTGCCGGTGTCTCATTTCTGGCTCCGTTCCATGCCCGGCTTCGCCGCTCCGTCCGGACACCCGGGGCCGAGGAGGGGGCATCGCGTACGTCCTGTCCTGTCGTCCGTCGGGGGCCCGGGACCTGGCTGCCGAACCGTTCCGGTGCCACGGCATAGTAGAGCGCAGCCCGACGAGGGACATGACAATTACGGCGCGCTGCTCGCCGGCGCCGCCGCTTATCAGGGGGACTTGCTCCATGCCATCCATCCGCCGCTCCACCGCCGCGGCCGCGGCACTGGTCGCGCTGCTCACGGGCACCGTCACCGCCTGCGGCCCCAGTGACGACAAGGCCGCCGCTTCGGGTGCCGCCGACCAGAAGGGACAGGGGGGCGGCGGGTTCCAGATCCCCAAGGACGTGCCGACCAGCCTGGACGATCTGAAGAAGTGGAAGGACGGCGGCTGGCAGAACTGGGACAAGTGGGCCCGCAAGGCCTCGGACTTCGCCAACCCGGTGATCAAGGACCACTGGAAGACGGACCGGCTGGCCAAGGCGAAGAACTCGCCCGAGATCGGGGTGAAGGCCACCGGCGCGGGCAGCGAGTTCGGCGCCACGGACCCCGAGCCGCGGCCGGTCACCGCCGAGCAGGTCGCCCGCCCGTACCACCAGCACATGGCGCCGGTCGGGAAGATCTTCTTCGACAGCCCGAAGGGCCCGATGGTCTGCTCCGGCACGATCGTCGAGGACCCCGCGCACCCCGGCAAGTCCAACCTGGTGTGGACCGCGGGCCACTGTGTGCACTCCGGCAAGCAGGGCGGCTGGATGCGCAACATCGTCTTCGTGCCGTCCTACAACGACAACGGCGCCGCGATGAACCAGGTCAGCAGCGCCCCCTCCCAGCAGGTCACCCCGTACGGCCGGTTCTGGGCCGACTGGATCACCACGTCCGGTGAGTGGATCAACATGGGCAGCCAGCACACCGGAAACGGTGGCTCGGCCTACGACTTCGCGGTGCTGCACGTGAAGCCGGAGAACGGCGGCGGCAAGTCGCTCCAGGAGACCGTGGGGGCCGCCGCCCAGGTCGCGTTCGACACCCCCTCCGCCGACCGCATCGCCTCGCTGGACGCCTTCGGCTATCCGGCGGCGCCGCCGTTCGACGGTGCACGCATGATGAACTGCCCCGGCCGCCCCGGGCGCCTCGTCATGCAGGAGGGCACGCCCGCCATGAACCGCATCGGCTGCAACATGACCGGCGGCACCTCCGGCGGCGGCTGGTTCGTCAACCACGGCGGGAAGCTGACGCTGGTGTCCAACACCTCGATCAGCTCCAGCAACCACACCTGGCTGGCCGGCCCGCACCTCGGCCCGGAGGCGGAGCGCGTCTTCAACGACATCAGCCGGAAGTTCGCCAACCGGTAGTCCGGGAGGAAGCCGACCCAGGCCCCAGACCCCAGGTCCCAGGCCCCAGGTCCCAGGCCCCGGACCTTCGGCCCCCGGCTCGCCTTCGAGCCGGGGGCCGAGAGGTCTCCGGGCGCACGACGGCCCTCACCCCGGAACGGCCGCGCGCTCAGCAGTCGAACACCGACCAGCAGATGTCGTTCCGCAATCGCTGGTCGTCAAGCACGAGTTCGCGAATCTCCTCCGGGAGCTGGTCGCGCTGCCACTGGCACTCGACGCGCCCTGCGGCCTCGCCCTCGCCTTTCGGCGCGGCAGCACGTGTGGCCTTGATCGCATAGGCGGCCGCACCGAGTTCGTGCGCGGCGACGTGAACGCGGTCCCGGCGTGTCGTGAGGCTGCAGCAAAATGGTGCAGGTGAGCAGATTATCCGAGCAGGTGCGGAATGCGGTGCCCCTCTGGCACGAACACCTCCAGGCCCCCTTCCCCGCAGGCCTGCGAGGTGCCGAGTTCGGGGGTACGGACCTGGTGTTGCTCGACGCGGACACCGCAGGCTGCGTTCTTGCGTGGCTGAACAACGGCGGCACTCTCGACCCGGAGCGCACGCGCGTCCTGCGAAGCCGTATCGAAGACCTGGGCCGGGTCATCCCTGAGGTCCCCGACTCCGCAGGAATCCAGTACTGCCGACGCTTGCGCCGGCTTGCCCTACTCGTCTTGGCGAGCCTCCCCGGTGCCGACTGAGACAGCTTCTGGCCCCCTCTGTGACAGGGCCCGGCGCAGTGCCTCCAGGGCGCCGGGGAAGGCGCTGTCGGTGGGGGTGGCATAGCCGATGACCAGGCCGTGGCGGGGCGGCATGGTGGCGGCGGGGTGGCGGTAGCCGGAGAGGCCGTCCAGGGCCAGGCCCTGGCGGCGGGCGGCGCGCAGGGCCGCGTGTTCGTCCGACTCGGTTGCGTCGGCGGGGAGTTGGAGGACGGCGTGCAGGCCGGCGGAGATGCCGGTGACGGTGAGGTGCGGGGCGTGGGTGGTCACCGTGTCGATCAGCTGGTCGCGGCGTCTGCGGTAGCGCTGGCGCATCCGGCGGAGGTGCCGGTCGTAGGCGCCGTGGGTGAGGAATTCCGCGAGCGTGAGCTGGTCGGTGACGCCCGCCCAGGCCTCGCGCTCGCCCTTGGCCTCCAGTACGGCGTCGACGAGGCGGTCGGGGAGCACCATCCAGCCCAGGCGCACCGCGGGGGACAGGCTCTTGCTGACCGAGCCGATGTGGAGGACGTGCTCCGGATCGAGGCCCTGAAGGGCGCCGACCGGCTTGCGGTCGTAGCGGAATTCGCCGTCGTAGTCGTCCTCCAGGATGAAGCCGCCGGTGGCGCGCGCCCAGTTGATGGCGGCCGCCCGGCGGTCGGGGTGCAGCGGTACGCCGGTGGGGAACTGGTGGGCGGGGGTCAGGAGGGCCGCGCCCATGCCGTCGAGCCGGGCCAACTGTGCGGTGTCGGCGCCGTGTTCGTCGAGGCCGAGGGCGTGGGTGCGAAGGCCGGCGGTGGTCAGGAGGTGGCGGTGGAAGGGGAGGCTGTAGGACTCGACGGCGAGGGGTCCGGGGAGGACGGCGGGCAGGAGCAGGCGCAGGGCGTGGGCGAAGCCGGAGCAGATGACGATGCGTTCGGGGTCGGTGCGCACGCCGCGGGCGCGGGCCAGGTAGTCGGCGAGCGCGCGGCGCAGTTCGGGGCGGCCACGGGGGTCGCCTGGGCCGAAGGCGTCGTGCGGGGCGGCGGTCAGCGCGCGGCGGGCGGCGGCGAGCCAGGCGGTGCGCGGGAAGGACGCGGCGTCCGGTTGCCCCTGGAGGAGGTTGTGGGCGGAGCGGCTCGCCAGGGAGGGGCGGGCCGGGGCGCGGTGGGGTGTCGGCGGCTGCGCGCTCCCCGGGACTCCGTCCGGGTGGTGCCACCGGGCGACGCGGGTGCCGGAGCCCTGGCGGGCGCTGAGCCAGCCCTCGGCGACCAGTTCGGCGTAGGCGTCGGCGACGGTGTTACGGGCGATGCCGAGATCGACGGCGAGCGAGCGGTAGGGCGGCAGGCGGGTGCCGGGGGCCAGGCGGCCGGACCGTACCGCGTCCCGCAGCGCCCGGATGAGGACGGCGCGGCGGCTGCCGGGACCGGTCAGCTCCAGATGCAGATCGACGCCCAGGCTCTCGGCGGGATTGACCCATGATTCCGGCATGGAAATGCACCCTACAGTCGGTCGCCTGCTCTTCTAGATTCAAGGCATGACGCAGCAGACGACGCATCAGACGCATGGCAATGACGTGGCGGTTCGTGGCAACGACGCGGCGGTTCGTGGCGAGGACGCGGCGGTGGAGGGCAGGGACGCGGCGGCCCGCACGCCCAGGGTGAATTTTGCGCAGGCCGCACCGAAGGCCTTCAAGGCACTGATCGGTTTCGACGCCGCGGCGCGTGAGGGTCTGGACCCGGCCCTGGTCGAACTGGTCCAGATTCGCTCCTCGCAGCTCAACAAGTGTGCGTACTGCCTCCATATGCACACCTCCGATGCCCACAAGGCGGGCGAGAGCGCGGAGCGGCTGCACATGGTGGCCGTCTGGGAGGAGGCGGCGCACTTCTTCACCGCGAAGGAGCGGGCGGCGCTGGCCCTCACCGAGGCCGTGACGCTGGTTGCCCAGGGCGGCGTGCCGGACGAGGTCTACGAGCGTGCCGCCCGCCACTTCGGGGAGGCGGAGCTGGCCCGGCTGCTGGCGCTGATCTTCACGATCAATACGTGGAACCGCATCGCCATCAGCACGGGAAAGGTGCCGGGAACGGATGAGCGGTAGCGGCGCGGCGGGCTCGGCGCTCACGGGCGCGGCGCTCACGGGCGCGGCGCTCACGGGCTCGGCGCTCATGGGCGCGGTGCTCATGGGCGCGGCGCTCACGGGCGTGGCGCTCACGGGCGTGGCGCTCATGGGCGCGGCGCCGGCCGGGTCAGCCCCCCGCGGGTCGCCAGCTCCCGCCACTCACCGCCCGTCAGCTCCCGCGGCCCGTCACCCCTCCGCCCCCAGCTCCTCCCGCAGCCGCTCCGCCATCTCCGCCACCGCTGCCATCGACCGGCTCTGGAGGCCGCCGCCGAAGGTGACCCGGGCCGCGCCGAGGGCGCCGAGTTCGCGCGGGGTGGGACCGTCCGGGGTCACCACGGCATTGACGGGGAGGCCGATACCGGCGGCCAGCGCGGCCAGCTCCGGGGGCGGGGCGAGGATCGGATAGACGCAGTCGGCGCCCGCTGCTGCATACAGCCGGCCGCGCCGGACCGCTTCCTCCGTGCCCTGGACGCCGTGCAGGTAGGTGTCGATCCGGGCGTTGAGCACCAGCGCCTCGCCGGCCTCGGCCCGCACCCGGGCCAGCCAGTCCGCCTGTTCCTGCGGGTCCCGCAGGGCGCCGGTGGCGGGGTCGGTGTCCTCCAGGTTGCAGCCCACCGCCCCGGCGTCCATGAGGCGGCCCACCAACTCCTTTGCGGACAGCCCGTATCCGGCCTCCACATCGGCCGAGACCGGGATGTCCACGGACCGTACGATCCGGGCGACGGCCGCGAACATCTCGTCGGGCGGCGTCTGCCCGTCCTCGTATCCGAGGGAGGCCGCGATGCCCGCACTGGGGGTGGCGAGCGCAGGGAAGCCGGCGTCCGCGAACACCCGTGCCGAGGCCGCGTCCCAGGGGCCGGGGAGGACCAGCGGCAGCCGGGGCCCGTGGTGGAGTGCGCGCAGCGCGGCGGCGGTCACGGGGCGGTCCGTGGTGGTCACGGGGCGGTCCGTGGCGGTCATGCCTGCCCCGGGGCCATGCGGGTGGACACGCCGAAGCGGTTCCAGGCGTTGATGGTGGTGATCAGCGCGATCAGGTGGGCCAGTTCGGCCTGGCCGAAGTGGGAGGCGGCGCGGTCGTAGACGGCGTCGGGAACGAAGCCCTCGGTGAGCAGGGTGATGGCTTCGGTGAGGGCGAGAGCGGCCTGCTCCTTGGGGGAGTAGAAGTCGGCGGCCTCCTCCCAAGCGTTGAGGAGGTAGATCCGCTGCTCGGTCTCGCCGGCCGCACGGGCGTCCTTGACGTGCATGTCGAGGCAGAACGCGCAGTGATTGAGCTGCGAGGCACGGATCTTCACCAGCTCGACCAGCGACGGTTCGAGGTCCTTCTTCGCCGCGACCTCCAGCGCGATCATGGCCTTGTAGACCTCCGGCGCGAGCTTCGCCCAGGGCAGGCGGGGGCCGTGCTGGTGTGTCGGCTGCGCCGCTTGCGCTGTCTGCGCCGCCTGAGCCGGCTGTGCGGGGCGGTCTGCCCGAGTGGTCCGTGCTGCCGGTGTGGTCGGTGCGGGCCGGGCTGTTTGTGCTGTCTGCTGTGCTGCCTGCTGAGCTGTCCGTGTCGTCATGTCTACGACGCTACGGCGGCAATGGCATGGCTGTATGGTCCATTTCCATGGAGAATTCCTGGGCCACTTTCGGGCGGGATCTGCACCTGGACCTCACCGGTCCCGGCGGTCTGCGCGCCGCGCTGCTGCGGGCGCTGCGGGACGCGGTACGGTCCGGCCGCCTGGCCCCCGGTACCCGGCTGCCCTCCTCCCGCTCGCTCGCCGCCGATCTCGGCATCGCCCGTAACACCGTCGCCGACGCCTACGCCGAACTGGTCGCCGAGGGCTGGCTCAGCGCCCGCCAGGGCTCCGGCACCCGCGTCGCCGAGAGGGTGCTGCCGCGGACCGCGCCCGCCGCCCGGCGCGCCCCCGGCCCCGGCCCGGCCGGCCGCGCCGACCGGCCGCGCTTCGCCCTCACCCCGGGCACCCCCGATGTCGCCGCCTTCCCCCGCACCGCCTGGCTGGCCGCCGCCCGCCGTGCGCTGACCACCGCCCCCAGCGAGGCCTTCGGCTACCCCGCCTCCCACGGCCGCCCCGAGCTGCGGACCGTCCTCGCCGACTACCTCGCCCGCGCCCGCGGCGTACGCGCCGACCCCGACCGCATCGTCATCTGTGCCGGTTTCCTGCAAGGACTGGCCCTGCTCAGCCGCGTCCTGGGCACCGGGCGGCTGGCCGTCGAGTCGTACGGCCTCGACTTCCACCGCGCCGTCATCACCCGCGCGGGCCTGCGCACCGTCCCGCTCCCCGTGGACGAACGCGGCGCCCGCACCGGGGAGCTGACCGCCCTCGACGACGTACGCGCCGCCCTCCTCACCCCCGCCCACCAGTTCCCCACCGGCGTACCGCTGCACCCCGACCGCCGGGCGGCCGCCATCAACTGGGCGCGCGCCACCGGCGGCTTCATCCTGGAGGACGACTACGACGGCGAATTCCGCTACGACCGCAAGCCGGTCGGCGCCCTCCAGGGCCTGGACCCCGACCACGTCGTCTACCTGGGCACCGCGAGCAAGAGCCTCGCCCCCGCGCTGCGGCTGGCCTGGATGGTGCTGCCGGAGCGCCTGGTCGATCCGGTGCTCGTCCTCAAGGGCACCGGTGAATGGCAGTCCGGGGCGCTGGACCAGCTCACTCTCGCCGAGTTCCTGTCCTCGGGCGCCTACGACCGCCATCTGCGCGGGATGCGGCTGCGCTACCGGCGCCGCCGCGACCAACTGGTGGCCGCCCTGGCCGCCCACGCGCCCCAGGTCCGGGTCTCCGGCATCGCCGCCGGCCTGCACGCCGTACTGGAACTCCCGCCCGGCACCGAACAGGCCGTCCTCCAGGCCGCCCGCCGGCAGGGCCTCGCCCTGGAGGGCCTGAGCCGTTTCCGCGACCCGACCGCCCCACCGGCCTCGCGTGACGCACTGGTAGTGGCTTACGGGACCCCGCCCGACCACTCCTTCGCGGGCGCCGTGGACGCCTTGCTCAGGGCGCTGCCACCGGGGGAGTAGCGGGGGTGTGCCGCCGGAAAGCACGCCGTCCAGGCCGTTCAGGTCGCCCGGTCGCCGAGGCCGCCCAGCCCGGCGCACACCGGCGGGCCCCCGCTCACAACTCCCGTACGAACGACACCCGGTCGCGCCCCGGCCCGTTGTAATCCTCGTGCACCGGTACGCCGTGATCGTCGAGCCGGTCGCCCGGCTCCAGCCGGAAGCCCATGCGGGCGTGGTACGCGAGGGAGTCGCGGTTGGTGGGGCTGGTGATGCAGCGGACCCGGCTGCGGCCTGCCGTGCGGGCCGTGGCGAAGAAACGGTCGTAGAGGGCGCTGCCGATGCCGTCCCGCCGGCCCTCCGGGCACACGCCCACGAAGTGGAGGTAGGCGGTTTCGGGCTCGGTCTGGGACAGAAAGCCGATCAGGAAGGCGTGCAGGGCCCGGTCCGGGCGCTCGACGAGGAAGCTGGTGTCGGCGAAGTGCTGCAGGAAGAGGCGCGGTACGAGCAACTGACGCTGTCGCGCGCCCGCCTCACCACCCTGGCCGCCCCACCACTCGGCCAGCGCCACCTGGAGCTGCGGGTGGTCCGCAGGGGTGGGGTGCCGCAGCGTCAGCTCACCGGGCAGCTGCCCCGGTACTCGCGCATGCTCAGTCATGGTCACTTCCTCCGGCCGACGGGTGAACGGATGAACGGGTGGATGGGGGAAGGGGTGGATGGGTGGATTGGGTGGATGGAGGGCGGGGGGCGAGGGGCCGAGGGGATGGGGAGATGAAGGGACAGGTGAAAGGTGAAGGGGGCCTGCGCCCCGGCCCACCGGCCAGCGTAGACGCCGGACGATTCAACTGACCGGTGAACTGCGCCGTTGTGCAGCGCCGTTGAAGGTCGTGCGGTACCGGCTCACGGAAAAAGGCCGCGCGCTGATCGTGCGTCACCCGTACCGACACCCGTCACCGCCGCGCCCCGCAGCGCGCGCCGCGGGGCGCCGTGCGAGCCGCTGGGCGCTGCGCCATTCAGGGCAAATGCGCGTGACGGCTATGGCGCGGCGTCATGATCCGCGCGCCTACTGGTGCTATCGACCGGCGGGTTGCCAGCCTGGCGGAGGACATCGGTACGCAGATGCGGATCTCCGTCGGCAGTAATTACCGAGCCTGCCCCCAGGTTGATGCCCACTTCCCGCAGAGTGTCATGCGCTACGGGGAGCTGAACGGCCCGCCAACATCACTATCCGGAGGGCCATTTCATGGCACCCACCTTCACCTTGGCATCCGCGTCACCCAATCCAGCAGTCTTCGGACAACCGGTCACCCTGACCGCCACTGTCATCCCGCTGGGGCTCGGGACACCCACCGGCACGGTCACCTTCGTCGTGACCGGCGGGCCCACCGTGACGGGCACCCTCGTGGGTGGCACCGCGACCGTCACCGTCAGCGGAATCAGCGTCGGCTTTCATACCATCACCGCGACTTACAACGGCAGCGCTCAATTCTCACCGTCCAGCGGCCTGGCCTCCGTAACGGTGATCAAGGCGTCGACGACGACGACCGTCACCTCGTCCCCCGACCCGTCGACCTTCGGGCAGCCGGTGTCCATCACCGCCACCGTCGCGCCGGTCGCGCCCGGGGCGGGCACCCCGACCGGCACGGTCACCTTCGTCATCGGCGGCGGTGGGGGCGGCACCCTGACGGGCACGCTCTCGGGCGGCACCGCAACCGTCACCACCAGCAGTCTCAGCGTCGGCACCCATGCCATCACCGCGACCTACAACGGCAATGCCCAATTCAATCCGTCCTCCGGTACCGACACACAAACGGTGCAGGCGACCCTGCTGCCGACGACCACCACGGTCACCTCGTCCCCCGACCCGTCGGTCTTCGGGCAGGCCGTGACCTTCACCGCGACCGTCGCCCCCGTGCCGCCCGGTTCGGGTACCCCGACCGGCACGGTGACCTTCGTCATCTCCGGTGGCCCGACGCTGACCGCCACGCTCTCGGGCGGCACGGCGAGCGTCACGACCAGCAGTCTCAGCGTCGGTTCCCATACCGTCACGGCCATCTACAGCGGCAGCGGCACCTTCGCCGGGTCGAGCGGCACGGACACCCAGACCGTCAACAAGGCGTCCACGACGACCACGGTCACGTCCGCGCCCGATCCGTCGGCGGTCGGCCAGCCGGTGACGTTCACGGCGACGGTGGCCCCGGTCGCGCCGGGCGCGGGAACGCCGACGGGCACCGTCATCTTCGTGATCAGTGGCGGCCCGACGCTGACCGGCACGCTCTCCGGCGGCACGGCGAGCGTCACCACCAGCGCGCTGTCCGCCGGTACGCACACGGTGACTGCGACCTACAGCGGCGACGGCAACTTCAACACCTCCAGCGGCACGGACACCCACACGGTGGGGCAGGCGGCGACGACCACGGTGGTCACCTCGTCGCCGGACCCGTCGGTCGTCGGTCAGCCGGTGACCTTTACGGCGACGGTGGCTCCGGTTTCGCCGGGTGCGGGGACGCCGACGGGCACGGTCACGTTTGTGATCAGTGGTGGCCCGACGCTGACCGGCACGTTGTCCGGGGGCACGGCGAGCGTGACCACCAGCGCGCTGTCTGCTGGTACGCACACGGTCACGGCGACGTACAGCGGTGACGCCAGCTTCACGGGCTCGGTCGGTACGGACACCCAGACCGTCAACCAGGCCTCGACGACCACCACGGTCACGTCCGCGCCCGATCCGTCGGTCGTCGGTCAGCCGGTGACCTTTACGGCGACGGTGGCGCCGGTTTCGCCGGGTGCGGGGACGCCGACGGGCACGGTTACGTTCGTGATCAGTGGTGGCCCGACGCTGACCGGCACGTTGTCCGGGGGCACGGCGAGCGTGACCACCAGCGCGCTGTCCGCCGGTACGCACACGGTCACGGCGACGTACAGCGGTGACGCCAGCTTCACGGGCTCGGTCGGTACGGACACCCAGACCGTCAACCAGGCGTCCACGACGACCACGGTCACCTCCTTCCCCGACCCCTCCGTGACGGGGCAGACGGTCAACTTCACCGCCTTCGTCGGGCCGGTCTTCCCCGGCGGCGGGGTGCCGACCGGGACGGTCAGCTTCGTCATCACCAACGGCGTCACGACCGTGAGCCTCAGCGGCACCCTCGACGGCGCCGGCGTCACCACGGTCAGCACCAACGGCCTGGTCACGGCGGGCGTTTACACCGTCACCGCGACCTACAGCGGCGACGCGAACCACACCGGCTCCAGCGACACCGACACCCAGACCGTCATCCAGGCGGCGACCACCACCACGGTCACGTCCTCACCGGACCCGTCGGTCGTCGGTCAGCCGGTGACGTTCACGGCGACGGTGGCTCCAGTCGCGCCGGGTGCGGGGACGCCGACGGGCACGGTCACGTTCGTGATCAGTGGTGGCCCGACGCTGACCGGCACGTTGTCCGGGGGCACGGCGAGCGTGACCACCAGCGCGCTGTCTGCCGGTACGCACACGGTCACGGCGACGTACAGCGGTGACGCCAACTTCGCCGGCTCGGTCGGTACGGACACCCAGACCGTCAACCAGGCGTCCACGACCACCACGGTGACCTCGTCGCCGGACCCGTCGGTCGTCGGTCAGCCGGTGACCTTTACGGCGACGGTGGCTCCGGTTTCGCCGGGTGCGGGGACGCCGACGGGCACGGTCACGTTTGTGATCAGTGGTGGCCCGACGCTGACCGGCACGTTGTCCGGGGGCACGGCGAGCGTCACGACGAGTGCCCTGAGCGCCGGCAGCCACACGGTCACGGCGACGTACAGCGGTGACGCCAACTTCACGGGCTCGGTCGGTACGGACACCCAGACGGTCAATCAGGCCTCGACGACGACCACGGTCACGTCCGCGCCCGATCCGTCCGTGGTCGGCGCGCCGGTGACGTTCACGGCGACGGTGGCTCCGGTCGCTCCGGGCGCGGGGACGCCGACCGGCACGGTGACGTTCGTGGCGACGGACGGCGTGACCACGGTGACGCTGACCGGCACGCTGAGCGGCGGTACGACCAGCGTGACCACAAGTGGGCTGGTGACCGCGGGCGTTTACACGGTCACGGCCACGTACAGCGGTGACGCCGGCTTCACGGGTTCGGTCGGTTCGGACACCCAGACGGTCGGCCAGGCGTCGACGACCACCACGGTTACGTCGTCGCCGGACCCGTCGGTCTTCGGGCAGCCGGTGACGTTCACGGCGACGGTGGCTCCGGTGGCGCCGGGTGCGGGTACGCCGACGGGCACGGTCACGTTCGTCATCAGCGGCGGCCCCACGCTGACCGGCACCTTGTCCGGGGGCACGGCGAGCGTCACCACCAGCGCCTTGAGCGTCGGGACGCACACGGTCACGGCGACGTACAGCGGTGACGCCAACTTCACCTCCTCCAGCGGCACCGACACCCAGACGGTGACCCAGGCGGCGACGACGACCACGGTCACGTCCTCGCCCGATCCGTCGGTCGTGGGCCAGTCGGTGACCTTTACGGCGACGGTGGCGCCGGTCGCGCCCGGTGCGGGGACGCCGACGGGCACGGTGGTGTTCGTGGCCACGGACGGGGTCACCACGGTGACGCTGACCGGCACCCTCAGCGGGGGCACCACCAGCGTCACCACCAACGGTCTGGTGACCGCGGGCGCGTACGTGGTCACGGCGACGTACAGCGGTGACGCCAACTTCACGGGCTCGGTCGGTACGGACACCCAGACGGTCGGTCAGGCCTCGACGACGACAACGGTCACGTCGTCGCCGGATCCGTCAGTCGTCGGGCAGCCGGTGACCTTCACGGCGACGGTCGCACCGGTTGCGCCAGGGACAGGTACGCCGACCGGCACGGTGACCTTCGTGGCGACGGACGGGGTCACCACGGTGACGCTGACCGGCACGCTCAGCGGTGGCACGACCAGCGTGACCACAAGTGGGCTGGTGACGGCGGGCGTTTACACGGTCACGGCGACGTACAGCGGTGACGCCAATTTCACCTCCTCCAGCGGCACGGACACCCAGACGGTCGGTCAGGCGGCGACGACCACTACGGTCTCGTCGACGCCGGACCCCTCCGTAGTGGGTCAGTTGGTGACCTTCACGGCCACCGTGGCTCCGGTTGCGCCGGGTGCGGGTACGCCGACGGGCACGGTGGTGTTCGTGGCGACGGACGGGGTGACCACGGTGACGCTGACCGGCACGCTCAGCGGTGGCACCACCAGCGTCAGCACCAATGGGCTGGTGACGGCGGGCGTTTACACGGTCACGGCGACGTACAGCGGTGACGCCAATTTCACCTCCTCCAGCGGCACGGACACCCAGACGGTCGGTCAGGCGGCGACGACCACTACGGTCTCGTCGACGCCGGACCCCTCCGTAGTGGGTCAGTTGGTGACCTTCACGGCCACCGTGGCGCCGGTCGCTCCGGGCGCGGGTACGCCGACGGGCACGGTGGTGTTCGTGGCGACGGACGGGGTCACCACGGTGACGCTGACCGGGACCCTGAGCGGTGGCACGGCCAGCGTCAGCACCACTGGCCTGGTGACCGCGGGCGTGTACTCCGTCACGGCGACCTACAGCGGTGACGCCAACTTCAACGGCTCGGCCGGTACGGACACCCAGACGGTGACCCAGGCCTCGACGACCACCACGGTCTCGTCGTCGCCCGATCCGTCGGTCGTGGGCCAGTCGGTGACCTTCACGGCGACGGTGGCGCCGGTCGCGCCCGGTGCGGGTACGCCGACGGGCACGGTGGTGTTCGTGGCGACGGACGGGGTCACCACGGTGACGCTGACCGGCACGCTCAGCGGTGGCACCACCAGCGTGACCACCAACGGCTTGGTGACCGCGGGCGCGTACACGGTCACCGCGACCTACAGCGGTGACGCCAACTTCACCGGCTCCAGCGGCACCGACACCCAGACGGTGACGCAGGCATCGACCACCACCACGGTGGCCTCGTCGCCCGACCCGTCCGTGGTCGGTGAGTCGGTGACCTTCACGGCCACCGTGGCACCGGTCGCACCGGGTGCGGGTACGCCGACGGGCACGGTCACCTTCGTCATCACCGGCGGTCCGACGCTGACCGGCACCCTCTCCGGAGGGACCACCAGCGTCACGACCAGCGCGCTGAACGCGGGTACGTTCCCGGTCACCGCGACGTACAGCGGTGACGCCAATTTCACCTCCTCCAGCGGCACGGACACCCAGACGGTCGGCCAGGCGTCGACGACCACCACGGTCACGTCCGCGCCCGACCCGTCGGTCTTCGGGCAGACGGTGACCTTCACCGCCACGGTGGCGCCGGTCCCGCCCGGTGCCGGCACGGTGACCGGCTCGGTCGTCTTCGTCATCGACGGTGGTGGGGGCGGCACGCTGACCGGCACCGTCTCCGGCGGCGTCGCGACCGTCACCACCAGCACGCTCGACGCCGGCGTCCACAACGTCACCGCGACCTACAGCGGCGACGTCAACTTCACCGGCTCCAGCGGTACGGACACCCAGACCGTCAGCCAGGCATCCACGACCACCACGGCCACCTCGTTCCCCGACCCCTCCAACTCCGGTGACACGGTCGCGATCCTCGCGTTCGTCTCCGCGGTGGCGCCGGGCAGCGGCGTCCCGACCGGGACGGTCAACTTCACCGTCACCGACGGTGTGACCACCATCAGCCTCACCGGCACGCTCGACGGCTCCGGTGTCGCCGCGGTCAGCACCGCGCTGACCACCGGCGTCTACATCATCACGGCGGTCTACGCCGGTGACACTAACTTCACCGGCTCCAGCGACACCGACACCCAGACCGTCCTCTAGGGCCCCTGACCCTCCGTCTCCTACCGCAGGACCCGCACAACCAACAGTGCCGGGCCGTCCTCCCCGAGGGCGGCCCGGCCGCCCGTGTGCGCGTCCGCCGCCGCACCCCGCCTCCCGCCTTGCGGCGGCCCCACGGGTGCCGTCTACGCTGGCTCCGCTCCAACAGATGTTCCGGAGATCCAGATGCTGCAGGTCATGCAGAGGTTCCGGACGTTCCAAGTGTTCACGGGGGAAGGCAGAACATGGCAGAGAAGGCACGTCGGCGGCTGCGGTCGAGCACGGTGATACTGGGCGGGATGGGGGCCCTGGCCGCCGCACTGACGTCCTGCGGCTCCGAGCCCGACAAGCGCTGTGTGGACCGCAACAGCTACGACACCCTCAAGGGCTACCGCATCGTCGACTCCAAGAACTGCTCGGCAGGCGGCAGTTCGTCGTCCGGAAACAGCGGCAGCACGAGCACCGGAAGCGGCAAATACGGCAAGACCGGCCGAGGCGGCGGCGCGGCCAAGACGCCCGTCGACGGCCAGTGGTACTACGACCCCGACAACGCCGGCGGCAAGTACGCCGACGAGGGCACCTTCAGCAAGACCACGGCCGTCAACCGGGGCGGTTTCGGCTGCTCCGGATCGGGCGGCGGCCGGCATGGTTCCTTCGGCGGCTGAGCGGGCCCGGACGGCATGGAACGCCACACCATCGAGCCCCGCCCCGGCTGGCAGCAGACCGTCGAGGCGCAGGGCCTGATCTACCCGCTGACCCGTTACCCGGACGACTCGCTGCGCCCGTACTGGGACGAGAGCGCCTACTACTCCTTCACCCTCCCCGAGGTCGAGGCCCTGGAGGACGTCGTCGAGGAGCTGCACGGCATGTGCCTGGCCGCGGCCGACCACCTCGTCGAGCAGGACCGCCTCGCCGACCTCGGCATCGAGGACCCGCGGCTGGCGCGCCTGGTCGCCGAGTCCTGGCGGCGGCGGGATGAACTGCCCTCACTCTACGGGCGGTTCGATCTGCACTACGACGGCAGCGGCCCGGCCAAGATGCTGGAGTACAACGCCGATACGCCGACCTCGCTGGTCGAGGCGGCCAGCCCGCAGTGGTTCTGGATGGAGGAACGCTTCCCCGGCGCCGACCAGTGGAATTCGCTGCACGAGCGGCTGGTGGCGGCCTGGAAGCGGCAGGCCCCGCTGCTGCCGCCGGGTGCGCCGGTGCACTTCGCGCACTCGGCGGGTGACGAGCTGGGCGAGGATCTGATGACCGTCGCCTATCTGGAGGAGACGGCGCAGCAGGCGGGCCTGGAAACGGTTGCCGTCTCGATGGAGGACATCGGCTGGGACCGGCTGTCGGGCCGCTTCGTCGACCAGCGGCTGCGCTTCATGCGGGCCTGCTTCAAGCTCTACCCGTGGGAGTGGCTGGCCACCGACGACTTCGGCCCGTTCGTCCTGGACACCCTCGACAACGGCGGCGGTACGGGCTCCACCCTCTGGATCGAGCCCGCCTGGAAGATGTTGCTCTCCAACAAGGCGCTGCTGGCGATCCTGTGGGAGCTGTACCCGGGGCATCCTAATCTGCTGCCCGCCTACCTCGACGGGCCGCGCGAGCTGGCGCACACCCGTGGTTACGCCGCCAAGCCGCTGCTCGGCCGGGAGGGCGCCGGTGTCACCCTGCACGAACCGGGCGCCGAGCCGGTACCAAGGGGGCCCGAAGACGCCTGCTGCTACCAGGAGTTGGCACCGCTGCCGGACTTCGACGGCAACCGGGTCGTCCTCGGCGCCTGGGTCGTCGAGGACGAGTCGGCGGGGCTCGGCATCCGGGAGTCTGCGGGGCCGGTCACCGACGAGTACGCGCGGTTCTTGCCGCATGTGATCCGCTGAGGCGGCGGCCCGGCGCGGCGGGGACGCCGGGTGGGCGGCCGGCGCGGCGCGGGGGCCCCGGACGGGCAAGCCGACGGCGGTCGGCGACCGGCGCGTGCCGCTATGCGTCACGGTCATGGCCGCGGTACTGCTGTGCGGCGGCGGCCATCCTGCGCTTGAGCGGGGGCAGGTGGTTGACCACCCGCATACCGGTACGCATCCCGGCCAGCACCGCGCGACCGAGGACCGGCTTGTGGACCGGATCGCTTCCCCGCATCTGCGCCAGGGACTTCCTGACCGCCTCGAAGCCGTAGTCGATCATCTGCGTCTCGTAGTCGCGGATCGCCGGTATCAGCGGCACTTCGCGGTCACGGACCGAGACCAGCTTGGCGCACAGCAGCTCGGCGTCGCGCAACGCGGTGTTCGCGCCCACCCCGCGGCCCGGCGTCATGGTGTGGATGGCGTCGCCGATCAGGGTGATGTTGCTGGTGGGCCACTGCTCGACCGGGGCCGAGGTGCGGATGTTGAGGGGGAAGCAGGTGGACGGGTCGGCCAGCTCGGCCAGTGTGCGCAGCCGGACGTCCCAGTTGCGGGTGAGCTCGACCGTGAGGTCGTGCAGCTGCCGGCCGTTCATCCGGAGGACGTCGGCGGGCAGGTTCCGTGCCGCGCCGCCGAAGCCCAGCATGATGTAGTCGCGGGTGTTGTCGAACTGCAGGCCGGGCCAGGCGTCGAGCAGTTCGGTGTCACTCGCGCCGATGCCCTGGCGGGGCCGGCCCCGCTCGTCCCACGGGAACTGCATGACGTGGATGACCAGCGAGTATCCGCCGGGCGCGAGGAACATGTTGACACCGTCGATGACCTGCGGGGTCAGCAGTGTGCGGGTCTCCTCGGTGAGGGGCACCTTGCCGGTGATCCCGATCAGGCCGCTGTCCTCCAAGGGGGCGTGGGGTAAGTACTGGCGGCGGACCCGGGAGTGGGATCCGTCGGCGGCCACCAGCACGTCTCCGGTGGCCGAGGTGCCGTCCTCGAAGTGCGCGGTGACCGTGCCGTCGGGGTTTTGCTCGTAGCGGGTGAAGACCTTGTCGAAGTGGACCAGCTCCTCCAGCCCGGTCAGCAGGACCTGGCGCAGGGTCATCCGGGAAACGGAACGCTCCGCACCCGCCCCGTCCGCACCGGACGTGGCGAAGCCGGTCAGCGAGAGGACTTCCTTGTACTTCTCGGTGAACACGGTGAAGCGGTCACCGCTGCGCGCGCAGGTCGCCACGAAGGTGTCGAAGAGCCCGGGGGGCAGCAGACGGCTGAGCGCCCGGCTGCCGTCGGGGTCGATGCCCACCCGGTAGCCCTGGAGCCCGCCGCCGCGCGTGCGGTCGCGTTCGTGGACGGCGCAGCTGATACCGGCCCGCTTCAGGCCGTGCGCCAGGGCCAGCCCGCCGGTGCCGGCGCCAATGATGATCACGTGCATGGATTTTCCGGTTCCTTCCTCAAGAGGAACGGCTGAGGACCGGGATAGTGGCATGGCATCTAGGTGCAGTGCAACTAATAACGACGTTGCTAGGTGTGATGCGACTAGTTGTGGTGCCGGTGGTCGGTGTACCGTCGCCCCGTGACCTCGACATTCCGCCGTTCCCCCCTGGCCCTGGCGGTCCTGGGCCTGCTGGAGGCCGGCCCGCTGCACCCCTACGGAATCCAGCGTCTGATCAAGCAGTGGGGCAAGGACCAGGTCGTCAACGTCGGCCAGCGCGCCGGCCTGTACCGCACGATCGCCCGCCTGGAAGACGCCGGGCTGATCGCCGTCGGCAGCACCGAGCGCGACGAGCGCTACCCCGAACGCACCACCTACCGCCTCACCGACACGGGACGGGCAGCCGCCCGCCAGTGGATGGCCGAGATCCTGTCGACGCCCCGCAACGAGTACCCGGAGTTCCCCGCCGCACTGTCCTTCCTGCCGGTGCTCACCCCCCGGGCCACCCAGGACCTGCTGCACCAGCGGCGCGACCGCCTCGCCCGGCGCCTCACCGAACTCGATGCCGAACTCGCGAGCGAGGCCGGGGGCCACGCCCTCCCGCGGGTCGCCCTGATCGAGAGCGAATACCTGCGCGCGGTCACCCAGGCCGAACTTGCATGGGTGGACGGCATCCTCAGTGCGCTGGCCGACGGTTCGTTCACCTGGAACCGCGAAGAACTCGACCGCATCGTCGCCACCGCCCGCGACAACACCTGAGGGGCAGCGGGCAGGGAGTGGTAATTGTGCGCGCTATGGGTCTCGGCCGCGGCGATCGCAGGAACCCTGAACCCGCGCAAGTTCATGCAAGTTCGATGTGCAGCAAGGTGAATTGAGCGCAAACTCGTAGTCAGAGATCGTCTTCAACGAGTGAGGAGGGCACCATGGCTTTGCACATGCTCGGCAAGGACCCGAACTCCCCCGAGGGTAAGTCCGCCACCGTCTATTACGACGACGTGACTGACAGGTACCTGGTCCAGGGCTTGAAGGTACTGGACGACGAACGACTCTCCCAGTTGGATCTCCCGGAACATGAGACGGTCGTGGAGATCCCCAAGTACATGACACAGTTCTTTCCGGAGGTACGCGGTGGCGGCCGAGCTGACGTTTAGCGAGCTGTTCAAGCAGGCCAAGCGTTCAGCCGTTCACCTGGAGATGAGGGACGGGTACATGCGATCCGACCCGCGATTCGTCTCATGGCGGCAGGACCCGCAAAGTGTTCCTGCCAAAAGCGACCCAGCCTCCCGCCCCTGGCTCGCCCTGATGCAAGAGATCACCACGCGCGGTGTGGCAGTCCGTCGTGCTCGGATCTTCTCCGAGCCCATGAGTGACTACCTCCGCTTTGAGCACCACCTCACGCCCAGCAACGTGGCGGCCGGCGAGCAGGTGCGCTGGCTGCCGCGTCGCAAGGTGTCGGACCTGGCGCTCCCAGGCAATGACTTCTGGCTGTTCGATGACAGCCTTGTCGTGTTCCTGCACTTCACCGGGGACGGCGAGCTGTCACCCGAGGGAGATGAGGAGCGGATGACGGATCCCGCGATCGTGCAGCTCTGCTCAACGTCTTTCGAGGCGGTCTGGGAACGCGCGGTCCCGCACGAGGTTTACAGGCCGGTCTGACCCACGAACAGGGCTGAACTCTCCGTGTCCCCATCGTCGCCGTCGTCCAGCATCCAGCAGGCCAGGGAAGCGCTTGGGAAGCGCCTCCGCGAGATCCGCAAGGACTCCGGTCTGACCGCCCGAGCTGTGGCGGCGGCGGCAGGGTGGCATGAGTCGAAGAGTTCCCGGCTTGAGAACGGCCGGACTCCTCCCTCCGATGCGGACATTCGTACCTGGACCCGGATCTGTGACGCCGAGGGCCAAGCCGCGGACCTCATCGCGACCGCCCGTGGCATTGACGGCATGTACGTGGAGTGGCGGCGCCTGGAAAGTGCCGGCCTGAAGCGTGCCCAGGAGTCTGTGCTGCCACTCTTCGAGCGAACCCATTGGTTCCGCTTCTATCAGTCGTGGGTCATCCCAGGGCTGCTCCAGACCGAGGACTACACCCGCGCCATCCTCAACACGGTTGCCTCCGTCAGGGACACTCCTGGCGACACTGACGAGGCTGTCGCAGCACGGATGGAGCGCCAACGCGTCCTGTACACGGGAGGACGCCGGTTCGCTTTCCTGATGGAGGAGTGGGTTCTTCGCACGGTCATCGGAGATCCCGTCACGATGGTGAGCCAATTGCGCCACCTGATCGGAATGACGGCCACGCCCTCCTTGAGCCTTGGCGTGATCCCCATGGGGGTCGTGCGCGGCAATGCGTGGCCGTGCGAGTCCTTCTCTCTGTACGACGAGAAACAGGCCTCCTGTGAACTCGTGTCTGCCGGCCTCACCGTGAAGCAACCGAGTGAAATCGCCGAGTACGCCAAGACGTTCACCGAACTCGCAGGCATCGCTGTTTACGGGGCGGCAGCCAGGAAGCTGATTACCTCGGCAATCGGCACGCTCAGGTGACGGCGTACAAGTTCGTAGAAGTTCATTGAGCTGAGCCTTCCGCTCTCCCTACCGTCGGGAAAACAAGCCGTTCACCCCGCGGAGACGTCATGACGAGCCCCATTCGGTACAGCCAACCGCCCGTTGAACTGCCGCTGGACGACTGGCTGTTGGAGGGCGAGCCAGTCCCCGGATGCAAAGCGTGTGACGCCTTGGGACGCCGACGGAGTGCGGCGTTGAAGCGAAACGACAAGGCCGAGGCATGTTCTGCTCCCCGGGAGATCCGAGACCACGGCCGTGGGCACGCGAAGGCGTCATGACCGCCCCCGGGCAGGACTGACCGGCGGCAGTCGGAGCCTGAAGACTCCCGCCCCGGCGGCGGAAACCTGGACAGTCGAGCAGCCGGGGCGGGTGACCAACCGCAAAGGAAACCCCTTTGCGGCCCATGGGCCATGCCTTCGACCGTACGGCGGCATGGCTCCTCGCGAAAGAGGAGGTTGGTGAATGAGCGTGGTGAGCGTCGATACGTACGAGACGCGCACGCCCGATGCCGAAGGCTGGCGCGGTGTGCCCTTCCGCCACGAGGCGGAGATGCAGGAGGACGGCGGCAAACACGATGGCGGCCCCATGCCCCCGGAGGCTCCGCGTGAACCGTCGCCCCAGGGCGGGAACGGAAAGTAGCCCACGCTGGTGAAGACAAAAGCGCCCCTGCTCCGGCACATGGCCTGAGCAGGGGCGTGGTGCATTCGGCGGATGAGTTGCCATGCGACACGGCGCAGCTGGCGCCGCCGGCATGGCGACGAGCCAGGAATGCTGAAGAGCTGGCCACAACGAACTTGCGTGAATTTGTGCGCGCTCACCCGAAAAAATTGATCGCTGTCGTGATCAGAGTCCGCGCCGGAGCTCGGGCCTGCCGGATGCTGGACGAAGACGTCACGATCGAGTCTTCCGAGTGCGTACCGTCAGGCCGGCCGGTACTCCTCGTGGGGCGTCGCCCGTTCCAAGGTGTCCGAGCTTGTGCTTGCGTCGCAGCGGCGCGCCAGCGACTTGCACGAACTTCTACGTATTGGCCGATCACGGCCCCGCTGGAAGCCGGGGCCGTGCGCCGTCGGCATCGTCCGGAGCATCGTGGCCGAGGGCGGTCAAGCGCTCGCCCCGGCTCTCGGCCACCCGGCGCACATCGGCAAGGCTTGCAGTCAATTCAACGGCCAGCAGGTGCAGTTCTCCGGGTGTCCAGGCCCGTCCGGCCAGCATGCGGCGGGCTTCGCCGAGGAGGTCGTCGGCCGAGCTGAGCTGTTCTTCCTCGATCCGGTCGGCGACGCGGGAGACATATCCGGTCCCGTCTCCGGCCACGAAGCACGGTTTCCCGTCCGCGCTGGTCCACGGCAGCAGCCGGACGAAGACCCTCGCTGGAGCGTCGGGCATGTCGTCAACTCTCTTGTAGTTGAGGGCCACGCCCCCGGGCCGTTCCACCACGGTCGCGGGGGTCCTCTCCGTCTCTCGAGGAGGGCCTTCCTCGCTCTGGGCAACCGGTCCGCTACGCCCAGCGGTACGGTGGCAGTGGAAGCGGCTTTTAAGAGCTTTAAGCGCTCGCGCGCATCGGGGAGTTGAGGGCTAGTGGGCACTCGGGAACCGAACCGGCACCTTGAACGGCTCTACCGGCAGACCGGCTGGACGCTGCGGCAGTTCGTCCAGGCCGTGAACCGCATCGGCACCGAGCGGGGAACCCCGCTCAAGTACCGCGAGCCGTCGGCCCATCAGTGGTGTCAGGGTCACCTGCCGAAGGAGCAGGCCAGACCGCTGATCGTGGAGGCCCTGGCGCGGAAGCTGGGACGTCCGGTCACGCATGCGGAGGCCGGCTTCCCGGCACCGGTCAAGAGCTCCGATGCTGCTCCCGGCACGGTGGAAGGGCTGATCGATCTCGGGAGGGGAGACATGGACCCCTCACGCCGCAGCGTTCTCGGTATAGGGCTCTTTTCCGTTGCGCTGACCGTGCCCAATTGGCCGGATGTGGTGGGACGGATGGAAGCCATTCAAGGCGGCCGAAATCCGCGCATCGGCATGCCGGAAGTGGAAACGGTCACCGCCATGACCGAACGGATCTCGGAACTCGACGACCAATTCGGCGGACGTCACGCTCGCCCCATGGCTGCGGCTTTCCTCGTCAATACGGTGGCTCCGTACCTGCGGGCCGAGGCGCCGGAATCGGTGCGCAAGGCAATGCTGTCGGCAGCCTCCGACCTGTGCTATCTCACCGGATACATGGCGGTGGATGAGGGGGTGGAGGGGCTGGGGCAGAAGTATTACCTGAAGGCATTGGAACTGGCCGGAGCCTCTGAGGACCACCTCACGTATTGCACGACACTGCGGGGTATGAGTGTGCAGGCAGTTGACCTGGGGCACGGTCGTGAAGCCATGCGACTGGCCGATGCCGCTGCCGGCGCCTCTCCGCTAGCGGGCCCGCGTATGCTCGCCTTCCTTGCGGGCCAGCAGGCACATGCCGCTGCGCAAACAGGAGACAGCCATAAGGCTCTGGCACATCTCAAAGAGGCCGAAATCTCCATGGAAAAGGCCGAGGCGCGAGCGAAAGCCTTCGGATCCTATGACCCCTCAGCTCTGCATTACCACATCAGCCATGTTCGCCACGAGCTGGGAGACCTTCCCGGAGCCGTTGCGGCGATGCGGGAATCGGACAGGTTGTGCTACGACATCTACCGCCGGTCCCGGGTGAAGGAACGGGCCACACTCGCCGAGTTCCAACTTGAGGTGGGGCACCTGGAAGCGGCTTGTGCGACATGGAATGAAGCGCTGGACGAATATCCTCTGGTGCAAAGCGGGAGGGTCGACCGGCGCATGGGGAAGATGTTCCACCTCATCCGCCCCCACCTCAAGAACCACGCCGCCCGGGAACTCCACGAACGTGCCCGGCTCGTGGTTCCAGCATCGCTCATGGCCTAGTACTGCGAGAACGAGGCCGGTCTCGACCACTGCCGGGTCCGCCAGGCCGCGACTGCCGCCCTCCGTGACTCTGGTTAGAGTACCAGGGCGAGGCCGCCCCAGGGCATTGGGGAGGGTGTTACCGTCGCACGATGTCCAGGACCGAGATCGACTTGGTAACAGCTGAGTTCTTCGGCGCCTTTGACAACCGGGGCGGCAAGAGTGCCGACGTGGCACGAATCCGTCGGCTGGTTCTTCCCGCGGGCGTGATCATCATGACCGGCCCAGAGTTCACCGTCTACACCGTGGACGAGTTCATCGAGCCTCGCCAACGGCTGCTGAGCGACGGCCGGCTGGTTGAGTTCTCCGAGTGGGAGACGTCCGGACGAACCGAGATCGCAGGCGATATCGCGTCGCGGTTCTGTGCGTACCGCAAGTCCGGGATCTTGGACGGTGACCCGTTCGAGGGCGGCGGGACCAAGACCATCCAGTTCGTCCGCACCCCAGAGGGCTGGCGCATCGCGGCTGTCGCCTGGTACGACGAGCCCTGACCGCCGTGGCGTTCGGCTGCGCGGTCATGTCGGCCTGGGCTGATGTCGTGCGTCCAGGACATGGCGCAACGAGCGGTCAGGGCACCTTCGCCCGCCGGCCGCCCGTTGCACGCCGGCCCCCTCTCATTCCTCCAGCACTCCCCGCAGCTGGTCCAGCCCCCAGTCCAGGTCCTCCTTGCTGATCACCAGCGGCGGGGCGAGCCGGATGGTGGCGCCATGGGTGTCCTTGGCCAGCACCCCGCGCGCCATCAGCCGTTCGGAGATCTCCCGGCCGGTGCCGCGTGACGGGTTGATGTCCACTCCGGCCCACAGCCCGCGGCCGCGCACCGCGTCCACCGCGCCGCCGCCCACCAGCAGCCCCAGCTCGCCGTGCAGATGCTCGCCCAACTCCGTTGCCCGCTGCTGGAACTCGCCGGTCCGCAGCATCGCCAGCACCTCCAGGGCCACCGCGCAGGCGAGCGGGTTCCCGCCGAACGTCGAGCCGTGCTCGCCGGGCGCGAAGACGCCCAGCACCTCACGGGAGGACACCACCGCCGACACCGGCACCACGCCGCCGCCCAGCGCCTTGCCCAGCACATACATGTCGGGGACCACGCCCTCGTGGTCACAGGCGAAGGTCCGGCCGGTGCGGCCCAGCCCCGACTGGATCTCATCGGCGATGAACAGCACGTTCCGGCTGCGGGTCAGCTCCCGTACGCCCGCCAGATAGCCCGGCGGCGGCACCAGCACCCCCGCCTCGCCCTGGATCGGCTCCAGCAGCACCGCGACCGTGTGGTCGTCGAGGGCGGCCGCCAGCGCGGACAGGTCGCCGTACGGGACGATCTCGAAGCCGGGGGTGTACGGGCCGAAGCCGGCGCGGGCCTCGGGGTCGGTGGAGAAGGAGACGATGGTGGTCGTCCGGCCGTGGAAGTTGTGGTCCGCGACGATGATCTTCGCGTGGCCGTCCGGGACGCCCTTGACCTGGTAGCCCCACTTGCGGGCCGTCTTCACCGCCGTCTCGACCGCCTCGGCGCCGGTGTTCATGGGGAGCACCAGCTCCATCCCGCACAGCGCGGCCAGCTGCGTGCAGAAGTCGCCGAACCGGTCGTGATGGAAGGCGCGGGAGGTGAGAGTGACGCGTTCCAGCTGGGCCCTGGCCGCGTCGAGCAGCCGGCGGTTGCCGTGCCCGAAGTTCAGCGCGGAGTACCCGGCGAGCATGTCCAGGTAGCGACGGCCCGCCACGTCCGTCACCCAGGCACCCTCGGCGGTGGCCACGACGACGGGCAGCGGGTGGTAGTTGTGCGCGCTGTGGGCCTCGGCGGCGGCGATGCTGCGTTCCGTGGACGTCACCGGTGACTCCGATCGGTAGAACCGTGCGGGGCGCGGGCGCTGCCGCTTCCCCTTCCATTGTTGCGCCGGCCAGGAGCGACTGGCCTGCGAAGATCCGCCGGGCAGGGGCGGTCCTGGGGGATGCCCCGGGGGATGTCCTGGGCGACGCTCCTGTGGGAGACGCCCTGGGGACTCTCCCCGGGGGGCTCCCTGAGGAGTGCCCTGAGGACGTCCTGAGGGGTCGGGGGTGTCTTAGACTCTGGGTGCGCACCGCGACTGGCGTACGGGGAAACAACCTCGAGGAAGCGGTGTGCGGCCACCATCACGAGGTGCCGCCCCGCCTGGGCACCCCGGGACCACGACCGGATCACCGATCGACCGCCCCGGAGGACGCCATGTCGCAGGCCCCCGTGTCACAGCCCACCCCGCAGTCCCTCACTCCGCAGTCCCTTCCGCATCCCGCGCTGAGCGCCGCCGACCCCGAACTGGCCGCGCTGGTCGGCGCCGAGGAGCAGCTGCAGGCCGACACCCTGCGGCTGATCCCCAGCGAGAACTACGTCTCCGCCGCCGTCCTGGAAGCCACCGGCACCGTCCTGCAGAACAAGTACAGCGAGGGGTACGCGGGCCGTCGCTACTACGAAGGCCAGCAGAACATCGACCGGGTCGAGACGCTGGCCGTCGAGCGGGCCAAGGCCGTCTTCGGCGTGGAGCACGCCAACGTCCAGCCGTACTCCGGCTCGCCCGCCAACCTCGCCGCCTACCTCGCCTTCGCCGAGCCCGGCGACACCGTGCTGGGCATGGCGCTGCCGATGGGCGGTCACCTCACGCACGGCTGGGGGGTGTCGGCCACCGGCAGCTGGTTCCGCGGCGTCCAGTACGGCGTACGCCCCGACACCGCGCTGATCGACTTCGACGAGGTGCGCGACCTCGCCCGCAAGGAACGCCCGAAGATCATCTTCTGTGGCGGTACCGCCGTCCCGCGCACCATCGACTTCGCCGCGTTCGGCGAGATCGCCCGGGAGGTCGACGCCGTCCTCGTCGCCGATATCGCCCATATCGCCGGTCTGATCGCGGGCGGCGCCCACCCCTCGCCCGTACCGCACGCGGATGTCATCTCCACCACCACCCACAAGACCCTGCGCGGGCCGCGCGGCGCCATGCTGATGTCCCGGGCGAGCCATGCCAAGGCGGTCGACAAGGCCGTCTTCCCCGGTCTGCAGGGCGGTCCGCACAACCACACCACCGCCGCCATCGCGGTCGCCCTGCGCGAGGCGGCCGCCCCGTCCTTCCGTGACTACGCCCATGCCGTCGTCGCCAACGCCAAGGCGCTCGCCGAGGCGCTGCTGGCCCGCGGCTACGACCTGGTCTCCGGCGGCACCGACAACCACCTGGTGCTGATCGACCTCACGTCGAAGGAGGTGCCGGGCAAGGTCGCCGCGAAGGCGCTGGACCGGGCCGGCATCGTCGTCAACTACAACACCGTCCCCTTCGACCCCCGCAAGCCCTTCGACCCCTCCGGCATCCGCATCGGCACCCCGTCCCTCACCTCCCGCGGGCTGGGGACGGACCGGATGCCGCTGGTCGCCGAGTGGATCGACCGCAGCGTCCAGGCCGCGGCGAAGGGCGACGAACAGGCGCTGGCGGTGATCCGTACGGAGGTCGCGGAGCTCATGGCGGCCTACCCGGCGCCGGGGCTCGCCACGGCCTGAGGCCCGCGGTCCGGCGGCTCACCGGCTGACCGTGATCAGCCGGTGAGCCGGACCGGCAGGACGTGGGTGCTGTTGCCGACGAAGCTCGGGTGCGGCGGCAGCTCCGCGTCCGGGACGGCGAGGTCCAGTGCCGGATAGCGGGTGAACAGCGCCTCCAGGGCGACGGTCGCCTCCAGCCGGGCCAGCGGCGCGCCCGGACAGTAGTGCGGACCGTGGCCGAAGGAGAGGTGCCGGGCGGCGGGCCGCCGGGTGACGTCGAACCGGTCCGCGTCGGGGCCGTAGGCGTCCGGATCCCGGCCGGCCGCGGAGTAGGAGGCCAGCATCGGTGTGCCACGGGGGACGACCGTGCCGCCGATCTCCAGGTCCCGGACCGGGTAGCGGAACGGGAAGTGGGCGACCGGACTGTCGTAGCGCAGCGTCTCCTCGACCACGTCGTCCCAGGTGGCCCGCCCGTCGCGCACCAGCTCCAGCTGTCCGCGGTCGGTGCACAGGGCCCGCACCGCGTTGGTGATCAGGTTGAGCGTGGTCTCGTGCCCGGCAATGATCATCAGCAGCAGGGTGCCGACCAGTTCCCGGTCGCTCAGCCGGTCGCCGTCCTCCTCCTGGGCGGCGAGCAGCGCGCTGGTCAGATCGTCGCCCGGGTCCGCCCGCCGGGCCTCGGCGACCCGGGTGAGGATGGCGATGATCTCGCGGTGGGCGGCCTGGGTCCCGTCCGCCGTGCTCACGATCAGGTTCGACAGCTCGTGCAGCCGGTCGCGCAACGCGGCGTCCACGCCCAGCAGTTCACAGATCACGCTCATCGGCAGGGGATAGGCGAAGTGCCGGCGCAGATCCACCGTGCCGTCGGCCGCGGCGGCCCCCGGCAGCCCGTCCAGCAGCCCGGCCGTCAGCTCCACCACCCGGGGCCGCAGCGCCGCCACCCGCCGCCCGGTGAACACCTTGGTCACCGGACCGCGCAGCCGCCGGTGATCGGCCCCGTCGGCCGTGATCATCCCGTCGACGGTGGCGAAGGTGGTCAGCGGCCAGCCGGGCGGCACGGTGCCGTCGTGCAGGGCGGCGAAGTGGCAGGCGTCCTTGGCGACTTCGGGGTGCGCAAGGACCTCGCGCAGCACCTCGTGACGGGTGACGGCGACGGCGGGCACCTCCCCGGGCAGCAGGACGGGGACCACCGCTCCGGCCGCCCGCAGCAGCGCATCGGCCGCGGCCCGGCCGGCGCCACCGGGGGCGAGCGGATGCGGCGCGCCGTCGGAGCGCGGGGGAGGGGTGGCGCCGGGCGGGGGCACGGGACGGTGCGTATCGGCCGGGGACGCGGGACGGCGGGTGTCGGCCGGCGGTGCGGGACGGGCGTCGGTCATCGGCGGTCCTCGCAGATCGGGTCGGAGATCCGGGGCGGCGCACGGAGCAAGGAACACGGAGCCCGGGCCACGAGCACGGAGCCCGGGCCACGAGCACGGAGCCCGGGCCACGAGCACGGAGCCCCGGGCCACGATTCCAGCTCCCGGCCGCCGCGAACAGGCCGCCTCTGCCCCCGGCGGCGGCCCGCACCACGTTCCGCCACCTTGCGCCGGTCCCCCCTTGCGGACCTGAGACAATCGATGGCATGGCTCTCGATCGCCCGACCGTCGCTCACGACCACCCTCAGGGGAATGGCTCCGCCATGCAGAGTTCTCCGCGTGTGCTCTCCGGTATCCAGCCCACCGCCGGCTCCTTCCACCTCGGCAACTACCTCGGTGCCGTGCGCCAGTGGGTGGCGCTGCAGGAGTCCCACGACGCCTTCTACATGGTGGTCGACCTGCATGCGATCACCGTCCCCCAGGACCCGGCCGAGCTGCGCCGCAACACCCGGATCGCGGCGGCCCAGCTGCTGGCCGCCGGCCTCGACCCGGAGCGCTGCACGCTCTTCGTCCAGAGCCATGTGCCCGAACACGCCCAGCTGGGCTGGGTGATGAACTGCCTCACCGGCTTCGGCGAGGCCTCGCGGATGACGCAGTTCAAGGACAAGGCCGCCAAGCAGGGCGCCGACCGCACCTCCGTCGGCCTGTTCACGTACCCGATCCTGCAGATCGCCGACATCCTGCTCTACCAGGCCCACCAGGTCCCGGTCGGCGAGGACCAGCGCCAGCACATCGAGCTGACCCGCGACCTCGCCGAGCGCTTCAACGGCCGCTACGGCGAGACGTTCACGATGCCGGCGCCGTACATCCTCAAGGAGACGGCCAAGATCTACGACCTCCAGGACCCGTCGGCCAAGATGAGCAAGTCGGCCGCCAGCGCCAAGGGCCTGATCAACCTCCTCGACGAGCCGAAGGTCTCCGCGAAGAAGGTCAAGAGCGCGGTCACCGACACCGACACCGTGATCCGCTACGACGCGGAGACCAAGCCCGGTGTCTCCAACCTCCTCACCATCTACTCCACCCTCACCGGCACCACGATCCCGGAGCTGGAGCAGAAGTACGAGGGCAAGATGTACGGCGCTCTCAAGACCGATCTCGCCGAGGTGATGGTCGAATTCGTCACACCGTTCCGGGACCGTACGCAGGAATATCTGGACGACCCCGAGACGCTGGACTCGATCCTGGCCAAGGGGGCGGAGAAGGCTCGCGCGGTGGCCGCCGAAACCCTCGCCACCGCCTATGACCGGCTCGGATTGCTGCCGGCCAAGCACTGACGGCACCGTCCGCGCCCGGCCGGGAGCGTCCGCACGGCGGACCGCAACCGGCCGCGCGGACCGCGCGGGACCCGGGGCCCCACCCGTGGGGGCTTCTGCGCCTGTGCACAAGACGGCCGAGGACGCTCCCCGCGAAGGGCGCGCACCCGGCACACTAAGAGGGTGCGCGAGCGCGCCGCACATACGTCAGGAGGGAGAACGCAGTGGGGACCGTAACGCTGGGCGTTTCGATCGCGGTCCCGGAGCCGTACGGCAGCTTCCTCCAGAGGAAGCGCGCGGACTTCGGGGACCTGGCCGCACCCGGCATCCCCACGCACATCACCCTCCTCCCGCCGACGGAGGTCAGCGCCGACGCGCTGCCCGGCATCGAACGCCACCTCGCCGAGGTCGCGGCCGGCTGCCGCTCCTTCCCGCTGCGCCTGGAAGGCACCGGCACCTTCCGGCCGCTCTCCCCGGTCGTCTACGTCAAGGTCACCGAGGGCGTGACGGACTGCACCGCCCTCCAGGCCCGGATCCGCGCCGCGTCCGGTCCTTGCGCACGCGAGCTGCAGTTCCCGTACCACCCGCATGTGACCGTCGCCCACGGCATCGACGAAGCGGCCATGGACCGCGCCCAGGCCGGGCTCAGGGACTTCTGCGCCACCTGGACGATCGGCGGCTTCGCGCTCTACGAGCAGGGCCCGGACGCGGTGTGGCGGCTGGAGCGGGAGTACCCCTTCGGGCCGCGGACGGCCGCGGTCCCGCGCCAGGCCGCCGATCTCTCCCGGCCGCCGGCCGCCTCCTGCTGAGCGCGGCCGTCCGTCGCCGGAACGGTCGCCCCCGTCGCCCGCGGTGTCTGCCGCGGCCCCGCTCCTGCTCCCGTACGGGCTGTCCCGATGCCCGGATACCCGGAGGTCGGGGCGCGCCTTTCCGATCGCGCCAAGCGCGCGCCTGACATCCTGCACAGACCGGCGGGCACAAGGTCACCAGGGCAACGGCCGCCTGGGACCGCACGAGGGGAACGCCATGGACTGGTTGAGCAAACTGCCGGTGATCGGACCGGCCGTCACCTGGCTGATGACCACGCACCTCTGGCGTGCCTATGAGCGGATGCTCCGGGTGCACTGGACCCGGCTCGCCGCCGCGATCACCTTCACCAGCTTCGTCGCGCTCTTCCCGCTGCTCACCGTCGCCGCCGCGATCGGCACCGCGCTGCTCAGCGACGAGCGGGTGCACCATCTGGAGGGCAAGATCGCCGAGCAGCTGCCCGGTATCTCGGGGCAGCTCGACATCGCCGCACTCGTCGACAACGCCACCACCATCGGCCTGGTCGCCGGTGCCGCGCTGCTGCTCACCGGCATCGGCTGGGTCGATTCGCTGCGCGACTGCCTGCGCGCCGTATGGGAGAAGGACAACGAGAAGACCAACTTCTTCCTCGGCAAGCTCCGGGACGGCGTCCTGCTGTTCGGCGTCGGCGGCGTCGCCGTGCTCTCCCTGGCCTGCTCGACCTTCGCGTCCGCCGCGGTGGGCAAGGTGGCCGAGGCGATCGGCCTTGCGGAAGGCGGCGTGGGCAGCGTCCTGCTCTCGGTCGCCGGCTTCGTCATCGCCGTCCTCGCGGACTTCCTGCTGCTGGCCTACATACTGACCAGGCTCCCCGGCGTCCATCCGCCGCGCCGCGCCGTCGTGGTCGCCGGTCTCCTCGGCGCGATCGGCTTCGAACTGCTGAAGCTGCTGCTCAGCGGCTATCTCCAGGGCGTCGCCTCCCGGAGCATGTACGGCGCCTTCGGCACCCCGGTCGCGCTGCTGCTGTGGATCAACTTCACCGCGAAGCTGCTGGTGTACTGCGCTTCGTGGACGGCCACGGAGGGGGAGCAGCGCGCGGAAGCCGAAGACCTCAAGACGCCCGACGGGCCGGCGGGGCGGGAGCGGCCGGAGGGACAGGACCGCCCCCGGGCGGCCTGACGGTCCTCGGCGTCAGCCGCCCTCCCCCTCCGCACCCGCGCAGGTCACTTATGGGCCCGGCGCCGGCGCACGGCGAACGCCACGACGCCCAGCAGCGCCAGCACACCGCTGCCGACGCCCACCGCGGTCCACGCGCCGTTCGCACCACCGGCGCTGTTCAGCGCGGCCTGGGTGCTCTTGTGCGCGTCCTTGCCCTTGGCCTTCACGGCGCCGGTGCCGTCGTCCTCGCTCCTGGGGCCGACGAGCCGCCCGACCGGGTCCACCTTGTCGGCCGCCGCAAAGCCCCAGTCGAGCAGCTTGGCGGCCTCCTTGTAGGCCTCGTTGTGCTCCTTCTTCTCCGGGTTCATGACCGTGACGAGGAGCTTGCGGTCGCCGCGATGGGCAACGCCGGTGAAGGTCGACCCCGCGTTGGTGGTGGAGCCGTTCTTCACCCCCGCGATACCGGGGTACGGCTTGATGTCGTAATCGCCGCTGAGCAGCCGGTTGGTGTTCTGGATGCCGAACGTCGCCCGCTTGCCGCCCTTGCCCTCGTCACCGGGGAACTGCGCACTGGCCGTCGAGCAGTACTCGCGGAAGTCGGCGTTCCGCAGCCCCTCCCGGGCGAACAGGCTCAGGTCGTACGCGCTGGAGACCTGGCCCGGCGCGTCATAGCCGTCCGGGGTCACCACATGCGTGTCGTGGGCGTTCAGTTCCTTCGCCCGCTGCTGCATCTGCGCGACGGTGACCTTCGTCCCGCCGTTCATGGCGGAGAGCGTGTGCACCGCGTCGTTGCCGGACCGCAGGAAGACACCCAGCCACAGGTCGTGGACCGTATAGCTCAGGTTCTCCTTTATCCCGACGAGGCTGCTGCCGGCGCCCATCCCCGCCAGGTCGGCGGGCTTGACCGTGTGCTTCTGGTTCTTGGGGAACTTCGGCATCACCGTGTCGGCGAACAGCATCTTCAGCGTGCTGGCGGGCGCGAGCCGCCAGTGCGGGTTCTTGGCGGCCAGCACCTTGCCGGACACGGCGTCGGAGACGATCCACGAGCGGGCGGTCAGCGCGTCCGGGCCCGGCAGCTTCGGGGCGCCGGGCTTCAGCGCCACCTGGACGCCGGGAGTGCCCAGCCGGCCCCCGCCGATCTGCGACATCGCCGACGGCGGCGCGGGGGCCTTGGGATCGGCGTGTGCGGTGCCGGCCAGCAGCGGGGAGGCCAGCAGCCCGGAGGCGGCCAGCGCGGCGGCGGTGCGCAGGGGGAAGCCGTGGCGCGCCGCACGACCGGCATGGCCGGCCGCGGCCGGGGCGGCCGATGCGGTCAGGGCAGCTGATGCGGCCGGGGCAGCCGATGAGGACGGGGCGGTCGGATCGGTGGAGGCCAGGGAGGCCGGGGAGGCCAGGGAAGCCGTGGAGGCGCAGAAGGTCGTCGGCACGTCGGTGAACGTACCCGCCTTTGCCCGGGGCGCCGACAGCACCCCACGGAAGAGTGCCCCTGCCGACCGCCGGATGGAGCCGCTGCCCATACTGGGATGTATGAAGCTCTCTCGCCCCGTGTCCTGGTTCCTGCTCACCTTCGGGGTGTGGAGCTGGTTCATCTGGATCACTTTCGTCAAAAACCTCTGGAAGGACGGGAGCGGTCTCGCCTTCGACGCCGCGGGTGACCCGACGGCCTACTTCTGGGTGCATCTGCTGCTCGCGGTGGCTTCCTTTCTCTTGGGGACGGCGATCGGAGTGATCGGGTTCCGCGGCGTACGGGCCCTGCGCCGCGAGGCCGCACAGGGCACGCCCGACCAGCCCTCCGCCCCCACCTCGTCCGCCGCCTGACCCACGGGCACGGGCAGCCGCCGTGATCTTCGCCCTGATCGTGGTCCCGGTCCTCGGACTGTTCTTCGGCGTGCACCGCTACTTGTGGTGCCGGCTCGTCCGCGACACCACCACACCGCACACCCGCCCCCGCCGAGCAGGCACCGCCGCCGCCTTCGCCCTCCCCCTGACCGCCCTCGCCGCCCTGCTGGCCGCCCGCGCCGGCGCCCCCTTCCCCCTCCAGCAGGCACTCGCCTGGCCCGGCTTCCTCTGGCTGGCACTGGTGCTCTATCTCACACTGGCCCTGCTGGTGGGGGAGGCGGTCCGCGCGGCGGGGCTCCGGGTACTCGGCGATGAGGAGGCGGGTGGGGGGACGGGGGAGGACGCCGGGGCGCCGTCGGACGCGGGGACGGGGTCGCGCGGCGGGGCTCCGTCGGGTGCGGGGGCTCCGTCGAACGCCGGGACGCGGTCGGGCGCCGGCCCGCGGTCGAGCGCGGGAGCTCAGCCGGACGCGGGGGCTCCGCCAGACGCCGGGACGCCATCGCACGCGGGAACGCCATCGGATGTCTCCCCGTCACTCTCCCCGTCCCCCTCCCCGCCCTCGGCGCCGACCCTCCTGCCGCCCGGCACCCACGCCCTGCCGCCGCTCGCCGCGCCGCCCCGCCGGCTCTTCCTCGCCCGGGCGGTCGCCGCCGGTGCCACCCTCGCCGCCACGGCCACCGTCGGCTACGGCACCGTGACCACCCTCCGCGGCCCGGCCGTGAAGCGCGTCACCATCCCCCTGACCAAACTGCCCCGCGCCGCCCATGGATTCCGGATCGCCGTCGTCAGCGATATCCACCTGGGCCCGATCCTCGGCCGCGCCCACACCCGACGCATCGTCGAGGTCATCAACCGCACCGACCCCGACCTGGTGGCCATCGTCGGCGACCTGGTCGACGGGAGCGTCGCGGACCTCGCCCCGGCCGCGGAACCGCTGCGCGGACTGCGCTCTCGATTCGGGTCTTATTTCGTCACGGGAAATCACGAGTATTACTCGGGCGCGGCCCAATGGGTCGACCACGTACGTGAATTGGGCGTACATCCCCTGGAAAATGCCCGTACGGAATTGCCCGGCTTCGATCTCGCGGGCGTCAACGACCTCGCGGGCCAGACCGAACACGCCGGCCCGGACTACGACCTGGCCCTGAGCGGACGGGATCCCTCCCGCGCCGTCGTCCTGATGGCCCACCAGCCGGTCACCATCCACGACACCGTACGGTTCGGTGTTGACCTCCAGCTCTCCGGCCACACCCACGGCGGCCAGCTGTGGCCCTTCACCTACGTCGCCGGCGCCACCAACCCCACCGTCGCCGGCCTGGAGCGCTACGGCGACACCCAGCTCTACGTCACCCGCGGCGCGGGCGCCTGGGGGCCACCGGTCCGGGTGGGGGCACCACCGGATGTCACGGTCGTCGAACTTGCGTCGACACAGGCATAGTTCGGGACGAGGGTGCCCATGGGGTGATCCGGAAGGGGTGGGTGGGCTGCCGTTCGGGTATTGGATAACGGCCCGTCTACAAAGTGCGGTCGCATACCGCCTGGATTCGGACAGATCACGACTTACGATCTTGCTATTTCGGTCGCCAACTCCTTAACCTTTATTGACTTTACGCTGCCCGTCGGCCCTCGCCGTGGCGGCGCCGGAACGGACGGCGCGAGTGGGGTGACGGGGCCGGCCGGGTGTGCGCATAACGGGGAGAGTGGTCATGGGTAAGCACTTCAAGGTTGATCTCGACGAGCTGGACAGCGTCGTCCGCCAACTCAGGAGCCTTCAGGGCGATATGGCGGAGACCAGCCAGAAGGTCGAGTACGGCACGAACATCCCGAAGTCGGCGTTCGGCGTCAACTTCGGCGAAGCGGAGGAAGTCTCCCGCGCCCATGACCGCATGCAGACGTATCTGAAGGACGTCATCAAGGCACTCCACGACCTCACCCACAACTTCGGCGAGAAGACAGAGGCGAGCCGCGGTGCCTACGAGGACCAGGAACACGAGACCAAGGCCTCGATGAACGGCTGACCTCCACGGTGGTGCAGGGTTGAGGACGAGAGGATGACGATGAAGGGGGGCCGCTGTGGTTAGCGCCATGGAGGAGCGCGAGAGCGCTGAGACGAGTGAGAGGCAGCGGGAGGAGGGGGAGCGGGCGAAGAAGCTGAAGTCGTTCCAGAGTGAGCGACTGACCCCGCACTCTCCTTCCGACTTTCACCACCACGGCATCAACGCGCTCCGCAAGATGATCGAGAACGCCAAGCCGGAGACGCTTGAGACCGCCGGTGATCACTGGCGTAACTCCGCCGACCTGCTCGGCGGGCACGACGGTCACGGCGGCATCCGTAAGAAGTTCATGGATGCCGTCGATCATGCGACGGCGCACTGGGAGGGCTCGGCGGCCGACGCGTTCCGCGCGGAAGCCGTCAAGGTGCTCGGCAAGATCGACCGGACGTACCGGCATGCCCGGAAGGCCGAGGCGTCGTTGATCGGCTCGCGCGAGTCGGGCCGGGAGGTGGGTCTCGCCCACAACCTCCGCCAGGCCATGGAAGCCATGTCGAAGATCCATGACCCGGGCAACTGGGACAGCTTCACGGACGACAGTGGCGACGACACCCAGTTCCACCGGGACATGGCGAACCCGAAGATGGACGCCCGCCAGGCGCTGGAGCTCAACCGGGACAAGCTGTCCCTGAGCAAGGAGCGCCAGGTCGAGGCGGTCGTTGTGATGGACGAGCTGGCGAATCACTACTCGGGACGCGCCGATATCTGGGGCGATGACGGCGACGACGGCCTTAACGGCGACTGGCCGAAGGAGCCGGGCAGTGGCCCGCACCCGCCCCCGGTACGGATGCCCGACACGGCCGACAGGCACCACCCGGATCCGTCGTCGGTCACCCCGCACCACCCCCATGGCGCGGGTGGTGGAGCGGTGCCGCCCGGATTCGACGGTCCCAAGGTCAGCCGGCCGGACCTCCCGGTCCACACCGGGCTCGACGGCCTGCAGGGCGGCACCATGACCCCGCCGCCGATCGCCGGTGGCCACAGCGGTGGCCTGCCCGGTGGCGGGCATGGCGCGGTCCCCGGACCGGGCGGCGGTCCGGGCGGCGCGATGCCGCCGGGTCCCATCGGAGTGCCAGGCGGCGCCATGCGGTCCGGTGGCGGACGAGGTGTGTCTGGCGCCGGAGGTATGCGTGGAGGCATGCCGGGTGCCGGGGGCGCGGGCGGTGCCAAGGGCGGCAAGGCCGGTGTGGCCGGACGCAGCGGTGCGCAGGCGCGTACGCGTGGCGGCATGGCGGGCAAGCCGGGTGGCCCGGCCGGCGGCGCCAAGCAGGGCGGCGCGGGTCTGCACCGCAGCCGTGGTGGCCAGCAGGCGGGCATGGGTGCCGCTGGAGCCAAGGACAAGAAGGGGAAGGAGCGCACCACCGGTCAGCGCCCCGACTACCTGATCGAGGACGAAGAGACCTGGACGCCCCAACGCAATGTGGCGCCCCGCGTCATCGAGTAGGACACCGCCACCGTCGTACGGCGGCTGGTAAGGAGTGGCCCCGCGCCCGAGGGTGCGGGGCTTCTCTTCTGATGGAACACTGCCGCCCGGACAGCACAGCGAGAAGGAGCAAGCATGAGGGTCACCCGAACACTGCGCGCGACGGTGGGTGCCGCGTTGACCGGCGCGCTGCTCATCACCGCGGGTGGTACCGCCTCCGCAGATCAAACACGCAAGGATCTGTGGCCGTTGGAGGCGTTCGGGGCCGAACAGCTGTGGAAGGAAGCCACCGGCAAGGGAGTGACGGTGGCTGTGCTCGACACGGGCTTTCGGAAGACCCATCAAGATGTGAAGGGGCAGTTCCTTCCCGAGCCGTATTTCGGGAAAGCGACCCAGGCGGAGGGGGCCAAAAACCTCAAGCCGGGTGAGTACGTCCTCGACCACGGTACCGGCATGGCGGCGATCATCGCGGGCCACGGTCACGGTCCGGGAGGTTCTGAAGGCGTCAAGGGGCTGGCGCCTGATGCCAAGATCCTTCCGGTGCCTGAGTACAAGAACACCGGGATGGCCACGCGCTGGGCCGTGGACCACGGTGCTGACGTCATCAATATGTCCTATAACGAGGGTCGTTCGGCTGATACCTGCGAATCCATCCACTACGCAATTTCAAAGGGCGCTGTGGTGGTGGCCGGTATGGGTAACGACGCTGCGACCGAGAAAAGCTATCCGGTGGGCTGCCCAGGTGTGATCGGTGTCGGTGCGGTCGACCAATACGGCAAGTCGGCCGAGTTCAACAACTACAACTCCGACATGGACTTGCTCGCGCCCGGGGTGGAGATCCCTGCCGCGACGGGCAGGAGCGACTCGAGCTACCACACGGAGAACGGCAACTCGGGTTCCACCGCCTACGTCTCCGCCGCAGCCGCCCTCCTCAAGGAGAAGTACCCCGACCTCACTCCCGGCCAGATCGCCAACCGGCTGGTGAAGACGGCCGGTCTGCCCAAGGACCAGAAGGGACTCAAGCTCCCGGACGCGCACTACGGCTACGGCTTCATCCAGCCCGGCCCCGCCCTGCGGAAGGACATCCCCGAGGGCTCCAAGGAGGGCCCGCTGCCGATGCCGAAGGGCAAGGCGTCCTCGCAGCTGGACGCCGGCGCGCCCAACCCCGACGCGCCGATGGGCGGCAAGGCGGCGACGGAGCGGGCCCTGCTCTACGGTGGCATCGGCCTCGGTGTCCTGGTGGTCGTCGGTGCCGTCGTCGCCATCGTCGTGGCAGTCCGTCGCCGCAAGAGCGCCGGCAGCCAGAGCTGGGGCTGAGACGCCTGCCGGAAGAGAACCCCATGGCGTACGAGTCGCGCACTCCGGAATTGCGGGAAGCCCCGGACATCGCGCAGGTGCTGAAAGCCAACCGCCTTGCGCTGGCCCGGCTCATGACCGTGCGTTTGCTGATCGGTGTGCTTCTTGTGGCGGGCTCCGTGATATTGCTCCGCGTCACAGGCTCTGACTCGTTCTTCCTTGCTCTGCCCATTCCTGTCGGTGTGGGCGTACTCATCATGACGGTGTGGCGCGCCGTTTACGGGACCCGTGTCTCCCAGTGCGAGAAAGTGCTCCGCCACTACCCGCTGGAGTTCCGTCCCCGGGTGCTCATGAAGCGCGCGAAGTGGACCGAGTACGGCGATGTCCACCAGATCCGCGTGCCGACGCGAGGGCAGCACGGGGCGCCGCTGATGCTGGCGGTCAACGCGGCGGGGCGTCGGTGTTGGCCCGAAGGGGCGGAGGAAGGCGCGTGGTTGGCAGGTGACCTGCCCTTCGGGGGTGTTCTGGTGGTGCCGGGGAGCAACGCGATGCTGTTCCTGAAGCCGGCGGACTGGGACAAGACCGCGCGGAAGCGGGAGGAGGCCGACGCGCAGCGGATCGCAAGGGCCCACCAGGCCGGGCTGCACCGGATGACCAACCGGTCGTGGATGATGAGGAGGGGAGCGTGAGGGGCACCAAGGTCGGCACCAAGGTCGGCACCGAGGCCGGGACCGGGGGCGCCGCCCGGACAGTGCTCTTCCGTCCTCTCCCGCCCCGCCCCTCCCTGTCCCGCACCTTCCGCCCCGTCCGCCCCGCCCGGAGATAAATCGGGCGACGGCCCCCAGGGCCCGCTGTTAACTTCAGCCCCCATGGACCCCGTAAGTGAAAAAGCAATACGCGCCTCGTTCGTCAACTGCTCGAAGGGGGAGGCGAGCAGGATCCATCTGCCGGTGGGGCTGGCCGAACTCCCGTGGGGGGAGCTGGACTTCCTGGGGTGGCGCGATCCGGGAGCGCCGGACCGGAGCTATCTGGTCGCGCCGCGGGGTGACGGGATCATCGGGGTGACGCTGCGGGTGCCGCAGGGCGTGCGGCGGAGTTTCACGAAGACGACGGTGTGCTCGGTCTGTGTGACCGGGCATCCGGGGTCCGGGGTCAGCCTGCTGGCCGCGCGCCGGGCGGGTCCCCTGGGGCGGCAGGGCAACACCGTCGGGACGTATCTGTGCGCCGACCTTGCCTGCTCCCTCTACGTCCGGGGACGCAAGCGGTCCCAGCTCGCCGGGCGGCACGAGGAGACGCTGCCGCTGGAGGAGCGGATCGCCCGTACCGTACGGAACCTGGACGCCTTCCTGGACAAGGTCCTCGAGGGCGAGCGGTAGGGGACCGCGCACCAGCTCAACTCGGCACGGCAGTAGTCGAGTTGCGGAGTTCCGGCGGCCGCCGGATGCTACCCGTGGGTTTCGGTTGCGGCAATCCACCCTTCGGACAGATCCTCGTGTCCACGCCGTGCGGGCAGCGGCGCAGAGGCAGGGGGGCGATGTGCTGCGAGTGCACTTCACCGCGCAGGATCTGGTGCGTACGCGGGTGGCCGACGGTGCCGACCCGCTCTGGGAGACGGTGCTGAGCCTGCACAGCCTGCGGGAGGACCGGACCGATCCGGCGCTGGCGGCCTGGCGGCAGCACGCCGTACGGCACGGGCCGGGGCCGCTGCGGACGCTGTTCGCGCTGGTCCCGCTCCATGGGTACTTTCCGGACTTCCTCACGCCGGCCGCGTCCCAGTACGGGATCGAGTCCGGTCTGGAGGCCGTGATGAGCACCCCGCGCCAGCGGCTGCGGACCGAGCTGACGAGGCTGTCGGGGCACCGGGCGCTGCCGGGATGGGCGCGCGGCATCGGCGAGGGGGAGCCGGCCGCACTGCGGCAGCTCGCGCGCAGCCTGCGGACGTACCACCATCTGGCGGTGGCGCCGTCCTGGCCGCGGATCGCCGGGCGGGTCGGCGCGGACCGGGAGTGGCGCAAGCAGGTACTGGCGCAGTCCGGGGTGGAGGCGATGCTGCGGACGTTCGGGGCGCCGATGCGCTGGCGGCCGCCGGTGCTGGAGGTCGGCTATCCGGTGGAGCGGGAACTGCACCTGCGGGGACGGGGCCTGGTCTTCGTCCCCTCGTACTTCTGCTGTGACCACCCGCTGGCGCTGGTGGACGAGGCGCTGCCGCCGGTGCTCGTGTACCCGGCGCCGGCGCGGGAGACGGCGGGCGGACAGGCCGAAGGGCCCCGCCTCCGGGGATACGGAGGCGGGGCCCTTCGGGACGTGCCGGCGCTGTTCGGCGGCCGGGTGGCCGGAACCCGGACCGCCGCCAGGCGCTGAGCGCTGAGCGGTCTCCCGCCGGGCGCTGAGCGGTGCCCCGCTGCCCGTCAGAAGCGACGGGTGATCAGCGCGCGCTTGACTTCCTGGATGGCCTTGGTGACCTCGATACCGCGCGGGCAGGCGTCCGTGCAGTTGAAGGTCGTCCGGCAGCGCCAGACGCCGTCCTTGTCGTTGAGGATTTCGAGCCGCTGCTCGCCGCCCTCGTCACGCGAGTCGAAGATGAAGCGGTGCGCGTTGACGATCGCCGCCGGGCCGAAGTACTGGCCGTCGTTCCAGAACACCGGGCACGAGGACGTGCAGGCGGCGCACAGGATGCACTTGGTGGTGTCGTCGAAGCGCTCGCGGTCCTCGGCGGACTGACGCCGCTCACGGGTCGGCTCGTTGCCGGTCGTGATGAGGAAGGGCATCACGTCCCGGTACGCCTGGAAGAAGGGCTCCATGTCGACGACAAGGTCCTTCATCACCGTGAGGCCCTTGATGGCCTCGACCGTGATCGGCTTCTCCGGGTTGATGTCCTTGATCAGCGTCTTGCAGGCGAGACGGTTGCGGCCGTTGATGCGCATGGCGTCCGAGCCGCAGATGCCGTGGGCGCAGGAACGACGGAAGGTCAGCGTCCCGTCGAGCTCCCACTTGATCTTGTGGAGGGCGTCCAGGACGCGCTCCTTGGGGTCGATCTCCAGCTGGAAGTCCTCCCAGCTGGCGTCCTCCGAGACCTCCGGGTTGAACCGGCGGATCCGAAAGGTGACCGTGATCAGGTGCGAAGCGCCGTCCTCGGCCGCGTCCAGTGCCGCGGAGTTCTTGTCGAGAGTCGGGGTGCTCATCAGTACTTACGCTCCATCGGCTGGTAGCGGGTCTGCACGACCGGCTTGTAGTCGAGGCGGATCGACTCTGCGCCGTCTGCGCCCACCTCGCGGTACGCCATGGTGTGCCGCATGAAGTTGACGTCGTCGCGGTTGGGGTAGTCCTCGCGGTAGTGACCGCCGCGGGACTCCTTGCGGGCCAGCGCGGACACCGCCATGACCTCGGCCAGGTCGAGCAGGTTGCCCAGCTCGATGGCCTCCAGCAGGTCGGTGTTGAACCGCTTGCCCTTGTCCTGGACGGACACGTTCAGGTAGCGCTTGCGCAGCTCGCCGATCTTCTCGACCGCGGTCTTGATCGTCTGCTCGGTGCGGAACACCATCACATTGGCGTCCATGCACTCCTGCAGCTCCTTGCGGATCTCGGTGACCCGCTCGGTGCCGTTGGAGTTGCGCAGTCGCTCGACCTGGTCGATGACCTGCTTCGCCGGGTCCTCGGGGAGCTCGACGAAGTCGGCGGTGGCCGAGTACTCCGCCGCCGCGATGCCGGCCCGGCGCCCGAAGACGTTGATGTCCAGGAGCGAGTTGGTGCCCAGGCGGTTGGCGCCGTGCACGGAGACACAGGCCACCTCGCCGGCGGCGTACAGGCCCGGTACGACGGTGGTGTTGTCCGCCAGCACCTCACCCTCGACGTTGGTCGGGATGCCGCCCATGGCGTAGTGCGCGGTCGGCTGGATCGGGATCGGGTCCGTGTAGGGCTCGATACCGAGGTAGGTCCGCGCGAACTCGGTGATGTCCGGGAGCTTGGCGTCCAGCTGCTCCGGCGGCAGGTGGGTCAGGTCCAGGTAGACGTGGTCGCCGTCCGGACCGCAGCCGCGGCCCTCGCGGATCTCCGTGTAGATGGAGCGCGAGACGACGTCGCGCGAGGCGAGGTCCTTCATGACGGGCGCGTACTTCTCCATGAAGCGCTCGCCGTCCTTGTTGCGGAGGATGCCGCCCTCACCACGGGCGCCCTCCGTCAGCAGGATGCCCATGCGCCAGATGCCCGTCGGGTGGAACTGGAAGAACTCCATGTCCTCCAGCGGCAGCCCGCGGCGGTAGGCCGCGGCCTGGCCGTCACCGGTCAGGGTGTGCGCGTTGGAGGTCACCTTGAAGAACTTGCCGGTGCCGCCGGACGCGAAGATGATCGACTTCGCCTGGAAGACGTGCACCTCGCCGGTGGCCAGCTCGTACGCCACGACGCCCGCCGACTTCTTGACGCCGTCGACGTCCTGGAGCAGCAGGTCGAGCACGTAGAACTCGTTGAAGAACTCCACGCCCTCCTTGACGCAGTTCTGGTACAGCGTCTGGAGGATCATGTGGCCGGTGCGGTCCGAGGCGTAGCAGGACCGGCGGACCGGGGCCTCACCGTGGTTACGGGAGTGACCGCCGAAGCGGCGCTGGTCGATCGTGCCGTCCGGCGTGCGGTTGAACGGCAGGCCCATCTTCTCCAGGTCGAGGACCGAGTCGATGGCCTCCTTCGCCAGGATCTCGGCGGCGTCCTGGTCGACCAGGTAGTCGCCGCCCTTGATCGTGTCGAAGGTGTGCCACTCCCAGTTGTCTTCCTCGACGTTGGCGAGGGCGGCAGCCATGCCACCCTGGGCGGCGCCGGTGTGGGAGCGGGTCGGGTAGAGCTTCGTCAGGACCGCGGTGCGGCTGCGCTTGGTCGACTCGATGGCCGCGCGCATGCCCGCGCCACCGGCGCCGACGATGACGGTGTCGTACTTGTGGATCTGCATGGTTCCAGTCAGCCCCGGCTTCAGGAGATGTTCGGGTCGAAGGTGAAGATCACCAGCGTGCCCAGAAGGACGGTGAAGACCGTCGCGGTGTACAGCAGCATCTTCAGCCAGAAGCGGGTGTTGTCCCGCTGCGCGTAGTCGTTGATGACCGTGCGCAGGCCGTTGGCGCCGTGCAGCATGGCCAGCCACAGCATCAGCAGGTCCCAGACCTGCCAGAACGGCGAGGCCCAGCGGCCGGCCACGAACGCGAAGCCGATCTTGGAGACGCCGCCGTCGAGGACCAGCTGGATCAGCAGGTGACCCAGCACCAGGACGACCAGCACGATGCCGGACAGCCGCATGAACAGCCAGGCCTGCATCTCGAAGTTGCCGCGGGAGGCACTCCCGGTCTTCTTCGTGCGCTTGCGCGGCGCCTCGATGACCGGCGCCGGGTGGTCCACGTCGTAGAGCGAGGCGCCGTCGGTCGCCTCTGCGGAGGTGGTTTCAGCAGACATCTCGCGTCAGCTCCCGAACAGCGTGCGCAGGGTGTGCTGCAGCACGGGGTAGAAGGCACCGGCCATCAGTACGAACCAGACGACGCCGACGGCCCACAGCATCTGCTTCTGGTACTTCGGGCCCTTCGCCCAGAAGTCCACGGCGATGACCCGCAGGCCGTTGAGCGCGTGGAAGAGGATGGCGGCCACCAGGCCGTACTCCATCACGTTGACGATCGGCGTCTTGTATGTCGCAACGACGTTGTCGTACGCCTCGGGTGAGACGCGTACGAGAGCGGTGTCGAGGACGTGGACGAACAGGAAGAAGAAAATGAGGACGCCGGTGACTCGGTGAGCCACCCAGGACCACATGCCTTCCCGGCCGCGGTACAGCGTTCCAGCCGGCACGGAAGAACCCTCCGGGAGCGGGGACTAGGGCCGCGCCGGCTTCTCTGTCGGTCGGGCCCGGCCGGGTATGGTCCACCGGCCGCTCGTCATCGTATCGACGAGCTGTCGGTTCCTCGCGCGGGGGTCCTTAGGTGTGATCAAACAGGCACCAACGGGCTATCACACAAGAACGAACCGGAACTTTCCTGGCCAAGCGCCATGATTCATCACAGTTCGGAGCTCATCAGCCGGATCAGCCGGCCGCGCGCCAGCCGGCGCAGCTCCTCCGCGGCGATCGTTCGCTCCTCGTCCGGCTCATTGCCCAGCCGGGTGCGGATGCCGGACAGCACCTGGTCGAGCAGTTCCTCGTCGCGGTAGCCGTCCAGGCAGATGACGAAGACATGACGGAACCGCCGCTCGTACTCGGCGTGGGCGGCGCGCAGCGCGGTGTGGGCGGCGAGGGTGCCGGGCCCGCGGGCGCCGACGAGCGGCTGCGGGGAAAGCGACTCCTCGGCCAGCGCCTCATCCAGCTCCACCGCCGTCAGGTCGTAACAGGCCTCGTCGGAGGCGGCGAGCAGGGACTCCGGATCCGGGTACGGGCGGTGCGCGGCCACCCGCTCGGCCCAGCGGCGGCTGCCGCAGCAGCGCAGGAGCGCGGCCAGGGTGTCGTCACGGCCGAGGGCGTTGAAGCGGCCGAGCCCGATGTCCGCACGGCGGGGGCGGGGCAGGGCGGAGCCGGGGGCCCGTGACGATATGCCCCACCACGGGGGCTGCACAGGACGCAGCGTCGTCGGCCGGGCGGCCGGGGTGTCACCGGACAGCGTGGGCTCCTCGGACGGATGCGAATGGATCTCTTCGACGGGTGCGGGACGGACGACTGAAGGAAGCTGGGGGAAGCGGACCGAAGCCGGGACGCGAAGCGGCGGCGGATGTGACGGTGGTTGCGTGTGGATCACGACACCCCGGCGGTATCCGGTGGTTCCGGGAGGGCCCTGTGAAGGGGGTGACGACTGGAACCGCCACGCTAACGACGCTTGTCGTTCGCTGTCCGAAGGATGCGCGAATTTCACCCGGATGAGAGAGCTTTCGCGCGTTCGGTGGACGACCGGCTCCACGCACCTGGCAATGCCTTCGCCCCGAAAAGTGAGGATTGCACGATGTCGAATCCGATGCGGCCGCCGCGCGCCCCGCGGCCCTCGGCCTTGCTGCGCCCCCTGACGAGGTCCAGGGCGCGGAGGGGCCCGGCGGCCCGGCCCGCGCTGTCGGCCGTGGCCCTCGCCGGTGCGCTGCTGCTCTCCGGCTGCTCCGGCACCGCCGGCACCGAGTCGCCCGGGAGTACCAGCGCCAAGGTGAACCCCTCGCCCGCCGCCACCCCGACCTGGGCACCGGTGACCGGAAAACCACAGGTCATCCCCGCCGTGCGGGAATTCCACCAGGCCGAAGGGCGCGGCTGGCGACCCTCCAAGGGAGCCCGGGTGGTGGTACCGGCCGGCGAGAAGAGCAATGTCGCCGACGAGGCCCAGCGGATGGCCAACGACCTCGGCCTCGGCCTCGTCTACGGCGACCAGGAGGTACGGCCCGGCGATGTCGAGGTGAAGCTCACGGGCAAGAACACCGACAACAACGTCCCCGCCAAGAGCGCCGCCGACGAGGCCTACACCCTCAAGGCCGCCGGGACCAAGCTCACCCTCACGGCCCCCACCGACGCCGGAATTTTCTACGGCACCCGCACCGTCAAACAGGCCGTACACGCCGCCGGCGGACTTCCCGAGGGCACCATCGAGGACCGGCCCGGCCGCCCGCAGCGCGGAATGTCGCTGGACAACGCCCGCAAGCCGTTCAGCCAGAACTGGATCGAGGACCGGCTGCGGGAGATCGCCGACCTCAAGCTCAACCAGTTCCAGCTGCACTTCTCCGACGACCAGGGCTTCCGCATCCAGAGCGACACCCACCCCGAGGTGGTCTCCGCCGACCATCTCACCAAGGCCCAGGTCCGCCAGATCATCGCGCTCGCGCGCACCCTGCACATCTCCGTGGTCCCGGAGCTGGACTCGCCCGGCCACCTGGGCGCCGTGCTGGCCCACTATCCCGCCCTGCGGCTGCGCAACGTACAGGGCCGGGTGATCCCCGGGGCGATCGACATCTCCAACCCCAAGTCCGCCCCGCTGATCGACTCGCTGCTGAAGGAAATGAGCGAGCTCTTCACCAACCCCAAGGGCGCCCCGGCGTACTGGCATCTGGGCGGCGACGAGTACCAGGCGCTGATGTCGTCCTCCCCCGCCACCAAGTACCCGCAGCTCGCGAAGGCGGCCCGGCAGAAGTACGGGTCCCGCGGCACCATCGAGGACCTGACGACCGGCTGGCTCAACGACCGGCAGAAGACCGTGGAGGCCAAGGGCAAGAACCGCATCGAGGCCTGGAACGACGGATTCTTCGCCGACGGCGTCGTGAGCGCGCCCAAGAGCCGGATGGTCGACTACTGGACCGGCACGGAGGCCGGCAAGCGCGACCCCGCGGAATACCTCCACGAGGGCCGCAACGTCATGAACTTCAATGACGCGTTCCTCTACTACGTGCTCGGTGAGCCCAACCAGTTCACCTATCCGACCGGCCAGCGGATCTACCAGAGCTGGACGCCGATGGTCCTCCGCGGCACCCGGCCGGTGGCGGTGCCCGCGAACATGACGGGCCCGGACCGCATCCCCGGGGCGCGCTTCGCGATCTGGTGCGACCGGGCGCAGGCGCAGACGGCGCAGCAGGTGGCGGCCGGGATCCGGCTGCCGCTGGCGGCACTGGCGCAGAAGACCTGGGACCCGCGGACGCCGGCCCTGTCCTGGGCGGAGTTCAAGGCGCTGGCCGGCCGGGTGTGAGAGGCCGGTCACGGGAGCGGACCCGGTAAGAAACGGGTGAGAGAAAGCGAGGACGGCCGGGGCCGCCACCCCCCACAGGAGAGGCCCCGGCCGTCGTTCGCGAAGAGCCTGTGACGGCCCTCTATCCGGTACAGCGCCAGACGGCGCGAAAGCGTCACACGGGGTACGGGGAGAGGTACGGCTCGTGGTCTGGATCGGGCCGGCGAGGGGCGGGCGAGAGGGGTCGGCGAGGGGGCGGGCGCAGGGCCGGTGGTGCCCTGGACGCAGGGCCGAACAAGCCCGTAACGTGCGGTTCCGCGCCGGTCGCGCACAGTGCCGAGCCGTTGGGCGTGGCCGGAAATGGCCGTCCTTCCGGGGAGTCCCGAGGGGGTCGTCCCGGGGAATTCCCAGGGTTCCCGAGCGTGCCGTCCCGGGAGTTTCCGGGGGCCGGTTCCGGGAGTTCCCGGGGGTCCGTTACGGGAGTTTTCGAGGGGTTCGGGCGCGCGCGTCTCCGGAGTGCCGGACGCTCGGTGTCCTGCGCTGAGCGACTCCGTCGCGGGGACCGGCGCGCCCTTCCCGGGTTCGGATCGTTCGCCCACACGGGATACGGTCTGCGGGAACATCAGGGTTACCAGCGGTTTCCGGCCTGCCGCGGCCGGCGGCGCACGGTGGCCCGCCCCGGCTCCGGCACCGTACGGACGGGCGCCGCCCGCTCGAACGACGCCGGAACGGGTAAGCAAGGCCGGTGGTACGGCGAGCGAAGCAGTAATGCAGCAAGGACCGGGCGGCGGACATTCCGCGTGCGACAGGATGGACCCGTGCGAGGGGACGACATTCAGCCGGACGACCGTCGGCTGACGGTGGCCGTGCAAGCGGCACAGGATGGTGACGAGGCGGCGTTCCGTACCGTCTACCGCGCCGTGCATCCCCGATTGTTGGGATATGTACGGACCTTGGTGAGCGAACCGGATGTGGAGGACGTCACGTCCGAGGCCTGGCTCCAGATCACCCGCGACCTCTCCCGCTTCAGTGGCGACGCCGACCGGTTCCGCGGCTGGGCCGCCCGTATCGCCCGCAACCGCGCCCTCGACCACATCAGGATGCGCGGCCGGCGCCCGGCGATCGGCGGCGACGAGAGTGAGCTGGCCGACACCCCCGGCGCGTCCGACACCGCGGGCGAGGCACTTGAAGCGCTGGGCACCGGCCGCGCCATGCGGCTGATAGCCGGGCTGCCACAGGACCAGGCCGAGGCGGTGGTGCTCCGGGTGGTGGTCGGACTCGACGCCAAGAACGCCGCGCGGGTGCTCGGCAAACGGCCCGGCGCGGTGCGCACCGCCGCACACCGCGGACTGCGGCGGCTCGCCGAGCTGATCGGCGACGAGCCGGACCGGATCCAGGACGGACCTCGGGCCGGACGCCGTAACGGACCTCGGGAAGGACGCCAGGGCAGTGGCCGGGGCGGCGGGGAAGACGGCGCCGGCCAAGGGGAAGGAACCCCCTCGCGGCCACCCGCGCCGGGCCCGCCCGGAGGTGGCGGGACAATGAACGGAGTGCCCGTACAGGGCAGAAGACGCCGCGACGGCGTGGCGGAATCGTACGTACCGGGTGTGACGGAAACGGCCGCACGAACGCAGAAGGACATGTGATGGCCGACGACCGGTACAACTGGCTCGACAAGGACACCGCGGAGCAGTTGCTGCGCGGTGAAGCGGTCAGTGCCCGGCACGGCGACGGTGCACGTGAACTCGAACAGCTCCTGGAGGCCGCCGCCGCGGTCGCCGCCAGGACACCCGAAACCGCGCAGCTGCCCGGCGAGGACGCGGCCGTCGCCGCCTTCCGCCAGGCCGCCCGCCGCGGCTCCGGCGCCCGCCACCGCACCGCCGCCGACCCGTTCGCGGACGGTGTGCGCACCGCCCACACCGCAGACCTCGCCGAACGCACCCGGCTCGGCCGCCCCTTCCGGCGCGGCTTCGCCGTGGCCCTCGCGGCCTGCGCCATCGGCGGCGTCGCCGTCGCGGCCGGTACCGGCGTCCTGCCCAGCCCCTTCCGGGGCGGCGACCCGGCACCCGCCTCCAGCGTCTCGGCCGCGGAAACCCCCCGGCCGTTCCGCACCGGCGACCCCGGCGCCCAGACCGACGGCACCACGGCGCAGACCCCCGATGCCACCCCCGGCCGGCCGGACACCCGGCCCTCCGGCACCCCCACGCCCGGCGCCAGCCCCGGCGCCGGCGGGAGACCCGGCGGCACTCCGAGCGGCGGCACGGGACGCAACCCCGGCAAGCCCGGTGGCACAGCGACCGATCCCGGCCGCGGCGGCACGAAGAATCTCCTGCTCACCCTCTGCCGGAACTACGAGTCCGGCAAGCGCGGCACCATGGACCGCGACACGCTGCGGAGCCTCGAACGCAAGGCCGGCGGGCCCGACAAGGTGCACGCCTTCTGCCGTGCCTACCTGGCGCGGTACCAGACCGGCGGCGGCTCGGGCGACGGGCTCGTCGGCGGCGTCGGCGGCGACACCGGCGGATCGGGTCAGAGCAGCGGCGCAACGGGCGGCGACGAGGACGACGAAGGGCACCCCGCCCAGCCGCCCGCCGCCACGCCCGGCTCCGGCACGTCCACCCCGGCCCCTGACCCCTCCGCCACCGCACCGGACCCCGGAACCGCCACGCCCAGCGGAACCGCCGACGATCCGGTGTGACGTTTTTTGAACCCGTGGCGCAGTAATGAGTGAGCCGACTGGTCATCGGCTGCGCGACGAGCCGGGGTTCCCCCCGTACCTACGGCTCAGCGCATCTGGCGCGGGCGGGGCACGTTCCCCCGGCCCTGCCCGCGCCCTCTCTTTGCGCCTAAACCGGCGCCGCTCTCGCGGAGGTGGATCCGTGGGTGGGGGTTGCTCAATTTTCGCTTCGGTCAGAGATTTTGGGTCGGGCCGTGGGGAAGGTGAAGCGACTCAGTGGAAGACGACCACCTTGGTGCCCCTCTTCGCTGTGTGGAACAGGGCGGCGATCTTGGTCTTGTCGCGGACGTTGACGCAGCCGTGTGAGGCGCCGCGGTAGCCGCGGGCGGCGAAGTCCGGGGAGTAGTGGACGGCCTGGCCGCCGCTGAAGAACATCGCGTACGGCATGGCCGTGTGGAAGAGCGTCGAGACGTGATGGCGGCTCTTGAAGGTGAGCGCGAAGACGCCCTCGCGGGTGGGGGTGTACTGCGAGCCGAAGCGGACATCCATCGCCGAGACGACCCGGCCGTCGACCATCCAGGTGAGGGTGTTGCTGCGCTTGCTGATGCAGATCACCCTGCCCGTCATACAGCGCGGGTCGGGGGTGCCGACCGGACGCGTGGTGGGCGGGTAGAGCTCGGTGTGCGAGGGCGTGCGGGTGTGGGACCGCAGCGCCCTCCAGGCCGTGGACTGCACGGTGCCCGTACGGGGCAGGCCCTGCCGCTGCTGGAAGGCGCGGACCGAGGTCGCGGTCACCGAGGCGTAGTAGCCCGTCGGGGAGTGGTCGAAGAGACCCAGCTGGGCCAGCCTCGCCTGGAGTTCGCGGACCTGCGCGCCGCGGGAGCCGGTTGCCATGAGCGGCCGGTGGGCCGGTGACGCGTGGTGGGCGGTGCGCTGGGGGCGCGGCGGGGTGGCGTGCCGGTCCGGGGCGGGGGGTGCCTGGTGGCCGAGCGGCGGGGGAGCGGGGGAGGTGGGGGCGTAGCGGGCGCCCGCGCTGGGGGGCGAACCGGCTCCGGTGACCGTCACCGGGCGGCAGCCCGTCGCCAGCGCCGCCACCATCAGCACCGCGGCCACCGCAGGCGCCGTACGTCTTCCACTGCTCCGCTGCATGAGCAACCCCCGGATCTCGGCGGCCCGACCGGCCCTCGGAGACTCTTCCCAGCGCTGCGGGACGGCGAACCTGCGGGCATGCTGTGAGCACGGCGTAAACCCGGACGAACGGGTCACCAATTGGGAGGCGTGCACCCATGGCGCACGAGTCGGGCAGTGAGCGGTACAACGAGAGCGGCCTGCCGATCGAGCCGGTGTACGGGCCCGGGGCGCTGGACGGCTGGGACCCGGAGCGCAGCCTCGGCGCGCCCGGCAGCTACCCCTTCACCCGTGGCGTGTATCCGTCGATGTACACCGGGCGGCCCTGGACGATGCGGCAGTACGCCGGCTTCGGCACCGCGCGCGAGTCCAACGCCCGCTACCGGCAGCTGATCGCCCACGGCACCACGGGCCTGTCGGTCGCCTTCGACCTGCCGACGCAGATGGGCCACGACTCGGACACCCCGATCGCCTCGGGCGAGGTGGGCAAGGTCGGTGTGGCCATCGACTCCGTCGAGGACATGCGGGTGCTGTTCGGCGGTATCCCGCTGGACAAGGTGTCGACGTCGATGACGATCAACGCGCCCGCCGCGCTGCTGCTGCTCCTCTACCAACTGGTGGGGGAGGAGGAAGGAGTGACGGCGGACCGGCTGAACGGGACCGTGCAGAACGACGTCCTCAAGGAGTACATCGCCCGGGGCACCTACATCTTCCCGCCGGAGCCCTCCCTGCGGCTGACCGCGGACATCTTCCGCTACTGCCGCGCCGAGATCCCCCGGTGGAACACCATCTCCATCTCCGGCTACCACATGGCCGAGGCGGGCGCCTCGCCCGCGCAGGAGATCGCCTTCACCCTCGCCAACGGCATCGCCTATGTGCGGACCGCCGTGGCCGCCGGGATGGACGTCGACGACTTCGCGCCGCGGCTCTCCTTCTTCTTCGTCGCCCGTACGACGCTGCTGGAGGAGGTCGCCAAGTTCCGGGCCGCGCGCAGGATCTGGGCGCGGGTGATGCGGGAGGAGTTCGGCGCGAAGAACCCCAAGTCGCTGATGCTGCGGTTCCACACCCAGACGGCGGGGGTGCAGCTCACCGCCCAGCAGCCGGAGGTGAACCTCGCCCGGGTCACCCTCCAGGGACTCGCCGCCGTGCTCGGCGGCACCCAGTCGCTGCACACCAATTCCTTCGACGAGGCCATCGCCCTGCCCACGGACAAGGCGGCCCGGCTCGCGCTGCGCACCCAGCAGGTGCTCGCCTACGAGACCGATGTGACCGCCACCGTCGACCCGTTCGCCGGTTCCTACGCCGTCGAGTCGATGACGGACGACGTGGAGGAGGCGGCCGTCGCGCTGATGCGCAGGGTGGAGGACATGGGCGGTGCGGTGGCCGCCATCGAGCGGGGTTTCCAGAAGGAGGAGATCGAGCGCAACGCCTACCGCCTTGCGCAGGAGACGGACGCCGGCGAGCGGGTCGTGGTCGGCGTCAACCGCTTCCAGCTGGACGAGGAGGAACCGTACCAGCCGCTGCGCGTCGACCCGGCGATCGAGGCCCAGCAGGTCGAACGGCTCGCCGTGCTCCGGGACCGCCGCAATGCCCGTGCCGTCTCGGCCGCCCTCGACGACCTCCGCAAGGCCGCCGAGGGCACCGACAACGTCCTCTACCCCCTGCGCGAGGCACTGCGGGCGAGGGCGACGGTGGGCGAGGTGTGCGAGGCGCTGCGGGGGGTGTGGGGGACTTATGTGCCGACTGATGCGTTCTGAGTGAGCATCCGAGTGACCAGGTGGGGCAGCAGGTGAGGGGGAAGGATGGCCGTGGGGACGAGTTATGGCTTCGCCGTCGTGGGGGAGCTGGAGCCGGGGGCGCTTGCCCGGTGCCTGGGGGTGCCCGCAGCGGAGGTCGAGGTGGCGGGCGAGGGCTACGACCCGGAGACCCGCTACTGGGACGCGGCGGTGAGCTGCGACTACGAAGCGGCGGACGGCGATGTGTCCTGGGTGCTGGACGTCTATATGACGGAGCGGGTTCCCGCACCGCCCGGCAGCCGGGACCTTGCGCTGGGGCTGGCGGCGGCGCTCGACCGGGCGGTGGTGTGCGCGGCGCGGCCGTACGCGTCCCTTGCGTGCTGGGTGGCGGTGCCTGACGGGCGGACCGTGCGCGGGCGGCTATATGACCCGGGGTATGTGGCGGGCCGCGAAGGGTTCGTGATGGAGGTGGTCGAGTCGCCACTGTCCTCCTTCCCCGGCGCCCGCACCGATGTCGTCCACGAGGCGGTGTGCCGGGGCAGGACGCGGAGCCCGTCCGGGGGTTGGTGGAGCGCGGAGGCGCGCGGATCGGGGTGACGGAGGCGACCTCGGGGCGGTGGGCGGACGACCTCGCCCGGCTGGTGGACGCGGCCGAGCGGGCGGATCCGCGGGCGCGGGCCCTGGCCGGGCGGGTGCGGGAGCTTGTGAGCGTCGAGCTGGGGTAAGTCAGACTGGGGTCATGTCGTCACCCCGCCGCGCGTGCCCCGTCTGCACCCGAGAGATCGCCGTTGTCGGCGGGCGCTACGCCCGCCATGACCCGCCCGGGCGGCGGACGGTGCTGGAGCTGATCTCCTGCCCGGGGTCGCGCCGGATCGCGCCGATGATGGCGCCGGCGGAGAAGCTGTTCGACCCGGAGGAGCCGCCGATTCCCGGGCAGCAGCCGCTGTTCTGACCCGTGGGCCGACCGCTCGGGGCCAACTACGGTGCCAGCACGTCCAGTTCGGCCATGGCGCCCGTGGTGATCTCGCGGGTCAGGGACTCCGCTCGTGCCGCGTCGCCGGTGCGTACCGCCTCGGCTACCTGGACATGGAGGGTGACCGCGGCCGGGTCGGGGTCGGTGAACATCACATGGTGCTGGGTGCGGCCGGTCAGGACGGCGGCGACCACGTCGCCGAGCCGGGCGAACATCTCGTTGCCGGAGGCGGTCAGGATGACCCGGTGGAAGGCCGTGTCGTGGACGAGGTAGGCGTCGAGCTGCTGGCCGCGTGAGGTGGCGACCATGCCCATGGCGTGTTCGGTGAGTTCGGCGCACTGCGCGGGGGTGGCGTGCCGGGCGGCGAGGCCCGCGGCGACCGGTTCGATCGCCGAGCGCAGCACGGTCAGCGAGCGCAGCTGCCGGGGGCGGTCGCGGCCGGCCAGCCGCCAGCCGATCACCCGCGGGTCGTAGACGTTCCACTCCTCGGTGGGCCGGACGGTCACCCCGACCCGGCGCCGGGAGGCGACCAGCTGCATGGATTCCAGTACCCGGATCGCCTCGCGGATGACCGTGCGGGAGACGTCGAAGCGCTGCTCCAGCTCGTCCGTGCGCAACACCGTGCCCGGAGGGTAGTCGCCCGCGGTGATCGCGGGCCCCAGGGACTCCAGTACACGGGCGTGCAGTCCCTTCCCCTCGTTTTCCATGGGGCAAGCCTACGTTCCCCGACCCCGGCCAATTAAGTATGACGTTTGCATCACGGGCTCTTGAATACGTCGTACCTAATGGGTTTCAGTGGAGGCCGCACGAGGTCGATGAAGACAGCGAGGTACCACGGGATGAGCACCCCCGACGTGATCGTCGTGATGGGCGTGGCCGGCACCGGCAAGACCACCATCGGCCCGCTGGTGGCCACCGGACTGGGCGTCCCGTATGCCGAGGGTGACGACTTCCATCCGCCGGCCAACATCGCCAAGATGTCGGCCGGTATCCCGCTGGACGACGCCGACCGCGGCCCGTGGCTGGACGCCATCGGCGCCTGGGCGCACGAGCGGGCCGGGCACGGGGGCGTCGTCAGCAGCTCCGCGCTCAAGCGCGCCTACCGTGACCGGCTGCGCGCCGCCGCCCCCGGAGTCGTCTTCCTGCACCTCACCGGGGACCGCGCGCTGATCGAAGAGCGGATGGCCGGGCGCCGGGGCCACTTCATGCCGGCCGCGCTGCTGGACTCCCAGTTCGCCACGCTCGAACCGCTCGGGCGCGACGAGGCGGGCGTCGCCGTGGATGTGTCCGGCAGCCCGGAGCGGATCGCCGGGCGCGCGGTGGCCGCACTGCGTGCGATGACCGCGCCGGCCGGATAGGCCCGGCGGCCCCCACCCGCACCTCCTGCTCCCCACCCGCACCTCTTTTCCGGGCCGTCCTGCGGCAGCACCCCTCCCCCCTCCCGTCCAACCAAGGGAATCGCCGTGACACATCTCAGCGTCGAGATGCTCGCAGCGGATGCGACCGAGCCGATCACCTCGGCCGGTCACGCACAGCTGGGCATCGCCGTTCTGGCCGGCATAGCCGTCATCGTCCTGCTCATCACCAAGTTCAAGCTGCACGCCTTTCTGTCGCTGATCATCGGTTCGCTGGTGCTCGGCGCGGTGGCCGGCGCCCCGCTGGACAAGGCCATCACCAGCTTCTCGACGGGGCTGGGCACGACGGTCGCGGGCACCGGCGTGCTGATCGCGCTCGGTGCCGTCCTCGGGCGGCTGCTCGCCGACTCGGGCGGCGCGGACCAGATCGTCGACACGATCCTGGCGAGGGCGGGCCGGAGAGCGATGCCCTGGGCGATGGTGCTGATCGCCGGGATCGTGGGGCTGCCGATCTTCTTCGAGGTCGGCATCGTGCTGCTGATCCCGGTGGTGCTGCTGGTCGCCAAGCGCGGCAACTTCTCGCTGATGCGGATCGGCATCCCCGCGCTGGCCGGACTGTCCGTCATGCACGGGCTGATACCGCCGCACCCCGGCCCGCTCGCCGCGATCGACGCCGTCAAGGCCAACCTCGGCATCACCCTCGCGCTCGGTGTGGTCGTCGCCATTCCTACGGCGATCATCGCGGGCCCGGTCTTCTCCCGTTACGCGGCCCGCTGGGTGGACATCCAACCGCCGGAGAAGATGGTTCCCGAGCGCGCCGGTGACGACCTGGAGAAGCGGCCCGGCTTCGGGATCACCGTGGCCACCGTGCTGCTGCCGGTGGTGATGATGCTGGCCAAGGCGCTGGTGGACATCGTCGTCGACGATCCGGAGCACACGGTCCAGAGGGTCTTCGACGTCGTCGGATCCCCGCTGATCGCGCTGCTGACCGCCGTCCTCGTGGCGATGTTCACGCTGGGCCGGGCGGCCGGGTTCACCCGCGGCCGGATCGCCGGCACCGTCGAGAAGTCGCTCGGCCCGATCGCCGGGGTGGTGCTGATCGTGGGGGCGGGCGGCGGCTTCAAGCAGACGCTGGTGGACGCCGGTGTCGGCCAGATGATCCTGGACGTCTCCAAGGGCTGGCACATCTCCGCCCTGCTGCTGGCCTGGCTGATCGCGGTCGCCATCCGGCTGGCGACCGGCTCCGCGACGGTGGCCACCATCTCCGCCGCCGGCCTGGCCGGCCCGCTCGCCGCGGACATGAGCACCACCCATGCCGCGCTGCTGGTGCTGGCCATCGGGTGCGGCTCGCTGTTCTTCAGCCATGTCAACGACGCCGGATTCTGGCTGGTCAAGGAGTACTTCGGGATGAGCGTCGGCCAGACGCTGAAGACCTGGTCGGTGATGGAGACGCTGATCTCGGTCGTCGGGATCGGGTGCGTCCTGCTGCTGTCGCTGGTGCTGTAACCCGGTCCGCCGGGCGCCTCGCCCCATCGAGGCGCCCGTGCCCCGGGCACGAGGCCGCACCGGCGTGGACCCGCCGGTGCGGCCTCGTGCGCCCGAGGTCATCCGGCCGGCTGGAGGGCGGCCGTGCCGAGGAGGTCCGCCAGGGCGGCGGACACCCGGGCCGTGGCGTCCCCGTCCGGGGCGCCGAGGGCGAGGTAGCCGTCGGGGCGGACCAGGAGGACGGCCGGGCCGCTGCCGTAGGCGTCGCGGACATGGCCGTCGGCGTCGAGCAGGTCGGCGTCCGGGCCGTCGACGCGGACGATCCGCAGCAGGGCGGGGTCGGCGGGCAGCGCGGTCGCGTCCAGCGCGGCGCCGCCCAGGACGAGCAGGGTGAAGTGCGGTCCCTGGAAGGCGTCGAAGAGCCGGGTGGGCCGGCCGTCGGCGGTGCGGCAGGGGGCGTCGGGGGCCCGGTCACCGGCGACCGGCACACCCGCCGCGAGGTCCGTGCGCAGTTCCCGCGACAGCGGGCTGTCGGGGTAGCCGATGCCGAGCTGGTGCAGATCCCGGCCGCGGCGCAGGGTGCCCGAGCGGTGCAGCCGGGTGCTGGTCTCGAGGATGTGGGCGGCGATCGGCCGGCGCTCGGTGCCGTAGCTGTCGAGCAGGGCGTCGGGGGCGCCGTGACGCAGCACCAGGCCGAGCTTCCAACCGAGGTTGTAGGCGTCCTGCACGCTGGTGTTCAGGCCCTGGCCGCCCGCCGGGGAGTGCACGTGCGCGGCGTCGCCGGCGAGGAAGACCCGGCCCTCGCGGTAGCTGTCGGCCATGCCGGCGCGGGGGCGGAAGAGCGAGGTCCAGACCACGTCGCGGATCTGCTCGGCCGCCAGATGGGTGTGCTCCGAGAGCAGCGCGCGGACGGTCTCCGAAGAGGTGTCCGGGGTTCCGCCGGGGCCCGCGATCACGGTCTGGAAGAGGTCGGTGCCGGTGAGCGGGAGCAGGGCGAGGAAGCCACCGGTCGGCAGTATCCAGCGATGCCAGTGGTCCCGGTCGAGGCCGTCGATCCGCACATCGGCGAGGAGGGCGACACCGGGCTCCAGGTCCGGGCCGCTCATCGCGGTGCCCAGTGCCCGGCGCACGGTGCTGCGCCCGCCGTCGGCGGCGACCAGATAGGCGGCCCGCACGGTGTGCTCCGTGCCGTCCGTCCGCCGCAGACGGGCTGTCACCTGGTCGGCGTCCTGGGTGAACTCGGTGAGTTCGGTGCCGAAGAGCAGGCTGCCGCCCAGCTCCGTCAGCCGTGCGTGGAGCACCTCGAGGTTGCGGAACTGCGGGACCATCAGCGTGTTCGAGTGGGGCGCGTCGGGCGTGGGGTCGACCCGCTCGATCATCTCGTGGATCTCGGTGATCCGGCCGTTCTCCCACAGGGCGGTCGGCGGGTAGAGGCCGCCGACCTCGCGGACCGCCTCCAGCAGGCCGAGGTCTTCGTAGACCTCCTGGCTGCGCGGCTGGAGACCCGTGCCGCGGGCGCCGGGGGAGAGGTGGTCCTGCCGCTCGACGATCAGGGCGCGCACGCCGCGCCGGGCGAGGTCGATGCCGAGCGCGATGCCGGTCGGGCCCCCGCCGGTGATCAGTACGTCGACGGTCGCGGGAAGGGTGTCCGCCGTGCCGGCGCTGTCCTTAACGTTGTTAAGTTCCATGTGCCGAGCATGGCTTTAACGGTGTTAAGTTGTCAACATGGTTTCGCGCATCGACCGGAAGCAGGTCGTGGACACCGCCCTGCGGCTGCTGAACGAGGTAGGCCTCGACGGGCTCACCCTGCGGGGCATCGCCAAGGAGCTGAACGTCCAGGCCCCCGCGCTGTACTGGCACTTCAAGAACAAGCAGGAACTGCTGGACGAGATGGCCACCGAGATGTTCCGGCGGATGTTCGGGAGCCTGGAGGGGGGCGGGTCCGGCGGGTCCGGCGCGGGCCCGCAGGGCGGCACCTGGCAGGAAATGCTTCTCGACGGCTGCCGGACGATGCGCCACGCACTGCTCGGCTACCGCGACGGCGGCAAGGTCTTCAGCGGTACGCGGATGACCGACGACAGCGCCGCCGGGCCGCTCAACTCCTTGATGTCCTGCTTCACGGAGGCGGGCTTCACCCTGAAAGAGGCGGCGCGGGCCTGGTGGACCGCCTACAACTACACCGTGGGCCAGGTGATCGAGGAGCAGTCGGTCCATCCGGTGCCCGGCCGGCGGGACGCCCGTGACCCGGTCTACGACCAGGGTGACCGCGAGCGGCGGCTCGGACCGGACTATCCGCTCGCGGCGCTGGCCGGCGAGGAGATGTTCGGCGATCTGGAGCAGGGCTACGAGGCCGGGCTGCGGATCATCGTCGCCGGCATCGAGGCCACTCTGGGCCCGGACGCGGCGGGCTGATCCTGCCGCGGGACGGTCGCCCGCGGCGCCGCGGAGGCCGGCCGCCCGGACTCAGCGCCGCGGGTCGATCGACCGCCTCAGAAGAGGCGTCAGCGGACGCTCGACGAAGCGGTGCAGCACCCATGCGAGCAGCAGCATCAGTGCGACGGTCAGCAGCAGCGTCGCGTACGAGGGCAGCCCGATGCCGTGGTGCAGCGCCCGCACCACGACCCAGCCCAGATGCTCGTGCACGAGGTAGAACGGGTAGGTCAGCGCACCGGCCACGGTCAGCCAGCGCCAGTTCGCCCACCGCAGCTTGCCCAGCGCGACCGCCGCGACCAGGGCGAAGCCGAGGGTGACGACGGCGATGATGCCGGCCGTCGAGCGGTAGGAGAACGCGTCGGCCGACGGGGCGTGCCACAGTCCGGCGACCGCGTAATGCTGGCCGATCAGCCAGCTGACCAGCACGATCGCCCAGGCGATCGGATCGCGGGCGCCATAGCGGTGCAGCAGGTACAGGCCCACCCCGCCGATGAAGAACGGGGCGTACTCGGGCATCAGCACGGTGTCGAGGAAGGGCTGGTGCGCGGCCTGCGCGAGCGCGGCCGCCAGGGTCCAGCCCGCGCAGAAGAGCACGACCCGGCCGCGGGTGGCACCGGGCAGGACGACGCAGAGCGCGAAGAGGGCGTAGAAGCGCATCTCCGCCCAGAGGGTCCAGCACACCCCGAGCACCCGGTCCACGCCCAACGGCTGCTGCAGCATGGTCAGGTTGGTCAGCACCTCGCTGGGCGGCAGTGCCTTGTAGGCGACCCAGGGGAGCGCGAAGACCGCGGTGACCAGCAAGATCGCGGCCCAGTACGCCGGGTAGAGGCGGGAGACGCGGGAGGCGGTGAACGCGCGCAGTGTCCGCCCCCAGCCGCTGAGGCAGATGACGAAGCCGCTGATCACGAAGAAGATCTGCACGCCCAGGCAGCCGTAGGCGAACAGGGGCGCGGCAGTGGGGAATTGATGGGCGGGTGAACCGCCCCAGGCCTGCGATATCTCGCCGTTGCGGCCCCCGAAGTGGTACGCGGCGACCATCAGCGCGGCGAGCAGCCGCAGCCCGTCCAGGGCGCGCAGTCGCGACGGTCCGCCCCCGGCCGCACGGGCCGGGGGAACCTCCGCGCTGCGCCCCCGTATGGGGGCCTGCGGGGCGGTGGTGACGAGATCCGGCGCGCCGGGGGGCGGCGCGCCGGTCGTCAGCGGGGGCGTGGTCATCCGAAAGCGGTCCGCTTCTTCAGCCGCCGCTGCACCGCACGCGCCCGGCGCGCGACCTTGCGGACGGTGGGATTGCGCGGCAGGAACGAGAGCTGGGAGGGGATCGCGCCGGGCAGCGCCAGCGCGGTCAGCCGGCGACGCTTGAAGTAGCGCCAGGTGACCTGGTCGAGGTGCGCCGCGAGGTAGCGCTCGGCGGCCGGCCGCAGCTGCGGATAGATCTGGTGCTGCATCGCATAGCCGACCGCGGTGACCAGGCCCTCGATGCTTTCGGGGGTGGTGAAGGCGCGCGGGCGCTCGCTGCGGTCGCCCAGGTCGGGCACCAGCGCGTCCACGATCGTGACCGGGACGCGGTTGCTGTTCTGGTACGGGGTGAGGCGTTCCAGCAGCAGGCCGGTACCGGTGCGGGCGGTCGGCAGGCCGAAGAACGTGGCCGCCGTCAGCAGCGCGGTGGAGAAGCAGCCGACGACCAGCGCGGGCCGCATCCGCTGGTAGAGCACTTCGGCCAGCACCGGGGTGTCCAGCACGGTCAGCGCGATGTCCAGCTTCTCGGCCTCCCGCTCCAGCAGCCGCGACCAGCGGGCCGGCGCGGACGGGTGCGGTTTGAAGACGATCTCGCGGTGGCCGCGCTCGGCGGCGCCGCGCACCATCCGCACATGCAGCTCCTCTTCCTCCTCGGGGGTGAGGATGCCCAGTGCGGAGAGGTACTGGCCGAGCAGCAGCGCGCCGCCCTCCGGGACCGCCACCTCGCCACTGGCGTCACTGAGTTCGGCCAGCACCTTGGTGAAGGCGTCGGTCGGCACGGTCTGCGCCGTGACGTCGAACTCGGTGAGCAGCAGCGGCATCAGGCCCGGCACCAGGTCCAGGTGCAGCAGCCGGTTGATCCGGGTGCCGATCAGCGGGTCGAGCTTGTTGCGGGTGGGCCCGTAGCTCATCAGGCCGTCGGCGTAGACATCGATCGGCGCGTCCGGGAACAGCTGGGCGAGGGCCAGTGCCGGGTTGACCTGGATGGACTCCACGACCAGCTCGATGTGGTCGTCGCCCAGGCCCCAGAGCAGCCGCAGATGCCGCTCCCACAGCGGGACGTCGTCCGCGCGCGGCGACCAGCCGCCGGGGTGGAACGGGCTGATCGTCTCGTTCCACGACAGCACCCGGCCGAAGCGGCCGCGCAGCCGCTCGAAGCCGGGCATGGTGTCCAGCGACGCGCTGGTCTCCGGGGTCGTGGCGTTGTTGCTGAGCAGCAGCAGACGGCGGTCGGCCGGTGCAAAGCAGTCGGCGTCCAGCGCGGCGGCGAGCGTCGCCGCACCGTAGAGCGTGGAGGCCAGGAAGATCTGGGTACGCGGTCGGGTGGACATCAGGCGGCCACCTCCGCCGTGGGGGAGGGGCGACGGCGCAGCCGCCGCAGCCGGGACGCACGCTGCACATCCATCGAATCCAGGGCTTCCTTCAGTACGTCCTGCGGCATGCGTTTCAGGGCCGCGGCGCTCATCGCTCGCAATTTACGGGCCACCTGCGGTTCGAAACGTTCGATCGAACCCAGGTGGTGGGAAATGATCGCGCAATAGGTGCGCACCGCCTTCGGCAGCAGAAGATCCGCATCGCGGTCCTGCGCCGTTTCCTCGATCACCTGATCGAAGGCGCGAATGAAGTCCAATTGCCGCACATCTCCGATCTGCGTCAGTGAGGACGCCACTCCGCGCCGGTAGAAAACACCCAGCATCCCGAGCACCGCCATGGACTTCGCCTCACGGTGCAGCCGCCAGATCCACGGGCGGTCCTCCGCGGTGCGCAGCCCGTCCCGGAAATGCAGTACCCCCTCGTCCAGCAGCCGGCGGTGGTACATCCCGGCCCAGGCGAAGGCGTAGTCGACGGAGGTGGAGCGGTCGGCGGGCAGGATCACCTCGCGCGGGTCCATCACCACCCCGCGCCGGCCGTGCGGGACGCGGTGGACGCTGCGTGCCCGCGCGGTGCACTGGACATGGTCGGTACGGACGAAGTCACATCCCAACTCCTCCATGGCGCCGAGGAGTTGAGGGTAGTAGCCGGGCGCGAGCCAGTCGTCACCGTCCAGGAAGGTGAGGTACTCGCCGCGGGCCGCGTCCAGGCCGGTGTTCCGGGCGGTGGCCAGGCCGCCGTTGCGTTCGTGCCGCAGCACTCTGGCGCCCGGCAGCTCGCGCCCGGCGCGCGCGAGAATCTCCGGGGTCTCGTCGCGCGAACAGTCGTCGACGAGCAGGAATTCAAAATCTTCGCGGGCGTTGGCCGCCAGGCTTTTCAGGGTGTCGGGCGCGTATGTCTGCACGTTGTAGAACGGCACGATGACGGAGAGCTTAACCACCCGGGTGACGTTAGGTGCGCGGGCGGCATTCGTCTTTACCGGGTGCGGACCTCAAGGTGAACGAAGAATGGCGGGATGGTTAACCAGGTCGGCAATCGGACTGGTTAGCCATTCGTCGACCCGCTGTTAACCCTTTGTTGCGACCCAGTTGGCCCGCCAAACGGAATGGCTTCCTAGCGTCTTCGACGTGCCATCACGTACCCACTCTTCGCCGCGGGTCGCCGTACTCGCCGACTCGGACACCCGATGGAAATGGGGCGCTTTGACAGCGTACCGAATCCAATCGGACATCCGGCTCGACGGCTACCTTCTCCGCGGCCGCGCCACTCCCACGGTCCGACAGCTCCACGAGGTCGGCGCCCGTGCGGACGCGCTGTGCGAAATCCGGGGCGTCGACTTCGTCCGGTCCGTCGACCGTACGCGCTACGACGTCGTCGTGCTGGCCTGTGTCGGCGGCGCGGTGCAGGCGATGCTGCACGGCCTCGCCCGCGCCTGGCGAGGAGCGCAGACCCGCCCCGTCGTCGTCACCGGCTACGTCGGTGTGGTCTACGAGAAGCTGGCCGACGGGCTGCTGCTGCGGCACGGCGCGGATGTCGTCCTCGCCAACTCCCGGCACGACGCCGACCGGTTCCGCGAGGTCTACCGAGGCGTGGGCGCCGACGACGGCAGCGTCGTCGAATGCGCCCTGCCGTTCCTCGGCGGCGACCGCTACCGCGGCGAGGGCGCCACCGGCACACCGCACCCGTACACCGTGGTGTTCGCCGCCCAGCCCTCCGTCCCGGAGAGCCGCGCGGACCGGACGTACCTGCTGCGCCGGGCCGTGGAGCACGCCCGCAAGCACCCGGACCGCGAGGTGCTGATCAAGCTCCGCAGCAAGCCGGGCGAGCACACCACCCACATCGAGGAACTGCCCTACCAGAAGCTCGCCGCCAAGGCCCCCGGCCCGCTGCCCGCCAACTGCCGCCTGGTGTACGGCAACATGGGCGAGGTCCTGGACCGCACCGACCTGATGGTGACGGTCAGCTCGACCGCCGCCCTGGAGTCGCTGCACCGCGGCATCCCCACCGCTGTCCTCACCGACCTCGGCATCCGCGAGGTCCTGGGCAACCACCACTTCCTCGGCTCCGGCTGCCTCGCCTCCTGGGACGAGCTGGACGCCGGACACCGCCCGGAGCCCGACGCCGACTGGCTCGCCCGGCAGGGCGTCGCCGCCGAAGGGGACTACGAGCGGGCCTTCGACGCCGCCCGCGCCCGGGTCACCGCGCTGCGCACCGCCGACCGGCTGCCGCCGATCGCCCCGTACTACACACCCCGCACCGCCCCCGGCTACCTCCCCGGCATCCTCGCCCGGCACGGCCTGGACGCGCACGGCGAGCCGATCGCCGGCTACGCGGACGCCCCCGAGGAGACCGGCGGACTGCGCCGGGTCGCCCGCGAGACGGTCCGCGAGGCCGCCCGCGGCGCCTACCGCCACGGCGTCCAGCGCGTCGCCCCCGCCATCCGCCGCTGGGGACAGCTGTGACCCTCCCGCCGCCCGCCCGCCCCCGGAGCCCGCACGGCCCCCCGAAGGAGCCCGCCATGCCGCCGAACCCGCAGAGCAGCCCGCCGACCGTGGTGGCCGTCATCCCCGCCCGCGGCGGTTCCAAGGGCGTGCCCGCCAAGAACCTCGCCGCCGTCGGGGGAGTGCCCCTGGTGGCCCGCGCGGTCCGCGAGTGCCGCGCCGCCCGCCTGGTCACCGATGTCGTGGTCTCCACCGACGACGCCGGGATAGCGGCCGCGGCCCGCGGCGCCGGAGCGGTCGTCGTACGGCGCCCCGGCGACATCGCGGGCGACACCGCCACCAGCGAGGCCGCCGTCCTGCACGCCATGGACGCCTACGAGGCCGAGCACGGCGCCCGGGTCGACGCGGTGCTGCTGGTCCAGTGCACCAGCCCGTTCCTCGCCCGCGAGGACATCGACGGCGTCGCCGCGGCGGTCGTCGAGGGCGGCGCCGACAGCGCGCTGACCGTGGCCCCGTTCCACGGCTTCGTCTGGCGCGACGCCGAACCCGCGGTGGGCGGCGCGACGGCCGCCGACGGCGGCCACGGCGTCAACCACGACAAGTCCTTCCGGCCGCGCCGCCAGGACCGCCCCCAGGACCTGCTGGAGACCGGCGCCGCCTACGCCATGGAAGCGGCCGGCTTCCGCGCCGGCGGTCACCGCTTCTTCGGCCGCACCGAGCTGGTGCGCACCGACCCCGCCCGGGTGCTGGAGGTCGACGACCCGCACGACCTGGCCCGCGCCCGTGCGCTGGCGCCGCTGCTGGACGCCGAGCGCCCCGGCGCCCTGCCGACCCGCGACGACATCGACGCCGTCGTCCTCGACTTCGACGGCACCCAGACCGACGACCGGGTGCTGATCGACGCCGACGGACGGGAGATCGTCGCGGTGCACCGCGGCGACGGCCTCGGCATCGCCGCCCTGCGCAGGGCGGAGCTGAAGCTGCTGATCCTGTCCACCGAGACCAACCCGGTCGTCGCCGCACGGGCCCGCAAGCTGCAGGTGCCCGTCCTGCACGGCATCGACCGCAAGGACCTCGCCCTCAAGCAGTGGTGCGAGGAGGCGGGCGTCGACCCCGCGCGCGTGCTCTACGTCGGCAACGACGTCAACGACCTGCCGTGCTTCGACCTCGTCGGCTGGCCCGTGGCGGTCGCCGGGGCGCACGACGTGGTGCGCGGCGCGGCCCGCGCGCTCACCGCGACGCCCGGAGGCAGCGGCGCGATCCGCGAGATCGCCGCCTGGCTGCTGGGCCCGTCCCTGTAACCCACCAAGACCCCCTGCACACCCCTGATCAACCCGCTCACCCCGTTCCACCCGCACACCCCCTGATCAACACGAAGGAATCTCCCCATGACCAGCAACTCCCGCCTCCGCACCCTCGGCTCCCGCGAGGCCGGCCCCGGCCGCCCCGTCTACGTCACCGGTGAGATCGGCATCAACCACAACGGCGACCTGGAGAACGCCTTCGCGCTGATCGACGCCGCCGCCGACGCCGGCTGTGACGCCGTCAAGTTCCAGAAGCGGACCCCGGAGATCTGCACCCCGCGCGACCAGTGGGACATCGAGCGCGACACCCCCTGGGGCCGGATGACCTACATCGACTACCGCCACCGCGTGGAGTTCGACGAGGACGGCTACCGCGCCATCGACGAGTACTGCAAGAAGCGCGGCATCGCCTGGTTCGCCTCCCCGTGGGACGTCGAGTCCGTCGCCTTCCTGGAGAAGTTCGACGTGCCCTGCTACAAGGTCGCCTCCGCCTCGCTCACCGACGACGACCTGCTGCGCGCCATGCGCGCCACCGGCCGCACCGTCATCCTCTCGACGGGCATGTCCACCCCCAAGCAGATCCGGCACGCCGTCGAGGTCCTGGGCAGCGAGAACATCCTCCTCTGCCACGCCACCAGCACCTACCCGGCCAAGGCCGAAGAGCTCAACCTGCGCATGATCAACACCCTGCAGGACGAGTACCCCAACGTCCCGATCGGCTACAGCGGCCACGAGACCGGTCTGCAGACCACCCTCGCCGCGGTCGCCCTCGGCGCCACCTTCGTCGAGCGCCACATCACCCTCGACCGTGCGATGTGGGGCTCCGACCAGGCCGCCTCCGTCGAGCCCGGCGGCCTGTCCCGCCTGGTCCGTGACATCCGCACCATCGAGGAGTCCCTGGGCGACGGCGTCAAGAAGGTCTACGAGAGCGAGCTCGGCCCGATGAAGAAGCTGCGCCGGGTCGCCGGCGTGGTGGCCGAGGCCGAGGCCGGCGCCGAGCCGGCGGCGGTCTGACGGCCACCGGGCGAACCGACGGGAGCGATGGTGAGCTCACCTGAAGGGGCCCGCGCCGGGTCCGTCACACCCGGCGCCGGGGTCCCGCCCCAGGAGACGACGGGTTCTCCCGCCCGTCGTCTCCTGGGGGTGCCACGGCAGCGCCCGCGGCCCGCACGCACCGGCGCGGGACCGGACGCCGCCGCCCGGGACGCCGGCACCCTCGCCTTCGTCGAGAGCCCGGTGCAGCTGCTGAACGTCCTGGAATGGGCGTACACGGCACAGGCCACCGCGCTCACCGTCGTCGTGCTCTCCCCGCAGGACCCGATGACCCGCGGACAGCTGCGCCGGATGGCCGAACTCGCCCGCGACGAAGGCCATACGGTGCGCTGGGAAGAGGCCCGCGGTGGCCCGACCGCGCCGATGCGCACCATCGGCGGGCTCACCCCGCTGCTGCGCCGCGCCCGCCGCATCGTCATCGGCGACCCGTTCTCCCGCTACGTCCAACTGCTGCTCACCCTCACCCGGGCACGCGATCTGGTCGTGGTCGACGACGGCACCGCCACCATGGAGTTCATCTCCCAACTCGCCCGCGGCGAAAGGCTGGTGCGCTGGCACCGCAACGGCAGCGGACGGGGGGCGCGGGACCTGGCCTTCGCGCCGTTCTCGGCCACCGCGCGGCGCCGGCTCACCCCGGCGCCCGAGGGCGGCCGGCGCACCGTCGGCCTGTTCAGCTCGATGCCCGTCGAGGCACCGCCGGGCGTCGAGGTCACCACCAACGAGTTCGCCTGGACCCGCGACCGCTTCGGCCCGCCCCGGCTCACCCGCGCCGCCGACATCGTCGGCACCTCGCTGGTGGAGACCGGGGTCGTGGACGACGGCCGCTACCTGGCCGCCGTCGCCGCCCTGGCCCGTACGCACGGCGCCACCCGCTACTTCGCCCACCGCAAGGAGAGCGCCGACAAGCTGCGCAGACTGGTGGCGGAAACGGGGCTGGAGATCGTCCGCCCCGACCTGCCGCTGGAACTGATCGCCCGGCGCGGCCCCATCGGACGGCTCATCGTCAGCTTCCCCTCCACCGTCGTGCACACCCTGCCGCTCGCCCTCCTGGGCACCGAGGTCAAGGTCGCGGTCTGCGACATCGACCCGGAGTGGCTGACGGCCCACGCCTCACCGCGCGCCCAGGGCTTTCTCGACGGGGTCACCGGCACCGCCCGCGACGTGCAGCGACTGCCGTTCACCCAGCGGGTGGCGGCCGGCTGAGGGCCGGCGCCGCCGCGCAGGAAGCCCTACTGCATACCCTTCGCATAAACCGTCCATGCGCCGAGCGGCCTAGATTTTCTTCCCCTAACGGGCTGAACTTTTGTTGATCGAGGGACAGTTGCCCCATCCGGGGCCGTAACCTTCCACGGGTGAACCACTCGATCTCCCGCGATGCCGGCACCGCCCGTACTCCCGCCGGGGACCAGCTCCCCGGCGCGCTCCCCGACGCGCTGCGCGCCGAACTCAGCTCGTTCCGGCGCGACTTGCACATGCACCCCGAGCTCGGCAACCAGGAGTTCCGGACCACCGCCGCGATCGAGGAACGGCTGCAGCGGGCCGGTCTGCGGCCCCGGGTTCTGGCCACCGGCACCGGCCTGATCTGTGACATCGGCACACCGGCCGCGACGGCCGACGGACGCGCGCTCGCCGCCGACCCCGCCCGCCCCCTGCTGGCCCTGCGCGCGGACATCGACGCCCTGCCCATCCCGGACACCAAGACCGTCGACTACGCCTCGACGGTCCCCGGCCGCGCCCACGCCTGCGGCCACGACGTCCACACCACCGTCGTCCTCGGCGCCGGCCTGGTCCTCGCCGAGCTGGCCCGCACCGGCGCCCTGCCGCGCCCGGTCCGCCTGATCTTCCAGCCCGCCGAGGAGGTGCTGCCCGGCGGCGCCCCCGACGCGATCGAGTCCGGCGCGCTGGAGGGCGTCGGCCGGATCCTCGCCGTCCACTGCGACCCGCGCGTCGACGCCGGCCGGATCGGGCTGCGGGTGGGCCCGATCACCTCCGCGTGCGACCGCCTGGAGGTCGGACTCGACGGCCCCGGCGGCCACACCGCCCGCCCGCACCTGACCACCGACCTGGTCACCGCCGCCTCCCGGGTCGCGCTCGACGTCCCGGCGCTGCTGTCCCGCCGGGTCGACGCCCGCGCCGGACTCGCGGTCACCTGGGGCCGTCTGGCCTCCGGCCACGCCTGCAATGTGATCCCGCAGCACGCCGAGCTCTCCGGCACCGTCCGCTGCCTCGACCTCGAAGCCTGGCGGCAGGCTCCGGACCTGGTCCATGCCGCGATCGACGAGGTCGCCACCCTGCACGGCGCAAAGTCCCAGATCACCTACGTCCGCGGGGTCCCGCCGGTGGTCAATGAGCCGGTCACCGTCCAACTCCTGCACTCCGCGATGGCCGCCCGCCGCGGCGAGGGCGCCATCGAGGACACCGAGCAGTCCCTCGGCGGCGAGGACTTCTCCTGGTACCTCGAACACGTCCCCGGCGCCATGGCCCGCCTCGGCGTCCACCCACCCGCCGACACCACCCGCCGCGACCTGCACCGCGGCGACTTCGACGTCGACGAACAAGCGATCAAGGTGGGCGTGGAGCTCTTCACGGCCTGTGCGCTTCTTGACGGGGATCTGGCGGACTGACCGGGGGGCGTGGCGCCGGCGTGCTCCCGCTGCGGAAGGGCGCACCAGCCGGTCCCGCCCGCAATGCTGTTGGGCACCGACCGCCCTCCTCGCGAGCAGTCAGGACTGCTGCGACCAGCCGTCCAACGAGACCTCCGGCCCGCCGGCGAGGTAGCGGTGCAGGGCGCTGGCGGTGGTGCCGACAAAAGCCTCGGGGATGGTGTCAGTACTGACCCATTCCACCCGGGCGTGCTTCTTGGGCTCGCGGTTTTCGGGCTCGCCGCTCCACTCGTCGGCGACAAACACGATGGTGAGGAAGCCGTTGGGCGCCTCGACGCCCCAGGCTCCGTGGATGACGTGAGCGACGCGAAGAGCCTCGGGCTTCACGACAAGGCCCGTCTCTTCGTGCAGCTCGCGCACGGCCGTATCCGTGATCGGCTCGCCGGGCTCACTCTTGCCGACGGGGAGGTCCCACATCCCCCGGGCGAACTTGGCCTGCTCGCTGCGCTGCAGGAGGACGACCCGATCGGTCTCCTTGTCGTGGACGATGACGGCCGCGACCAGGAGCGTCATGGATTCGAGTGCGGGCTTGAGTGCTCGGGGGCTGGGGTCGGTCTTGGGCTGAACCACGAGGGTCCCTTCGTCGGCCAGGTTGATCGGCATGCTAGATCAGTGCCTCGCTTACGCGGCGGGCGAGTTCGGTGGCACCGGGAACTTTGCGCCGCTGATAGACCACGAGCGTGGGTCTGATGGAGGAGATCGCCTTGCGGGTGCGGTCCGAGGTCATGCCTGCCATAAGAGTCACTGCCTGAGTCCAAGCGGCGATGGCTTCGTCGGCACGGGCTTGGGCGGCGAGGCTGTCGCCGAGGTCGGCGTGGGTGAGAGCGTGGACGCGCTTGTACTTCACGGGGTCCCAGCGGGTGAGGGCATCGCGATGCTGCTGCTCGGTGCCGATGTGGTCGGCGAGGTCGGTCAGAGTGCGGGCGGTGTGGCTGGCCACGGTGCCGGCGGCGGGCCCGCTCACCAGGGAGAAGCTGGACTGGGGACCGTCTTCGCGGATCAGCGCGTCCTCGGCAGCGAGGAGGGCACGGGCGGCCTGGGAGTTCTCGCCGGTGGCGGCGTACGCACGGGCGTGGGTGATATGAAGCAGCGCTTCGGTTCGCCCGTCCACGTAGCCGAGCCCCCGGGACAAGGCGTTCTCGACGAGATCGACGCAGTGGTGAGGCTGCTTGAGGCTGAGGGCCTGATGGGCGAGGGCGCGCATCATCCAAGCGGCGTGGCCGCGCGGGTCTGCTTCACAGGCCAATTGGTAGCCGACTTGGTAGTAGCGCTGGGCGGCGCCTTCGTGGCCGAGGTCGTGATGCTTCCAACCGGCGAGGTAGGCGAGTTCGGCGACCGCGCCGAAGGCAGCCCGTCGCAGAGGCTCGGACGAGAAGCGTGCCCGCAGCATGGGGGCGGCGGTGTCCGCGAGGTAGGCGGTGACGGTGGTCAGGCCGTGACCGCCGCCAAGGCGCTCATCGGCCGCGCTGAACGAGGCGGTGATCTGGCGTACGACATCAACATCCTCGGCACCGACGGTGGTGCGACCGGTACGGGCGCGGAGCATGCGGGCGGTGGCCTCGTGGTCGTGGCCAAGAGGCATGGCGACACCGGCGCTGCTGAAGGCGGCGACAGCGAGGAATCGGCGGCGTTCCACATCTGCTCGACCCAATTCGGTGGCTATGACCACGGGATCGATGCTCGTTGTCTCGGAGCCTTCGGGACGTTGGAGGCCGATGTCGGACGGCGTGATGGTGCGCCCCGAACGGCGGGACAGCGCCTCGGCCAAGTATGTGGCGCTCTGGCCGGTGGGCTGGCGGGTGCCGTTGACCCAGTGGGAGATGGCCGACTTGTTGGTCTGTAGCAGTTCGCCGTTCTCCGCCGCGACACGGCGTAAGTCTTTGGCTAGTGCCTCGTACGTGCATCTGGCTGCAGCGATCGTGTCGCGTAGCCGCGAGTTGGGTCCTCTGGGCGCTGTCACGACCTCCCCCGATCACGAGCTGTAAACCGCGTATACCGCTCGGCGTGCTCCTTACCGTACCCACTGTGCGTAGCCGGCGGTTCACTTACCAGCAACCACCCGGGAACGGCATCCCACCGTGAACCAGGCTCCCTCTTGGTCCGGGTGGCCTCAGATCCTTACGTCCCGCACGGGGCTCGGGCATTCCTGTGCCCGCGTGCACCAATGAGAGACGGAGAAACCGGTGACCACGATCGACACCACGGCCATCACGGTCGAGCTACCCGAGGCGTTCGACCCGCGCTGGAGCCGCCTGCCCGGCATCCAGGTCGACGGTCGGCGCATCAGCATCGACCCCGTCCAGTACTTCTTCCGCTTCGAGTCCAACAGCTGGCTAGTGGCCGACTGGGAGCTGGTACGCACCCAGCTCCTGGAGGAGAACGAAACCACGGAGAGTGCGGTTGAACAGCTTGCACTCGGCTTCATCAAGACGCATGCCGAGCCCACCACGGATGCGGCCCGCGTCCTGGGCATCGCGTACGAGGTGTATGCGTATCTGTTCCGCGAGGAGCATCTGACCGGTCTCGGCCTGCCGCAGATCACTGCCGATCATCTGCGGATGCTGCGGGAGGCGGCGACCCTGATGGCGCTGAACAAGGTGGAGCTGGACGGGCACATCTCCAACGTCGGGCCCTGCTGGTTCTTCCCCGCTGCCACCTCCGTCGTCTTCGACCTGGATGACGAGACCGGCGGAATGCTCGACGAGGTCTACCACGGCGGCTGGTTCAACGAGCACCGCCGCATCGAGGCCATCAAGGCGCACGCCGCTCTCGGCGGACGCCTTGTCCACGGCTGCCAGTCCGTGCCGGACCAGTCCGGCGGCGTGGTCGCGCCCTACGGCGCGTCGATGGCCGCCTTCCGTAACGATCTGGCTCGGTTCAAGGCCGGCTGGATCGACCAGGTCTACGCGCACCGGATGACCGACGCCGCGTAGCCCCGCACGCCCCGCACCAACCTGTACGGCTTCGGGGCGGTCCGGCTCGACTCGGCCCGCCCCGGATACCGCGATCCCCACCGGAGATCCCCGTGAAAGAGACCCCCACCGCCGCACTCCTCACCGACCTGCGCCTGCTCGTCGGCCAACAGATGCCCGTGCGAGAAGAAGTACGGGTGTGGTCCATGTCCGGCGTCGAGCGGGTGACGTTCCCCGATGGCACCACGGCCATCTTCAAGTACGCCAACCAGCCCTTCGCCTGTGAGGACCAGGTCCTTCGACTCGCACACACCCACGGAATCCCAGTACCAACAGTCCGTGCCTCCGCCGTACACGACGGGCGGCTCGGCATGCTTCTGGAAGACCTCGGTACACCGGTACGCGAGGCGGACGATCTCGATGCAGCGGCCGCCGCGGTCGTGCTGCACAGGGCACACACGGCATCTGCGCTGCCCGTGATCGATGAAGGGGCATTGGGGGCCTTGCCGCGCCGGGCGCTGGACCACCTCGCGCAACTCCGTAAGACCGACCGCTGGCAGGACACGGACGACATCGAGCAGGCTCTCGAGCAAGTCGCCGGGGCCGCAGGTGCCCGCGCTCAGGGGGCAATGCTGGAGCCCTTCGGCTGGGTGCACTCCGAGTTCCACCCCACCAGCCTTCACATCGGCGCCACTGGCTGGCGGTTGCTCGACTTCGCCCGTGCCTTCACCGGTCCAGGCCTGCTCGACCTCGCCAGCTGGCACGGCACCCTCGACACCCCCGACCCGGTACGCCTGCGCGTTTTCATGGAGCAGTGCGTCGTCGAAGGCGCAGCCCCGGACGCACTTGCCGCGCGAGGCGGCCTCACCGCGGAGGCATGGGCACTGGGCTGGCATCGCATGTGGGCCGTCGAGTGGTTCATGGAGCAGGCGATTCGCTGGATCAACGATCCCGCCACCGATCCCGGCTACATCAAGGTCGTACGCCGCCACCTCGCCGACGTTCTCCACCTCCTGGACATCTGATGCTCGCCCAAGCCTCGCCCTGGCACCTCCACGCCCTCCAGCGCACCTCGGCCGAACTGGCCGAAGCCCTGGCCGTGCCGGCCCGCATGGAGTGGGGCACTCGCCTGGGCCAAGGCCCCGACGCCAACCTGCTCGGTCCTGACCTGCGCGGCAGACACGTACTGGAACTCGGCTGTGGCCCTGGTCACAACGTCGCTCATGTGGCGGTCCACCGCGGTGCAACAGTCACCGGCGTCGACCTCGTAGGGCTGCAGATCCGCCGGGCACGCTCCCACTACGGCCGACTGGCCGGTGCCAGGTTCGTCGCCGGCCACGCCCTTCACTATCTCCAAGCCACCGACGAGACGTATGACGCGATCTACTCGGTCTTCGGTGCCATCGGTCTCGTTGCCCCCGAGCTCCTGCTCCCCGCCATCGTCAGGAAGCTGGCTCCCCGGGGCACCCTGGCGTTCTCCGTTCCCCATCCGCGCCGCTCCGGCCGCCACCCCTCGGCGGATGACCGCCCCTGTCAAGACTTCGTCACTCTGCCCGATCTCACCCGACTCCCCATCGCCCGCTGGGAGTTCGATTCCCAGCGCTGGTCCCGACACCTGACTCACGCAGGCCTCGAGATCACCACCAGCCACGAGTTGGGCGTTGTCCGTCCCGGCTGCCGGCCGACCACTCTGCTGATCACCGCCCGCAGGACCTGAACCGCATGCTCCTGTCGCCCTCCACGGAGGAACCAATGCGCACTGCCTACCTCTTACTGGACATCGACGGCGTCTTCATCCCCTTCCCCACGAAGGATGGAGGCACCCCGCCAACCCATGTCCGCCACGACGTCGTCCCGACGGGCCGCAACCCCGACGACCCGGTCACCATCTGGCTCGACCCCGCCCATGGCCCCCTCCTCATGGAGGTGGCCCGCTGCGGCCTGGTCACCCCGGTGTGGTGCACCAGCTGGCGCCAGGACGCAGCCACCATGATCGGCCCGCTGCTCGGGATCCCGGCCTTCCCGTACATCGACCTGCCGCGCCCCCGGATCACCACCAGCCACCCCCATGGCTACCTGTGGAAACGGGACCATGTGGCGGTCTGGGCGAAGGAGGCTTCCGTCGCGTGGATCGACGACGACTTCACTCACCTCGATCATGAGTGGGCCGCACGGCGGACCGCGGCCGGACTGCCGACCCTCCTGATCCAGCCCGATCCCCACCTCGGGCTGCTATTGGAACACGTAGCGAGGATGCTGGAGTGGGCGTCGGGATTGTCCTCTGGCGAGGCGGCGGGGAGGCGTCCGCAGGGCATGCCGAAGCCTGCCGGCGCCGCCTGGTCTGTCGCGACAGTCAAGATCGAACTCATATAACGGTCAATGACCGAAAAGCGCGCATATCACCCCGTTCCGGCCGCGAGCCGGGACGGGCTTCGCATATCGGCCGCCCGGTTTCGCCGAGGGGCCCTACGCCTCGAATCGATAACGTCCACGCAGTGGAGGGTTTTGCGCCAGGTCTACGCGCGTTAATCTCCGACAAGCCAGCGCCAAAGGGGGCGCTTAGAGCGAAGGGAAGGCCCCGTGCGTCGGGTCATCAGGATTGCCGCCGCGGCTACCGCCACCACCTGTCTCGCGTTCACCGCCACCGCGTGCGGACAGAGCTTCGCCGAGGCCAATCGCGCCAAGCACGCGGGCGTCGGACTGGCCTTCGACATCGGCGGCCGGGACGACCACTCGTTCAACGAGGCGGCCGCCCGCGGTGTCGAGAACGCCCAGAAGCAGCTGGGCGTCAAGGCCAAGATGCTCACCGCCAAGAACGGTGAGACCGAGGCGGACCGCGAGCAGCGGCTCTCGTCCTTTGCCGAGGCCGGCTACAACCCGGTCATCGGCGTCGGCTTCGCCTACAGCCAGTCCGTACAGAACGTCGCCAAGGACTTCCCCGACACCACCTTCGGTGTCGTGGACGCCGTGCCGCAGGGCAAAAACGTCGATGCCATGGTCTTCGCCGAGCACGAGGGCTCCTACCTGGCCGGCGTCGCCGCGGCGCTGAAGAGCAAGACCCACAAGGTGGGCTTCATCGGTGGCGTGAACAACGCGCTGATCCAGAAGTTCCAGGCCGGCTTCGAGCAGGGCGTACGCGACACCGACCCGAAGGCCAAGGTCGTCTCGCAGTACCTGTACCCGAACAACGACAAGGGCTTCAACGACCCGGCCGCCGCCAAGGCCAAGGCCGCGGGCATGACCGACAGCGGGATCGACGTGATCTACACGGCGGCCGGGCAGTCGGGCGCCGGATCGATCGAGGAGATCAGCAGGCACAAGGGCGTCTGGGGGATCGGTGTGGACTCCGACCAGTACCAGCAGCCCGGTCTGGCGAAGTACAAGAACCACATCCTGACCTCGGTCGTGAAGAACGTCGATGTGGCCGTCTTCGACCTGATCAAGAGCTACGAGGACCACAAGCCGCTGACCGGCATCCACGCCTACGACCTCAAGCACAAGGGCGTTTCGCTCGCCACCTCGGGCGGCTTCATCAAGGACATCCAGCCGCAGATCGACGCGGCCCGGAAGAAGATCATCGAGGGCAAGGTGAAGGTCAAGGAGACGCCGTAGTCAGACGCCGTAGCCGGGCGCTGTAGCCAGGCGTCGCAGCCAGGGACGACGGTCCACCCCGGGGCGCCCGCAGTGCCGGCCCGGGGGCCGGTCCCCGCGTCCCCCGGTGACCTTCCGGTCCCGCTTTCTTGTTCCTCGTCCTTTCCGCACCGTCATCCCCGAGGGGAGTGCGCCATCAACGCAGCATCCACGAGCAGTGGCCGGGCCGTCCCGGACGCCCCCGCTGTAGAACTCCGCGGAATCACCAAAAGGTTCCCCGGCGTCGTGGCCAACCACGACATCCACCTCACCGTGCGCCGCGGTACCGTCCACGCCCTCTGCGGCGAGAACGGGGCCGGCAAGTCCACCCTGATGAAGATCCTCTACGGCATGCAGAAGCCGGACGAGGGCACCATCGAGCTGGACGGCGAGCAGGTCACCCTGCACACGCCGGGCGACGCCATCGCCCGCGGCATCGGCATGGTCCACCAGCACTTCATGCTGGCCGACAACCTCACCGTCCTGGAGAACACCGTCCTCGGCGCGGAGAAGCTGCACGGCATAGGCGCCGGCGCCCGCGCGAAGATAGCGGAGCTCTCCGAGGCCTACGGGCTCCACATCCGGCCGGACGTGCTGGTCGAGGACCTGGGTGTCGCCGACCGCCAGCGGGTGGAGATCCTCAAGGTCCTCTACCGCGGCGCCCGCACCCTCATCCTCGACGAGCCGACCGCCGTCCTGGTCCCGCAGGAGGTCGACGCGCTCTTCGACAACCTGCGCGAGCTCAAGTCCGAGGGCCTGACCGTCATCTTCATCTCGCACAAGCTGGGCGAGGTGCTGTCGGTCGCCGACGACATCACCGTCATACGCCGCGGCACGACCGTGGCGTCGGTCGAGCCGTCCGCGACCACGCCCAAGCAGCTCGCCGAGCTGATGGTCGGCAGCGAACTGCCGTCCCCGGAGACCCGCGAGTCGACCGTCACGGACGAGGAGATGCTGCGTGTACGCGATCTCCGCCTCTCCGCGACCGACTCCGACGGCGTGGTCCGCACCGTTCTGGACGGCATCTCCTTCACCATCCACAAGGGCGAGGTGCTGGGCGTCGCCGGTGTCGAGGGCAACGGCCAGGCCGAGCTCGTCGAGGCCGTCATGGGCACCCGCACCCCCGACCACGGCACCGTCGTCCTGGACGGCAACGACCTGTCCGGGGCCTCCACCCGCGCCCGGCGTGAGGGCGGCGTCGGCTACATCCCCGAGGACCGCCACCGCCACGGCCTGCTGCTGGAAGCCCCGCTGTGGGAGAACCGCATCCTGGGCCATGTCACCGAGCGGCCCAACAGCAAGGGCAGGCTGCTCGACCTGGCCGGTGCCCGCAAGGACACCGCGCGCATCGTCGCCGAGTACGACGTGCGCACCCCCGGCATCGAGGTCACCGCGTCCTCGCTCTCCGGCGGCAACCAGCAGAAGCTGATCGTCGGCCGCGAGATGAGCCACCGGCCCAAGCTGCTGATCGCTGCCCACCCCACCCGCGGCGTCGACGTCGGCGCGCAGGCGCAGATCTGGGAACAGATCCGCGAGGCGCGGCGCGAGGGCCTGGCGGTGCTGCTGATCTCTGCCGACCTGGACGAGCTGATCGGGCTGTCCGACACCCTGCGGGTGATGTACCGGGGCCGGCTGGTCGCGGACGCGGACCCCGCCGTCATCACCCCGGAGGAGTTGGGCTCCGCCATGACCGGTGCCGCCAGCGGCCACCTCACCGCGTCGGAAGACGGCGCGCCGGAAGACGGCGCGTCCCAGGACGATGCGTCGAACGGCGCCGGCGAACAGGGCGGTGAGCAGAAGTGAGCACGTCCGCGAACAGCCCCGCCAAGGGCCCCGCCAAGAACCCCGCCGTGGACGCCATCGCCAGGAGCGCCACCCGAGACAAGGTGATCCTCGCGATCGCCGCGCCCGTCCTGGCCATCGTCGCCGCGATAGTGATCTCGTCCCTGGTCTTCCTCGCCTCCGGCGAGAACCCCTTCCGGGCCTACGGGATCATGGCCGACTACGGCCACTACAGCGACAGCCAGGTCTGGATCATCAACAAGGCGGTGCCGTACTACCTTTCGGCGCTGGCGGTCGCCATCGGCTTCCGCATGAACCTCTTCAACATCGGCGTCGACGGCCAGTACCGCCTGGCGGCCTTCGCGGCCGCCGCGGTGGGCGGGGCCATCGCGCTGCCCGGCGCGCTCCAGATCATCCTGCTCATCGTCATCGCGATGCTCGTGGGCGCGATCTGGTCGGGCATCGCGGGTCTGCTGAAGACCACCCGCGGCGTCAGCGAAGTGATCACCACGATCATGCTGAACGCCATCGCCGCCTCGGTCATCGGCTACTTCCTGCAGGACGGCCGCCTCGCCATCAAGGACGGCAACCTCCTGCACACCAAGTTCCTCCCGGAATCCAGCCACTTCTTCTCCTTCCCGACCCACCCCAAGCCGGTCTACGGCTTCGTGGTGATCGCGGTGCTGGCCGGCGCGCTGTACTGGTTCGGCATCAACCGCACCCGCTTCGGCTTCGACCTGCGCGCCGTGGGCGCCTCCGAGCCGGCCGCCGAGGCCAGCGGTGTCAGCGTCAAGCGCATGGTCGTCAGCAGCATGCTGCTGTCGGGTGCCGCGGCCGGCCTGGTCGGCATGCCCACCCTGCTCGGCGAGTCCTTCCAGTACGGCACGGACTTCCCGGCCGGCATCGGCTTCACCGGTATCGCCATCGCCCTGCTCGGCCGCAACCACCCCGCCGGGATGGCCTTCGGCGCCCTGCTGTGGGCGTTCCTCGACCGCACCGGCTCCCGGCTGGAGTTCGAGGGCTACGCGCAGGAGATCGTCGGCGTCATCCAGGGCGTCATCGTGCTCTGCGTGGTCATCGCCTACGAGGTCGTGCGCCGCTACGGGCTGCGGCTGCAGCAGCGCAAGGTCGGCGAGGAGCTGGCCGCCCTGTCCCGCACCACCAACGCCGACAAGTCTGACAAGAGCGACAAGCCGGAGGTGTCGGCGTGAGTACGGACCTCAAGACCGCGACGAAGCTCGCGGTCCCCCAGAAGGGCGGGCGGCGCAAGCTGACCTACCCCTGGATCCTGCTGATCATCGCCGGCGCGCTGGTCGCGCTCTCCGTCCTGCGGGCCGTCACCGGCACCGCTGACCTCACCTCCACCGGCCAGTTCGGCGCCGCGCTGAGCGCCGCCGTGCCGATCGGCCTGGCGGGTCTGGGCGGCCTGTGGTCCGAGCGGGCCGGCGTGGTCAACATCGGCCTCGAAGGCATGATGATGCTCGGCTCGTTCGCGGCCGGCTGGATCGGCTGGGAGCACGGCCCCTGGGCGGCGGCGCTGGCCGGCATCGTCGGCGGTGCGCTCGGCGGCCTGATCCACGCCGTCGCCACCGTCACCTTCGGCGTCGACCACATCGTCTCCGGTGTCGCGGTCAACATCCTGGCGCTCGGCGCCACCCAGTACCTGGCCACCCTGTGGTTCGGCCAGGAGGGCAGCGCGGCGATGGCCGCCGGCGGCAACGACAAGCAGTCCCCGCCGATGCCCGACATGCCGAGCTTCACCGTCCCCGGCCTGTCGGACGCGCTGAGCTCTCTGGAGGCGCACCACTGGTTCCTGGTCTCCGACCTCGCCGGCATCCTCGGCGCCGCGGTGACCAACGTCTCCTGGCTGACGCTGCTGACGATCGCGCTGTTCGTCGGCACCTTCTTCGTGCTGTGGCGCTCGTCCTTCGGCCTGCGGCTGCGCTCCTGCGGCGAGGCACCGATCTCGGCCGAGTCCCTGGGCGTCAACGTCTACTCGTACAAGTACGCGGCGGTCCTGGTCTCCGGCGCCCTGGCCGGCCTCGGCGGTGCCTTCCTCTCCATCGGGGTGCACTTCTACCAGGACGGCCAGACCGGCGGCCGCGGCTACATCGGCCTCGCCACGATGATCTTCGGCAACTGGCGGCCGGGCGGCGTCGCGATGGGCGCGGGCCTGTTCGGCTTCATGGACGCCATGCAGCTGCGCAGCGGCGGCCCGACCGTCCACGCCCTGCTGCTGGGCCTGGCGGCCCTGCTCGCGGTGATCGCGCTGCTGAAGCTGCGCGCCGCCAAGCGCACTCAGGCCGCATTGTCGGCGGTGGCCGCCGTCGTCCTCATAGGCTGGTACTTCCTGGCCGACACCGTTCCGCTCGAACTGGTCGAGGCGAGCCCGTACATCGCCACTCTGCTCGTCCTCGCCCTCTCCGCCCAGCGGTTGCGGCCCCCGAAGGCGAACGGCAGGCCCTACCGCCGAGGACAGGGAACATGACACCACCGGTGCCGGTCGACTGGACCGCACTGCGCGCGCAGGCCCGGGACGCGATGTCCCGGGCCTACGCCCCTTATTCCGGCTACCCCGTCGGCGCCGCCGCCCTCGTGGACGACGGCCGCACGATCGCCGCCTGCAACGTCGAAAACGCCTCCTACGGCCTCGCCCTGTGCGCCGAATGCGGCCTGGTCTCAGAACTGTTCGCGGGCCGGGCCACCAGCGACGGACCGGCACCCCGTCTGACCGCCTTCACCTGCGTGGACGGAGCGGGCGACCTCCTCGTCCCCTGCGGCCGCTGCCGCCAACTCCTGTGGGAACACGGCGGCCCGGGGCTTCTTGTCGACACGGCGGCCGGCATCCGCCCGCTGTCGGAGCTGCTTCCGGACGCGTTCGGGCCGGGGCATTTGCGGGGGTGACGGGGAGCGGTGGGTGCAGCGGAACACCCGAGTCCCTCCCGCACGTCCACTCCGTTCAGGCGGGACGAATGGTCAGGCCGTCACGGTCGAGCCATCGGTCGAGTCATCCGCACTTCGGACACTTCGAGCAATCCGTCGAGTTCGACCTTCCCCCTGGTCTGGCCCGGACTCACCACCAGGCCGTCCCGTCGCACGATGTCCAGGAGCCGTTCGGCCAGGGGCAGGACCATATGCCGGCCCCAGCATCGTTCGCTTACGTGGCCGAAGGGGAGATATCCGGGGTGGTTGTCTCCGTCCAGCTCTTCCCAGCGGTCGGGATGAAACGCGTCGGGCTCGTCCCAGAGCTTGGGGTCGCGGTGGCTCAGCAGGGGAAGCAACAGGACATCGTCTTTCGGGCCGATCCGTGCGTCCACGTCCGAGAACTCCGGAGAAGCCATTCGCAAGATGTTCCATGAGGGGGGAAGCAGTCGGAGTGCCTCAAGGAGGATGTTCCGATTCGATACGTCATCGCTGAACGGAGCTCCGAGCCACAGGGCGTTGGTGACCAGCGCGGACACGGTGAAGCACACCGGTGCTGCCACCCGCCGATACAGGTACATCGCATAGCGCCGGTCACTGTAGGTCGTGGAATCGAGCACGAGAGCGGCAAGTTTCGACAGCGGCACGTCCTGCCCGGGCCTGCCCAGCAAAGCGGCCCCGGAGGCGACGGCCGACCAGGTCAGTTTCGGTGTCAACTCCAGCCTGCGGTCGACCAGAACCCGGAACCGCAGACGTTCGTTCCCGAAAACGAGATTCCGCAGGTAAACATGCGCCACATGCGGCCACCGGCCGGTCAGGTCGACCGCCTCATCGAGGGGACGCTGCAGCGCGTTCCGCACGTCCGAGCCCACGGCTTGCATAAAGGTGGACGCATCCGTACGGGTAACGAGCCGCCCCTGGACGGGTTTGAAGGTGGGCCTCTCCTCCGCGTTGGCCGGCCTGCTGCGGAGTAAGCGGTCCATCAGCTCGGCGCCGGATACCCCGATCGTGTCGGGCTCCAGACGAAAAAGCGACGCACCACGATAACGGCTTAACAGTTCGTCGATTCTCGGCGCGAACTCGATGACCCGACCGCTCTCGCCGACGCGGTGCATAGGCATGGCTGAACTCCGTGGGTAGGCAGCTCGCGCCGGCCAGAATTCCTGACCGACGCGAGCCCGGCAGGGAATCTATCTCATTAAATCCAGCCGTACCAGGCGTATGCCTTGAGGCTCTTTTCCGGACGGAACTTCTTGACGATGCGAACGAGTTTCATGAGCGCCTCCATTTGTGTGGTGAACGCGATACTTATTCGACGGCAGAAGATGTCGATGCCGGTAAGAATTCCCGGCATTCATTTCGACTGCCGTGGAAAGTGAAGACCTATTCGATGAATGTGTCAAGTGATCCACGTCACTACCTGAATTGACTAATTCACGTTTCGAATTCATCTGTATTCACATCTCGGCAAATCACCACTAATCCGAATATTAGGCCCCAATGCGGGCATCGAAAGGGGGTGAATGGCGTCGAATGAGGTGGTTTGGGCATAGATTATATGACATGGACATGCTCTGTAGGGCGCTCGAAGGCCTCCGGTCCCTGCTCCGGCGCGGTGGCTCTCCCACACGGAAAACGGGCGAAGTGGCGGTGAAACTGGCGCATTCGGTCGTCTCTGACGGGTCGCAGCCGGGGTGCGGGTGGTTGAGCTGAGTGGCGCATGGGCGGCTTGCTTCGGCGGGGGCTACTCATGCACAGCAGCGCGCGCCCGCTTAACGGAGCTGCCGGACCATCACGTCATGGAGAGGCGCGCTTTCCCAGGGGTGAGCCTCACCCACCTTGCGGTATCCCCAGGATCGATAGGCCGCTTGAGCTGCCTCGGCTTCCGGTAGCGCATTCAGTAGTACGCGCTCTTCGTTGCCTTCCGCGAGTAGCGTCTCGTGCAGCCGCCTGCCCACCCCGAGCAGACGCCAGGGCGCCCGCACCGCAAACTCCATAAGGCCGAAGGTACGTTGGCCATTCTCTCGTCTGAGTTCATCCGAGACGGGAGTAATCAGCCGGTCCCACCAACCGGTATAGGAACTGAGCGGATAGCCGTAGGCGATGCCGACCGGTTCGCCGTCCGCAGTACGGGCCAAGGCGCCACGGAAGGTGGCCTTCCGGACCTGAGAGCGAAATCGACGAAAGGTGGCCTCCACCGATTCCGGGGTTTCCTCGTACGGTTCCTCAGCGAAGACCTCGGCGTAGACGAGCCTGAATGCCGCCTCGGATCGCGCGGCGGCGGGGCCGTCCAAGGGCTCAACGGTGATCGTTTCTGGCGTGGTCAAGTGAGGCTTCCTTGCTGGCACGCCGGGCCGCTACAGCGTCTGTGTAGAGCTCTGTCGTGAAGTCGTCTGCGCCAATGCCGAGTTCACTCATGACAGATCGGACATCGTCAAGCGCTGATGAGAGTTCCTTCTCTTCCGGAACCATGGTCTCTACTTCCAGGAAGGTTCCGTCGACCTCCGGAACCTGGACCAACGTGGCGAGCATGCTGCGCCCACGAGTCGTGAACTCGTAGTTCCTGCACTGCTTCTGGAATGTAAGAGCTGGCACGTACCCAAGTCCGCGCAACATGGCATGAACGGCCTCCGGGTTGTCCACAGGCGTCTCGTGTTCCGGTTTCGATCCGGACTCCGGATCGATCCGGGTGCCCTTGTATGTAAGAACGGAGCGTGTCGAGGTGGGCCCGTGAATCGTGCGGACCCTCAATTCTTGATCTCGCGCGTCGAGACTTCCCGACCGGTCGTCATAGTAGGTGTCCTGATAGACCTCGACCTGCCCCTCCGTCATGCGTTCAAGCTGCCCCATGACGTACTCAGGGTCGTGTACTCGCGCCTTTACCTCTGCCTCGATCAATGCACGATCCTCCGTTCAAACGGTACGGACTGCCGTTTCAATCATGGAGGCGAACATTCGCTGAAACCCTCGATGCAGCGGGCCGTGTGGAGTCTCCATAATCTTGTACGTAGCCGATTCGTGGCCTTCCCAGCCGGAATCGAAGGCTGAGACAAACAGCGTCTCGTCCAGCCTGATAATGCGCCATGTTGGGCGAATTTGGTAGCGGTATACTTGAAGGTCGCAATTGCTCGACAGCTCGCGCAATCGAGCCTCGGCCAGTTTGATGCCTCCGGAGAGCGATTCAGCTGATTCCCCGATTTCTGCCGCGCGGACGGTAAGGGCGGTCGATTCAGGATCAAGCAGCAACACGCGAAGTTGCGATGTCTGCCCTTCCAGTCGAGTAAGTGATGGCCGAAGCAGGGAATCCTTCAGGCCGATAAGGCCAAGGCCGCGTACGGCAAGGACATCGACCTGTCGAGCCGTCGTGGCAAGTTGTCGAATGTCTTGGGATGCGGCGGCCTGAGTGGCGTACACCCGGACGACTTCTGGAAAGGCGGACAGATCGAACGCCTGCCCGCCGCTGCGGGCATCGCGCGCTGACGCTAGGCCGAGCAAATGCCGGGCGGAGTCAGGCATGTTGAGCCCGTCCGCGATCCGCTCGAATACGTCAAGGCGCGTGATCTCTCGCCGTCCGTTGATGACCTCGTTCACCCGAGCCTGTGTCATGGCTACCGCTGTGGCAATCCTTGACTGGCTGGCCCCGCCATATTGCTGGACGCGGCGGAACACTGCACCCATGTTGCGATCTCGTAGGGCTTCGCGGATTTCGGCCCGTTGCCATGCCCACTCGGGTAATTCGATCGGTACGAGTGCCGTCGGCATGATCCTCCCCGGTATCGCGGTGGGATGAAGAGTCATCCCACCGTGAGATTACCGCTTGGATATGGGCCCATGCCGTCTTTCGCTGAATCATGACCAGACGAATACGACAGACCCCCGCGACCGTGGCGACGGCCCGGGGGCGTGGCCATCAACCCTGGGAGGTTGACGACATGGCGAAGACTATCGCCAGGATCTTCGAATCGCTGCTGCGGCTTTTACTACCCGCACGAGGGCGGCACCGGTCCTTCGGCTGTCTGCCCACCGTGACGTGTGAGGACCCGCCCACCCCCGTGTTTGCCCGTGTGACCGGCGGAGGGGAGAGGCCGTTGCGGGGCGAGGACGCGGCCCTTATCCGGCCGTACGCCCTCACGCCGGAGGAGCGGCAGAAGCGACGGCTGGAATACGGGCGGCGACGGGTTCAGTTGTTTGCGACATACGGCACTGACGCCGCCCCGCGCTGGCTGAACGGCCTGGAGGCGGCAGGCCGATGAGTCCAACCGATACCCCTCGCCTCCTGCCCTGGTCGAGTCCGGACGGGAAGCCGTGCTTCCTGGCAGGTGACGGGACCGGCTACGTGTCCCGGCTGGCTGACGAGATGGAGGAGGCGCAGCTCGACTCCGCAGCTGAACTCGGCGAAGAGGCGCACCGCATCCTGGCGGGCCGGGCGTGGACACCCGGTGAAATCCACCTGCTGGCCGTGGAATTGGCCGCCTCCCTCGCCAACGTACGCCGGGTCGCGGAGAGCAGGGGCGCGCGCCTGCCCGTGCCGGACGAGGACGGTTCCGATGGGGACAATGCACCGGACGACGAGGGCGGCGACAGGCCACGGCTTCCGGCGGAGGCGTTCGGATGAGCCGGGTGCGGTCTGCGGACGAGTGGTCGCGGCTGCGCTGCTGAGCGGAGGAAGCGTCGGCGATCAGGCGTGAGCCGGCGGTAGCGGTACCGACCGCTCTCTCCGCACCCCTGCGGCCGCTCCGGGCGATGATGGCTCGTTCACACACCCTTCGCCCGGAGCGGCTTTCGTCGGTGCCCCCCAAAGATCGCCCACCCCACCCCCGCCCCCTGGTCGCCCCACCCCCCTACGCACCACCCACTCCACCCGCCGCCCCTGGCCACCCCGCCGTCTATGCGTGTAGAACGGACCTACCCGTTCGAAAGGAACCGTTCATGGACGCCATCTCCGTCATCCGCACCAAGCGCGACCGCGGTGAGCTGACCCCCGATCAGATCGACTGGGTCATCGACGCCTACACCCGCGGTGAGGTCGCTCATGAGCAGATGTCGTCGCTGGCGATGGCGATTTTCCTCAACGGTATGAACCGCACGGAGATCGCCCGCTGGACCGCTGCCATGATCGCCTCCGGCGAGCGGATGGACTTCTCCTCCCTGCCGCGCCCCACCGCCGACAAGCACTCCACCGGCGGCGTCGGCGACAAGATCACGCTGCCGCTCGCCCCGCTCGTCGCCGCCTGCGGTGCGGCCGTCCCGCAGCTCTCCGGCCGGGGCCTGGGCCACACCGGCGGCACCCTCGACAAGCTCGAAGCCATCCCCGGCTGGCGCGCGACGCTCTCCAACGCCGAGATGCTGGACGTCCTGCGCGACGTCGGCTCGGTCATCTGCGCCGCAGGCGACGGCCTGGCCCCCGCCGACAAGAAGCTCTACGCGCTCCGCGATGTCACCGGCACCGTCGAGTCCATCCCGCTCATCGCGTCCTCGATCATGTCCAAGAAGATCGCCGAGGGCACCGGCTCCCTCGTGCTGGACGTCAAGGTCGGCTCCGGCGCCTTCATGAAGGACCTCGACAACGCCCGCGAACTGGCCTCCACGATGGTCGAGTTGGGTACCGACCACGGCGTGAAGACGGTCGCGCTGCTGACCGACATGGCCACCCCGCTCGGCCTGACCGCCGGCAACGCCCTCGAAGTCCGCGAGTCCGTCGAGGTACTGGCCGGCGGCGGCCCCCAGGACGTCGTCGAGCTGACCCTCGCCCTCGCCCGCGAAATGCTCGACGCGGCCGGGCTCAAGGACGCCGACCCGGCCAAGGCGCTCGCCGACGGCTCCGCCATGGACCACTGGCGCCGCATGATCAGCGCCCAGGGCGGCGACCCCGACGCGGCCCTCCCCGTGGCCCGCGAACAGCATGTCGTCACCGCTGCCTCCTCCGGCACCCTCACCACCCTCGACGCCTACGCCGTCGGCCTCGCCGCCTGGCGCCTGGGCGCCGGCCGCGCCCGCAAGGAGGACCCGGTCCAGGCAGGCGCGGGCATCGAACTGCACGCCAAGCCGGGCGACACGGTCACCGCCGGCCAGCCCCTGCTGACCCTGCACACCGACACCCCCGAAAAGTTCCCTTACGCCCTGGAGGCACTGGACGGCGGCGTCCTCGTGGGCCCGGAGGACGCGGCCTTCGCCGCCACGCCTGTGGTGCTGGAGCGCATCGCCTGAGGCGGCCGGGGCGCCTGAGTCCTGCGGGCCGGGCGTCCCGCCACCCTCCCACCCCCGCACGCCGAGATCGCCCGGTGATGAGGGGGCCGGTGATGAGGGGGCCGGTGACGAGGCGGCCGGTGATGTGTGCGGCAGTCAGTCACTCGCACTCCGCGTTCGTCGCTGAACCAGCAGGCTCCCCAGAGCGGTGCGCTGGTGCAGGACCGCCCGTCCGGCGCGGACTGTGGTGATCAGGCCGGCGTCGCGCAGCGCGGTGGTCTGGGCGGAGATGGTGGCATTGCTGACGCGCAGCCGTCGGGCGAGCGCGCTGGTGGTGTGTTCCTCCGCGAGCAGCAGCAAAATCTCGTGGCGGGTCCGTCCGAGCACCGAGGCCAGTGCGTCGTCCGTGCCGCCCGCCCCGGCCGGCGTGAGCGGCAGGCCGGGACCTGCGGGGTAGGTCAGGAACAGGGGGCTGTCGGGCCGGTGGGCGATGAGGGGGTGGCCGGTCCAGTGGAACGTGGGGACGAGGACCACGCCGTGTCCGCGCAGTGTGATGTCCCGCTCGCCGGGCGCCTTGAGCGCCCAGACGCCCTCGTGAAGCCGGGTGCCGGGGACGAGCCGGGTCAGGGCCGCGCCGATGCCGTGCTCTGCCACGGTCAGCGCATGGCGGGTGAACTCCGCTTGATGCAAGTCCTGCACCAGCGACCACACGGGTCGTACCACCGTCTCGAACGCCGCGTGCTGGGCGCGGAGGAGGGGGCGCCAGGCGTCGGCGTCGCCTCGGTGCAGATCGCGGATCCACGGCGGAGCCAGGGACATGCGCCGGGCGTACACCCGCTCGAGTTCGGAGCGGACCAGGTCCGGACGTGAGGCCCGGACGCTCTCCAACCCGTCCTTCAGGGTGTCGCTGAACTCGTCGATGAAGCAGGGGGCCTTCGCCGCAGGGACCAGATCCGCCAGCGGCAGAGCGGCCACCGGCAGGGATTGGAGCAGCCGTCGTCTCCAGCGGCCGAACAGCAGCTCGTCGTGGGGGTGACTCATCATCATCAGTGCCGCGTTCAGCTCTTGCAGGGGTGCCGGACGAGGCGCGAACCGGACCCGTGCGAAGTCGGCGGCCGTGAAATGTATCCGGATCACTACTCTCCCCAGCGCTGCTTCGCCATCGTTTCGGACGCGGCCTAAACCCTCGCCCGCACGCCCCCTAGGACGTCAGCATTCGGAACGCGTCCCCGTCATTCCCTCAAGGGCTACCGGAAGGCGCAAGGGCGACGAGCACAGAGATATAGGGGGAGAGGCATGATTCCAAGGCGCACCGTCACCAGGTCGGCCGTGCTGGCAACTGCGCTGCTGTTCGCGGGCGGTGGTGGCGTCGCGCAGGCGCAGGCGCAGGCGCAGGCACGGGCACAGGCACAGAGACGGGCGCGGGCCGCAGGCGCCCGGACCATGCGCTTGCCGACGCCGACCGGCCCGCACCGGACCGGGGTCACCACGCTCTATCTGGTCGACCGCTCCAGGCGCGATCCGTGGGACCCCGCGATCCCTGTCCGGGAATTGATGGTCACCGTCTTCTATCCGGCCCGCACCGTCCACGGATTTTCGGTCGCACCGCACATGACCACGGGCGCGGCGAAATCGTTCCACGACATCGACGTCCCTGTGCACCGGCTGCCGAGCTCCGGCGTCAACTGGGCCGCAACGGTCACGCATTCGTACACGAACGCGCCCGCGCAGACCGTCCGGCGGCCGGTACTGCTGTACAGCCCCGGAGGTGGTGACCCGCGCACCCTCGGTACCGGGATCGCCGAAGAACTGGCCAGTCACGGCTATGCGGTGGTGACCATTGATCACCCTGGCGACGGCAGTGAGGTCGAGTTTCCCCTCACCACGGCCTACCGGCACGAAAAGGTCCGCGAGACCGTCTTCCGGGGAGACCCCCGTACGGATGCGGACCAATTCCGGACCATGATCGAAACGCGGATCGCGGATGCCCGTTTCGTACTCGACCAGTTGGCAGTGCTGGCGGTGGGACGGAACCCGGACGCCACGGGGCGCGCCGTGCCGGAAGACCTCGGCCGGGCGCTGGATCTGCGACGGGTGGGCATCTACGGCCACTCGGCAGGCGGCACCACCGCGGCCGAGGCGATGTACGAGGACCGCCGCATCCACGCGGCGGTCAACATGGAGGGCTATCTGGACCACACCCCGCAGACACCCGGCAAAGCTGGGCAGCTGTTCCCGGTCGCACGCTACGGGGTGGACCGCCCGTTGCTCCTGCTGGGAAGCGAGGGCTTCGACGGCAAGGAAGCGGACCAGCAGGCGCTGGAGCTCTCCTGGGCGGCCATGCTCGCCCACCAGCGGGGACGCACCCGCCGACGGCAGATCGACCATGCCATGCACTGGGTGTTCACCGACTACGCCGTCATGGCACCCCAGTTGCAGGCCGCGGGGCTGATGAGCGCAGCCGACCGGGTCGCACTGGTCGGCACGATCGACCCGGACACCTCGGTGGCTGAGGTGCGCCACCACGTGCTCTCTTTCTTCGCCCGGCACTTGCCTGCACGCTGCCGGCGTCCACAGTGATGCGGTGCGCGGCCCGGTGGCTCGCGGGCAGGCCCGGAGCCGATGCCGATGCCGGAGTCGGCGCCGGTACCGGCGCCGAAGCGAGCGTCAGGCGTGCTGCGCCCCGCGCGCCAGCAGCAGCAGGGCGTCGACGAGTTCTTCGGCCGGCGCGCCGGTGGCCAGACTGCGCAGTTGCAGGCCGAAGACCAGCGCGACGGCAGTGCCCGCCAGCCGCTCGGCGTCGGGTACGCCGAGGCCGGTGAGGATCCGGGCGGCCAGCTGGTCGTACGCGGCGAAGCACTGCGCGGCCGCGGTGCGCAGCCGCTCGTCGCGGCCGGCCTGGACGTAGAGCTCGAAGGGTGCGATGTACCTGCTGTCGGTCTGGGTGCACCCGGCGACCTGGCCGACCGTGGCGGAGGCCCGGTCGATGTCCATCCCGTCGGTCTCGCACTGGTCGGCGAGCTCGGTGAAGCGCCGGGTCTCCTCCGCGACGAAGTACAGCAGGCTCTCCCGCAGCATCTCGTGCTGGGTCGTGAAGTGGTAGGTGACCGAGCCGAGGGAGACCTTGGCCTCCTTGGCGATCCGCCGGTTGGTGACCCCGGCGACGCCGTCCTCACCGATGATGCGCAGGACGGCATCGATGATGCTCTGCCGGGTTCCGGGGGCCTTGGACATGACGGTCATTGTGCCACCGGCGGTCTCCTCGACTGCCCGCCCGAGCAGATCGACCGCGCGCTGCCCGTGAACCTGCGCGCCCTCGTCATGCCGGCCCGCGCGCTCGCGCCCCGGATGGTCGAGGACACCCAGCCGTGGCCGGGGCCATCGCTCATGTCCATCGCCGGCCGCGGAATGTCACCATCCGCGAGATCGTCCTCGCCGCCACCGGCCAGGAAGGCCGGCCGCCACCGCATCGCAGGGACGGCCGGCCTCGCTGGTCGATGGGGCGTGCCCTCCGGGGACGGGCGTGTCCTCCGGCTACGGGCATGTCCTCCGGCGACGGGGCGTGTCCTCCGGCCGGAGCCGGGCTTCCCCTGCGCCCTGGAGGGGGTGGACGACGGAGTCCTCGTCGGCCCCGCGGAAGCGGCCTTCCCCGCCACTCCCGGTGACGGTGAAACGTATCGCCTGACCTGCGGTTTTCCCGTACGGGTGAACGGGATCGGTGGACCGCCGCCGGTCATTTTCGGCATGCTGGGATCGGTGACGTACCGATAGAGGAGCACACCATGGCAGCAGTCATCGCTGAGCGCCCCCATCATGCCGATGAGTCCGGCTGGGAAGAGGCACTGAGGGTCTGGGAGCGGACGAACGCTCCGGAGGGCTGCAAGGTGGAGATCATCGAGGGGATCGTCACCGTGGCACCACCGCCGGAGAGCGACCACAACGACACCGCGGACGAGCTTCAGCGCCTGCTGTATACCGTCATCCCCCGGGACTGGGGGATCTACCAGACCCAGGGGCTGACCATCCCCGGCAGACACGGGTTGTTCGTTCCGGATCTGGCGGTCATCCCCAAGAAGTTGCTGCCGCGCCCGCGTGAGCGCCGGACAGCTGATGTGGCTCAGCTCATCGTCGAGATCACGACTCGCTCCAACGCGAATCATGACCGTATCGAGAAGCTGAACGGTTATGCCGCGGCGGGCGTCCCCCTGTACCTGCTGCTGGATCCCTGGCACTCCGGAAAGCCGACCGCAACGCTGTACGGGGAGCCGGCGGGCGGTTTGTACCGTGTGCTCGAGACGGTGAAGTACGGCGATGAGATGCACCTCCCCGCGCCCTTCGAGGTCACCGTCGACACGGCACTCTTCCCCGCCGGCTGACTACCTGACGACGAAGGGCCCGCCCCACCAGGACAGGTGGTGGGACGGGCCCTTCGGTCTGCGGGGTGTTACGCGGCCTTCTCCAGGTGGAGCAGGCGGCGTTCGGCCACGGCCTTGCGGGTGGCGTAGAGGGTGATCGAGGCGGCGCCGACCATCGCGGCCAGGCCCAGGAGGACGGTGCCCTCCCAGCCGACGGCGTGGAAGGCGGCGGCGCCGAGGGCACCGCCCAGGCTGCTGCCGACGTAGTACGCGCACTGGTACAGCGCCGACGCCTGGGCGCGCGCCGTCTTGGCGGTGCGGCTGACCGAGGACGAGGCGACCGCATGACCCGCGAAGAAGCCGGCGGTGATCAGGACCAGGCCCGCCAGCACCGCGTAGACGGAGTCGGAGAGCGAGAGCAGCAGACCCGTGGAGGTGGTGCCGACGGCCAGGTAGAGGGCGCCGCGACGGCCCGTGCGGGCGACCAGCTTGCCGGCCGCGGCCGAGGAGACCGTACCGACCAGGTAGATCACGAAGATCGAACCGACGATGCCCTGCGGGAGGTTGAACGGCTCGGCGACCAGGCGGTAGCCGATGACCGTGTAGACCGCGCCGAAGACCGTCATGAACAGCCCGCCGATGGCGTAGAGGCGGCGCAGCAGCGGATCGGCCAGGTGGCCGCCGAGCGTACGGGCCAGCGCCCGCGGGCCGACCGAACGGGGCGCGAAATGCCGGGCCTTGGGGACCAGCAGCCGGAACGTCACCGCACACACCACGGCCAGCACACCCACCGCCGCCAGCGCGGCCCGCCAGCCCCACGCCTGGGCGACCCAGCCGGTCACGATCCGGCCGGACATCCCGCCGATGCTGTTGCCCGCCACGAACAGTCCGATGGCCGCCACCAGCGCCTTGGCGCGTACCTCCTCGGCCAGAAACGCCATCGCCGACGCCGGCAGGCCGGCCAGCGCCACACCCTGGATGCCGCGCAGTGCGATCAGCGCACCGAGCGACGGGGCGAACGGCACCAGCATGGCGATCAGCGCGGCGACCGAGAGGGAGACCGTCATCAGCGTGCGCCGGCCGAAGCGCTCGGAAACCGCGCTCAGCGGGATCACGCCGAGCGCCAGCCCGAAGGTGGCCGCGGACACGGTCCAGCTCGCCTGGTCCGGGCTGACCCCGAGGTCGGTGGAGATCGCGGGCAGCAGCGCCTGCGTGGAGTAGAGGAGGGCGAAGGTCGCCACTCCGGCGGCGAAGAGGGCGAAGCTCATCCGGCGGTAGCCGGGGCCGCCCGGCCGCAGCTTGTCCGACTCGGGGTCGGGGGCGGCGGTGGAGAGAGAAGTGTCAGTGGAAGACGAGGGAGAGGCGGCCGCACGGTCGGTGACGGACGCCCCGGTATCAGCGGGAGGCATGCTTCGAAGGTAGGCCGCCGCGTTTCATGCGTCCAATGCATGGAAACGCCATAATCGATGCTGTGACACATGATCCCAGCTCGCAAGGGCCGCTGTTGCAAGGTCGCAACAGAAAAGATGTTGCCGGAGCGCCGCGGGCCGGCGCGGAGGCGGGGGAGGCGGCCGAGCTCGGGGGCGATTCCTGGGCCGTGGTCCTCGCCCCGCGGCTCGCCCAGTTCACCGCCGTCGCCCGGCACGAACACGTCACCCGCGCCGCGCTGGAACTCGGCATGCCGCAGCCGACGCTCAGCCGCGCCCTCGTCCGCCTGGAGGACGACCTCGGCGTCGCCCTCTTCGCCCGCCATGGCCGCACCCTCTCCCTCACCCCGGCCGGCCGGGCCTTCCTCGCCTCCACCGAGCGCGCGCTGACGGATCTGGAGCGGGCAACGGAGTCCGTACGGGCCGATGTCGACCCCGCCGCCGGGAAGGTGGCCTTCGGCTTTCTCCACACCCTCGGGCCGGAGACCGTGCCCGGTCTGATCCGCAGCTTCCGTGCCGACCACCCGCGCGTCCGCTTCCAGCTCGTCCAGAACTACGGCGAGGCCATGATCGAGCGGATGCGCGCCGGCGACCTCGATCTGTGCCTGACCTCGCCGGTCCCGGACTACCCGGACCTGGTCGCCCGCCGGCTCGACGAGCAGAAGCTGCGCCTGGTCGTCCCGGACGACCATGCGCTGGCCGGCCGGAAGCGGGTCCGGCTCGCCGAGGCCTCCGGCGAGCTGTTCGTCACCCTCGAACCCGGCTACGGGCTGCGCCGGATCACCGACGCGCTGTGTGCCGAGGCGGGCTTCACCCCGCGGATCGCCTTCGAGGGGGAGGAGGCCGAGACGCTGCGCGGCCTGGTCGCGGCCGGTCTCGGCGTGGCACTGCTGCCGCCGCCCGCCGTACCGCGCCCCGGAGTCGCCGAGCTCACGGTGACGGCCCCGCGCGCGGTCCGCGAGATCGGCGTCGCCTGGCCGGCCGGCCACCCCGACGCCCCGCCGGTCGCGGCATTCAAGAAGTTCCTGCTGAGCCGGCGGGGGAAACTGCTGCCCAGGTGAGGGCAACAGCTCGCGGACGGCACTGCGTTCAGCCGGTGCTCCGGTACGGCAGCGCTCCGGTCCTTCGGCGTCTTACCGCGTCACTCCCTCGGTGCCTTACTCCCCACTCCCGCATTGCCTCCCTCCGTCCTTGCCTCGTCACACCGCCCCCTCGGCGCCTTGGGCTCGCCGTTCCTCCGTGCCTCGGTGCCTCAGTGCCGCAGCGACACCCCGAAGCCCGCGGCCAGGGGCATGCGCAGGCCCAGCGGCGGGGGTGCGGCCAGGGCGTCCTTCACGGGGCGGGCGTAGTCGCGGGCGAAGAGTGAGCCGAGCATGAAATCGGCTGCCAGGGAGAGGACTTCGGCGCGGTGCTGGTGCAGGGAGTGGCCGTCGGAGTGCACCTCGAAACGGCAGGTGTCGCGGTTGACCTTCTTGGCGCGCTCGGCGTAGCGGTAGGAGAGATCGGGGTCGGTGCGTTCGTCGTTGGTGCCGTGGACCAGCAGGACCTGCCGGCCGATGAGCTGTTTCACCGGGTCGGGCCGCTCGTCGCTCTCGCCGGGGTCGGGCAGCCAAGGGGCCAGCGCCAGTACGGAGTTGACGGCGGGGTGACCCGCGGCGTGCAGGGCGGCGCGGGCGCCCATGCCCGTACCGACCAGGCAGACCGGGACGTCGCCGTAGCGGCGGACCACCTCGTCCAGGGCCCAGGCGGCATCCCGTGCCGGGTGGGCGTCGGGCCCGTTCCAGCCGCTGCAGCGGTAGCGCACGACATGGGCCGTCAGGCCCTCGGGGCGCCCCGCCTTCGCCAGCCGGGCAGCCAGCGGCCGCACCGCCAGCGCCGCCACCGGCGACGGACGCCGCACCCCGGTCGGTCCGCCTCCGGGCAGTAAAAGAGCGACCCCGCTCACCTCCCGGCCGGTGCCCCGACCGCCGCCACCCCGCCACCGGAACGCCTCGCGCGCCCCTTCCTTGCCGGCCGTTCCCAGCGGTTTTCCCAGCCGGGCCTCGCGCACCGGCAGTGCTTGCTGAGCCATGTGCAGAACGATGGCAGAAGGTGGCGCGCCCGCCACCCCGTGGACGGGTCACTGTTACGTATCGTTCGGTGAGATCTACGCGCGTAGGGGCTAGAGTGCCGAGATGACGAGCGAGACCACCACACTCCCGACCAGTGAACAGATCCGCCGTGCCCCCAAGGTGCTGCTCCACGACCACCTCGACGGCGGGCTCCGGCCGGCCACGATCGTCGACCTGGCCCGTGAGAACGGCTACGAGGGCCTGCCCGAGACCGACCCGGAAAAGCTCGGGGTCTGGTTCCGTGAGGCCGCCGACTCCGGTTCGCTCGAGCGCTACCTGGAGACCTTCGCGCACACCTGCGCCGTCATGCAGACCCGTGACGCACTGGCCCGGGTGGCCGCCGAGTGCGCCGAGGACCTTGCCGCGGACGGTGTGGTCTATGCCGAGGTCAGGTATGCGCCCGAGCAGCACCTCGAACAGGGGCTGACCCTCGAAGAGGTCGTCGAGGCGGTCAACGAGGGTTTCCGCGAGGGCGAGCGGCGGGCCCGCGAGAACGGCCACCGCATCCGCGTCGGCGCCCTGCTCACCGCGATGCGGCACGCCGCCCGCGCCCTGGAGATCGCCGAACTCGCCAACCGCTACCGGGACACCGGCGTCGTCGGCTTCGACATCGCGGGCGCGGAGGCCGGCTACCCGCCCACCCGCCACCTCGACGCGTTCGAGTACCTCAAGCGGGAGAACAACCACTTCACCATCCACGCCGGTGAAGCCTTCGGTCTGCCGTCCATCTGGCAGGCCCTGCAGTGGTGCGGCGCCGACCGCCTCGGCCACGGTGTCCGGATCATCGACGACATCGAGGTCGCCGACGACGGCTCGGTCAAGCTCGGCCGGCTCGCCTCGTACGTACGGGACAAGCGCATCCCGCTGGAGATGTGCCCGAGCTCCAACCTGCAGACCGGGGCCGCCCCCTCCTATGCGGAGCACCCCATCGGCCTGCTGCGCCGACTGCAGTTCCGGCTCACGGTCAACACCGACAACCGGCTGATGAGCGGCACGAACATGTCCCGGGAATTCGAGCATCTGGTCAAGACCTTCCGATACACGCTCGATGACATGCAGTGGTTTACAGTCAATGCGATGAAATCAGCGTTCATTCCTTTCGATGAACGTCTGGGCATGATCAATGACGTCATCAAGCCCGGTTACGCGGAATTGCGGGCTGAATGGCTGTTCCGTCCCCAGGACTCAACTGCCCCTGTGAACAGTGCTTCTGACTCTGTGTGAGTAGGTAACGCGAGCTTATAGCGCAACGGCCGGTGGAATGTCCACCGGCCGTTTTTTCTTTCCTCGTGGCTGTTTGCGGCGCCGGTTGCCGCATCACTAGGTTGATTGGCCGGTCAAGCCCCCATCACGAGGACGTAAATCGATGAAGCAGGGAACCATCAAGACTCTCGGTACCGTCGCGCTCGGTGCGGCCTTCGCCGTCACCGCCGCGGGCGTCGCCAGCGCCGCCCCGGCGATCGGCACCCCCGACACCACCGGCGTGCTGAAGAGCCTGCCGGTGAAGGACGCCACCAAGGCCGTCTCGGGTCTCACCAAGGCCAAGCCGGCCGGCAAGAACGTCAAGAACGTCAAGACGAAGGTGAACTCCCAGGGCAACAAGCTGCTGGGCGGCCTGCAGCCCGGCAGCCTCCTCGGCGGCTGACGTCGGACGCGGCCCGTCCCCCGGGGGACGGGTACCGCGCCGTGCCCCGGTCGTACGCCCTGGTGCGTACGACCGGGGCATCGTCATGTGCGGGGGCCGGACGGGCGGGTCACCAGGCGGCGGCGCCGGTGGCCTTCTCCTCCGAGGGGAGGAGTATCCACAGCGCCAGGTAGAGCAGAAACTGCGGGCCGGGAAGCAGACACGACACCACGAAGAGCACGCGCATCGTTGCCGGGGTCGTACCGAAGCGACGGGCCAGGCCCGCGCACACTCCGGCGATCATTCGGTTGTTGCGGGGGCGGACCAGTGCGGCGGCCATGAGGACGGCTCCTTTTCGACTCGATGGGGCGTGTGCCCCGATGTCTCAAAGGTAGGTCCGGCCGCCGGAGAGAGCATCAGCCTTCGGGGCCAGTCCGACCCTGGGGATTGTCGGGGTTGTCCCCCCGAGAGGCCCATACCTGCGGCGGAGCCGGCGGCGCGCCCCGGGGACGACCGCCAGGTGCACCACGGCCACTCCGAAGGTGCCCAGCAGCACCGAGTCGATGTCCGGGACCCGTCCGGGCACCCCTGACTGCAGCAGCTCGATGGCCAGCGCGATCATCGCTCCGGCGAAGGCGGTGCGGGTCAGGGAGACCAGTGGCGAAACGTTCAGGCGGCCCGCGGAGAGCGGCAGCAGCACCCCCAGGGGCGCCAGCAGCAGCACCGAGCCGCCCAGATGCTGGACGGCCTCCCACGACCAGTCGCGCGCCAGCTCGGCCCGGATCGTGGCCAGCGGTTCGAGGTTCGCGGCAGGCACCCACGGCACCGTACGGGGACGCAATGTCAGCCAGGCGACGGTCAGCAGATGCGCCACGAGGAGGAGAAGTCCGGTGACGCGCATACGGGGAGCGGCGGTGGTGCCGGGGCCATGGGGCTGCACACAGGCCAGGACGCCGGGAGTGGGGGCTGCGGTTCCGCCCCGTTGCGCCCGTCTTGAACCGCCCCGTCGGCCCTGTCAGCAGCGTCAGCCCTGTGGGGGCGCCCCGCCTTCCGCTTCTTGTGACAAGGGGTCGCCCCACCCGGCGTTCTCCGCGATGTCCGGGTTGGCCAGCACGTCCGCGGAGCAGTCGTAACGGTGCGCCGTATCGTCGCCCGGCCCGCCCAGCACGGCGGCATGGGTGCGGCCCAGCGCCGGGCTCGCGCCGTAGGTGCACACCAGCTGCGCCAGCGCGAACGACGGCAGATCGTCCGGCCGGATGCTCAGCCGCAGCGCATCCGCGGGGTCGCCGTCGCGCGGCTCCGTGACCTTGACGTCCCGGGGCAGTGCGGTGCTGAAGCCGGCCTTCTCCTCGGCGGCGGACGGCTCGCGCTGCAGCTCGTGGAGCAGGGCACGGGCGGTCGGCAGCCGCGGGTCGTCGGCCTTGGACGGGGGCACCGCCCGCTCGACCTGCGCCAGCGCCGAGCCGCACACCAGATACACGATCGCCTGCGAGCCCGGACCCGCGTCCGTGCCCGCCTCCGTGCCGGACGAGGCCGATGCCGATGCCGATGCCGAGGGCGAGGGCGCCGGGCTCGACGGGGCCTTGCAGCTCACCCGTGACGGCGCGCCGCCCGCGTCGACCGGTACGGACGTGCCCCGGATCCCGCAGCCCGCGGCCGCGAGTGCGAGCACCACCACGGCGGCGGTGCGCCGTCCGGTCCGCCTGCCCGGCCTCATCGCCCGTCCTCCGTGTCCTCGTCGTCGGCCGTGCCGTCATCCTGCCGGTCGCCGTCCGCCAGAGGGGAGGCGTCCATCGGCAGCCGCAGGGTGAAGACCGCGCCGCCCTCGGGGAGGTTGGCCGCGGTGATCTCTCCGCCGTGGATATGGGCGTTCTCCAGCGCGATCGACAGGCCCAGACCGCTGCCCTCCGACCGCGGCCGGGAGGCGCTGGCCTTGTAGAAGCGGTCGAAGACGTGCGGGAGGACTTCCTCCGGGATGCCGGGGCCGTGATCCCGTACGCGGATCACCAGCTTCCCGCTCCCGGGCCGCCCCTCGCCCGACGCCTTTCCGGACCGCTCCGGCCCGCCGCCCTCGACACCGGCCGCCGGCTCACCGGCCTCGCCCGTACCGCCGGCACCGCCTGAACCGCCCGCACCACCCGGGCCGCCACCGGCGGAGACGGCCGTGCTGCCCGTCCGGCCCCCGCCGTCGCCCGCCGGGCCCTCCGTGCTGACCGAGACCCGCACCGGCGAGCCACCGTGCTTGAGGGCGTTGCCGATCAGGTTCGCCAGGATCACATCGAGCCGCCGCGGATCCAGCCGGGCCACGGTGCCGCGGTCCGCGTCCAGCTCGACCGCGTCCAGCCAGGCCCGCGCGTCGATACAGGCGGTCACCTGGTCCGCGACATCGACATCGTCCAGCACGAGACGGGCCGTGCCCGCGTCGAAGCGGGTGACCTCCATCAGGTTCTCCACGAGGTCGTTGAGCCGCCGGGTTTCGCTGACCACCAGCTGCACGGCCGGCGCGATCATCGGGTCGAGGGAGTCGGCCTCCTCCTCCAGCACTTCGCTGACGGCGGTGATCGCGGTCAGCGGCGTCCGCAGCTCGTGCGACATATCGGCGACGAACCGCCGGGACGCCGCCTCACGCCCGCTCAGCTCCGCGACCCGGTGCTCCAGGCGCTCCGCCGTACGGTTGAACGTCCGGGAGAGGTCGGCGAGTTCATCGGTGCCGGTCACCCGCAGCCGGGTGTCCAGCCGCCCCTCGCCGAGCTGCCGCGCGGCATGTCCCAGCCGCTGTACGGGCCGCAGCACCGTCGTCGCCGCGGCCTGCGCCAGCAGGGCCGAGCCGACCAGCGCGAGCGCCGTGGCGATCCCCAGCGACCAGGCCAGTGAGGTGAGGTCCTGCCGCTCGGCGGCCAGGGACTTCATCATGTAGCCGGTGGGCCCGCCGCCGATCACCTTTGCCCCGGCGACGAGGTAGGGAGTGTCCCCGACCTGCTTGCGCTGCCAGTAGAGATGGTGCGCGTAGCGGTTGGACTCGTCGACCGGCCGCACCTCGTTGACCGCGCTGCGCAGCGCTGCGGGCACGTTCGTGAGTGTCAGCAGGTCCTTGTCCGTGGTGGCCGCGCAGTCCTTGCCCTCGCGGTCGACACCTATCAGGAGCACCGCGTAGTTCTGCGGCCCGGCCGCCATCTGCCGGGCGGCGTCCTGGAGTTCGGCGCACCGCGGGTGCAGCGGCAGCGACCGGGTGTTGTCCTCCAGCGCCTTGCGGAAGTCCTTGAGGACGGCGTTCTGTGTGCGGTCCAGAACGGTGTTGCGGTTGAGCCAGTACGCGATGCCCGAAGCGGAGACCGCGGCGGTCAATGCCACCAGCGCAAAGACCACGACCAGCCGCAGTCGCAGACTGGTCCAGCGCAGCAGCCCCGAGGGGCGGCCCAGCATCCGCAGCACCCGCCGGCCGGGGGCGGGCGCACCGGCACCCCCGGCCCCGTCGCCCCCGCCGTCCTCCGTCGTCGCACCGCTCGTGGAACGCCTGCTCACTGCGGCGAGTCCAGCCGGTAGCCGACGCCGCGGACCGTACGGATCAGGGTCGGGGAGGACGGTACGTCCTCCACCTTCGCGCGCAGCCGCTGCACACACGCGTCCACCAGGCGCGAGTCGCCCAGGTAGTCGTGCTCCCACACCAGCCGCAACAACTGCTGCCGGGACAGCGCCTGGCCGGGCCGGCGGCTCAGCTCCAGCAGCAACCGCAGCTCGGTCGGCGTCAGCTGCAGGTCCTCACCGTTCTTGGTCACCGTCATCGCCGACCGGTCGATCATCAGCGAGCCGAACGTCGCGGAGTCACTGGACTCACGCTCGCCACGGCGCAGTACGGCCCGGATCCGGGCGTCCAGCACCCTTCCCTGCACCGGTTTGACGACATAGTCGTCGGCGCCGGACTCCAGGCCCACCACGACATCGATATCGTCGTTACGCGCGGTGAGCAGGATGATGGGCAGCTGGTCCGTACGCCTGATCCGCCGGCACACCTCGAAACCGTCGATGCCCGGCAGCATCACATCCAGCACGATCAGGTCCGGGCGCTGCTCGCGCAGCAGCTTCAGGCCGTCCTCGCCCGTCGCCGCGGTCACCACACGGTGACCCTGGCGCGACAGCGAGAGTTCGAGGGCCGTGCGGATGGCGTCGTCGTCCTCGATCAGCAACAGGAAAGGCACGTCGGCCATTCTGGCCCATGGGACGCCGGGAGATCGACCAGTAGCGCTCTCGTACACAAGGCCCGCACCCGTGCGGCGTCCGCGACGCGCCGCACCGGCCCCTGTGACAGGCCTGTGACAGTCGGCGGACAACGCGATGAAACTGGGTTGGCAGTCTTTGGGGCATCGGGAGAGATCAACACCCGAACAGCACGAACGAACAGCACGAACCGAACGAGCTGGCTCTACGACGGGGGGCGCGAGATGAACACACTGCACGGCACCACTACCAGCGCAGTTATCACGCGGCTCCATGACGTCGTCAGGACCGGCGAGAAGTCCGGTGCCGGGCGGGTCTGCACCCGCAGCATCGGCCGCCAGCGGCCGCCGTACATGGTGGCCATCGACGCCACGACGGTCACGCCGGCCGTGGCCGACGGGGGAAACCGGGGGCACGGGGGCAACGCCGCCCACGGGGGAAACAACGGGGGAGCGGAGTACGGGGAGGACACGGGGGAACGGCGTTCCGCGTCGGAGACGGCCGAGGCCGAAGCGGCCTTCACCGCCTACGTCCAGGAGCGCCGCGCCTCCCTGTACGCCACCGCCTACCACCTGACCGGCGACCGCTACGAGGCCGAGGACCTGCTGCAGAGCGCGCTGTTCTCGACCTACCGGGCGTGGGACCGGATCAGCGACAAGGCGGCGCTGGGTGGCTATCTGCGCCGCACCATGACGAATCTGCACATCAGTGCCTGGCGCCGGCGCAAGCTCAACGAGTACCCGACCGAGGAGCTGCCGGAGACGGCGGCCGACGTGGACGCGATGCGCGGCACCGAGCTGCGCGCCGTGCTGTGGCAGGCGCTGGTCCGGCTGCCCGAGACGCAGCGCACGATGCTGGTGCTGCGCTACTACGAGGGCCGTACGGACCCGGAGATCGCGGACATTCTCGACATCAGTGTCGGCACGGTGAAGTCGAGCATCTGGCGCGCCCTGCGCCGGCTGCGCGAGGACGAAGCCCTCAGCTTCGGCCGTGACGAGGAAGAGTCCTTCGGCGAGCTGGTGGCCTGAGGATCGGGGGAGCCCGAAAGGGATCGGGGGAACCGGGGGAACGCCCGAGGGGGTAAAGGGGATAACGGGGATACGGGGGAAAGTACGGGGGCACGGGGGAAGAGGAAGCGGGTTCGGGCGGCCGGGGGGTCTGTCCGAACCCGCTTCTTCGTGTGTGCGGCCCTGGTCCGGTGCGGCCCCGGCCCCCGGTGCGGCCCCGGCCCGGTGCGGGCCCGGCCCGGTGCGGGCCCGGCGGCGCCCGGCCGCCGGCCCGCTACGCGCCGACCGTGTCCGCCGCCCGCGCCGCCGATATACGGGCCAGGGCCTCCGGCTTGGCGCAGGGGTGTGCGCCCAGCGCGATGTGCCGGGTGACGACGGACCGCTCGTTGCGCAGCAGGCGCAGGCCCCGGCGGACGAGGTACGGGGCCGACTTGCGGCCCTCGCGCAGATCCCGTGCCAGCCGGCGGCGGAAGGTGGTGGTGGGGTGGCCGCGCAGGCACAGCGCGTCGGCCAGCAGCCCCGCCGCACGGCAGTCCGCGATGACATCGGCGGCGAAGATGCCCTCCGCGATGAACAGCGGGGCGCCGCCGAGGTCGAGCCCCGACACGCCGACCCGGGCGCTGGCCGCGATGTCGTAGACCGGAACGTCGGTGCGCCCCGAACGGCACAGTGCGCCGATGGCCGCGACCGCGGCGGTGGCGTCCCAGGACAGCGGCGCGTCCCAGTCGGCGCCGCCGCCGTCGGGCAGTTGCGGCAGCGTCGGGTCCGTCTCCTCCTTGTAGAAGTCGTCGAGACGGAGGACGGGCAGTCCGCTGCGGGCGGCCAGGGACGTCTTGCCGGAGCCCGAGGGGCCGGTCAGCAAAATGACCCGGGCGCGGGTGCCTCCCTGCTCATGGGGGTCTCCCCGCTCGGGCGAAGCCGGCTGCGGGGGAGGGTCCGAGAGCGCGGGGGAGGGCGGCGGCTGGGTGGGGGAGTGGGAGCTCACGGGCACCCATTGTCGCGTATGGGGCCGTGTGGGGTACCCCGGGCGCGCAAGGTGGATCGACTCCCTCCCGCTCAACTACGCTACGGAGTCAATCGATTACGCTGCTGCTCTCGCTCGTGCAGCGCCTCGACCCCTCCGAATCCCCAGGCAGGTGCCCATGCCCTCCCATGCACGTCTCAAGTCCAGCCGCATTCCGCGCACGTTGCTGCGGGCGGGACTGGTGATCTCCGCGGCCGGTGCCGCGATCGCGGCGGGCGGTGCGGCCACGGCGTCCGCCGCGCCCGCTGCCGCGGAACGCAGCGCCGACACCGGCGCCACCGCCTCGGCACTGACCGGCGCACTGCTGAACTCCGCGGCCGGCCTCGGCGCGGTCAAGAACCTCCCGGTGAACCCGCTGGCCAACACCCCCGTCAACCCACTGGCCAACACCGTCAGCACCCAGATCGCCGACTTCAAGCCGCTGAGCACGTCGCTGCTGACCGGCGCGCTCGCGAACGGCGGCGCGCTCAAGGACCTGCCGCTGGTGGGGCCGTTGACGAAGGTGCTGCCGGGCTGAGGGACGGCACGGGCGGCGGGCGCCGACGGCCGCGTTCGCCGCCCGTGCCGGCCGCGTTCGCCGCCCGTGCCGGCCGCGTTCGCCGCGGGGCCGGTTGCGCCCGCTGCCATGCCGGTGCGCGCCCGCCGTCGTGCCGGTCCCGGTCAGCGCCCGTGGAAGGCCGTGACCATCGCCTGCATGTCCTCCTGGAGTGAACAGCACAGCGCGAGCCATGAGCCGTCGACGAAGACCAGATCGAAGCGGCCGCGGGGGAACGTCGTGCGCGGTCTGGGCCGCAGCTCCGCGATGTTCGAGAGCTGTACCTGGGCGGCGACTTCCAGCTCGGGCTCGCGCTCCCGCCACCCGGTGGCCTGGTCCGTCAGGACGAACAGCCGCCGGTCGGTGAGCGCCTGGTGTCGCGGCGAGCCACCCGCGTTGGTGACCTGGACGAGGAACCGGCCGGCCATGCTGGTCCAGCTGCCCTCCATGGGCTTGCCGTAGATCATCCGCTCGGTGGCGTCGTCGAGGGCGTCCTCGATGTTCTCCTGGGCCTCGTTCAGGTTCTCCGCGAGGTTTCCGGCGGCGCGCGTCAGCCGGTGGTTGACCAGCCCGTTGTCGAGCAGCCGGCCGCCGGTCGGACGGCTGGGGGCGGGCGCCCCGCCGGAGGGCTGCGTCGCTTTGTCGAGGACGGCGCCCAGCGCCCCGAGGAGCCCCTTCCCGCGCGGCGCCGACCGCTTTCGCGGGGCGCGCAGGTGGGCGGGGAGGAACGGGAGATTCGGGTACACCTGGTACCCGCGGGCCTCCCACAGGATCTCGCCGGGGTGGAGGAACCGGCGGCAGGGCGTGGCGTGGTCGGTCTTCGGCAACGTGGTCAGCTTCCTTGGCTCACGGGCTCAGACGCCCTGGTTGAAGACCGCGACGAACCGCTCCATGCGCTCCCGCGACAGGCTGCCCAGGGCGATCCACGAGCCGTCGACGAACGTGACATCGAACCGCCCCCGGCTGATGACCTTCGAATGCGCCGTGAACCGGGCGAGGTGCGTACGGGGCACCGCCACGCCGAAGCCCCACTGCGGGGCGGGGTTCCGCCGGCTCGTGCTGTGGTTCACCAGCAGGATCAGCCGGCGGTCGGTCAGCGCCTGGCGCTCGGGGTCGCCGCCCGCGTTGGTCAGATCGACCAGGAAGCGCCCGGCCATGCTGTGCCGGCCGCCGTCCATGACGGTGCCCCAGATCGCCCGCTCGGCCGCCCGGTCGGCGAAGTGCTCCAGGCCGGTCGCGGCATTCTCGACCCGGTCGCCGACGCGGTCCACGGTCCGGATCAACGGGTTGTTGACCACGCGGCTGCCGCCCATGGCCTCCAGAGGACGGCTCACCTTGCCCAGCACGCTCCCCAGCGCGCCCCGTACCCGCTGTTCGAGCGCGGACGGAGGGGGCGGGGTATGCGGCGTTCGCAGCTGGGCTGGGACGGCGGGCAGCGCCGAGTTCGCGTAGTGGTCCAGGGCGACGATCAGCCGTTCCCCCGGCTGGAGAAAGGGCTGGAAACAGCCGCGGTAGTCCGGTCGCATCCGGCGCGGTTCCTCTCGTGGGGGCAGGGGTGGTCAGCCGAACGGGTCGTCGGGATCGCGGGGTTGCCGGGCGACGGCCGGGCGGGCGGCCGACCGGGATGCCGGCCGGGATGCCGTCGTCGTGCGGCGGGTCAATAGTAGTTAAAGATGCGGACAGCAGTGTGGGGCCCCGCACAAAAGCGGGGCCCCACAAGGGCATTGGCGACGGTGCGCCGTAAGACCGCCGGAACGGGCCGGCGTAGCGCCCGAGCAGGCCTAAACGCCCATCGGGTGCCACACCGTCTTCGTCTCCAGGAAGCTCAGCAGGCGGCCGGTGCCGGGGTCGGCGGTCCAGTTCACCGTCCCCGGGCGGAGCACCCGCTTGAGGTTGTCGGCCGCGGCCTTCTCCAGCTCCGTCGCCAGCTCGTCGCCGGCACCTGCGAGATCGAGGGCATTGACGTCCTGGTGGGCGGCGAGCGGAGCGCCCAGCTCCGCTGTACGGCCCGAGAGGATGTTGATCACACCGCCCGGGAGATCGGACGTGGCGAGCACCTCGGCCAGCGAGAGCGCGGGCAGCGGGGCGCCCTCGGCGGCCGCCACGACCACGGTGTTGCCGGTGACGATCGCCGGGGCGATCACCGAGACCAGGCCGAGGAACGACGAGTCCTGGGGGGCCAGGACCGCGACCACACCGGTCGGCTCGGGGGCGGAGAGGTTGAAGTACGGGCCGGCCACGGGGTTGGCGGCGCCGGCGATCTGGGCGACCTTGTCGGACCAGCCCGCGTACCAGACCCAGCGGTCGATGGCCGCGTCCACCTGCGCCGTCGCCTTCGCCTTGGACAGGCCCTCGGCGGCGGCCACCTCGGCGGTGAACTGGTCGCGGCGGCCCTCCAGCATCTCGGCGACGCGGTAGAGGATCTGGCCGCGGTTGTAGGCCGTGGCGCCCGACCAGCCGCCGAACGCCTTACGGGCGGCGACCACCGCGTCCCGGGCGTCCTTGCGGGAGGCCAGCGGCGCGTTGGCGAGCCATGCGCCCTTGGAGTCGGTCACTTCGTACACCCGCCCGCTCTCGGACCGGGGGAACTTGCCCCCGACGTACAGCTTGTAGGTCTTGAGCACACTCAAGCGGTCAACAGTGTTCATCAGCGCGCGCCCTCCGGGCTCGACGGGGCGAGGTACGCCTCCAGACCGTGCCGGCCGCCCTCGCGGCCGTAGCCCGACTCCTTGTAGCCGCCGAAGGGCGAGGCCGGGTCGAACTTGTTGAACGTGTTGGACCAGACGATGCCCGCACGCAGCTTGTTCGCCATCCACAGCATCCGCGAGCCCTTCTCCGTCCAGATGCCGGCGGAGAGCCCGTACGGGGTGTTGTTGGCCTTCTCCACGGCCTCCGCGGGGGTGCGGAAGGTCAGCACGGACAGCACCGGGCCGAAGATCTCCTCGCGGGCGATGCGATGCGCCTGGGTGACGCCGGTGAACAGCGTCGGGGCGAACCAGTAACCGGAGGCGGGGAGTTCGCAGGACGGCGACCAGCGCTCGGCGCCCTCGGCCTCGCCCGCGTCGGCCAGCGCGGTGATCCGGGCCAGCTGCTCGGCGGAGTTGATGGCGCCGATGTCGGTGTTCTTGTCGAGCGGGTCGCCCACGCGCAGGGTCCGCATCCGGCGCTTGAGCGCGTCCAGCAGCTCGTCGGCCACCGACTCCTGGACCAGCAGGCGCGAGCCCGCGCAGCAGACGTGGCCCTGGTTGAAGAAGATGCCGTTGACGATGCCCTCGACGGCCTGGTCGAACGGCGCGTCGTCGAAGACGATGTTGGCCGCCTTGCCGCCCAGTTCGAGGGTGACCTTCTTGTCGGTGCCGGCGACCGTACGGGCGATCGCCTTGCCGACCTCGGTGGAGCCGGTGAAGGCCACCTTGTTGATGCCGGGGTGCCCGACCAGCGAGGCGCCCGTGGACCCGTCGCCGGTGAGGATGTTGACGACGCCCTTGGGCAGGCCCGCCTGGCGGCAGATGTCCGCGAAGAACAAGGCGGACAGCGGGGTCGTCTCGGCGGGCTTGAGGACGACCGTGTTGCCGGTCGCCAGCGCCGGGGCGATCTTCCACGCGAGCATCAGCAGGGGGAAGTTCCAGGGGATGACCTGGCCCGCGACGCCCAGGGGGCGCGGGTTCGGGCCGTACCCCGCGTGGTCGAGCTTGTCGGCCCAGCCCGCGTAGTAGAAGAAGTGCGCGGCGACCAGCGGCAGGTCGGCGTCCCGGGACTCGCGGATCGGCTTGCCGTTGTCCAGCGACTCCAGCACGGCCAGCTCGCGCGAGCGCTCCTGGATGATCCGGGCGATCCGGAAGAGGTACTTGGCCCGCTCGGCGCCGGGCAGCGCGGACCACTTCTCGAAGGCCTTGCGGGCGGCCTTCACGGCGCGGTCGACGTCCTCGGCGCTCGCCTGGGCGACCTCGGAGAGGACTTCCTCGGACGACGGGGAGACGGTCTTGAAGACCTTGCCGTCACAGGCCGGGGCGAACTCGCCGTCGATGAACAGGCCGTAGGCCGGCGCGATGTCGACGAGCGCGCGGGACTCGGGTGCGGGTGCGTAATCGAAGGTCATGGGAGCCTCAGTCCACCGTGACGTAGTCGGGGCCGGAGTAGCGGCCACAGCTGAGCTTCTGGCGCTGCATCAGCAGGTCGTTGAGGAGGCTGGAGGCGCCGAAGCGGAACCAGTCGGCGGTCAGCCAGGGCTCGCCGAGGGTTTCGTTGACCATGACCAGGTACTTGATCGCGTCCTTGGTCGTCCGGATGCCGCCGGCCGGCTTCACCCCGACCTGGACACCGGTCGTGGCGTGGAAGTCGCGGACCGCCTCCAGCATCAGGAGGGTGACCGGCGGGGTGGCGTTGACGGCGACCTTGCCGGTGGAGGTCTTGATGAAGTCGGCGCCCGCGAGCATCGCCAGCCAGGAGACCCGGCGGACGTTGTCGTACGTCTGGAGTTCGCCGGTCTCGAAGATGACCTTGAGGTGCGCTGCCGTCCCGTCGGGGCGGGCGCACGCCTCCTTGACGGCCTTGATCTCCTCGAAGACGTCCATGTAGCGGCCGGAGAGGAAGGCGCCCCGGTCGATCACCATGTCGATCTCGTCGGCGCCGGCCGCGACCGCGTCCCGGGTGTCGGCGAGCTTGACCGGCAGCGCGGCGCGGCCGGCCGGGAAGGCGGTGGCGACGGACGCCACGTGAACGTCGGGGCCGCCGGCCTGGGCGAGCGCTTCCTTGGCCGTGGCGACCATGTCCGGGTAGACGCAGATCGCCGCGACCTTGGGGCTGGTGCGGTCGGTGGGGTCCGGGTGGACGCCCTTGGCGCACAGCGCCCGGACCTTGCCCGGGGTGTCCGCGCCTTCGAGAGTCGTCAGGTCGATCATCGAGATGGCGAGATCGATGGCGTACGCCTTCGCCGTCGTCTTGATCGAGCGGGTGCCGAGGCCGGCGGCGCGGGCTTCGAGGCCGACCGCGTCGACGCCGGGGAGGCCGTGGAGGAAGCGGCGCAGCGCACCGTCGTCGGCGGTCACGTCCGCCATTGACGCCAGACGCCCCGCGGCTTCCTTGCCGTATGCGGGAACAGTGATGGGCATGGTCACGAGGTGAGCATATCTACGCGCGTAGCGCCATGTCATCCCCTTCGGCTGTCCGAATCCGGCCGGGCGGGGCCGGGGAGAGCGGCAGCCGGCGGCGCCGCATGCCAGGTCACCGGCGCCGGACGCGGCCGTACCCGGGGCCCGGGGCGCTCCCCGGCATGCGCGCGAATGATGCCGTAACGCAATGTCCGGCATCCGGACGGTCAGGCAGAATCGGCGGCATGACGAGCCAGGACCGGTCCTCCCCGCCCCAGCAGCAGTACGCGGAGCGCAGCTACCGCTCGCCCGCGGCCCTCGTGGGCGGCGTATTCCTCCTCCTGCTCGGCGGCTGGCTCGGCGGCGACGCGCTGCTGCGGGGCGCCGCGCACACCAAGCTCATGGCGGTCTTCGCGCTGCTCCTCGGCGTGCCGCTGGTGGTCGCCTACACCCTGCGGCCGCTGGTGCGGGCGGGCGAGGACCGGCTGACGGTGCGCAATCCGTTCCGTACGGTCACGCTGCCGTGGGGCTCGGTGGAGACGCTGCGCGCGGCGTTCTCGACCGAGGCGGTCAGCAGCTCCGGCACGACGTACCAGCTGTGGGCGATCCCGGTCTCGCTGCGGCAGCGGAAGAAGGCCGGCCGGCAGGCGCGGCGGGGCGCCACGCCCGGCCCCAGGTTCGGAGCGTGGGGGGCCGGCGACGACGGCCCGGTGCCACTCGCCATGGCCGACCAGGCACTCGCGGAGCTGCGTGAGGTTCAGGAGCGCGCTGCGGGCCGCGAGAGCGCCCAGGGCGAGCCGGTGGTGCGCTGGGCGTACGCGGTCATCGCGCCGATCGTGGTGGGCGCGGCCGGGCTGGCCGTGATGGTGGCGCTGTAGCGACGGCGCGCCGTCGCCCCGCCCCTCGGCAAACCCCTGAGAAAACCCCGGGGGCCCCGGAAACCCGGGGGCCCCCGGAAAACCCGGAAGGCCCCCCGGAAAACCCCTTAGATTCCGGCCGCCGCCGCCATGTCCCGCTTCAGGGACGCCAGCGCCGCGGCGGCCTTCGTCCGGGCCTCGGGCAGCGCCTCGGGGGAGGCCACCGGCACCACGACCTCCAGATAGCACTTGAGCTTGGGCTCGGTGCCGCTGGGACGGACCACCACGCGGGCGCCCTCGATACCGGCCTCCGGTGAGCCGGACAGGTAGTAGCGCAGACCGTCCGTCGGCGGCAGCGTCTCCGTACCCCGGTTGAGGTCGTCGGCCCGGGTCACGGCCAGGCCCGCGAGTGCGGCCGGCGGCTGCTCGCGCAGCGTGCGCATGGCACCGGCGATCAGCGACAGGTCCTCGACGCGGACCGAGAGCTGATCGGTGGCGTGCAGCCCGAATTCCAGCGCCAGGTCGTCGAGCAGGTCGGTGAGGGTGCGCCCGGTCTGCTTGAGTTCCGCGGCCAGCTCGGTGATCAGCAGCGCGGCGGTGATGCCGTCCTTGTCGCGCACGCCCTCCGGGTCGACGCAGTAGCCAAGGGCCTCCTCGAAGGCGTACCGCAGGCCGTCCACCCGCGCCAGCCACTTGAAGCCGGTCAGCGTCTCCTCGTACGGGAGCGACGAGGCGGCCGCGATACGGGACATCAGCTGCGAGGAGACGATGGTCGTCGCGAAGGTGCCGGACGCGCGCTTGCTCACCAGATGGGCGGCGAGCAGCGCACCGACCTCGTCGCCGCGCAGCATCCGCCAGCCGTCCGAGGCAGCGGGGTCGGGGACGGCGACGGCGCAGCGGTCCGCGTCGGGGTCGTTGGCGATCACGATGTCGGCGTCCGCGGCCCGGTCGCGGGCGGTGGCGAACGCGAGGTCCATCGCGCCCGGCTCCTCCGGGTTGGGGAAGGCGACGGTCGGGAAGTCCGGGTCCGGCTCGGCCTGTTCCGCGACGACCACCGGGGCCGGGAAGCCGGCGCGGGCGAAGGCGGCGACGAGGGTGTCCCGGCCGACGCCGTGCATCGGGGTGTAGACGACCTTGGTGTCCCGGGGGGAGCCGGGCGTCAGCACCGCGTCCGTACGCGCCAGATAGGCGTTCAGGACCGCCTCGTCGAGGGTTTCCCAGCCGGCCTCGGGGCGCGGCACGCCGGCCAGCGGGCCGACCGCGGCGATCCGGTCGGCGATCGCGCCGTCCGCGGGCGGCACGATCTGTGAACCGTCGCCCAGGTAGACCTTGTAGCCGTTGTCGCGCGGCGGGTTGTGGCTGGCGGTGACCTCGACACCCGCGACCGCGCCCAGGTGCCTTATCGCGAAGGCCAGGACCGGGGTGGGCAGCGGGCGCGGCAGCACCGCGGCGCGCAGGCCCGCGCCGACCATCACGGCCGCCGTGTCGCGGGCGAAGTCGGCACTCTTGTGGCGGGCGTCGTAGCCGATCACGACCAGCCCGGCGCCGTCGCCCTGCGCCTTGAGGTACGCGGCGAGACCGGCCGCCGCCCGGATGACCACGGAGCGGTTCATCCGCATCGGGCCCGCGCCCAGCTCCCCGCGCAGCCCGGCGGTGCCGAACTGGAGGGTGCCGGCGAACCGCGCGGCCAGCTCGGCCGCGATCAGGTCGTCGCCGGCGGCGGCCTCGATGAGCTTGGACAGCTCCTCGCGGGTCTCCGGGTCGGGGTCCTCGGCCAGCCATGCCTGGGCCCGGTTGATCAGCTCCGCGGGATCGGTAGCCACGTGATGCTCCTGACGGTGAATACGGGTGGGGGCGCGCTGGGGGCAGCTGCCGGGGGAGGACCCCGCCCGGCTCGTCACGCATACCCGCCCAGCGCGGGAGGTGAGCCGCAGAACCGGCCAATGCCGCTGGATGGCAGCGTGCGGGGGACGGCGGCGTGCGGGGGACGGCGGCGCCGCACGGAGGGCGGGCCGGCCGGCGGCCGGGCGCCGGTGCGGTGGTGCCGGCGGCGGGGCGGCCCGGCGGGTGTCGCGCACCCGCCGTGGCCGTCGCCCGTCATCGCCCTGGGGCCGGCGCCGGAGCGCCTGGGCGCCTCAGAGCTTGCCGAGCACCTGGGCGAGCAGGCTGCCCATCCGGGTCGCGGAGTCGCGGCCGGCCTGCAGCACCTCTTCGTGGTTGAGCGGTTCGCCCGTCATGCCGGCGGCGAGGTTCGTCACCAGCGACAGCCCGAGCACCTCGGCGCCGGCCTCGCGCGCCGCGATGGCCTCCAGGACCGTGGACATCCCGACCAGGTCGGCGCCCAGCGTCCGGATCATCTTGATCTCGGCCGGGGTCTCGTAGTGCGGGCCGGGGAACTGGGCGTAGACGCCCTCCTCCAGGCTCGGGTCGACCTCCTTGCACAGCGCGCGCAGCCGCGGCGAGTACAGGTCCGTCAGGTCGACGAAGTTCGCGCCGGCGATCGGGGAGGTGGCGGTCAGGTTGAGGTGGTCGCTGATGAGGACCGGCTGGCCGGGGCGCATGCCGTCGCGCAGACCGCCGCACCCGTTGGTGAGCACGATGGTCTTGCAGCCGGCCGCGGCGGCGGTACGGACGCCGTGCGCGACCGAGGCGACGCCACGGCCCTCGTAGTAGTGCGTACGGCCCAGGAAGACCAGCGCCCGCTTGTCGCCGATCCGGTAGGAGCGGATCTTGCCGCCGTGTCCGGCGACCGCCGGGGCGGGGAAGCCGGGCAGCTCGGTGACGGGGAATTCGTGCTCGGGCGCGCCCAGGGCCTCGGCGGCCGGCGCCCAGCCGGAGCCCATCACCAGGGCGACGTCATGGGTCTCGGCGCCGGTCAGCTGGCGCAGGCGGGCGGCGGCGTCGGCGGCGGCGCCCTGCGGGTCACGGGCGATGTCCGGGGTAACAGTTGCGTTCACGCGGACGAGGGTAGCCGGTATTCCCCTACGCGCGTAGATGTCGCTGCTCACGGTCCTGAGATCGTCGTCTTGTGGGTTTTGCCGAACATGTCGTCCCGGGCGCGTCGCGGCACCCGTACGGCGGTGCGTGCGGGGCGCGCCCGGTGGTGCGCCCGGCGCGGCCGCCCGTCAGCAGGGCCGCTTGCGCAGCTCCATCACATAGTCGTGCGGCGCGCCCGCCGACTCCGCGGCGTCCGCGATCTCGCCCAGGTAGCGGGCGGACGGCAGACCGCCCTCATAGCCGTTGAGGACGTAGATCCACGCCGTCTCGTCGCCGTCGAGGGTGTGCACCCGCACCCGCATCCGGCGGTAGATGTCCATGCCCACGCCCTCCCAGCGGTCCATGGACTCCTCGTCCATGGGCGCGATGTCGTAGAGCGCGACGAAGAGCTGGGAGCCGGGGGATTCGACGACCGTCGCCAGCGCGCCCTCCCAGCCCATCTGCTCGCCGCCGAAGGTGAGCCGCCAGCCGTCCAGCCAGCCGGTGCCGCGCAGCGGCGAGTGCGGTGCGCGGCGGGACATCAGCCGCGCGTCGAGGTTGCCGGCGTACGCGGCGTAGAGCGACATGGTTCCGAGGGTACGGGAGGTTGACCGTCGGGCCCGTGGTACCGGAGGTTCGCACAAGAGGCCTGGCCGGGCGCGCCCCGGCCGCCCCCGGGGACGGCAGCCCGCCCCCGGGGGAGAGCGGCGCACGGGTGTGCGGGACAATGGAGTACGTGACTCGGATCGTGATCATCGGTGGCGGACCCGGCGGATACGAAGCGGCCCTGGTGGCCGCCTCTCTCGGCGCGGAGGTGACCGTCGTCGACTGCGACGGTCTGGGCGGGGCGTCGGTGCTGACCGACTGCGTGCCGTCGAAGACTCTTATCGCCACGGCCGAGGTGATGACCACCTTCGATTCGTCGTACGAAGAGCTCGGCATCATCGTCGAGGACGACACCCCGTACCAGGACCGGCCCGCCCGGGTCGTCGGCGTCGACCTCGGCAAGGTCAACCGACGGGTCAAGCGCCTCGCGCTCGCCCAGTCGCACGACATCACCGCCTCCGTCACCCGCGCCGGCGGCCGGGTCATGCGCGGCCGCGGCCGGCTGGAGCCGGGCCAGGCGCCGGACGGCTCCCGCAAGGTGACGGTCACCGCCGCCGACGGCACGACCGAGGGCCTGATCGCGGACGCGGTGCTGATCGCCACCGGCGCGCACCCCCGCGAGATCCCCGACGCGCTCCCCGACGGCGAGCGGATCCTGAACTGGACGCAGGTCTACGACCTCGACGAGCTGCCCGAAGAGCTGATCGTGGTCGGTTCCGGTGTCACCGGTGCCGAGTTCGCCGGCGCCTACCAGGCGCTCGGCTCCCGCGTCACCCTCGTCTCCTCCCGTGACCGCGTGCTGCCGGGCGAGGACCCGGACGCGGCCGCCGTCCTGGAGGACGTCTTCCGCCGCCGCGGCATGAACGTCATGTCGCGCTCGCGCGCCCAGTCCGCCAAACGGGTCGGGGACCGCGTCGAGGTCACCCTGTCCGACGGCCGCACGATCTCCGGTACGCACTGCCTGATGGCGGTCGGCTCCATCCCCAACACCGAGGGCATCGGGCTGGAAGCGGCCGGCGTCAAGCTCAAGGAGTCCGGCCACGTCTGGACCGACAAGGTCTCCCGCACCACCGCCCCGGGGGTGTACGCGGCGGGTGACTGCACCGGCATCTTCGCGCTGGCGTCGGTCGCCGCGATGCAGGGCCGGATCGCGATGTACCACTTCCTCGGTGACGCGGTCACGCCGCTGAACCTCAAGACCGTCTCCGCGAACGTCTTCACCGACCCGGAGATCGCCACCGTCGGCTACTCCCAGGCCGACGTCGACAGTGGCAAGATCGACGCCCGGGTCGTGAAGCTCCCGCTGCTGCGCAACCCGCGCGCCAAGATGCAGGGCATCCGCGACGGCTTCGTGAAGCTTTTCTGCCGCCCCGGCACCGGCATCGTCGTCGGTGGTGTGGTCGTCTCCCCGCGCGCCAGTGAGCTGATCCACCCCATCTCGATCGCGGTCGACAACAATCTGACCGTCGAGCAGATCGCCAACACGTTCACGGTCTACCCCTCGCTGTCCGGTTCGCTCGCCGAGGTCGCCCGTCAGCTGCACATCCGCAAGGCGGCCGGCGAGTAGACCGGCAAGGGGGCGATCGGGGTGATAAACGGACGGCGGCGGTCGGGCGATTGAAATGTTTGTGCCACCGCTGAGCACTGCGGATGAAACGTCCCTGCGTCGGCCGGGGACCGCTCCGGCCCGCCGGACCGGCGTCGCGGGGGCCCCGTACGGCGGCTGACCAGGCGACAAGCGGGTCGCGCCGCGCGGCCGTTCGGCATCCGCACGACATATGCACACCGCATACCACGTCACGCTCCGCGATGCGCAGAACTTCCGTTAATTGGTGCAACCTGCTGAAAACAGACGGTCGTTGGCGTTACTGTCAGTTTCGTGTTCGCTGCAGAACGTCGCCAATTGATCCTTGAAATGGTGCGCGCCAATGGAGCCGTATCGCTCCGGGAGCTCGCCCGCGTCGTCCAGACCTCCGAAGTAACCGTACGGCGGGACGTGCGGGCGCTGGAGGCAGAAGGGCTGCTCGACCGCCGCCACGGCGGTGCGGTCCTGCCGGGAGGCTTTACTCGCGAATCCGGATTCCCACAGAAGTCCCATCTAGCGACCGCGGAGAAGACGGCCATCGCCGATCTCGCGGCCGGCTTCGTCGAAGAGGGCGAGGCCATCGTCGTCGGCGCCGGAACGACCACCCAGGAGCTGGCCCGCCGGCTCGCCCGGGTTCCCGGTCTGACCGTCGTCACCAACTCGCTGCTGGTCGCCCAGGCGTTGGCCCATGCCAACCGCGTCGAGGTCGTGATGACCGGCGGCACCCTGCGCGGCTCCAACTACGCGCTGGTCGGCAGCGGTGCCGAGCAGTCCCTCCAGGGCCTGCGGGTGTCCCGCGCCTTCCTGTCGGGCAGTGGCCTGACCGCCGAGCGCGGCCTGTCCACCTCCAACATGCTCTCCGCCAGCGTCGACCGGGCGCTGGTGCAGGCGGCGGGGGAGGTGGTGGTGCTCGCCGACCACACCAAGCTGGGGTCCGACACGATGTTCCAGACCGTGCCCACGGATGTGATCACGCGACTCGTCACGGACGAGCCGCCGGGCCACGACGACCGCGCCGCCACGGAGCTGCAGGCGCTGGCCGATCAGGGCGTGCAGATCGCCGTCGCCGGCGGTTCGGCCACGGGCCGCGGTCCGGGGCAGCCCGGGATGGAGGGGGGTGCCGGGGACCGCAGAGGCCCCCGGCGGGACGTCCCGCTGCCGGGCCAGCGGCGCAGCCATGCGCCGGGCGGCGGGGGCGGCGGAGCGCAGCTCCGCTCGGCCGCACCCCTGTCCGAGGCCTCGGGCGGCCGGGTCGCCGACCTCGCCCCGCGACGGCGCTGACCCCAGGAGCCGGAGGCGCGCCGCCCGGGCGCGCCGCCCCGGCTCGGGGCCGTCGTCACACCCCCTACGGCTTCCGCGCGCCGCCCTTCAGCCCGCTCAGGGTGAGGGTCAGCAGCCGGTCGGCGAGCTGAGGGTCGTCCGGGGATTCCTCCACGGCCAGTGAGATGCCGTTGGTCAGCTGCATCAGATCGCTGATGCTCACATCGGGGCGTACGGCTCCGGCCTGCTGGGCGCGGGTCAGCAGCGCGTCCCCGGCCTCCCGCATCGGCACGCTGCACCGCGCCATCCCCGAACTGTCGTCCGCCGATGCCGTCATCAGCGCGCGCGACAGCCCGCGGTAGGTACTGGCGTGGGTGATGATCGCGCGCAGCCATTCGACCAGCGCGGCGCACGGCTGCGGCGCGTCCGCGAGCTCTCTGGCCTGCGCCAGCAGGGCGTCCACCTCGCCCTGGAAGACCGCGCCCATCAGGGCCGTCCGGTTCGGGAAGTGGCGGTAGAGGGTGCCGATGCCGACCCCGGCACGGCGCGCGATGTCCTCCAGCGAGGTGTCCGTGCCGTGCTCGGTGAAGGCCGTACGGGCCTCGCTCAGCAGCCGCTCGTAATTGCGCCGCGCATCGGCCCGCATGGGACGCATATCCGGTGTCCGCGCCGCCTTGCTCACCACCGGACCCCGCGCCGACTCCCGCTGCCCTGCCGTCTCGGTCCCCATCGCCGTCCTCCCTCGACCGGGCCGGTCGCGGCCCGGTGGGTCCAGGATGCCATTGCGTCCTTAAGGGGTGCCTCGGTGCCGTGTGCACGTGAGGTGGCGGAGCCGGCGGAGTGCTCCTTTGAACCGGCCCCCCGCCCGCCAGGTGACCGTCCGGCGGACCGGGCGTGAAGCCCCGGCATCCCCCGGTGGTCGCGCGGCCGAACACCGTGCCGGGGTCGCAACGTGTGGGCGCGCGTGGTCATCAAACCAGGCGCAACGAGGTCTTCCGGGGGGTTTCCGGAGGGTCTGGGATACGCCGTGACGGGCCGCCGGGGGAGCGGCGCGCGGCGCGGAACACCTGGGGAAGAGTCATGGGACTGACCAGTCGATCGCTGTTTTATGCCGTGGCCGCGGTCGCCGTGGTCTGTGTGGGGCTCACGCTCTGGCTGTGGCCGCGGTTCGCCGGGCGCGGGGTGCGGGCGGTGCTGGGGCGGCTGGGGGTGATCGCCGCCACGCAGCTGGCCGTCGTGGCGGCGCTGGGGCTTGCGGTGAACGCCAACTTCCAGTTCTACGGCTCCTGGCACGAACTGCTCGGGCTGTACGACGATGCGCCGGCCGCCGTCGGCAAATGGGGCGACGGGGGGACGGCCGGGCCCGCCGGCGATCCGTCGAAGGGCCTGGTGCAGGCCTCGGGGGCGGACGGTCTGGACAAGGTGCACGGTCTGCCGAAGGGGGAGCCGTCCCTGGTGGGCAAGGTCGAGTCCGTACGGATCGTGGGAAAGCGGACCCGGGCGGTGGACCCGGCGTACGTCTACCTGCCGCCGCAGTACTTCCAGCCCCAGTACGCCCGCCAGCGGTTCCCCGTCGTCGTCGCGCTCAGCGGCTATCCGGGGGGCACCTTCCTGCTCGGTCAGCACCTGCGGCTGCCGCAGACCGCCGGCCGGCTGATCCGGGAAGGCCGGATGCAGCCGACCGTCATCGTGATGCTGCGGCCCACCATCGCGCCGCCGCGCGACACCCAGTGCGTCGACGTGCCGGGCGGCCCGCAGGCCGAGACCTTCTTCGCCCGCGATGTGCCGGACGCGCTCAAGTCCCGCTACCGCGTCGGCCACGACCCCGGCGGCTGGGGCGTCATGGGCTACTCCTCGGGCGGCAGCTGCGCCCTGCAGCTCGCCATGCGGCACGACCGTACGTACACCTCGGCGGCCGCCCTCTCGCCCGACTACAAGGTCAGCAACGACCCCACGACCGGCGACCTCTTCGGCGAGGGACAAGGCCGGGTCCGCCGCCGCCAGGAGCACGACCTGATGTGGCGGCTGCGGCATCTTCCCGCTCCCCGCGTGGACGTCCTGGTGGGCACGAGCCGCACCGGCGAGAAGAACTACCCGGCGGCCCGGGCCTTCCTCGCCGCGGTCCGGCCCCCGATGAAGGCGGACTCGATCGTCCTCGCCCACGGCAGCCACAACTTCGCCACCTGGCGGCGTGAACTGCCCGCCGCGCTGGAGTGGATGAGCCGGTCGCTGAGCTTCCCGGAGGACGTGGTGGGCAACTCGTAGCCGGGCGGCACGCACGCGAGGGGCCCCCGGCCGGCAGCCGGGGGCCCCTCGCGTGCTGGCGGGATGCCGTCGCGTCAGTCCTTGATCTCGCAGATCACGGCGCCGGACGTGAGGGCGGCGCCGACCTCGGCGGTCAGGCCCTTGATGGTGCCGGAGCGGTGCGCGTTGAGCGGCTGCTCCATCTTCATGGCCTCCAGGACGACGACCAGCTCGCCCTCGGTGACCTGCTGGCCCTCCTCGACGGCCACCTTGACGATGGTGCCCTGCATCGGGGAGGCGAGCGCGTCGCCGGAGGCGGCGGAGCCGGACTTCTTGGCGGCCTTGCGCTTGGGCTTGGCACCGCCGGCGACCGCGGCCCGGGCCAGCGGCATGCCCAGCGAGGACGGCAGCGAGACCTCCAGGCGCTTGCCGCCGACCTCGACGACGACCGTCTCGCGGGAGTCGGCCTCGGCCTCGTCCGCGCCCGGTGCGGCGAACGGGGGAATCTCGTTGACGAACTCGGTCTCGATCCAGCGGGTGTGGACCGTGAACGGTTCCTTGGAGCCGGTGAGTTCGGGGGCGAACGCCGGGTCCGTGACGACCGCGCGGTGGAAGGGGATGGCGGTGGCCATGCCCTCGACGGTGAACTCCGCCAGCGCACGGGCGGCGCGCTGCAGGGCCTGCTCACGGCTGGCGCCGGTGACGATCAGCTTGGCGAGGAGGGAGTCCCAGGCCGGACCGATGACGGAACCGGACTCCACGCCCGCGTCCAGGCGCACGCCCGGACCGGCCGGGGCGGCGAAGGCGGTGACGGTGCCGGGGGCCGGGAGGAAGTTGCGGCCCGGGTCCTCGCCGTTGATGCGGAACTCGAACGAATGGCCGCGGACGGCCGGGTCGTCGTAGCCGAGCTCCTCGCCGTCGGCGATCCGGAACATCTCGCGGACCAGGTCGAGGCCGGTGACCTCTTCGGTGACCGGGTGCTCGACCTGGAGGCGGGTGTTGACCTCCAGGAAGGAGATGGTGCCGTCCTGGCCGACGAGGAATTCACAGGTGCCGGCGCCCTCGTAGCCGGCTTCCTTGAGGATGGCCTTGGAGGCGCGGTACAGCTCGGCGTTCTGCTCCTTGGTCAGGAACGGGGCCGGGGCCTCCTCCACCAGCTTCTGGTGGCGGCGCTGCAGCGAGCAGTCACGGGTCGAGACCACGACGACGTTGCCGTGCTTGTCGGCCAGGCACTGGGTCTCGACGTGCCGCGGACGGTCGAGGTACCGCTCGACGAAGCACTCGCCGCGGCCGAACGCGGCGACCGCCTCGCGCACCGCGGAGTCATACAGCTCCGGGACCTCTTCGAGGGTGCGGGCGACCTTCAGGCCACGGCCGCCGCCACCGAAGGCCGCCTTGATCGCGATCGGCAGACCGTGCTCCTTGGCGAAGGCCACGACCTCCTCCGCACCGGAGACCGGGTCGGGGGTGCCGGCGACCAGGGGGGCACCGGCCCGCTGGGCGATGTGCCTCGCTGCGACCTTGTCACCGAGGTCGCGGATGGCCTGCGGGGGCGGCCCGATCCAGGTCAGCCCGGCGTCCAGGACGGCCTGCGCGAACTCGGCGTTCTCCGACAGGAAGCCGTATCCCGGGTGGATGGCGTCCGCACCCGAATCGGCGGCGGCAGCCAGGACCTTGGCGATGTCCAGGTAACTGGTGGCAGGAGTGTCACCGCCCAAGGCGTACGCCTCGTCTGCCGCGCGGACGTGCAGTGCGTCCCGGTCGGGGTCGGCGTAGACAGCCACGCTTGCGATCCCCGCGTCCCGGCATGCACGGGCAACGCGAACAGCGATTTCGCCACGGTTGGCGATGAGCACCTTGCGCACGATGGGTCCTTCCTTGGCGCTTCGCCGTAACAAATGGATGCGGCGATTTTAGGGACTGGCGACACCGCGTGCCGACCCGTTCCCTGGGGTGAGCTTGCCCACACGGAGTGTGCTCGGGGCGCCAGTGAGGAACCTAAGTCCCCTGGTATCCCAGGGTAGGCCCGGATTCCTGGGCTTCGCGTCGCGCCCCGGTGTGGCTTAGGTCTCGCGCCGCGGGCGTCCAGCGGATCGTCAATTCTTTGTGGAGTCCCTACGAATGGGCGAAGGAAACTTTGCGGGCGGCTCGGTCCGTCGGCGTGCCGTCACCCTTCCGGTCGCCGCCGTCCGCGCCCGCCCGCGCACCACCCTTGCCCAGCTTTTACCTTCCGCAGAACTCTTCCCCCGGAGGGGGGACCCCCATGTAGCGTGCGCGATGCCCCGTACCCCGCGGTAACAGGGGCACCAGGAGCATCAGCGGCATCGGGCGTCCGCGGGGCGCCCCGGCTCGGCACATGGCGGAAGTGGGTGGACGTGGTGGTGGCACGACGGCCGGTGGCCTTGGCCGCGGCGGTGGTACTGGTCCTGGAAGCGTTCGGGATCGTGCTGCTCAACTGGATTCTGAGCATCGTCGTGGACAGGCAGCAGATGTCCCTGGCCGGGCTGCAGCCCCGTGCGATGTCCGCCGGCTCCTGGGTCGGCGGCATCGTCTTCGGCCTCTACCTGCTGTTCTGCGCCGCCGTTCTGCTCCGCACCGCGATACGCGACCGCGCCCCCAGCGGTTTCACCCGTATCGCCCTCATCGGCTGCGCGGTGGTGCACGGCGTACTGGGCGCCTTCGCCGTCGGCCTGGTCGGCTGGGTCGCCTTCCTCGCGATGACGGTGGTGCTGGCGCTGCTGGTGCTGACCCTGGTGGCGTACGGGGAGGGGCGTGAGGGCGAGGGGCGCGGGGCCACGGAGAACGGCACGAACTCCCCGAATGCCCCGAACACCCCGAATGGAGCATCGCCCGCGGCTCCCTCCTCCGCCTGACCGCCCCGTTCGCCACCTGCCGAGCAGGCCCGAACTCCGGCCGCAGCGGGCCGGATCGAGGCCGTCCGGGGCCGCGCGACACGCCCGGGTAGGCTCTCGCGCGTGTCGTCGGACGGGGGATGGTGCGCATGGAGGCGCCAGTTGCGGGTGGAGAGGACCGGGCGAGAGCCGGGGACGGCGGACTGATCGGTCCGTACGTGGTGCTCCGCCCGCTGGATGACGAGCGGTCCAAGGTGCCCGTACCGGAGCGGCGGTTCATCGGGCGGAGCGCGGACGGGGGCCGTACGGTGCTGATCGCCGTCCCGCTGCCGGGGGCCGACCCGGGGCGGTACCTCGCCGAGGCGGAGGCCTCGCGCTATCTGCTCGGGCCGTGGTCCGCACCGGCCGCCGAACTCGCCGCGCCCGGTGACGCGCCCTGGCACGCCCGCCCCTACCTCCCCGCGATTCCGCTGCCCACCGCGCTCGCCCTGTACGGCGGGCCGCTGCCCGAGCGCACCGTACGGGCGCTCGGCGCGGCCCTGATGGAGACCTTGATCATCGGGCACGGGCAGGGCCTGGCCCATGCCGGCGTGTCGCCCGCCGCCGTGCTGCTGGCCGCCGACGGGCCCCGGCTCACCTGCTTCGGGGCGGTACGGGCCGCGGCCGGGGACGGCACGCCGCGCTCCGGGCTGCCCGGCCTGGAGTCGGGGAGCCTGCCGCCGGAGCAGGCCGCCGGCGGGCGGCCGCAGCCGATGGGCGATGTCTACGCCCTCGGTGCGACCCTCGCCTACGCCGCCACCGGGTACACCGTGCCGGAGCGGGAAGAGCTCCCGGCCGCCCTGCGGACCGTCATCACCGGCTGCCTCTCCCGGGACCCGGCGGCCCGGCCGCGCCCCGCCGAGGTGCTGGACGCGCTCAGCCCGCTCGCCGGGGACGGCGCACGGGCGGCCGTACCGGGAGCCGCGGGTGACGCCGCCGGTCCCCTGCCGCCCGCCACCGTGCTCGACGCCGCCGGGAGCCCCGCGGGCCGCGCCGCCGCCGCGCTCGGCCCCGGCTGGCTGCCCGGCCGGCTGATCGCGGCCCTCGCCCGCCAGTCGGCCGACGTGCTCGCCGCGACCCTCCCGCTCCCGCCCGCCGCACGCCAGGACTGACGCCCGCCATGCCCTTCCCCCTCGCCCACGACGACCCGCACGGCTTCGGCCCGTACCGCCTCATCGCCCGGCTGGGCAGCGGCGGCATGGGCACCGTCTACCTGGCCCGCTCGCCGGGCGGCCGGACCCTCGCGCTCAAGACGATGCACGCCCGGATCGCCACGGAGACCGCGTTCCGTACCCGCTTCCGGCTGGAGGCGGATGCCGCCCGGGTCATCGGCGGACGGTACGGAGCCCAGGTCGTCGACGCCGACCCGCTCGCCGAAACCCCGTGGATGGCCACCGAGTACGTCCTCGGCCCGCCGCTCGACGAGGCGGTGCAGCAGGCCGGTCCGCTGCCCGAGGCGACGGTGCGTGCCCTCGGGGCGGCGCTGTGCGGGGCGCTCGGCCAACTGCATCACTCGGATGTCGTACACCGTGACCTCAAGCCGTCCAACATCATGGTCACGGCGCACGGCCCGAAGGTCATCGACTTCGGTATCGCCCGCGCCCTCGGCGATGACCGGCTCACCCACGCCGGTGCCGCGGTCGGCACCCCGGCCTTCATGTCGCCGGAGCAGGCCACCGGAGCGGAACACGCCCCGGCCGGAGACGTCTTCGCGCTCGCCGGGGTCCTGGTCTTCGCCGCCACCGGCCGCGGACCGTTCGGCAACGGGCAGCCGGCGGACCTCCTCTACCGGGTGCGCTACGGCGAGCCGGACCTCACCGGCGTGCCCGCCGCCCTGGTCCCGGTCCTGTCCCGCTGCCTGGCCAAGGAGGCCGCGGAGCGTCCGACGACCGCCGAGCTCGCCGCCCAACTGCACGACGGTGACGGGGAGTTCGCCGACCATCTGCCGGACGCGGTGCTCGCCGAGATCGGGCGGCGGGCGAGCGAGGTCTGGCAGGTGGTCCCGCAGCGGCTGCCCGCACCGCCCGGCCCGCCGCCGGCCGCGCCGTCCGCCGGCGCCCCCGCCCGCCGCCTGTCCCGCCGGGGGCTGCTGATGGCGGGTGCGGGGTCGGCGCTCGGGGTCGCGGGGGCCGGGGCGGGGGTGTGGGCGTGGCTGGGCGCGGGCGAGCCGGCGCCGGGCCCCGGCACCGGGCCCGGGTACACCGAGCCGAAGCCGGGGCCGAGCGTCGCCCCCGTGAAGAAGAAGCAGCTGGACTCGGTGTGGCAGAAGCAGTACGGCGGCCCGGACGACGACCAGAACCCCGAAGTGCCCCTGCTCGCCGGTGACCAGGTCGTCCTGGTGGCCAATGCCGGGGCGCGCGGTGTGGACGCCAAGTCCGGCGCGTCCCGGTGGACGTTCTCGCTGTATGCGGACGACTCGTGGCAGGTCGCCTCGGACGGCACCCGCGTCTATCAGATCGCGAGGGACGAGCACCATGATGCGCAGGGCTCGCTGAGGTCCGTCACCTGGTTCCTCGCCCGCGTGGACCTCGACACGGGCAAGGCCGGCAAGCGCCTCGCCCCCGTGTCGGACGACCGGGACAACGGCCTCATCAGCCGGCTGCTGGCCGTCGCCGGCGACACGGCCTACCTGGCGGTCTCCCACGGGAAGGTCAAGCGGTACGAACGCCAGCTGCCCTGGTCCGTGACGGCGGTGAACCTCGCCACGGGGAGCCCGGAGTGGACCGACCCGCTGCCGTTCCACTCCGCCGAGAGCGACGAGAACCACTTCCTGTCCGCCAAGGTCACCGGCCATCTCCTGGTGACCCTGCAGCAGATGAACGACGGCACCGTCCGGATCGCGGCCCGCGACACCCGCACCGGGAAGGTGCTCTGGGACAAGCCGTGGAAGGGCGCCGACAGGCGGTTCGTACGGGATCCGCTCACGGCCGACGACCGGCATCTCTACCTGGGCTACGGCCCGTTGCGGGCGCTGCGGCTGAGCGACGGCGGACAGGTGTGGGACACCTCCGCCACTCGCCCCGGGAAGACGTACGGGCCGCCGGTCCTCAAGGGCGGGGTGCTGTACGCGGTGGAGAAGGGCCTCGGCCTGGTCGCGTTCGGCACCGGAAGCGGGACGCCGCGATGGGCGGAGAAGAGCGCGGAGGGCCCGCGCGCCGACCATGTCGTCCATCCGGTGATCGGCTCCGAGTACGCCTACACCTACAGCCGCACCGACAAGCTGCTCCGGGCCGTCGGCCTCACCTCGCACACCACCGAGCGGTTCTACAAGACCAGCGGGACCCGGTTCACCGCCCACGAGAAGAGCGGGATGATCATCGCCTCCGGCCCGGACTTCCTCGCGGGCTTCCCGCTCCGCTGAACGCGCCACCACGCTCCTGATCCTGCTGCACTTGTCTGAACTCGCCCGAAGGACACCGCCCATGAAACCCCTCGGCACCGGCGACCCCCTCCGGCTCGGTCCCTACCGCCTGCTCGGTGTGCTCGGCGAAGGCGGTATGGGCAAGGTCTACGTGGGCCAGGACGCCGAGGGCACCGTCGCCGCGGTCAAGGTGCTGCGGCCCGAACTCGCCGACGCACCACAGCTCGCCCAGCGCTTCGTCCGCGAGGCACAGGCCGCGCGGGCCGTGACGAGCAAGGGCGTGGCGGGTGTCCTGGGGGCGCAGACCGAGGGCGGCCGCCCGTGGATCGCCACCGAGTTCCTGGCCGGACCGACCCTCGATGAGGCCGTCGAGGCGTACGGCCCCTTCGACGAACCGGCCGTGCGCGCCCTCGCCGCGTCGATCGCCCGCACCCTGGCCGACATTCACGCCACCGGCCTGATCCACCGAGACCTCAAACCCCCGAACATCGTCCTGACCTCGTCCGGCCCCCGCGTCATCGACTTCGGCATCGCCCGCCCCGAGCACGGCCTCACCCTCACCTCCACCGGCCAGGTCCCGGTCACCCCCGGCTACGGCGCCCCCGAACAGGTCCTGGGCCGCCGCGTGGCCTCCTCGGCCGATGTCTTCTCCCTGGGCGCGGTCCTGGTGTACGCGGCCAGCGGGCATCGCGCCTACGACGCCTCCCACATCGCTGCCCTGCAGTACAAGGTCGTCCACGACGAACCCGACCTGACCGGCCTCCCAAAAGCCCTGCGGCACCTCATCGCCCCCTGCCTGGCCAAGGACCCGGCCGCCCGGCCCGCCCCCGCCGAGATCGCCGCCGCCTTCGCACCACCGCGCGGCGCCGAACGGGCCTGGCGGCGCGGCCGGGTGGCCGAGGCGATCAAGGAGCGGGAGCGCGGTATCCGTGAGCTGACCGCGCCGACCCTGCCCGACGGCGGCGGCGCCGTCCGGCCGGTGGCCCGGCGCAGGCTGCTGACGGGCCTGGCGGCGGGCGGCGCGGTGCTCGCCGCGGGCGGCGGCGCCGCGGCGGCCTGGTGGCCCCGCCAGCCGCGGCAACGGGCGGCGAAGACCGATCTCTTCGCCTTTCCGCCCGCCGCGAAGACCCCGGTGGCGCATGTGCTCGACGCCGACAACGGCGACTACCTCAGCGGCGGTGAGGTGAAGCCGCTGTGGGGCCCGGTCGACGTCCTCGCCGACGACACGCCCGCGCCGCTGCCCGTACGGGACGTCCTCGTCTTCGGCGCGCGCGGCGGCGGGATCGCCGCCCACAACGTCGTGGACGGCAAGCGGCGTTGGGCCGCCCGCGGCGTCAGCGCGACCAGCCGCTACCTCTCCCTCTCGGACCGGCTGATCGCCGCCGCCGACTCCAAGGGCACGATCCGCACCTTCGTCGCCGCGACGGGCGAGCCCCGCTGGACCGCCGACGCCGGGGCGAGCGTCCTGCTGGCCGCCGACGACGAGGCGGTCTACGTCCTGACGAAGGACCACCAACTCCGCGCCGTCCGGCGCTCCGACGCCACGATCCGCTGGACGGCGAGGATCGCCGCCGGCTACCGCACCAAGGTCGGACCGCCGGGCGCCGTCGCCCACGGCCGCCTGGTCCTGTCCACCGGCGACGGCAACGTGTTCGCCGTCGACACGGCCGACGGCCACCAGGTGTGGGACCTGCCGGACCAAGGGGACGGCCTGCTCCGTCCGGCCGTCCACGGCACCACCGTCTACCTCGGCGGCAAGACGCTCACCGCCCGCCGGATCAGCGACGGCAGGAAGCTGTGGTCGGTCGACGAGCGGGACGCCTGGGACAAGCACGAGGACTGGGGCCCGGCAACGGTCTTCGACGACCGCACCGTCTGCGCCGCGCACGGCGGGTGGCCCAGCATCAGGAAGAGCAGCGACGGCAGCGAGATCCAGGGCGGGAACGGGGAGAGCATCCTCGGGCTCCCGGTGTTCATCCACGGGCGCGCCCTCTGGTCCATCGAGGGCGACCCCTGGTACAAGGTGTTCGCCGCGGATCTGTCGACCGGCGTCCCCGTCCTGACGTACAAGCTGCCCGCGGCCGAGCGTTCCTGGCTGGTGGCGGACGGCAACCGGGTGTTCATCCTCCACGGCACGTCGCTCTATGCGCTGCCGGTGCCCTGAGCGCACGGGCCGGGGACGGGGCCGCGGTCCGGCAGCGGTCCGGCCGGTGACGGCACCCGACCGGCCGGACCGCGGCGGGCCGCTCGGCCCTTCAGCCCTTCACCGGCGCATGCTCCCGCAGCACCTCCATGAACGCCCGCATCCACTCCGGCTGGTCGTTCCACGCCCGCGCCGAGACGACCTTGCCGTCGACGACCGCCGGGCCGTCGACGAAGATCCCGCCGCCCATCGCCACGTCCGGCGCGCAGGCGGGGTAGGCGGCGGTACGGCGGCCCTTGAGGACGCCGAGGGGCGCCAGGGTGGTGGCCGCGTGACAGATGTGGGCGACGGGCTTGTCCTCGTCGAAGAAGTGGGTGACCACCCGGCGGTAGTCGGAGTCGTTGCGCAGGTACTCCGGTGCCCGGCCGCCCGGGAGGACCAGCGCGGCGTACTCCTCCGGGTCGACCTCGGACAGGGCGAGGTCGGACGGCCAGGAGTGGCCCTCGCGCTCGACGTAGGTGTCGAAGCCGTCGACGAAGTCGTGCACCACGAACCGCAGCTTCTTCCGCGACGGGGCCGCGACCTTCGTCTCGTACCCCTCCTCCAGCATCCGCTGGTAGGGGTAGAAGAACTCCAGGTCCTCGGTGGCGTCACCGGCGATGATCAGAATCTTGGGCATGGTGCGGACTCCTCACAGGACATGGACCGGACCGGTCCGGTTGACCGGACTGCCCGGCCGGCCGCACCGATCCGGTCGGCCGGGCCGTATCGGATCCATCGGTTCCCCGCCCGGCGCAATCAAATGCGTCGCCGGGCCGCCTGCCCGCCCCGGAGCCGAGAAGCGGCGGCGCTCAGGTCCACAGATCCGTGATCGCCACGTCCAGACCGGCCAGCAGACGGCGCAGCAGGGGCAGGGAGAGGCCGATGACATTGCCGGGGTCGCCGTCGATGCCGTCGATGAACGGGGCGGAGCGGCCGTCGAGGGTGAAGGCGCCCGCGACGAACAGCGGCTCGCCGCTCTCGACGTAGGCGGCGATCTCGGCGTCGGTGGGCTCGCCGAAGCGGACCGTGGTCGAGGCGGTGGCGGAGACCTGGCGGCCGCCCGCCGCCGTGTCGATGACGCAGTGCCCGGTCTGCAGGATGCCGGAGCGGCCGCGCATGGACTTCCAGCGGGCGGTGGCGTCCTCGGCATCGACGGGCTTGCCGAGCGCCCGCCCGTCCAGCTCCAGGACCGAGTCGCAGCCGACGACCAGCGCACCGGCGGTCTCCGGGCGGGCGGCGACGGCGGTGGCCTTGGCCTCGGCCAGGACGCGGGCCAGCTCACCGGGCGTGGCGGCGGTGAGCGCATCCTCGTCGACGCCGCTGACGACGACCTCGGGCGCCAGCCCGGCCTGGCGCAGCAGGGCCAGCCGGGCGGGGGACTGGGAGGCGAGGACGAGACGGCGGGGGCGGGGCTCTTCGGTCATGTCCGCCATCGTACGGAGCCGCGGGCGCCGCCGGGGCGCCCGGACTGCTTGCGCGGAATCCGGACTACTTGTTCAGCACCGCCTGCATCACGGACTTCGCGATCGGCCCGCCGAGCTTGCCGCCGGCGATCTCCGACCGGGGAATGTCCATGTCCTTGGGGTCGACGAAGACGGCGACCGCGACCGGGGAGGAGCCGTCGCTCTGCTTGGCGTAGGAGACGAACCAGGCGTAGGGGCGCTCGTCGTTGACGTTCGCGCCGTGCTGGGCGGTACCGGTCTTGCCGCCGACCGTCACACCGTCGATCTTGGCCTTCTCGGCGGTGCCCTCGTTGACCGTGTACTCCATCATCTGCTGCACCTTCTTCGCGGTGTCCGCGGAGACGGCCTGGGACTTCAGCTTCGGCTTGATCTTCTCGATCGTCGACAGGTCGGGGCCGCGCAGCTCGTCGACGATGTGCGGCATCATCACCTTGCCGTCATTGGCGAGGCCGGCCGCCACCATCGCCATCTGCATCGGTGTGCTGGTGAGGCTGCCCTGGCCCATACCGGTCAGCGCGGTCTGCGGCTTGTCGAGCTTGTCGGGGTACAGGCTCTTGCTGGCCAGCAGGTCCCCGAGCTCCTTGTCGTAGACATCGGAGTTGAAGCCGAACTTCTCCGCCGTCTCGCGCATCTTGTCCTTGCCGACCTTCAGCGCGGTGTCGAGGAAGACGTTGTTGCACGACCACTGCATGCCCGTCTTCAGCGAGGCCTTGTCGCAGGGCGCGCCCGCGACGTCGTTGCCGATCTTCGTGGTGCTCTGCGGGAGCTGGTACGGCGCGGGCGCGTTCGACGGGGCGTCGATGTCCGACACCACGCCGTTCTCCAGGGCCGCCGCCGCGGTGAGGATCTTGAAGGTGGAGCCGGGCGCATAGGTCTCGCGCAGCGCCCGGTTGCTCAGCGGCTTGCTCTTGTCGGTGTCCATCGCCTTGAACTTCCGGCTCTCGGCGTTGGAGAGGCCGGCGAACACCGAAGGGTCGTACGAGGGGGTGGAGGCGAGCGCGAGCACCCGGCCGTCGCGCGGGTCGAGGGCGACCACCGCACCCTTGGCGTTGAGGTCGGTCAGCCCCTTGTACGCGGCCTTCTGCGCCTTGGGGTCGATGGTGGTGACGACATCGCCGCCGCGCGGCTTCTTGCCGGTCAGGATGTCCTGGGCGCGGTTGAAGGCCAGCCGGTCGTCCTTGCCGCTGAGCACCTTGTTGTAGATGCCCTCCAGGAAGGACGTGCCCATGGCCTGCGAGGCGAAGCCGGTGACCGGCGCGTACATCGCGCCGTCCTTGTACGTCCGCTTGTACTTGAAGTCACCGGAGGTCGCCACCGAGCCGGTGATCGGCTTGCCGCCGACGATGATGTTGCCGCGCGGGTAGGAGAACGCCTCGATCTTGACGCGCCGGTTGTGGGGATCGTTGGCGAGTTCGTTGCCCTGGACGAACTGGACCCATGTCACGCGGGCCAGCAGGGCCAGCACCAGCACCCCGCAGAAGACGGCTATATGCCTCAGCGGCCTGTTCATCGCTCTCCCACTCCCGGCCGGACGCCGCCGCCCCGGCAGGAGGGCGCCCTAATTGCACTGTCGAGAGAGAAAGAGGCGATTTCAGCGGCGATGGTTGCGGACGGGAACTGTGAGGGTTACCTCCCCGCGGGCGGGAACGGCTACCTCCCCGAGATCAGGATCATCAGCACCACCGCGACCACGGCCAGCACGATGCTCATCCTGCGGAGCTTGGCCTGCACGTCGCGCAGCTCCTCAGGAGGCTCATCGGGCGGATCTGACCACAGCATGTACCGATCCTGAGCCCGATGCGCCCGTGGCGCCTGAGTACGCGTACTCAGGCGCCACGGCGTTAAGGACTAGTCAATGCACTATGCACCGACCTTCCGCGGCCGGTCATCGTGCCCATACCGGCCGGTCAGTGCGGCCAGTAGCTCGTCCGCCAGGCCCGCGGGCCCGGGTGCGGCATCCGCGCCCGCGCCGGAACCGTGGACGCGGGATCGGACCACTCGGTGCCGCGATCGGCTCCCGCGGGCGCGACGGAAGCGGCAGCCGCCGCGCGGACCTGCACCACCGCCAGTGCGGCGGCCAGCTCCTCGGGTGTGGGATTGCCCCGTACGACCCTGATCATCGAAACGGCCCTCCTTCGCTGGTTCTGCCGGTCAGAGCGGAATGTTGCCGTGCTTCTTCGGCGGCAGCGCCTCGCGCTTGTTGCGCAGCGTGCGCAGCCCGCGGACGATGTGCCGGCGCGTCTCGGACGGCATGATCACCGCGTCGATGTAGCCGCGCTCGGCCGCGACGTACGGGTTGAGCAGGGCGTCCTCGTACTCCTGGATCAGCTCCTGGCGCCGCTCGTCCTGCGCGGCCTGGTCCTCGATCGCGGCCAGCGTGCGGCGGTGCAGGATGTTGACCGCGCCCTGCGCGCCCATGACGGCGATCTGCGCGGTCGGCCAGGCCAGGTTGAGGTCCGCCCCCAGGTGCTTGGAGCCCATGACGTCGTACGCGCCACCGAACGCCTTACGCGTGATGACCGTGATCAGCGGGACCGTCGCCTCCGCGTACGCGTAGATCAGCTTGGCGCCGCGCCGGATGATCCCGTCCCACTCCTGGTCGGTGCCGGGCAGGAAGCCGGGCACGTCCACGAAGGTGATCACCGGGACGTTGAACGCGTCGCAGGTCCGCACGAACCGCGCGGCCTTCTCCGAGGCCTTGATGTCCAGGATGCCCGCGAACTGCATCGGCTGGTTGGCGACCACGCCGACCGCATGGCCCTCGACCCGCCCGAAGCCGGTCAGGATGTTCGGCGCGAACAGCGCCTGGGTCTCCAGGAACTCGTTGTCGTCCAGGACGTGCTCGATCGCGACATGCATGTCGTACGGCTGATTGGCCGAATCCGGGATCAGGACGTCCAGCTCGCGGTCGGTGTCCGAGGTCTCCAGGTCCGCCTCCTCCGGGAAGGCCGGCGCCTCCGAGAGGTTGTTGGACGGCAGGTAGGACAGCAGGCCCTTGATGTACTCGATGGCGTCCTTCTCGTCACCCGCCATGTGGTGCGCCACACCGGAGGTGGTGTTGTGCGTACGGGCGCCGCCCAGCTCCTCGAAGCCGACGTCCTCGCCGGTCACCGTCTTGATGACATCGGGACCGGTGATGAACATGTGCGAGGTCTGGTCCACCATGACGGTGAAGTCGGTGATGGCGGGGGAGTAGACCGCGCCGCCCGCACAGGGGCCGACGATCAGGCTGATCTGCGGGATCACGCCGGACGCATGGGTGTTGCGGCGGAAGATCTCGCCGTACATGCCCAGCGAGGCCACGCCTTCCTGGATGCGCGCACCGCCGGAGTCGTTGATGCCGATGACCGGGCAGCCGGTCTTGAGCGCGAAGTCCATCACCTTGACGATCTTCTCGCCGAAGACCTCGCCCAGCGCCCCGCCGAAGACCGTGAAGTCCTGGGAGAACACGGCCACCGGGCGGCCGTCGACCGTGCCGTAGCCGGACACCACACCGTCGCCGTAGGGGCGGGTCTGGTCCAGCCCGAAATTCGTCGACCGGTGCCGCGCGAACTCGTCCAGCTCGACGAACGAGCCCTCGTCCAGCAGCAGATCGATGCGCTCACGCGCCGTCAACTTCCCCTTTGCGTGCTGCTTTTCCACTGCACGGGCGGAACCGGCGTGCGTGGCCTCTTCGACCCGCCGCTGCAGGTCCGCCAGTTTGCCCGCGGTGGTGTGGATGTTTGCTTCCGGCTCGGACATCGGGATGCGGCTCCTGCTCGTCCTGGACTGGTGCTCGTACTGAGGGTGGTACGGGATTGGCTACCGATCCGTAGCGTATCGGCGGGACTGCTCAGCGGCACTGCGTCGTTGACCACACCTAGGCTGGTCCCATGACGTCTCAACCACCGGAAAACCCGGACAAAGATGCCGGTCGCTGGAGCGATCTGGGCCGCCCTCCGCTGAACGCCACGGCGCTGCGCCGCGCCCTCGTACGGCCCGACTCGCTCTGGACCGCCCTGGACGTCGTCTCCGCCACCGGCTCCACCAACACCGACCTGGCGGCCCGTGCGGCACAAGGGGAGGCGGCGGGCGCCGTCCTCGTCGCCGAGGAACAGTCGGCCGGCCGCGGCCGCCTCGACCGCACCTGGTCGGCGCCCCCGCGCTCGGGCCTGTTCCTCTCCGTCTACCTCATCCCCCGGGTCCCCGTGGCGCGCTGGGGCTGGCTCCCCCTGCTCACCGGAGTCGCCACCGCGGCCGCCCTCTCCCGGACGGCCGGCGTCGACACGGCCCTCAAGTGGCCCAACGACCTGCTCGTAACTTCCGAGGACTCCGACGCCCTGCGCCCCGGGGGAACCCTCACGGAACGCAAGGTGGGCGGCATCCTGGCCGAACGCGCCGGCCCCGGCGTCGTCATCGGCATCGGCCTCAACGTCTCCCTCACTGCCGCCGAACTCCCGGTGCCCACCGCGGGCTCCCTGGCCCTGGCCGGCGCCACCACCACCGACCGTGACCCGCTGCTGCGCGCCATCCTCCGCTCCCTGGAGCACTGGTACACCGAGTGGCAGTCCGCCGACGGCGACCCCGCCACCAGCGGCCTCCACGAGGCCTACGCCGCAGGCTGCGCCACCCTCGGCCGCTCCGTACGCGCCGAGCTCCCCGGCGACACCGCCCTCACCGGCGAGGCCGTGGCCATCGACACCGACGGCCGCCTGGTACTGGCCACCGCAAACGGCGTACAGCAGCCCGTGAGCGCCGGCGACATCGTCCATCTTCGCCCGGCAACGGAGACGTAGCGGGGGGTGTACCGGGCGTCCTCTCCGGCCCACCACCCAAAGCGGAGACACGCAACGGCAGCCCCCACCGGCCGACGCCGGACCCACTCCGCCCAGACACCCCCTAACCCCGCGGGCCCCAGCCGCGCCGCCGCGCCGGCCCACCCCCACCCCTTCCTTGTCCATAGCCAACATGTGAGAGTGAGCCAGAGCACACCTGCCGTATCGTTGAGGCGGTCCGCCAGGGAGCGGACCACCGGCGAGCAGTGATCGGAAGGGCAGTGCGCAGGGATCGGACAGGGAGCGGCCGGTGACCGCCGACGACTCGGGCGCCACCCCGCGCGACATGGACACCGAGGACGACGCCGTGCGCGACGTCCCCGTCGACGATCCCGCACGGGGCTGGGGCGACACCGTCACCGGCAGGAGCGAGCCCACCGACCACGGCGACGAGAACAACATCGCCGTCCGCCTCGAACAGCTCATCCTCGGCGCCGACCGCCGCTACACCCCGTTCCAGGCGGCCCGCGGCGCCGGTGTCTCCATGGACCTCGCGGCCCGCTTCTGGCGGGCCATGGGCTTCGCCGACATCGGCCAGGTCAAGGCCCTCACCGAGGCCGACGTGCTGGCCCTGCGCCGGCTGTCCGGTCTCGTCGAGGCCGGGCTGCTGAGCGAGGCCATGGCCATCCAGGTCGCCCGCTCCACGGGCCAGACCACCGCCCGTCTGGCCGACTGGCAGATCGACTCCTTCCTGGAGGGCCTGACCGAGCCGCAGGACTCCGGCCTGACCCGGACGGAGATCACCTACCCGCTGGTCGAGCTGCTGCTCCCCGAGCTGGAGGAGTTCCTGGTCTACGTCTGGCGCCGCCAGCTCGCGGCCGCCACCGGCCGCGTCGTCCGGGCCCAGGACGACGCGGAGATGGTCGACCGCCGGCTCGCCGTCGGCTTCGCCGACCTGGTCGGTTTCACCCGGCTGACCCGTCGCCTGGAGGAGGAGGAGCTGGGCGAGCTGGTGGAGGCGTTCGAGACGACCTGCTCCGACCTGGTGGCAGCGCACGGCGGCCGGCTCATCAAGACCCTCGGCGACGAGGTCCTTTTCTCCGCCGATGACGCGGGTATCGCCGCCGAGATCGGGCTGCGGCTGATCGAGACGATGACCCATGACGAGACGATGCCGGAACTGCGGGTCGGCATCGCCTTCGGCACGGTCACGACCCGGATGGGCGATGTCTTCGGTACGACCGTCAACCTCGCCAGCCGCCTCACCTCGATAGCGCCGAAGGACACCGTGCTGGTGGACGAGGCGTTCGCCGAGGAGCTGGGCCGTATCGGTGACGCGCCGGTCTCCGAGGCCGACGCCGCGGCCGCGGAGAAGGCGGCCGCGGAGGGCACCGGCGCCCCGCCGCCGTCGTACCGCTTCGCCCTCCAGCCGATGTGGCAGCGCCCCGTGCGCGGCCTGGGCGTGGTCGAGCCATGGCTGCTGAGCCGCCGCGCCGCTCAGGGCACCGGCGACTGAGCCTCAGCCTCAGGCCCAGGCGCAGTCCAGCCCCACGGAACCGCCGCCCCACCCGCGGCACGGCAACCACCCCACCCGAGCCGCCGCCCTGCTCCCTGCTGCCCCATCCGCCCCATCCCTGTCCCCGTGGCCGCCCACCTGGCATGATCCCCACGTCAGGTCAACGCCCGTTAACAGGGAGGGTTGCATGGAACGGCAGGGGCAACGGCAACAGTTCGGCACGGACGGCTGGGTGGCCGTCGAACGCCACGGCCACGTGGCGGAGCTGATCATGGACCGCCCGAAGGCCATGAACGCCGTCTCGACGGCCATGGCCGACAGCCTGGCGCAGGCCTGCGCCGAGCTGGCCGCGGACCGCTCCGTACGGGCGGTGGTCCTCAGCTCCACCCACGAGCGGGCGTTCTGCGTGGGCGCGGACCTCAAGGAGCGCAACTCCTTCACCGACGCGGACCTGATGCGCCAGCGGCCGCACACCCGTGCCGCGTACACCGGCGTACTGGAACTGCCGATGCCCACCATCGCCGCGGTGCACGGCTTCGCGCTCGGCGGCGGCTTCGAGCTGGCGCTCGCCTGCGATCTGATCGTCGCGGACGGCACGGCGGAGGTGGGGCTGCCGGAGGTGTCGGTGGGCGTCATCCCGGGCGGCGGGGGCACCCAGCTGCTGCCGCGCCGGGTGGGCGCGGCGCGCGCCGCCGAGCTGGTCTTCACCGCGCGCCGGGTGCGGGCGGCCGAGGCCGCGGAGCTGGGCCTGGTCGACCGGCTGGTGGCGGACGGGCAGGACCGGGACGGGGCGCTGGAGCTGGCGGCCGCGATCGCGCGTCACTCGCCGGTCGGTTTGCGTGCGGCCAAGCGCGCCATGCGCCTGGGGCACGGGATGGACCTGCGGGCCGGCCTGGAACTGGAGGACGGCGCCTGGCGCAGTGTGGCCTTCTCCGGGGACCGCGCGGAGGGCGTGGCGGCCTTCAACGAGAAGCGCGATCCAAAGTGGCCCGGCGAGTGACGCGAGCCGGGGCGACGGGGACGAAGGCCAGGCGCCCGACCAGGAACGACCCCGGGAACCAAGCGATGAGCGGCACCAAGAGGGCACCAGCAGGGACACCAAGAGCGGCGCGAATAACGCCTAGGTGTCAATCCCCCACGGAAAGGGGCGAAAGGGGTTAAACATTCCTACGCTGTAATGACGGAGCGTAGGCACGGTGACGGAATGCGAGGATCCGGTGACGGGCGAGGGCGATGCGAGGCTGCGTGCCGTGGTGGAGCTGGCGCAGGCGATGGCGGCCGCGCATACACCGCGCGACTCGGCGCACGCCGCGGCGCAGGGAGTGCGCCAGGCCCTGGGGGGATCCTTCGCGGCGATCTCGAAGTGGGAGCGCGAGCTGGGCAAGCTGCGGGTGCTGGTCAACGTCGGCGAACTCGCCGCCGACGAGGAGGAGTTCCCGGACGACGAGAGCTACCCCGTCCACGAATTCCCGGAGATCGTCGGCTTCCTGCACGAGCAGTGGGCGGGCGGCGGCGAACCCAGCGCCTGGGTGGAGACCGCCCAGGAGCCGCACGACGGCCCGGTGTCCGCGGCCGCGGCGCAGCGCCGGGACGAGGTCGCGGGTGAGGGTGGCGCCAACCCCCAGCGGGTGGCCGCGCTGCGCCGCCGTGGCCGGGGCTGCTGCGTGGTCGCGCCGATCGTGCTGCACGGCCGGGCATGGGGCGAGCTGTATGTCGCGCGGCGCACGGGGGAGCCGGTCTTCGGCCGGCCGGACGCCGACTTCGCGAGCGTGCTCGCCGCGGTGACGGCGGCCGGGATCGCCCAGACCGAACGGCTGGCGGAGGTCCGCCGGCTGGCCTTCACGGACTCCCTGACCGGCCTCGCCAACCGTCGTGCCGTCGATATGCGGCTGGACGAGGCGCTGGAGCTGCACCGCAGGGACGGGGTGGTGGTCAGCCTGGTGGTGTGTGACCTCAACGGGCTGAAGCGGGTGAACGACTCACGCGGCCATGCGGTCGGGGACCGGCTGCTGGAGCGCTTCGGCTCGGTGCTGTCCCTGTGCGGGGCGATGCTGCCGGGCATGCTGGCCGCCCGGCTCGGCGGCGATGAGTTCTGCCTGCTCGCGGTGGGCCCGCCGGCCGACGAGGTGGTCAAGGTGGCCGGTGAACTGTGTGACCGGGCGGGGGAGTTGGACCTCGGTGAAGGGGTGGCGGTCGGGGTCGCCTCGACCGGCGATCCGATCGGGCCGGTGCGCAGCGCCCGCCGGCTCTTCCGGCTCGCGGACGCCGCGCAGTACAAGGCCAAGGCGGCGCGGTCGGGCGAGCCCGTGGTCGCCGGGCGGCACGGGGGCAAGGACGACCCCGTCGTCCGGCTCGCGGACGCCCCGGACCGGCGGTCGGGGCCGGAGCGCCGCCGCTTCCGGAGGTGAGTGCCGCCTCCGTGCGCAGACCCCGGGTTCTTTGCCTACGTCCCGTAAGGGGTGATCCCAAAACCCGGTGGTGACATCCGGCGATTCAGTCTCTAGGGTTCCTGAATATGGATATGCACACTGTGGTGCTGGGAACGTCCGGCACGACCGCACAGGACGTCATCGCGGTGGCCCGCGGCGCGGCCCGGATCGAGCTGTCCGAGGAGGCCCTTGCGGCCGTCGCCACCTCCCGCGCCTTCATCGACGAACTCGCCGCCAAGCCCGACCCCGTCTACGGCGTCTCCACCGGCTTCGGGGCCCTCGCCGTACGGCACATCAGCCCCGAGCTGCGCGTGCAGCTCCAGCGCAACATCGTGCGCTCGCACGCGGCCGGCATGGGCCCGCGGGTCGAGCGTGAGGTCGTCCGCGCGCTGATGTTCCTGCGGCTGAAGACGCTCGCCTCCGGACATACCGGCGTCCGCCCGCTCGTCGTCGAGACCATGGCCGCCATACTCAACGCCGGCATCACGCCCGTCGTGCATGAATACGGCTCGCTCGGCTGCTCCGGTGACCTGGCGCCGCTGTCGCACTGTGCGCTGACGCTGATGGGCGAGGGGGACGCGGAGGGCCCCGACGGCGTCGTCCGGCCGGCCGGCGAACTGCTGGCCGCGCACGGCATCGAGCCCGTCGAACTGCGCGAGAAGGAGGGCCTGGCCCTCCTCAACGGCACCGACGGCATGCTCGGCATGCTCGTGATGGCCTGCGCCGATCTCGCCCGGCTGTTCACCTCGGCGGACATCACCGCGGCCCTCTCCCTGGAGGCGCTGCTCGGCACGGACAAGGTCCTCGCGCCCGAGCTGCACGCCATCCGCCCGCACCCCGGGCAGGCCGCGTCCGCGGGCAACATGTCCAAGGTGCTGGAGGGTTCCGGCTTCACCGGCCACCACCAGGACGACGCCCCGCGCGTCCAGGACGCCTACTCCATCCGCTGCGCCCCGCAGGTCGCCGGCGCCGGCCGGGACACCCTCGACCACGCCCGCCTGGTCGCCGACCGCGAGCTCGCCGCGGCCGTCGACAACCCCGTCGTCCTCCCGGACGGCCGGGTCGAGTCCAACGGCAACTTCCACGGCGCCCCGGTCGCCTACGTCCTGGACTTCCTGGCCATCGCCGCCGCCGACCTCGGCTCGATCGCCGAGCGCCGCACGGACCGGCTGCTGGACAAGAACCGTTCGCACGGACTGCCCGCCTTCCTGGCCGGGGACCCGGGCGTCGACTCCGGGCTGATGATCGCCCAGTACACCCAGGCCGCCCTGGTCAGCGAGCTGAAGCGGCTGGCCGCGCCCGCCTCGGTGGACTCCATCCCGTCCTCCGCCATGCAGGAGGACCACGTCTCGATGGGCTGGTCGGCGGCGCGCAAGCTGCGCACCGCGGTCGACAACCTGACCCGGATCATCGCCGTGGAGCTCTACGCGGCGACCCGTGCCATCGAGATGCGCGAGGGGCTGACGCCCGCCCCCGCGACCCGTGCCGTGCTGGACGCGGTGCGCGCGGCCGGCGTCCAGGGTCCTGGCGAGGACCGTTTCCTGGCGCCGGACCTGGAGGGCGCGTATGCGTTCGTGCGGGCCGGAAAGCTGGTGGCGGCCGTGGAGTCGGTCACGGGCGAGCTGGCGTAACGACGGGGCGGGGCGCCCGCAACCCTTGGGGTGTCCTCCGCCGTTGGCAGGGTGTGCCCCCGGGGGGGGCGCCCTTGGGGGCGCTGTCCCCAGGGGCAGCGGCGGCCTGGGGACTCAGGTCTCCGTCCCCAGGGGGTTTCCCTGCCCCCGTGGATCAGGCGGCGTCGTCGCGGGTGTGGCGGACGGAGTAGCTGACCAGCCCGGCGCCGAGCGCGAGGCAGGCGGCGCCGCCGATCACGTACGGCGTGGTGTCCGGGCTGCCGGTGTCGGCGAGGAGGCGCGGCCGGGCGCCGCTGGAGTCGCCGCCCGCGCCGGAGACCGTTCCGGTGTCCGTAGCCGTGCCCGTGCCCGTACCGGATCCGGTGCCCGTGCCGCTGTGGTGCGGGGTGGTCGTCGTGGAACCGCTGCCGGTGCCCGCTGCCCCGTCGCTCAGCCGGTCGGCCAGGCCGGGGACGGCCGCGGCGGATGCCGCCCGCAGGCCGGAATCTGTCGCTCCGTCATGCCCCGCGCTCGCATTGGCGGACGGGACGAACCACAGGGCGAACAGTACCGATCCCGCGGCTGCGGCGGTCAGCAGTGGACGTCGTGCGGTCACGGAAGCGATCCCCCTTGTGGGTTCGGCGAATTGGCCGTTGACCTCAGATGTTAGTGACCGCCGCGGGTCGCGGGGAAGTCAGGACCCGTCCATGCCTAACCTCCGTGCTATGAGCAATGGTGAGACATCACGTTTTGTGCGCCTTCATGTGGAACTGATCATGGAGGTCACCGACGCCCCGCAGCTGACCGGCGCGGCCCTCGACCACATCAACGGCGACCCGTCGCTGCCCGACGAGGAGCGCGGACAGTCCCAGGAGACGGTCAGGGACGATCCGGCGGAGGCGCTGGCCCACCTGATCGACCCGTTCGACCTCGTCGCCTCGGTGCCGGGCACCGAACTGGCCCAGGCCTCGTGGAGCAGTGAGGAGCTGACCGACTACGACCCGGACGCCGAGTGGAACGCGGCGGAGTGGGATCTGGCGGACGACGCGGACGGGGAGGGCTGACCGCCGGCGTCTCGCCCCCTCCCGCCCGACCGACCGACCAGGGCCCCCGTACGGCTGCGCGCTGTACGGGGGCCCGTGACGTGGGGCTCATGTCCATGGACCCGTGTCCATGGGACCCGTGTACGTGAGCCGGTGTGGCCGGCCGCGGTCCGGGGTGATCCGGCAGGTAGCCCGACAGGTCCGACTTCGGACCGTGTGCACCCTGTGACCGATGTAAGGGCATAAGTGGCCTTCCCCACACTTCATGGACGCATGGAACGGTCGAAACGGAAAAGGCGTTTAAATGGCGTCGGCCGGAATGCCTGCGTCCAGATATGCCTGCGTTCAGTTGGCAGCTCGCTCGGGGAACGATGCGAAATCCGTAGTAATGGAGATGCGTGTGATGACGGACAGCCAGCGCCGGAAGGGGCTGATAGCCAGCGCCACGCTGCTCGGGGGCGTACTCGCGCTTGCGGCGTGTGGCGGCAGCACGGCAGCTGACCAAGGCGACGGCGGTGCTGACGGCACTCGGCACGAGAACACCCAGCAGGTGGACGAGGCGGCCGCGAAGGACGCCTCCCAAGCCAAGATCAAAATACTGCCGGAGGACGGCGCGACCGGTGCGGGCGTCAACGATGACGCCAAGGTCACGGTCAGTGCCGGAACGCTCACCGGGGTCACCATGACCGCGGTCGAGTCCAAGCAGAAGGTCGAGGGAACCCTCTCCTCCGACGGCGCCTCCTGGAAGCCGGACAAACCGCTGGACCGCTCGACGAAGTACAAGGTCACCGCGCATGCGGAGGACTCCCACGGGCGCACGGCGGTGGAGAACTCCAGTTTCACCACCGTCGCCCCGGAGAACAGCTTCGTCGGGAACTTCACGCCGGAGAACGGCTCGACCGTCGGCGTCGGTATGCCGGTGTCGATCAACTTCGACAAGCCGGTCAAGAACAAGGCCGCCGTCCAGTCCGCGATCAAGGTCGCCTCGAGCAGCAACCAGCAGATCGTCGGCCACTGGTTCGGTGACAAGCGGCTGGACTTCCGCCCCCAGGAGTACTGGAAGGCGCACTCCAAGGTCACCCTGAAGCTCGGCCTCGACGGTGTCGAGGCGTCGCCGGGCGTCAAGGGCATCCAGAACAAGACCGTCAGCTTCAACGTCGGTCACTCGCAGGTCAGCACCGTCGACACCGCGGAACACGTGATGTACGTGGTGCGGGACGGCGAGCTCATCCAGACCATCCCGGTCTCGGCCGGCAGCGACGACCATGCGACCTACAACGGCCAGATGGTCATCTCCGAGCGGTTCGAGCAGACCCGGATGGACGGCTCGACCGTCGGCTTCAAGAAGAAGGACGGCAAGGGCGAGTACGACATCCCCGATGTGCCGCACGCCCAGCGACTGTCGGACTCCGGCACCTTCATCCACGGCAACTACTGGGGCAAGGGTGTCTTCGGCAAGGCCAACACCAGCCACGGCTGCATCGGCCTGGAGGACGCCAAGGGTGCCAAGGACACGAAGACGGCCGGCGCCTGGTTCTTCAACAACTCGCAGATCGGCGATGTCGTGGAGGTCGTCAACTCCCCTGACCAGACCGTCAAGCCGGACAACGGTCTGAACGGCTGGAACATGGACTGGTCGCAGTGGGTGAGCGGCAGCGCGGTGCCGGTGCAGTAGCGCGGTGCCAGGGCCGGTGCGGTGATGCTGCGGGTCAGGGCGGTAGCCCGCTTGCCCGAACAGGTGTGACCACGCGTGACCACCTGTGACCTTGCGTGACTGTGCAGGTCCGCCGGTGGTCACTGCCGCCATGACATGACCGACGCCCGGTGGCGCCCCGATCAGGGCGCCACCGGGCGTCGTGGCTTTGTACGGCCCGGCCGCCGACCGCCACCGGGACGCGGGCCGGGCCCCGGACCACCGGGACGCGGCCGCCAAGGAGCCCTCCGTACAGTGAGCGGGTGAGTGAGCGCGGAAGCAAAGGACGCGGGAGCAAGGCGCGCGGAAGCGAGGGGCGCCGAAGCGAGGAGCGCGGAAGCGCGGGACGCGGCGGGCCGTCACCGGCGGCCGAGGCCGCGGCCGGGGAACTGGTCGGGCAGGTGCTCGGCAGCGTCCGCTACGCGCCGGACGGTGCGCAGGCCGAGGACGCCATCGAGGCGGGCGCCTCGATGCTGGCCGCGGCCGAGGCCGGCTGGGAGGCGGTGAGCGCGGCGGTGGTCGCCGCCGCCGTGACGGGCGTACGGCAGTGCTGGGCGGGCGGCTGGCAGCCCGCCGACCTGGAGCGGATCGTCCGGCGTGACGCATCCGACGCCTCCCTGGTGGCCGTGGTCGTCGACGCCGTCGCGGCCGAAGCGGCCCGGCCGCCGGCCGCGCGGACCGTCCGGGACACCCGCTGGGCCGAGCAGCTGCGGCAGCTCGGTGCCGAGGTCTGGTGGGCCTCCGATGCCGGCTACCTCGACGCACTGGCCGAGCGCCGCCGCGCCTCCCGCTTCGAGACCGCGTACGACGTACTGGCGGCCCTGCGCGCCCTCGCCCGGCTGCCCCGTATCACCCCGCTGCCGGCCCCGCCGCCGTCCGGCCGGGGAGACGGCCCCGCCGGCGCCGCCGCCGCACGTGCCCTCGGACGGATCCGCGGGCTGCTCGCCAAGGCTGAGGCGACCCACTACGCCGAGGAGGCGGAGGCGCTGTCCGCCAAGGCGCAGGAGCTGATGGCCCGGCACAGCATCGACGAGGCGCTGCTCGACAGCGCCGCCGCGCCGGGCGGGCGGACCGGCGGCCCCTCCGCGGTCCGTATCGGCATCGAGGGCCCGTACGAACAGGCCAAGGCGCTGCTGCTCGACGCGGTGGCGGCCGCCAACCGCTGCCAGGCCGTCTGGGCCGCCGACGTCGGCTTCTCCACCCTCATCGGCTTCGCGCCGGACCTGGAGGCGGCCGAGATGCTCTACACCTCGCTGCTGCTCCAGGCCACGGCCGCGATGCACCGCGCGGGCGACGACCACCATCGAGCGCTCAAACAGCAGGGACAGGACCGAGCTCTCAAGGAACGGGTGGGTACCCCCCTGCCCCGTGGCCGCTCCCGCCGTACCCGGGACTTCCGCCAGGCCTTCCTCGTCGCCTACGCCGACCGCATCCGCGACCGGCTCGGAGCGGCCACCGCCGCCGCCACGGCCGCCGCCACCGCCGAGTCCGCCGCAGCGGCCCCCGGCCTCCTCCCGGTCCTCGCCGCCCGTGAACGCGCCGTGGCACAGACCACCGGCGCCCTCTTCCCCGACACCGCCCCGGTCCGCCTCCGCGGCGTACGCGACGCGGACGGCTGGCACCAGGGCAGAGCGGCAGCGGACCGGGCACGACTGGGCGAGGGGAGCGGGGCGGGGGAGGACTGAGCCCGCGGCCCTGACCCACGCACGTGTGCGGCCCTGACCGCACGTGTTGCGCCGGCAACCCGTGTTACGCCAGCAACCCGCGCTCCAGAGCCGTGATCACGGCCGCCGTGCGGTCCGACACCTCCAGCTTCTTGAACGCACGCAGGAGGTGGGTCTTCACCGTGGCCTCACCGATGAACAGCTCCCGGCCGATGTCGGCATTGGTCAGTCCCTGGCTGACCAGCCGCAGGACCTCGCACTCCCGGGCGGACAGCGGCGTCGGCTCCGCCGCCCGCGCCCGGAACAGCTTGGTGGCCAGCGACGGGGTCAGCACGGTCCCCCCGCGCGCCGCAGCGTGCACGGCCTCGATCAGCTCGGCCCGGGAACTCCCCTTGAGGAGATAGCCGGCCGCGCCCGCCTCCACGGCCCGCAGGATGTCGGAGTCGTCCTCGTAGGTGGTGACGATGACCACCTTGCTGCGCGGCGCCTGCCGCAGGATGTGCCCCGTGGCGGCGACCCCGTCCATCCCGCCCATCCGCAGATCGAGCAGCACGACGTCCGGCAACAGCCGGGTCGCCAGCGTCACGGCTTCCTCGCCGGAGCCCGCCTGCCCCACCACCTCGATGCTTGGATCGGACTCCAGGATCGCGCACAGGCCCTCGCGGACGACGGGGTGATCGTCGGCGAGCAGCACCCGCACCGCGACCGTGTCCTCAACGCTCATCATCCGCCGCCTTCACCTGATGGCCCGCCTTCACCCGGTGGCCCGCCGCAGCCGGCGCCGCCGTCCGGTCCGCAGCCGGCGCCGCCGTCCGGTCCGCGGTCTCCTCCAAGGGCACCGTCACCTCGACGGTGGTGCCCACCCCCGGCTCGCTCACCACGTCCAGTACGCCACCGGTCTGTGCCACCCGCGTCGCCATGCCCCGCAGCCCGAAGCCCCCGCCGTCCCCCTGGCCCGGTCCCGGCGCACCACGCTCCTGTTCCCTCCCGGCCACTCCCGCCCCCGCCTTCGCATCGAACCCCTTGCCGTCATCGGCCACACGGAGCACGACCTGCCCCGCGCCGTACCGGAGCGTCAGCTCCACCGCGCGGGCATCGGCGTGCTTGCGCACATTCGCCCCGGCCTCCTGCGCGGCACGCAGCAGTACGACATTGACCGCCATCGGCAGCGGCCGCTCAACGCCCTCGACGGCGAAGCGCACCAGCAGCCCGCTCTCCGCGGTCAGTCCGTCCGCCTGCCGCCGCAGCGCCTGCGCCAAGGAGCTCTCCCGCAGGGACGCGGGTGTCCGGTCGGCCACGAAGGCGCGCGCCTCGACCAGGCTCTCCTTGGCCACCCGCCCGACCAGCGCGAGGTGTTTCCGGGCGACGGCGGGGGCGCCCTCCACCTCCGAATCCGCGGCCTGCACCAGGCTGATGATGCTGGTCAGGCTCTGCGCGAGGGTGTCATGGATCTCCCGTGCCAGCCGCTCGCGTTCGGCGAAGATCCCGGCCTGGTGCGACAGGCGGGCCACCTGCTCACGGTTCTGCCGCAGCTCCTCGATCAGTTCGGCGTGCTCCTTGTTCTGCCGTACCACCCGCTTGATCCACAGCCCGAGGAGTACCGACAGGGCGATCCCGAGCAGCGAAGCCAGCAGCACGAACATCACGACGGGTCCCGCAGTGCCGCCGCGCAGCCACAGCACCGTCACGGGGACGAGGTTGCCGAGGACGCCGGCCACCAGCGCCGATCTGGTCGCCAGGCTCATCATCAGCATCGGGATGAGGCCGAACAGGGCGAACGAACTCATCAGATCGACGGCGGTGGCGATCCCGAACAGCACGAAGAGCCCGACGGGAAAGATGACGTTCCGCCGGTCGCTCTCGTGACGCAGCATCAACGGCCGCCCGATGCCCGCATACCAGGGCACGATCAGCGTCAGCGCGGCGATGGCAACCACCCGACCGCCCTGCGGGACCCCGGAGGCCCCGGAGCCCGCGGGGGCCCCGGAGGCGAACACCAGCCCCGTGGTGACCAGATAGCAGATCACGAAGTAGCTGTCCCACAGCCCGAACCACCGCACCCGCGCCTCGGGCGCGCGCCGCGCCTCAGCCGTCACCGTGTCCCCCTGGATACCACCGTGTCCCCCTGGATATGAGCGCCCCGCACCTGAGAGAGCGAGTGCGGCCGCGCGCCCAGTCCTATCACCCCTCCTCCCCGACGCCGCGCTGTCCACCGACCGGTGGACAGCCGAATCCACCGGTCGGTCGTCCCCCGTCAACCGCTCCTCCCCATAACGTCGTTGCTGGCCCCTCACGGGCTCGAAGAAGACCCGGAAGAAACCCCTAAAGAAACCCCTAAAGAAACCCTGGACAAGGCCCAGGGAAGTCCCAGGGGCGGAACTCCGGACAAGGGAATCCGCCAACCGTCGGCACTCCCGTAAGGGGAACTCTCCGAACCGCGGCGCACCCGCCGAGAGCAAGACAATTCGCAGCACCGAAGAAAGGCCCGGATTTCCATGGACCACCTGAGTCAGTTCGCCACCGCACTCATCGCCAGTGCCACCATCCTCACCATCATCCTGGCGACCGACCTGGGCCGTCGCCGGGTCACCAACATGCGCATGCTGCGCTCCGTGCTGGCGGTCGCCATCATCATTGCGCTCTTTGTGCACTCCTTGCCGACGTCCGGGAACGCACCTTCGTTTCAGCTCATAGGCTGTGGCGTGGGCGTGATCTGCGGCCTGATCGCCGGCGCACTTCTCCCCGCCCACCGCGGCAGTGACGGCCAGATCTACACCACCGGCGGATTCGGTTACGCCCTGGTCTGGATCGTCCTTTCCACCGCCCGTGTCCTTTTCGCCTACGGTGCCGAGCACTGGTTCGCCGAGGGCCTGGTCCGCTTCAGCATCGAAAACCAGCTCAGTGGCCCCGATGTCTACGCCAATGCCTTTGTCTTCATGTCACTTGCCATGGTTGTCACCAGGACCGCGGTCCTCGTGACAAAGCGCCGCCGCCTCCGCCACGCGGTCGCCGACCAGGCGGCCACGGAGCAGCCGGCCGCGGTCTGACGGCGCACCGTCCACCGGCCGGCGCCTGCCCGTCGGCCGTCCGGCCGCCTGGCGCCGCCGGAAAGAAGGGAGGGCCGGGCCGATCGGGGGACGGCCCGGCCCTCCCCTCGCCTCCCTTGCCCCCCTCGCCTCCCCTCGCCCCCTCCCGCGTCCTCCTGCGCCGTATGGCCGCCCGATTGAACACACGCCTCCGGCCGCCCGTACAGATAGCGACGGCGCCGACCTCCCGAGTCCGGTCCGCCGCGCCACCACCGGGCCTCGCACGGAAGGACCTTCGGGTTGTCGCACTTCACGCGCTCTGACCAGCCGCCACAGGAGAAGCAGGCGCCCCCGACCGGGGACTCGTCCCAGGACGGCCCCAACGGTCCAGCGGAGCACGCGCCGGACGCCCCGGACGCCCCGGACACTGACCGCGACGCCGCTCCGAAGGAACCCACAGTCCGCGCCGCCCCCCTCCGGGACCGCGGCTGGCGCGACCGCCACCCGGCCCTGGCGCGGGCAGCGGCGTGGACCACCACTGCCCTGGCCGCCGCGCTGGTGCTCGTCACCCTCCTGCTGCCGAACGACCCCAACCGCCTCACACCCGCCGAATTCATCCGCATACCGGTAGAAGGGATAGCCGGCGCCGCCCTGCTGCTCCTCCTGCCGCAGAAGGCGCGGCGGCCGGCCGCGGTGCTCGCGGGAGTCGTGCTCGGCGTGCTGACCCTCCTGGACCTCCTCGACATCGGCTTCATCGAGGTGCTGGGCCGGGGATTCAACGTGGTGTTCGACTGGGTCCTGCTCGGCGACGGCGCCTCCTTCCTCCAGGACTCCATAGGCCGCACGGGCACGATCGGAGTCGAGATCGCGGCCGTACTCCTCGTCCTCGCCCTGCTCGTCCTCCCCGCACTGGCGGTCGTGCGGCTCAGCAACCTCATGGCCCGGCACGCCACCAGGGCGGCCGGCACCACCCTCGTCCTCGGTACCGCCTGGGTCCTCTCCGCGGCCCTCGGCCTGCAGATCGCCGGTGCGCCGGTCGCCTCCCGCAGCACCTCCGACCTCGTCCAGGCCCGCATGGACGGCGTGAGCGCGACCCTCAAGGACGAGCGGGCATTCGCCAAGGAAGCCGCGAGCGACCCCTACCACCACACACCGGGAAACCGGCTGCTGACCGCGCTGCGCGGCAAGGACGTCATCTTCACCTTCATAGAGAGCTACGGACGCAGCGCGGTCCAGGACAAGCTGATGGCGCCGGGCGTCGACGCCACGCTCGCCAAGGGGACCGAACGGCTGCGGGCGGCCGGCTACTCCGCCCGCAGCGGCTGGCTCACCTCGGCGACGTACGGCGGCAGCAGCTGGCTGGGCCACTCCACCTTCCTGTCCGGCCTGTGGATCGACAATCAGCAGCGCTACCGCACCGTTACCGCGGGCGATCACCTGACCCTCACCAGCGCCTTCAAACGCACCGGTGCCTGGCGCACCGTCGGCATCATGCCCGGCGTCACCAAAAGCTGGCCGGAGGCCAAGTTCTACGGCCTCGACCACGTCTACGACTCCCGGGAACTCGGCTACAAGGGCCCCAAGTTCAGCTGGTCGACGATGCCCGACCAGTACAGCCTCGCCGCCTTCGAGCGCCTGGAGCACGGAAAACCGCGCCACAAGCCCCTGATGTCCGAGATCATCCTGACCTCCAGCCACAACCCCTGGGCGCCCCTCCCCAAGACCCTCCCCTGGAACAAGGTCGGCGACGGCTCCGTCTACGACTCCATCGAGAAGTCCGGCAAGAATCCCGTGGACGTGTGGCAGCAGACCGACAAGGTGCGCACCGAGTACGGCAAGTCCATCCAGTACTCCCTGAACAGCCTCATCTCGTACGTCGAGAAGTACGGCAACAAGAACACCGTGCTGGTCTTCCTCGGCGACCACCAGCCCGTCGCCAAGGTCTCCGGCGACCACGCCAGCAGGGACGTCCCGGTCGCGATCGTCGCCCACGACCCCGACGTCCTGAAGCGCATCTCCGACTGGCACTGGACTCCGAGCCTCAACCCCGGCCACAAAGCCCCGGTCTGGCGGATGGACACCTTCCGCGACCGCTTCCTGAAGGCCTACGGCTCACACCCCGGCTCCGCCACACCTCCGGCCACCCACTGACCGCCGATGCACACACACCCCGGACACACCCGGACGCCAACAGACACACCCGGCCGCACCCGGGCCGCAGCCCTCAAGAACAGGCCCGATTCGCCGCAGTCGATCCGCACCGCTGCGCCGGACCGCGCCGCCGCTGCCCCGGAATCCCGGCGGCGCCGAAGCCACCTGCACACCCTCGACGTCCCACAGCTTCATGCTCCTGAAGCGGCGATCAGGCGTCGGGCTGCCCAGACGCGGGACGGGGAGCTTCGAGGCGGAGGACGAGGGCACGCAGGGCGCGGAGTTCGGTGTCCAGCGCCTGCGCGCCTTCGCGGGTGAGGACAATCCACGTTCGGGGGCGCCGACCGGCGTAACCCTTCTCCACGGTGATCAGATCCGACTCCTCCAGCACTTTCAGATGCCGGGAGAGATTTCCGTCGGTGACGGCAAGTTGCTTCTTCAGGAAGCTGAACTCGACTCGGTCGGCTTCCCGGGCAACGGCGAGAATGCCGAGCCGCACGCGCTGGTGGACGGTGTCATCCAGCGACCGGGTCGGATGGAGTAGTTCCTCTTCCCGCTCCTCTTGCTCGCGCGCAGCGGGCGGGTCCTCGACGCTCATGCGGCAGCCGTACCCGCATCGGCGGTGCCGGACGCGGCTCGACGACGGGCCACCGCCCACTCGGCCAGGCCGGCGAGGAGCAGGATGGCGGCGAGCAGGCACGCCTTGGCCTGCGGGCCGTCGGTCCAGCCGGGGTCGGCGGGGTGCAGCCAGGGGAGCCATCCGCTGGCCCAGGAGGCACCGAGGTAGCCGGTGAGCAGCACGGCATGAGCGATGCCGGCGGCCGCGGCGATCCAGCTGCGTTCGGCCATCCCGAGGGCGAGCAGCCCGATGCCGACCAGGTACCACGGGGAGGCGTAGCTGTTCTCCAGCAGCGCGGCCTCCCACGACTGGTTCCTGCTGAACAGCAGGGCCATCAGGGCCGTCGTGATCGCTGCGGTGACTATGGCCGTCGTGCGGATCCACACGCCGCGGCGGGGGACGATGCCCCGGGCCTCGCCGCGCAGGCGGTACCAGCGGGCGAAGACGAACCATGCCAGGGGGAGGAGCGCGAACCACACGCCCCAGGCGGCGAAGCGCAGCACGGCGCCGTCGAACTCGCCCTTCAAACAGGGGGTTCCCGGTTCGTGGACGACGCACAGGCCGGTCAGCTCGGCGTAGGCGAAGTCCGGATAGGACGCGATGTTGCGGCCGTGGGCGCCGAAATTGAAGGCGTACCTGGCAATCGGAGCGGCCGCCAGCGCAAGCAGGCCGAAGCTGAGAAGGGAGACCCACGCGCCGTTCATCTGCGCGCGGGCCCGGGCCCGCAGGCCTTCCGTCGCCGCTATCAGGCCGACCGCGTCCACCCTCGGTTCGGACCCCGCACTACTCAATGACGGTGCTCCCACCATGCCCCCCCTTGTGATCACGCGTCGGCAGCACCGGCCGACGGACCGCCGGTCCCGGCCGCTCGCCGCTACTGCACTCACTTTGTAATGCAAAGTACATGGCAGTCAAGAGTGAGGTGAGTGGCTGCACCGCCTGGCGCCCTCACTCCATGGGCAGTTCGGCCTCGATGAGGTCGGCCGCGCGCCGGGTGCCGCCTTCGGCGGCCATCTCCCGCTGGATGGACGCGAGTTGGTTCCGCACGTCCGGGTCGTCGACGAGTGCGAGCACTGCCGCGCGGAGGGTGGCGGCGTCGGCCTCGTCCATCGGCACGTGACGGGCCACGCCGAGCCCCTGGAGCACGTCCGCGTTGCCGAACTGGTCGACGGCCTGCGGGACGGCGACCATGGGCGTCGCGGTGGCCAGCCCCTCCTGGCTGCCGCCCGCCCCGGCGTGCGTGATGAAGGCGTCCGCCTGCCGCAGGATGGCCAACTGCGGTACCCATTGGCGCACTTCGACGTTCCCGGGGACCTCCCCCAGCTCATCGGCGGTGACATGCTTGCCCACCTGGAGCACGACATGCCACCCCGGCAGATCACCGAACGCCTTGACACACTCGCGGTAGAAAGCGGGCTGCTTGGTGAAGGACGAGCCGAGTGAGACCAGCAGCACCCGCTCGGCATCCGCGGGCCGCTCCCAGGTGCCCTGTGTGGCGCGGTCGCCCTGGCAGGCACCGACGAACGAGTGGACCTTCTCGTCGACCCGGCCGGCGTTCGGCTGCAGTGCCTTCGGGATGAGCACGATCGAGCGGCCGGGGCGGCCGGCGAACGGGTCGGGATGCTGCGTGATCCCGTTCTCGGCAAGCCAATTGGTGAACTTCTCGTAGTACGCCCTGCCCCGCTCGGTCGCCTTGGGCTCCGCCCACATCGGCTCGGCCACCTCCTCCTCGTACCCCTCCCACGCGACCAGGTTCGGCGAGAGGGAGATCGCGGGCACGCCCCAGCGGTGAGCGAGGACGCGCGCCGGGTACGAGGTGATGTCGTGCAGTACGAGGTCCGGCTCATCGCCTTGATACGCCGTGATGAGCTGCGGCAGCGCCTGGATCGCGTCGTCCAGGAACGGCTCGACGTTGTCGAGCAGCGTGCTCCCCCACGCCGACGGGTCGTCGTCGGGCGAAGGCAGCGTGGTGCGGTACAGGACGGGCTCGGCGCCGGTCTCGCCAACCTTCTCCTCGAAAAGGTGCGGGATCGCGTACGTGACACGGTGCCCCCGGGCAACGAGCTCGCGGATCACTTCGAGACTCGGGTTCACATGCCCATGAGCGGCAATGGAGAACATGGCGATATGGGCACGTCTGCGGGACTTCGGGTTCGTCATGCCCTCACAGTAAACGAGACGAGACGTCTCGTTCAACGCATTTTCCAGGCAAGCGCGACCACGTCAACGGCGTCTAGGGCAAGCGCATCTACGACGAGGGGCAAATCGCGGTGCTGGGCCGCCCTCATGCGCTACCGGTCCATGGGGCTCCGGTATGGAGCCTGTGTCGCAATGTCGCTGGGGGCGGAATGGCGAAGCTGCTTGCCATCTCGGAGGAGCCGACGGAACTGCGCTTCGTCCACGTGGTGGCGGCTACAGCGCGTCGAACGGTGGCATGATGCGGACGATGATGATCAGTGGGGCGCGCGGTGCCACGAGGAAGTAGAACCAGCCGCCGGCGGCGTCCATACGACGCAGGCCCCCCCGGCCGGGGGCCGTTGCTGAAATCGCTGACGTCGATGCCCGTCCGTGCAAGGTCGACGAGCTGACCGGCCAGACGCTCCACTTCCGCGACCACGTGGCCGGGGATGCCGCCCGCCACATGATCGTGGTCGGGGTCGTAATCCCAGCGCCAGTCAGCGCTCACCGGGCCGGGAGCCGATGGCGGCGTGGGCTTCGTCCAGGATCCGGCCGGTCTCCGAGGCGGCCTGCCGTGCCTGAGCCGCGTCGCCCGATTCGGCAGCGTTCTCCCACCGGCGAAGGTCCGCTGCCGCTTCGGGCCGACGCTGGATGTGGACATAAGCGGCCCACTGGGCGATGAACCGCTGGAGCGGTGTCAGGTCGGAGCTCTGCCGCGACTGGTCGGCTGCTTGGTCCAACTCGCGTGTGAAGGCCGGAAGCGCTGCGGGCGCGAACTGACTGATGGCCTGCCGCAGTGCGGCAACCGTGGCAGGGGCTGCGGAATAAGCGGCTGCCCAGCGGCGGAGGTGCCCATGGCTGCTCCCATGGGCGCGATTCTGGTCCCGTGCGTCAGCGCATCCGGCACTAATGCTCTCCCTCCGCTCGAACGAGTGAGGGAGAGGCAGTGTGGCTACGCGCGCCCGGACCGGCTCGGCCGCAGCGTTCTACTGCTCCGTGACTTCCGGAGCCGGTGCGATCCCCGTCGGGCACGACCGTCCCCAGTTTGACTCCGACGGGGCACTCAGCTTGACCCCCGTCCCGCCGATCCCGCAGTACCCGGCCGGGTTTTTGTCCAAGTACTGCTGGTGGCAGCGCCTGTCACGTTCGATTCTCCCGAGGTGGTGACGGCAGGGGCAAGAGGGTTTTGCTGCCCTTCTTAAGCCCTTAGCGCCTGTCAGGATGCAGAATCCCCTGAAGGCATGCTGACGCGCCTGTACGCAGACGCACTTCCGCGCTTTCCTGGAACACGTTCGATCTGGACAGCGTCGATGAGGCGCAAAAAGATCGTTTTTACTTTGTTCTCCGATCCGATCCCGGTAAGGGCTCTGACCGTCCTGTTATTGATTTCTGGGTGGGTCTCCAGGTACTGCATGATAATTTCCTCTGGCGATCCGAGACGCTCGTGGCGAATGTTTACTCGAACGGAGTTCTCCCGCTCCTCGATCACGGGGTCCTTCAGTTTGAGCTTTTTCATCGCTGCAAACGCTGTCGCCAGACCCTCGCCAACGTCTTTGTTTGGAGGGTCAGGGAATTTATTGATCAATCGAACGATTGCGCCGTTTCGTGAGAAGCGTTCCTTGAGGATGTTGGTCGTCGTGACGTGGGCGGGCAGCCTGCCTGGGCTCTCGACCTCAACGCGATTGTCGAAAATTCGCACATGTACATCGTCTGCTGTTCCGTAGTCCCGGTGGATTACAGCATTCGTGATGATCTCGTGCAGTGTCTCGAATGGGTATGTGATCTGGGTGAGGCCCTCGGGGCCGAGTACCTTGACTCCCTCGATGAGCTCGGCGGTCTTCGCTACGGCCTGCTTGATCTGCTCGTACAGTGAGCCCTCGATGGTGAGTGGATCGAACGCGAGGTTCTCTCTAGATCCCTCAGCGTCTGTGGTCTTGTAGCGATAGACCTTGATCGCACACCGCTTCGGCAATACTGCCTGCGGTTCGTCCGAATAGAGGAGGAGTCCGGCCACTGTGGGCTTATCGGCGACGATTACCATCTGCTTTCGCAGCCAAGCCTCAGGCTCACCTGTGGGCACGCTGCTCAGCATGAAGTCGATGATTGTCAGCGAATTTGAGATAAGATCGATTGATGCGGCGACAGTCTCCGACTCGAAGGAGCTCATTCCTTTGTTGCGTCGAAGGCGTTCCATTCCGTCAGGGCCGACGGGAAGGCTCTGACTGCCACGTCGTATGTACGCCTTGCCGTCGCTGGCGTGCTTGATTCCCTTCGTTTTCTGGATGATTACATGAAGGATGAGGCCAAATTCGCCATCGCATGAAAGGAATTCATAAAGGAAGTCGCCCCCCAGGGGGAATAGCTCCTCGAAAACCTGCAGATGACCGTTCGCTGCCTCTATGTTGGTGAACCCGCGCCACTTGTGGTTCTTTCCATCGGCGCCTTCGTCGATGCCGACGTAGAGCTCCCCGCCGTCGGCATTCGCGAAGGCTGCGATGGCTTTTGTGAGTTTCGCTGGCGCGATCTCGACGGCCTTGAGGTCAGTGAAGTGGCCTTCTTCAGTCTGAAGAACTTTGAAGACCTGGCTCTTGGGAATCGAGACCTTGTGGATCACTCCGGCTTCCGCCCCTCGCTTGCGCGACCGATTGCTTCGGATGGTAGCCAGATTCCCGGCTCGCGTCCTGAAGTTCGGCAAGTGCGCGGGGGTGGTCCGGCGAACTGGTACGTGGGACCACGACACAGTCAATGCCGGTATGCGTCTTGGCCCTTACTCGCCCAATGACGGCGCTTCGGCGACCCCGATCGGGCAGCTCACCCCCGTCCCGCCGATCCCGCAGTACCCGGCCGGGTTTTTGTCCAAGTACTGCTGGTGGTATCCCTCTGCCGGATAGAAGGGCCGGGAGGCGTCGGCGGGGAGGATTTCGGTGGTGATGTCGGTGTAGCCGGAGTTGTGGAGGACGGTGCGGTAGGCGTCGCGGGAGGCTTCGGCGGCCTGTTGCTGGGCGGGGGAGTGGGTGTAGATGGCGGAGCGGTACTGGGTGCCGACGTCGTTGCCCTGGCGGAAGCCCTGGGTGGGGTCGTGGGACTCCCAGAAGAGCTTCAGCAGGGTGGCGTACGAGACGATCTTGGGGTCGTAGACGACGCGGACGGCCTCGGTGTGGCCGGTGTGGCCGCTGCAGACCTCTTCGTAGGTGGGGTTCGGGGTGTGGCCGCCCTGGTAGCCGACGAGGGTGGTCCAGACGCCCTCGGTCTGCCAGAACTTCCGCTCGGCGCCCCAGAAGCAGCCCAGGCCGAAGTCGGCGGTCTCCAGGCCGTCCGGGTACGGGCCGAGCAGCGGGTTGCCGAGGACGGTGTGCCGGTCGGGGACGGTGAAGGCCCGCTCGGGGCGCCCTTCGAGCGCTTCGTCCGGCGTGGGGAGGTGGTTCTTGAAGCGGGAGAAGAGCATGTGATCAGGCTCCTGGGCTGGGCAGGGAAGCGGCGCACGGCGTTGTATGGGGGGTAACGCCTGAGGGGCGAGGGGTATTCCGGCTCGGGCAGTGGGCGCGGTGGCAGCCGCACCATCGTTCCGTCAGCCGCACTGCCAGGTGAACATCGCGCGGTCGAAGCGGCGTGCGGCCAGGTCCTCGGGGCGTATGAGCCAGTAGAGGGCGCCACAGTCGCCCCACATCATGTCGGCGTCGTGGTCCGTGTCGATCTGGGCGAGCAGGACCCAGCGGAGCGCTTCCTCGTCGATGCGGGGGTCGTCCCACGGCGGGCTGCCCAGGGCGCCGTGGGCGACTTCGGACTCCACCGCGTCCTGCACGGGGTTCGCGTGGCCGCCGAGGCGGTGATCGGTGCCCGCTGAGTGGTCCCACAGAGCTTCCTGGAAGTCCTCGCCCCATAGCGGGTGGTCGTCCGGCAGCGAGGTGAACTCCCGGTCGACCAGGGGGTGCCAGGAGTACGGGGCGGTCGCCTCCGCGCGCGCCGTCAAAGGCACCTCGGGGTAGGGCCGGAGACCTTCCGGCGTGGTGCGTGCGGCGGTGGGGACGTCGGCCGGTACGTACAGCACGCGTGCGCCCGCCCAGGTGTCCGGTTCGCGGGGCTCGACCAGGGCGCTGCCGTCGTCGAGCTGACCGTCGAAGTAGAAGAAGGCCAGCGTGCCGTCCTTCGGTATGGCGATGTCGAGGGCGGCCGAGGGGAGGAGGGCGCAGTCGAGCGACGCGATGAAGGCGAGCGGGCCGTGGCCCTCCCAGACGGGCCATTCGGTGGCCTCGGACAGCTCCGGGAGGCCGCCGAGCCGGCCGACGACCGGGGCGGTCTCGGGGGCCGTGGCCTTCTCCAGGCGCAGGCCCGGCCGCAGCAGGCCGATCCACCGTTCCGCGATATCGGCGGGCAGGTGCGTGTGGGCGAGCGCGTGCAGTGGGTCGACTGTGCTCTCTGTCATGTGGTCGATGATGCACGGTGCCACTGACAGTCGGCCGTGGGCGCGTTGAGCTGCGGGCCGGAGTCAGGGATCTGCCGCTGCGCCAGGGATGATCTACTGCCCCGCCGGCGGAAAGCCCGCCGCGTTGCCGCCCAGTTGTTCCCAGCCCGCGATGGCCAGGGCGCGGTAGGCGGCGTACTCGGCGGCGGGGCTGCGGCCGTACGACCAGGGGACGGCGCCGACATGGCCGTCGACCAGGCGGAGCTGTTCCATGGCCTCGGCGTAGCGCTCGGCGCGGACCAGGAACCAGACCAGCAGGTGGCGGACGTGCGGTGCCATGGGGTGGTCGGCGGGGGCCTCGCGCAGGGCGAAGTGGGCGCCTTCGATCGCGCGCTCGACGACCGCGCTCCGGTAGAGGCCGCGGACCAGGTTGGCCTCGGGGAGGTGGTCGTAGACGGCGAAGAGGGGGAGGGCCGGGAGGAGGGTCTTGGCGGGGGCGGCGGCCGCCGCGCGCTCGGCGAAGGCTTCGGCCTCCTTGCGGGAGCCGTGCCACTTCTCGGACCAGTAGGGGAGCGCGGCGAGGTGTGCGCCCATGTGCTGCGGGGCGCGCTGGGCGACCTTCGTCCACAGCTCTTCGTAGTCGGCGGGGCGGTCGCCCAGGCCACGGGCGACGGCCAGCTCGGTGATGTACGGGATCGGGCTGCCGGGCGCCAGCAGGGCCGCCTCCCGGCAGACCGTACGGGCCTCTTCGAGGATCATGCGGAAGTCCTGCGAGCCCGGGTCGCGCAACGCCTGGACCACCAGGAACTGGGCGTGTGTCTGGGCGCCGCCCGGGTCCTTGGGCGCCTCCGAACGCCAGGTGCGCAGCCAGATTCCGCCGGTCCGCCCGCCGTCGCCGTACCCCGGGGCCGTCCCGCGACCCTGCTGCTCCGTCGCCTCCTCCGCGGCCAGCTCGAACGCCGCGGCGCCGGCCAGCGTCTGCACCCGCTGCCAGCGTCGCTCCCAGTCGTCGCCGGTGGACTTCAGCAGCGCGGCGGCCGGGCGCCAGTCGTGTGTCCGGCGCATCTCCTCCAGCGCATCGGCCAGTTCCTGGTCGGGGCCGGGCAGCCGGACGTCGAGCTCGTCCAGCGGGACGAAGCCGTAGCCGGCCATCGGGTCGGAGGCCACCACCAGGCCCTGCCGGGTGTGCTGTACGGCCCGCCGGCGCCGCATCCAGGGCAGGAAGACGAAACCGCCGAGCGCGAGCGCGGCGAAGAGAACGAGCAGAGCGTCCATGTGGGGTGTCCTGTACCTGTACGGCTGTCGGTAGCGGTGTCCGGCAGAGATGTCGGGAGCGGTACCCGGGGGCGGTAGGCCGTGGGCCGTAGTGGTCACGGCTGCCGGTGTAACGCTAGCGGTGCGGGGCGGTGGGGGGCCGGAGAGGCGGGAGTGGCGGAGAGGGAGGAGTGGCGGGAAGGGGGAGCGGCAAGGGCAGTGGGGATGGCGGGGAGTGGTGGAGTGGTGACGCGCGGTTGGGGTGGTGTGGTGGGGGCCGGTGAGCGGTCTTGTGGCCCCGCGGTGCCGTGGCTCTTCGGTTCTTCGTTCTTCGTATGTATCCACTATCCAGGCAAGCAGAAAGTTCCGAAAAGTAAGGTCGCGAGGCCGACTACCCTCGGTTGGCATGAGCGATCAGCGCGAACCACGCCACCAGCATTTTGAAACCGTTGCCATCCACGCAGGCCAGGAGCCCGACGAGGCCACCGGCGCGGTGGTACCGCCCATCTACCAGGTATCCACGTACAAGCAAGACGGAGTCGGCGGGCTCCGCGGCGGCTACGAGTACAGCCGCAGCGCCAATCCGACCCGTACCGCCCTGGAGGAGAACCTCGCGGCTCTCGACGGCGGCCGCCGCGGCCTCGCCTTCGCCTCCGGCCTCGCCGCCGAGGACTGCCTGCTGCGCACCCTGCTGAGCCCCGGCGACCACGTCGTCATCCCCAATGACGCCTATGGCGGGACGTTCCGTCTCATCTCGAAGGTCGTCGAGCGCTGGGGTGTGGAATGGTCGGTGGCCGACACCTCCGACCCGAAGGCCGTACGCGATGCGCTGCGGCCCCGTACGAAGGCGATCTGGGTCGAGACCCCCAGCAATCCGCTGCTCGGCATCAGCGACATCGCGGCGCTGGCCGGGGTCGCCCACGACGCCGGGGTCAAGCTGGTCGTCGACAACACCTTCGCCAGTCCCTACCTCCAGCAGCCGCTCGCCCTCGGCGCGGACGTGGTGGTCTACTCCACGACCAAGTACATGGGCGGGCATTCGGACGTGGTCGGCGGCGCGCTGGTCGTCAACGACGACGCCCTCGGCGAGGAACTGGCCTACCACCAGAACGCGATGGGCGCGGTCGCCGGACCGTTCGACGCCTGGCTCGTGATGCGCGGCATCAAGACGCTCGCCGTCCGTATGGACCGCCACAGCGCCAATGCGGCACGCATCGCGGACCTGCTCGCCTCGCACAGCAAGGTCACCCGCGTCTACTACCCGGGGCTGGCCGAGCACCAGGGCCACGAGGTCGCCGCCAAGCAGATGCGGTCCTTCGGCGGCATGGTGTCGTTCCAGGTCGCGGGCGGTGAGCAGGCGGCGGTGGAGGTCTGCAACCGTGCCAAGCTGTTCACCCTCGGCGAGTCGCTGGGCGGTGTCGAGTCGCTGATCGAGCACCCGGGGCTGATGACGCACGCCTCGACGGCCGGGTCGCTGCTGGAGGTCCCCAACGACCTCGTGCGGCTCTCGGTCGGCATCGAGTCGGTCGACGACCTACTGGCCGATCTCACGCAGGCGCTGGGCTGACGCAGGCTCCGGTCTGACGCACCGGTCGCTCGCCGCCGGCCGCTCACCACCCCTCCGCGGGAGGGGGGTGCCGGCCGGCGGGGGCAGCCGCCAGGCGTGATCCATGGCCACGGCCGCCCAGGCCAGCGCCGCCAGGGCGAGCAGCGCGCACAGCCAGCCGAGGCGGCGCAGCAGCCTGCGGTGGGCCAGCAGGCGGCGGCCGCGGGCGGCGGCCCGGTCGGCGAGACCGGGCGGGACGAGCGGATGCGGACCGGCCAGCATCCGCCGTACCTCGGTTTCCTTGCGGTCGGGGAGACTCATGCCGGGGAGGGCTCCGGTCCGGGGCGGCGGCTGCGCATCTCCGCGATCGCATGCAGGCACAGGGTGTGCACCCGCTCGGCGGGCAGCCCGAGTTGGGCCGCGGTCTGCTCCTCGCCCACGCCCTCGTACAGCCGCAGGACGAGGACCAGGCGTTCCCGTGGGGGCAGCCGGTCCAGCAGTCCGCCGCGCGGTCGGCGGTGCCGCCGGGCGGTGCGCGCGAAGTCGGCCGCCATCTCCCGGCGGGTGCGCTCGTACGGATCGTCGCCGCGCAGCCGGTCCCAGGCGGCGTAGGTCCGCGCGAGTGCGCAGGTCAGCAACTCCTCGGCGGCCGGGGTGGGTCGGGAAGCGGGCTCGCCGGTCAGCAGCGTGGCGATGTGCAGGAGGCGGCCCGCCGCGCCCGCCACGAACAGCTCGAACTCCCGGGCCCGGCGGCGCTCCCGCGCCGGTCGTCGCTCTCGCACCGCGCCTCCCGGATGACGGACACCCGGCCTCGGGGAGATCCCTCATCCCTGGGGACAGCCGGCCCCCGGCCTCTGGGTGGGCTCCTATGGCACGGCAGTGCGGCCACCGGGTCAAGGGGTATGACGGGTGCGGCGGTCCGCGGGCAGACAGTCCGGGAGGCGGCAGGCGCGCGGCGGGCAGGCAGGCGGGCGGCGAGCCACGCGGTCAGGCGCGTAGGGGCCGGGCAGGCGGGCTGTCGGGCAGTCAGGCGGTCCAGGACGCCCGCAGGACTTCATGTCACGACGTCATGTCACGACTTCACGCCAGGGCATACCTCAGGACCTCACCCCGGGCCATCACGTCAGGACGTCGGGCCCATCGGCGTCAAGGACGCGGTGATGTCGGAGAGGGAGGCGTTGAAGCGCGTCAGGAGGGTGGTGAACGCCGTGCGCTCCTCCTCGGTCCACTGCTCCGTCACCAGCGCCATCAGCGCGCGGCGGGACGTGCGGACCTCCTCCAGGCGGGCGAGGCCGCGCTCGGAGAGCTGAAGCACCACGGCCCGGCCGTCCTCCGGATGGGTGGCACGGCTGACCAGCCCGGAGTCGACCAGCGGGGCGACCTGACGGGTGACCGTCGAGGAGTCGATGCCCATACCGGCGGCCAGGGCCTTCACGCCCATCGGGCCCTCCTGGTCGAGGCGGTTGAGCAGCAGGTAGGCGGCGCGGTCCATGGAATTGCGCGCCTGCCCGACGCCGCCGAGCCGGCTCTGTTCTGCGCGGCGGGCGAAGACGGCCACTTGGTGCTGCAGCGCGTCGAGGAGAGCGGGGTCGGTGTGGGTCGTCATGTCCGAAGAGGTGGGCATGGCCGGGAGCTCGCTTCGATGGAAGTGCGTATGGATGGGAGGACAGCGTACGCGGACCCGGTGTGAGGCGTCCCTGGGCTGTCCATTCCGATAATGCCCCGTAACCACGGGTGGGCGTACGGGGCAGCCCGTACGCGTTCCGGGCGCGCCTGACCGCCATTCGGGCAGAACACGCTCCACGGAGGGCGAACTGCAAGACTGGCGATATGGCTGACCACACGCCGCGTACGCCGCACGGAACCTCCGCCTCCGCGCACCTCGCCGAGGACCCGGCCGCCACGGTGACGGTCGATGACGTGCGCGCGGCGCACAAGATGCTCTCGGGCGTCTCCCGGGCCACCGCGATGGAGGGCAGCCGCTATCTGGCCGGGCTGGTCGGCGCGCCCGTCCACCTCAAGTGCGAGAACCTTCAGCGCACCGGCTCCTTCAAGATCCGTGGCGCCTATGTACGGATCGCCGGGCTCTCGGCGCGGGAGCGGGCGGCCGGTGTGGTGGCCGCCAGCGCCGGCAACCACGCACAGGGCGTGGCGCTCGCGGCGTCGTTGCTGGGGGTGCGGTCGACGGTGTTCATGCCGGTCGGCGCCCCGTTGCCGAAGGTGGCCGCCACCCGCGAATACGGCGCCGAGGTACGGCTGCACGGCCAGGTCGTGGACGAGACGCTGGCCGCCGCCCAGGAGTACGCGCACGAGACCGGCGCGGTCTTCATCCACCCCTTCGACCACCCGGACATCATCGCCGGTCAGGGCACCGTCGGCCTGGAGATCCTGGAGCAGTGCCCCGAGGTGCGGACCATCGTCGTCGGCGTCGGCGGCGGCGGTCTCGCCGCGGGGGTCGCGCTCGCGGTCAAGGCGCTGCGGCCCGATGTGAAGGTCGTCGGGGTGCAGGCGGCGGGCGCGGCCTGCTATCCGCCGTCGCTGGCGGCCGGGCGCCCGGTGGCGGTCGAGGGACTTTCGACGATGGCGGACGGCATCAAGGTGGGGCGGCCCGGCGAGGTGACCTTCCCGATGGTCGCGGCGCTGGTGGACGAGGTCCGTACGGTCACCGAGGGCCAGCTCTCCAGCGCGCTGCTGCTGTGCCTGGAGCGGGCGAAGCTGGTGGTGGAACCGGCCGGGGCGAGCCCGGTGGCGGCGCTGCTCGCCGATCCGGAGTCTTTCCAGGGGCCGGTGGTCGCGGTGCTGTCCGGCGGCAATGTCGACCCGCTGGTGATGCAGCGCATCCTGCGGCACGGTATGGCGGCCGGCGGGCGCTACCTCTCGCTTCGGCTGCTGCTGACGGACCGGCCGGGGGCGCTGGCGACGCTGCTCGGTGTGCTGTCCGAGGCCGATGCGAACGTGCTCGACGTCGGCCATGTGCGGACGGATCCCCGGCTCGGGCTGACCGAGGTCGAGGTGGAGCTGCATCTGGAGACGCAGGGGCCGGCGCACTGCGACGAGGTGCGCGCGGCGCTGCACGAGGCGGGGTACGTCATCGCGGAGTAGTGGCGGCATGCGCCCGCGGTGGGGGTACGGGCACGCAGCGGCGATGAGGGCCGGCGGTGCGGCGGAGCGCGTACGGGCTGGCGGTGCGGCGGAACGCGTACGGGCTGGCGGTGCGACGGATCGCGTTCGGGCTGGCGGTGCGGCCGGGCGTGCAGATGCCGCACGAGGTGCCGGGATGCCGCAAAAGGGATCTCCGTAAAGGGATAGGACACAGGGGTTCCGTGGGTATAGCGTGACGCCCCCACACGCGCCGACGAACGCCTGTTCCCCTTCCGTTCGTGCGCGGAAAATCGAAATTTGTATCGCGATGTATCGCGTTTGGTTGTACCGTCGTGGTTACGGGGTGCCAGGTAGTCGTGGCGTTCCGTTGCGGATGAATGCCGCAGGGCGGGCATAGGCCGCCAATCGTAATATTCGACCTGGAACTGACCCAAGCCATGGGAGACCCCATATGCCAGGCGCCATTTACGCCGAAGGTCTGGTGAAGACCTTCGGCGACGTGAGGGCACTGGACGGCGTCGATCTCGACGTCCCCGAAGGAACCGTCCTCGGAATGCTCGGCCCCAACGGTGCCGGCAAGACCACTGCCGTACGTGTCCTGACGACCCTGCTCCGGCCCGACCGGGGCAAGGTGGTGGTCGCCGGGATCGACGTCCTCGCGCAGCCCGACGAGGTGCGGCGCTCGATAGGCCTGTCCGGTCAATTCGCCGCCGTGGACGAGTACTTGACCGGTCGGGAGAACCTGACCATGGTCGGCCAGCTCTACCAGATGAGCGGACGCGACGCCAAGCGCCGGGCCGCTGAACTGCTGGAACGCTTCCATCTCGGTGACGCCGCCGACCGCACCGCCAAGACCTACTCCGGCGGTATGCGCCGCCGGCTCGACCTGGCCGCCGCCCTGGTCGTCAGCCCGCCCGTGATGTTCATGGACGAGCCGACCACCGGCCTGGATCCCCGTAACCGCCAGGCGCTGTGGGACGTCATCCAGGAACTGGTCGCGGCCGGCACGACCCTGCTGCTCACCACGCAGTATCTGGAGGAGGCCGACCGCCTCGCCCACGACATCTGCGTCGTCGACCACGGCAAGGTCATCGCCCGCGGCACCTCCGACCAGCTCAAGGCGCGTACCGGCGGCGAGCGTGTCGAGGTCGTGGTGCACGCCCCCGAACACCTCACCGTCGCCGACGAGGTCCTGCGCGGCTTCGGCAAGGGCGAAGGCACGGTCGAACCGCACACCCGCAAGCTCACCATCCCCGTGGCGGGCGGCGCCAAGCTGCTCGCCGAGGTCATCCGCGAACTGGACATACGCGGGGTGGAGATCGATGACATCGGGCTGCGCCGCCCGACCCTCGACGATGTGTTCATCTCGCTGACCGGGCACGCCGCGGAGGCGGCGGAGGAGAACGGCGCGGGCGGCAAGGGCTCCGTGGGGCGGCAGAAGCGGGGCGGCAAAGACGGCAAGCAGGGCAAGGGCGGCGAGGACCCCGGGGCGGCCGGTCCGGGCGGGACGGGTCCGGCGGCCCGGGTGGCCGAGGCGGGCGCGGGCGTACCGGCCGACAAGGAGGGCGTGAAGTGAGCACGGTGACCGAAGCGGCCGGCGGCGCCGGTGTCCGTACCCCGCAGTCGCGCGGCGGCTTCAGCCGGTCGGTACGCGACTCCCTGGTCGTCGCCAAGCGCAATCTGATCCGGATGATCCGGATCCCCGAAGTAGTGATCTTCGGCCTCATTCAGCCGATCATGTTCGTGGTGCTGTTCACCTACGTCTTCGGTGGCTCCATCAACGTCCCCGGCGCCCCGCCGGGCGACGACCAGGCCTACCACGAGTTCCTGATGGCCGGGATCTTCGCGCAGACCGTCACCTTCGCCACGGCGGGTGCCGGCGCGGGGATCGCCGATGACATGCACAAGGGCCTGATCGACCGGTTCCGGTCGCTGCCGATGTCCCGCGGTGCGGTGCTCACCGGCCGTACCCTCGCCGACCTCGTGCAGACCGCGCTGACGATGGTGGTGCTGGCGGCCGTCGCGCTGCTGATCGGCTGGCGGTCCCACGAGAACCTGGTCGAGGTGCTGGCCGGCTTCGCGCTGCTGCTCCTGCTCGGCTACGCCTTCTCCTGGATCGGCGCGCTCATCGGGCTGACCGTGCGGACGCCCGAGGCGGCCACCTCGGGCGGGCTGATCTGGCTCTTCCCGCTGACCTTCATCTCGAACGCGTTCGTCCCCGTCGACGGCATGCCGTCGTTCCTGCAGCATGTCGCCGAGTGGAACCCGTTCAGCGCGACGGTGGCCGCCGCCCGGCAGCTGTTCGGCAACACCATCGACAAGGCGCCCACATCGGTGACCGGGGCCTGGCCGATGGACCACCCGGTGCTGGCCTCGGTGATCTGGTCCGTCCTGATCATCGCGGTCTTCCGGACGCTGGCCGTCCGCAAATACCGGTCGGCGACGGCCTGAGGGTGCCGCCGAGCGGTACGGCCCAGGGCGGGCACGGCCGGAGCGGTTGCGGCCTGACGGGTTGCGGGCCGCGGGGTGACGGTCGCAGCGGCCTGGTGCCGCGGACATGACGAAGCGGCCCGGAGCATCCATGGTGCTCCGGGCCGCTTCGCTGTCTCAGGGGTGCCTCGGGCGTCAGCCGGAGTACGGCTTCGCGTCGAGGATCTTCACGGTCGCCTTCTTGCCGTTGGGGAGCTCGTACTCCGCCTCGGCGCCGACCTTCTTGCCGTTCACGCCGGTGCCCAGTGGCGACTGGGGGGAGTAGGTCTCGATGTCCGAGCTCGCGTACTCCCGGGAGGCCAGAAGGAACGACAGCGTGTCGTCCGGGTCCCCGTCGAACGCGATGGTGACGACCATGCCGGGAGCGACGACGCCGGTGGCGGCAGGCGCTTCGCCGACCTTGGCGGTCTGCAGCAGCTGGGTGAGCTGGCGGACACGCAGTTCCTGCTTGCCCTGCTCTTCCTTGGCCGCGTGGTACCCGGCGTTCTCCTTCAGGTCACCTTCCTCGCGGGCCGCCGCGATCTTCTCGGTGATCTCGGCGCGTGCGGGACCAGACAGGTGCTCCAGCTCTGCCTTGAGCTGGTCATACGCCTCCTGGGTAAGCCAGGTGACGTTTTCGCTGGTCTGGGTCACAGGTGCTCCTCGTCGGTACTGGGGATAAATCAAACGCCCTACCAGGAAGGTTTGCGCCTTCACAGGTGGGCGAAACCACGAGCCTAACAATTCCGGCACAAAACGGGGAAGAGGAAATTCACAGCGGCCGCACAGGGACGCATCATCGCTGATCAGAGGCGGTGACGACACGCCCTGCGGGTGGGCGGGTACGGAGAGCGGCAGGCGGGCGGTCAGCCGTTGCCCGAGGTCGTGCAGCCGACGAGGACGGCGTTGGTGGCCCGCTTCGTCGTCCGCACCGTGACCTCGGTGTCCACCTGGGCCGAGCGCTGGTCGACGGTGACATCCTTGCGGCCGACCTCGGAGCCGTCCTCGGCCTGTGAGCGGAGCGTGCACACGCCCTTGGCGTCCGTGTCCTTGACGACCTCGAGATGGACCTTGACAGCGTGATCGGAGACCGCGTCCCAGGTGATCACGCGGGCGCTGAGGCCCTGCCCCGAGATGTACGAGACGCCGCACCAGCCGATCACCGCCAGCAGGGCGGCGCCGAGCACCGCCCCAATGATCTTGAGGTTACGGTCCGCACGCGCATCCGCGGAGCGGCCGTAGCGTCCGTCGGGGAGCCCTTCGCGTACCGCGGTCATGATCCATCCTCCTGGTCGGGGGACCTGAGCCACGAACCCCCGGGGGGTCCCCGCCCCAGGGAATACAGCGCCCCCTCGCTTCGGTCACTATAGGAGGCATCTTCTCCGGCCCTTTACTGAGGATCGAGTCTTGACTGAGCAGCTGCGATTGATGGCGGTCCACGCCCACCCCGACGACGAGTCGAGCAAGGGTGCGGCCACGATGGCCAAGTACGTGTCCGAGGGGGTGGACGTGCTGGTCGCCACCTGCACAGGCGGTGAGCGAGGTTCCATCCTCAACCCCAAACTCCAGGGAGACCCGTACATCGAGGAGCACATCCACGAAGTACGGAAGAAGGAAATGGACGAGGCCCGGGAGATCCTGGGCGTCAAGCAGGAGTGGCTCGGCTTCGTCGACTCCGGGCTGCCCGAGGGCGACCCGCTGCCGCCGCTGCCGGACGGCTGCTTCGCGCTGCAGGACGTCGACGAGGCGGCCGGGCGGCTGGTCAAGCTGATCCGGGAGTTCAAGCCGCAGGTCATCACGACCTACGACGAGAACGGCGGCTATCCGCACCCGGACCACATCATGACCCACAAGATCACGATGGTGGCTTTCGAGGCGGCCGGCGACCCGGATAAGTACCCGGAGGCCGGTGAGCCCTGGCAGCCCCAGAAGCTCTACTACAACCAGGGCTTCAACAGGCCGCGCACGGTCGCGCTGCACGAGGCGCTGCTGGAGCGCGGCATGGATTCGCCCTACGGCGAGTGGCTGGAGCGCTGGAAGCAGTTCGAGCAGCGCGAGCGCACGCTGACCACCTACGTCCCGTGCGCCGACTTCTTCGAGATCCGTGACAAGGCGCTGATCGCCCACGCCACCCAGATCGACCCCGACGGCGGTTGGTTCCGGGTGCCGATGGACATCCAGCGCGAGGTCTGGCCGACGGAGGAGTACGAGCTCGCGAAGTCGCGGGTGGACACTTCCCTCCCCGAGGACGACCTCTTCGCGGGCATCCGCAACAATTGAGTCCATGATGAGCGCGACCAGCACCCTCGCCCTGACGCACTTCGTCACCCTTGCCGACACCTTCGACAAGGACAAAGTGACCCCCGGCGTCCTCGGCTTCATCGTCTTCGCGGTCATCGGCGGCGCCGTGTGGCTGCTGATGAAGTCCATGAACAAGCAGATGAAGAAGGTGGACTTCGAGGAGCAGCCGGAGGACGGCGAGGCGGGCAGCACCGCCTCCGCCGCCACGCCGGCACCCAAGCCCAAGACCAGCTGAGTCCGGCCGAGGACCGGCCGAGGGCGGGTCGGGGCGGGTCGGCGGGTGCGTGAAGACCGGGTGGCGGTCGACGGCCGGCCGATGGACACGGCCGGCTGACCGGCCCGGCGGCTCGTCGGCCCGAGCGGCCGGCGAGCCGGGGCCGATCGTCACTCCGTGCCGGTCGGGGCGACCGGCACCCCCATGACCTCGCGCGCATGGCGGTTGGGCACCATGCCGAGCCGCCATGCCTGCCACCCCGTTTCCGGCTCCACCCCGCGGTCCAGCAGCAACGCGAACGCCTCCGCGCAGTCCTCCAGCTTGGAATCGCGGGCCGCATGCTTTTCGCGGATCAGCTGCGCCAGCTCCTCCTGGGCGACGGCCGCGCCCACCACGCTGCCACCCGGCGAGGCGAGCGGCAGCAGCGTGCAGCGCAGGAACCGTGCCCAGTCCTCGCCACGCCGGTCGCCGTAGCCCGCGAACAGGCCCGCCGCCTCGTCGGCAAGCTCCAGCGCCTGCGCGGCCCGGCCGTTACCGGCGTCGATGATCAGCAGTTCCAGGCAGGACCACGCCTCCCCGTGCGGTACCCCTATCCGCTGGAAGTCCTTACGGGCGTCCTGCAGCAGCTGCCGGGCGAAGCCGCTGTTGCGCAGCGAGCCGGTCTGCTCCGCCCGCAGATCGCGGGTGACCCGCCCGGAGTGATGCCGGGCGCAGGCCAGGCCGTAGCCGTCCTGCATCCGGCTGAACATCGTCCGCGACCGCTCCAGCTGCCGCAGCGCCGCGTCGTGCTCGCCGCGCTCCTCCAGCGCCTGGCCCAGGTAGTACATCGTCCAGGCCTCACCCCGCGCGTCCTCGTGCTGGTGGTGCAGCGGCAGGGCCTGCCGGAGCTGGTCCACCGCGGGGCCCGGCTCGCCGTCCACCAGCCGGGCGCGCGCCAGCTGCGTCATCGCCCAGGCCTCACCGCGCTCGTCGTGCGTACGGCCGTAGAGCCCCAACGCCGCCTGCAGAGCACTCTCCGCCGCCGGTACGTCGCCCCGGCGCAGATGTACCTGGCCGAGCTGGAAGTGGGCCCATGCCTGGCCGTGGATACTCTCGCTCTCCTCGTGCAGCTCCAGTGCCTCCCGCAGCATGGCGAGGGCGTCGGCGAGCTGGGCACGGTCCCGTTCCACCGCCGCCAGGGCGTGCAGCGTCCAGGCCCGGTCGCCGTGCATGTCCGCGCCGGACTGCAGCTGAAGCGCCTCACGGAGCTTGGCCGCGGCCTCCACGAGATTGCCCTGCTGCTGCAGCGTGATGCCCAGATCGCGCAGCGCACGGGCGGCGCCGGCCGGGTGCTGCGCCTCGAAGTACAGATCGACCACCGACGACAGCGTGGTCCGTGCCTTGTCCAGCTCGCCGAGCTGGCGGGCCGCCACACCCGTACGCCACTGCACCGAGCGGACCAGCAGCCCCTGCCCGACGGCCCGGGTCAGCTCGCTCAGCTCGCCGAGGCGGTAGAGGTCCCCGCGCAGCAGGCAGTAGTCGGCCAGCGCGCCCAGCAGATGCGAGACCGCCGCCTGGTCCACGCCCTGGTCGGCGTGGCGCAGCGCGGCCGTGATGAAGCTGGTCTCGTCGTCCAGCCACTGCAGGGCCGCGTCCAGGGAGGTGAAGCCGTGCGAGCCGAAGCGGTCGGCGCGGGTGGACGTCCGGCCGTCGACCAGCCGGATGACCGAGTCGGCCAGCTCCGCATAGCCGCGGATCAGCCGCTCCTGGGCCGCGCCGCGCTCGCCCGGCTCCTCCTCGTCCATCAGCCGGTCGTGCGCGAAGCGGTGCACCAGGGCGTGCAGGCGGTAGCGGCGGCCCCGCACATGCTCGATCAGCCCGGCCCGGGCCAGCGTCGTCAGTTCCCGCTCGGCCTCCGCCTGCTCGACGCCGAGCAGCGCCGCCGAGGCCGCCGCCCCCAGGCTCGCCCGGCCCACCAGCGCCAGCCGGCGCAGCAGCCGCCGGGCGGTCTCCGACTGGTCGGCGTAGCGGAGCCACAGCGCACGTTCCACGGGTGACACCTCGCCGTGGGCCGCCAGGTCCGTGGCCAGTGCGGTGGCGGTGCGCGAGCCCAGTGCGGAGCCCGCCACCCGCAGCGCCAAGGGCAGGCCCGCGCACAGATCGGAGATCTCGTCGAGGGCCTGTGCGTCGTAGGGGCCCGTCTCGTCCGCGGCGTCGTCGCCGGCCGCGGCGGAGGCGCGCAGCAGCTCTTCGGTGCCTGCGGCGTCCAGTGCTCCCACCGGCAGGTGGTGCACCCAGGCCTCGATGTCCTCCGGCAGCTCCAGCGGCGTACGGGAGGTGACCAGCACCAGGCTGTCGGACCGCTCCGGCACCAGGGTGCGCACCTGCTCGGGATCCGCGGCGTCGTCCAGCAGCACCGTCACCGGAAGGCCCGTCAGATGCTGGTGGTAGAGATCGGTGAGCCGTTTGACGTGCTGCTCCTGGGACGGGCGCTCGCGGAACAGCAGTTGCTCGCGGGGCGCGCCCAGCCGGTTGAGCAGATGCAGCAGCGCGTCCCGGGTCGGCAGCGGCACCTCACCAGGGGTGTCGCTGCGCAGGTCCACCACACAGGCGCCGCGGAACTGATCGCGCAGCTGATGCGCGGCCCGCACCGCCAGCGCCGTACGCCCCGAGCCCGGCTCGCCGTGGAGTATCACCACCGTCGGTTTGGTCTCCGTGCTCGCGCGGGCCGCGTGCACCCACTGCGCGATCTGCGTCAGCTCCGTCCGCCGCCCGGCGAACGGTCCGTCCGGCTGCGGAAGCTGGGAGAACGAGTGCTCCAGCAGGGACCGCTGCCGGGCCGCGGCGCTGCGGTCCGCACCGCGCAGCTGCGGTCCGCGGCCGCTCTTCGAGGCGACGGGCCCCGCGGCCGTACCGCCGCGAGCGGCCGCCGTCAGCATCCGCTGCTGGTCCAGGAACGGCCGGATGCCGCGTACCTCCAGCGCCGTCAGCCACTGCAGACGTAACTGCTGCGCACCGCCGGGCCGGCCGAGCATCCCGGCCTCCCGGTGCGCCGCCGGCCAGTGGCCCGCGGTCAGCTTCAGGACCGTGGCGGCCGCGCCCGCCACCACCACGGCGGCGCCCACGCCCAGCGCGGGCCCCGCTCCCGTGCCGTACACGAGGTCCGTACCGAACGCCGCCACCGCCGCCACGGCCGTCGCCACCGCGGGGGTGCCCAGCTCCTTGCGCGACAGCCGCCGGGACAGCGACGGCCGGCCGGCGGCGGCCTCGTCCAGCGCCCGGACATACGCGGTGTACTCCTCGGCGGCGCTGCCCGCCAGCTCCTCCAGCGCCGCCCGCGCCCGGCCGAGCAGCGCGTCCCCGTCGAGCCGTCCGCCCGAGCGCCGTACCTCCTCCTCGACCGCCCTGGTCAACAGCGCTTCCGCGTCCGCCCGGTGGCCGTCGCGCAGCACAGCCAGTGAGCCCGGCATGCCATCCCCCTCCAGCAGTTCCAGTTCCAGCAGTTCAGCAGTTCAGCAGTTCCAGTTCCAGCAGTCCGGCAGTCCGGCAGCTCCAGCAATTCGGGAAGCTCCCGAAGTTTCCGCAGTTCCCGCAGTGTCCGGCGGTGATCGTCGCCGTACGCACAGTGTTCCGCGGCCGCGTGATTTCCGGCAGGCCTGTGGATAACTCCCTCCGCTCCCGGCTCCCCGTGCCTCAGTGGGAGAGGATGGCCCCATGCCGAACCGCCTGGCTCAAGAGACTTCCCCCTATCTGCTCCAGCACGCCGACAACCCGGTCGACTGGTGGCCGTGGTCGGCCGACGCGTTCGAGGAAGCGCGGCGGCGCGGCGTGCCGGTCCTGCTCAGCGTCGGCTACAGCTCGTGCCACTGGTGCCACGTGATGGCGCACGAAAGTTTCGAGGATCCGGCCACTGCGGCGCTGCTCAACGAGCACTTCGTGTCCGTCAAGGTGGACCGCGAGGAGCGCCCCGACGTCGATGCCGTCTACATGGAGGCCGTGCAGGCCGCCACGGGGCAGGGCGGCTGGCCGATGACCGTGTTTCTCACCCCCGACGCCGAGCCCTTCTACTTCGGTACGTACTTCCCGCCCGAGCCGCGCCACGGCATGCCGTCCTTCGGGCAGATCCTGGAGGGGGTGCGCAGCGCCTGGACCGACCGGCGGGACGAAGTCGGCGAGGTCGCCGGCCGGATCGTCGCCGACCTGGCCGGGCGGTCGCTGACCGAGTCGCTGCCCGCGGACCGGCGGCCCCCGCGTCCCGAGGAGCTGCACGGTGCCCTGATGGGGCTGACCCGGGAATTCGACGCGGTGAACGGCGGGTTCGGCGGCGCGCCCAAGTTCCCGCCGGCCATGGTGCTGGAGTTCCTGCTCCGCCACCACGCCCGCACCGGCTCCGAAGGAGCCCTGGAAATGGTGCAGGCGACCTGTGCGGCGATGGCTCGCGGCGGCATCTATGACCAGCTCGGCGGCGGTTTCGCGCGCTATGCGGTGGACGCCACGTGGACCGTGCCGCACTTCGAGAAGATGCTCTACGACAACGCCCTGCTGTGCCGGACCTACGCCCATCTGTGGCGGTCCACCGGCTCGGACGTGGCGCGCCGCATCGCGGTCGAGACCGCCGACTTCATGGTCCGGGAACTCCGCACCGACCAGGGCGGTTTCGCCTCCGCGCTGGACGCGGACAGCGATGACGGCTCGGGCACCGGCAGGCATGTCGAGGGCGCCTACTACGTCTGGACGCCAGAGCAGCTGCGCGCCGTACTGGGCGAGGAGGACGCGGAGTTCGCGGCCACCCACTTCGGCGTCACCGAGGAAGGCACCTTCGAGGAGGGCGCCTCGGTCCTCCAGCTCCCGGATGCCGGAGGACCGGTGGACGCCGACCGGGTGGCCTCGGTCAAGCAGCGGCTGCTCGCGGCGCGGGAGGAGCGGCCACGCCCCGGCCGGGACGACAAGATCGTCGCCTCCTGGAACGGGCTGGCCATCGCCGCGCTCGCCGAGACCGGCGCCTACTTCGACCGGCCGGACCTGATCCAGGCCGCCACCGACGCCGCCGACCTGCTGGTACGCGTGCACATGGACTGGCAGGGCCGGCTGCACCGCACCTCCCGCGACGGCGCCCCCGGCGCCAACTCCGGTGTCCTGGAGGACTACGCCGATGTCGCGGAGGGCTTCCTCACCCTGGCCTCCGTCACCGGGGAAGGCGTCTGGGTGGAGTTCGCGGGCTTCTTCCTGGACACCGTGCTGCTCCAGTTCACCACCGAGGACGGTGCGCTCTACGACACCGCGGCCGACGCCGAGGCCCTGATCCGCCGCCCCCAGGACCCGACCGACAATGCGACGCCCTCCGGGTGGACCGCGGCGGCCGGGGCCCTGCTGTCGTATGCCGCACTGACCGGCAGCGACCTCCACCGGAACGCCGCGGAGCGGGCCCTGGGCATCGTCACCGCGCTCGGCGGCCGGGCCCCGCGCTTCATCGGATGGGGGCTGGCCGTCGCCGAGGCCGCGCTGGACGGTCCGCGCGAGGTCGCCGTCGTCGGCCCGCAGGGCGATCCGGCCACCGTCGCGCTGCACCGCGCCGCCCTGCTCGGCACCGCCCCGGGGGCGGCCGTCGCGCTGGGCGAACCCGGGGTGGACGAGGTGCCGCTCCTCCAGGACCGCCCCCTGGTCGACGGCAAACCGGCCGCCTACGTCTGCCGCCGCTTCACCTGCGAGCGGCCGACGACGGATCCGCAGGAGCTGGCGGAGCGGCTCGGGAGGTAGTGGCCCGCCCGGCACCCCCGCCCGCACCCCGCCCGGAAGTCCCAGGACCAGCGACCGGTTTGACCTTGACGTGCGCGTCAGGTTCTAGCCTCGGGGCATGACTCCCCGAACACACCGTGAAGTCCGCCTGGCCGCCCGCCCCAAGGGGCCCGTCACCGATGATCTCTTCGAGATCGTGGAGGTGCCGGTTCCGGAACCCGGGCCCGGCCAGGTGCTGGTCCGCAACACCGTGATGGGTGTCGCCGCTGTGATGCGCACGCTGATGGACGAGACCAGCGTGGTGCCGATGCCCTCCTACCAGGTCGGCGAACCGCTGTACGGGTCCGCTCTCGGCGAGGTGGTCGCCGCCCCGGGGACCGACCTCGATCCCGGTGACCTGGTGGAACACCAGCTCGGCTGGCGGGAATACGCGGTGGTGGACGCCGACCAGGTGCACCGGCTCGACCCCGGTCTGCTGCCCGATCCGGGCGCCTTCCTCTCCCAGGGGCCCACCGCCTGGATGGGCGTGGTGCACGGCGCCGAAGTACGCCCCGGCGACACCGTCTTCGTCACCGGGGCGGCGGGCGGGGTGGGCACCCTGGCGGGCCAGATCGCCCGGCTGCGCGGCGCCGCCCGGATCATCGGCAGCACGGGATCGCCGGAGAAGGCGGACCGGCTGATCAAGGAATTCGGTTATGACGCGGTGGTGATCCGCGGTGCGGGCCCGATCGCGGACCAACTGCGCGCGGCCGCCCCGGAAGGCATCGACGCGGTCTTCGACAACGTCGGCGGCGAACAGCTACAGGCCGCCCTCGCCCTCGCCAACCGGGGCGCCCGGATCGCCATCGTCGGGGCGCTCTCCAGCCAGCTCGGCGGGGAGGGCACTCCCGCCACCCTCGAGATCGACCCCCTCTCGCTGCTCTCCCGCAGCATCACCCTGCGCGGTGTCGCCCTGTACGACCACCTGGACCTGATCCCGGAGTGGAACCAGCGGTTCGGCGAGGGACTGCGCGACGGCACCCTCACCTTCCCGCACGCCCGGCTGCGCGGCATCGAACAGGCGCCGCGCGCACTGCGCGAGCTGACCGAGGGGCGCCATCTGGGCGCGGTGCTCGTGGAGTTGTGAGGCCGCGGCCCCGGGCCCTCGTGCGGCGGGGCGATTGCCCCGCCGTTGTCGGTGCCCGGTTGTAGCCTGCACGCGTGACCACCTTGCTCGGGCAGCGATCCCTCGTCCAGGAGGCCGCGGCGCTACGGGACGGCACGGACGACCCCGTCGACGCGGCGAACCGTTCGTGTGACCGTATCGACGCCGTCGATCCGCAGGTGCGGGCCTTTGTGCCCGAGGCCGGGCGGCGTACGCGGCTCCTGGAGGCGGCGCGCCGGAAGGCGGCGACCGCTCCTCGCCCGGCCGCCGGCCGGCCCGCCCTGTACGGCGTTCCCGTAGGCATCAAGGACATCGTGCATGCCGACGGGCTGCCCACCCGCGCGGGCTCGGAGCTGCCGCCCGAGGTGCTCGCAGGCCCGCAGGCCACGGTCGTCGGCCGGCTGTGTGCCGCCGGTGCGCTGATCGCGGGCAAGACGGTCACCGCGGAGTTCGCGGTGACCGCCCCGGGCCCGACCCGCAATCCGCACCACCCGGCGCATACGCCCGGTGGTTCGAGCAGCGGCTCCGCAGCCGCGGTCGCCGCCGGGATGGTGCCGCTGGCCATCGGGACACAGACCGTCGGCTCGATGATCCGGCCCGCCGCCTACTGCGGAGTGGTCGGCTTCAAGCCGAGCTACGGGCGCATACCGGTCGACGGGGTGATCCCCAACGCCGCGAGTTTCGACACCCTCGGCTGCTTCGCCACGGATGTGGCCGGTGTCGCGCTGGCGGCGTCGGTGCTGGTCGACGGCTGGCGGGCGCGGGACGGTGCGGGCCGGACCGTGCTCCCGGTACTGGGCGTGCCGGCCGGCCCCTACCTGGAGCGCGCCGACGGCGAGGCGCTGCGGGCCTTCGCGGAGCAGCGCGAGCTGCTGCGGGCGGCCGGGTACGTCATCCACGAGGTGCCGGTGATGGACGACTTCGAGCAGATCGTGGACCAGCTGTTCACGATGAACCGCTACGAGGTCGCCCGGGCTCACGCCGACTGGTTCGTGCGCTTCGGCGACCGCTACCGGCCGGAGACCACCTCGGCCATCCGGCAGGGACACACCATCGGGGACGCCGCCTACGAAGCCGCCCGCGGACGGCGTCAGGCCTTCCGCGCCCGGCTCGCGGCGGACCGCGCCGCGGCGGGTGTCGAGCTGTGGATCGCCCCGTCGGCCACCGGCCCCGCGCCCGCCGGCCTCACCACCACGGGCAGCTCGATCATGTGCCTGCCCTGGAGCAATGCCGGGCTGCCGTCCGTCAGCGTGCCCGCCGGCCGCGCCGCGGGCGGACTGCCGCTCGCGCTCCAGCTCGTCGGCGGATTCGGCGCGGACGAAGACCTGCTGTACGGGGCGGCGGGGATCGAGCGCGTACTGAACGCCGCGAGTCCCCGGCACGAGGACGGCAGGCCGGACCCGGCCCGGAGGGGCTGACCACGCCGGAGAGGGGGAGAACGCGGAGGGTGACCGACCGGGCGGAGAGGGGATGGACGCGCCGGAGAGGGAGGGGATATGCGTATCGGGGACGCGGCGGTGGCCGCCGGTATGACACCGCGGGCGCTGCGCTACTACGAGCAGCAGGGGCTGGTGACGGCCCGGAGGACCCCGTCAGGCCACCGGGTGTACGACGCGGAGGACATCCGCCGGCTGAGGGTGGTGCGCGCGCTGCGGGACGCGGGGCTGACGGTGGGCGATGTGCGGACGTTTGCGCACCTGCTGCACACGATGCCGGCCGACGACGTACCGGATCTTCTTCCCCGGGCCCTGGGTTCCGGCCGCTGTTCGGATGTCGAGGCGGTGGCCCGGCGCCGGCTCGCCGACCTGGATGCCCGTATCGAGCGGCTGTCGCAACTACGGGCACGACTCGCGGCACGCCTGGGCGAACCGGTGGCCGGGCCACCGGAGCCGGGGAATCCGGGGGAACGGGGAAAGCAGGCCGGGCCGGGGCGGCCGGCCGGACCGGGGGAGCAGGGGAAGGCCGGGCCGGGCGCCACGGTCCGCGCCGGGGCGGACAGCGGCCCGATCTTCCGGCTGGACGCCGTGCCGCCTCCAGGGGCCGCGGCCCTCAGAGCGTGAGCCCCCGCTCCAGTACGTCCAGGGCGCGGTGGACGGATGCCTCGGGACCGGTGGTCCGGCTGCTCTCCCCCCAGTGCAGCAGCGCCTCCTGGAGCGCGGCCAGGATCACGTCGCTGATCACCCGCAGCTCCAGGTCGTCGGCCGGGCGGCCGGAGCGCTCCGCCAGCACGGCGGTGAGCATCGCGGCGTCCCGTGCGGTGTGCTCCGCCGTACGGCCCCGGACGGCGGGCACCTCACGGATCAGCCGGAGGCGCTGGACGAGCTCGCCACGCTGCTCGGCGGCCATCGCGCGCAGTGTCTCGATGCTGACCTGCCGCACCGACTCGATCACCGGCTCGTCCGCGGGACGGGCCCGGATCCCGTTCTCCAGTACGGCGTCGTACTCGTCCGTGAGCACGATGTCTTCCTTGGCGGGGAAGTAGCGGAAGACCGTGCTCGGGGAGACGTCCGCGGCCGCGGCGATCTGGTCGACGGGGGTCGCGTCGTACCCCTGTTCCTCGAAGAGCCGGTAGGCGGCCCGCCGGATCGCCTGCCGGGTCTGGATCTTCTTCCGCTCCCGCCGCCCGGGCTGCGGTGTCCCGGTCGGCGTGGTGGCAGAGGTGCGTACGGCCATGCGCAGCATTGTCGGGCATCGGGCCGCCCGGAGGCCACGGCCGCCCTCCCGCGCGCAGCACGCGCCGAGCGAGCCCCGGGGAATCACCTGGCAATCACCGAGCAAGCTGTGGGCAATCACCTGGCAATCGCCGGGCAAGCACTGGGCAAGCACTGGGCAAGGCCGAGCAACGGCTGAGCGACCGCGAAAGCCCGATGTCAGTGGGGCGTGTCACGCTGTGGATATGAAGAATTACGCTCGGGGACGACAGGGGGCGGGGCGGCCGCTCGGGGCCGCCGGGTGCGCGGCCTCAGGCGTGCGAATAGGCCACCAGGGAGATGCCGATGTAGTGCACGACGAACGCCGCCAGGGTGAGGGAGTGGAAGACCTCGTGGAAGCCGAACCACCGTGGTGAGGGGTTGGGGCGCTTGATCCCGTAGATCACGCCGCCGGCGCTGTAGAGCAGCCCGCCGACGATCACCAGTACCAGCACGGCGACGCCGCCGGTGCGCAGGAAGTCGGGCAGGAAGAAGACGGCGGCCCAGCCCATGGCGATGTAGCAGGGGGTGTAGAGCCAGCGTGGAGCGCCGACCCAGAAGACCCGGAAGGCGATCCCGGCCAGCGCGGCCGCCCAGACCGCCCAGAGCAGCGCCTGCCCGCGGGATCCGGGCATGAGCAGCATCGTCAGGGGCGTGTAGGTGCCCGCGATGATCAGGAAGATATTGGCGTGGTCGAGCCGGCGCAGCACGCCGTCGGCCCGCGGCCCCCAATTGCCCCGGTGGTAAAGGGCGCTGACCCCGAAGAGCAGGCAGGCGGTCATGGTGTAGATGGCGCAGGCCAGGCGGCCGCGGGGGCTGTCGGCGAGGGCGGTCAGTATGACCCCGGCGAGGAGGACGGCGGGGAACATTCCGGCGTGCAGCCAGCCGCGCAGTTTGGGTTTCAGGGGCGCGGTCGCGGCGGCGACCGCCGCGATCGCGGGCGGCGCGGAGGGGGGCTGGCTCTCGGCGGCGTCGGGCGCGGAAGTCATGGCGCAATGCTACCTACGCGACCGTAAGTTACCGATTCGTGGCGGAGTGGTGACGGTCACCAAAGCGCCCTCTGGACAGAACTCCCTCCGGGTCGGATGATCAAATGAGTGCGGTCGGCACCGGATGAGCGGTCACGAAGCATCCGGGTCGCAGCCCCCAAGGGGCAGGCAAACAAAAGAAGCGGATTTCCCTGCAAAACGGGCATAAATCCGTCCACACCCTCATCTAGGAGCGATCGTGGCGCGCGACAACGCGGCTCCCTCTGCCCATCCGACCCGTCACCAGGACCTCATCTCCTGGGTCGACGAGATCGCAGCGCTCACCCAGCCCGACCGGGTCGTCTGGTGTGACGGCTCGGAGGCGGAGTACGAGCGTCTGTGCGAGGAGCTCGTCGACAAGGGCACGTTCAAGAAGCTCGACCCGATCAAGCGCCCCAACTCGTACTACGCCGCCTCCGACCCCTCGGACGTGGCGCGCGTCGAGGACCGCACCTTCATCTGCTCCGAGAAGGAGGAGGACGCCGGCCCGACCAACCACTGGAAGGCCCCCGCCGAGATGCGGGAGATCTTTACCGGTGAGAAGGGCGTCTTCCGCGGTTCGATGAAGGGCCGGACGATGTACGTCGTCCCGTTCTGCATGGGCCCGCTCGGCTCGCCGCTCTCCGCGATCGGTGTGGAGATCACCGACTCCGCCTACGTCGCGGTCTCGATGCGCACCATGACGCGCATGGGGCAGCCGGTGCTCGACGAACTCGGCGAGGACGGCTTCTTCGTCAAGGCCGTGCACACCCTCGGCGCCCCCCTGGCCGAGGGCGAGGCCGACGTGCCGTGGCCGTGCAACTCCACCAAGTACATCTCGCACTTCCCCGAGGACCGCGAGATCTGGTCCTACGGCTCGGGCTACGGCGGCAACGCCCTGCTCGGCAAGAAGTGTTACGCGCTGCGGATCGCCTCCGTCATGGCACGTGACGAGGGCTGGCTCGCCGAGCACATGCTGATCCTCAAACTCACCCCGCCGCAGGGCGAGCCCAAGTACGTCGCGGCGGCCTTCCCGTCCGCCTGCGGCAAGACCAACCTCGCGATGCTGGAGCCCACGATCTCCGGCTGGACGGTCGAGACCATCGGCGACGACATCGCCTGGATGCGCTTCGGCGAGGACGGCCGCCTCTACGCCATCAACCCCGAGGCCGGATTCTTCGGTGTCGCCCCCGGCACCGGCGAGCACACCAATGCCAACGCCATGAAGACGATGTGGGGCAACTCCGTCTTCACCAACGTCGCGCTCACCGACGACGGCGACGTCTGGTGGGAGGGCATGACGGAGGAGAAGCCCGCCCATCTGACCGACTGGAAGGGCAACGACTGGACCCCGGAGTCCGAGACCCCGGCCGCCCACCCCAACGCCCGTTTCACCGTCCCGGCCGGCCAGTGCCCGATCATCGCGCCCGAGTGGGAAGACCCCAAGGGCGTGCCGATCTCGGCGATCCTCTTCGGTGGCCGCCGCGCCAGCGCCGTCCCGCTGGTGACCGAGTCGCTGACCTGGCAGCACGGCGTCTTCCTCGGCGCCAACGTCGCCAGCGAGAAGACCGCGGCGGCCGAGGGGAAGGTCGGCGAGCTGCGCCGCGACCCGTTCGCCATGCTGCCGTTCTGCGGCTACAACATGGGCGACTACATGGGTCATTGGGTCAAGGTCGGTGCCGACAAAGACCAGTCCAAGCTGCCGAAGATCTACTACGTCAACTGGTTCCGCAAGGACGACAAGGGCCGCTTCGTCTGGCCCGGCTTCGGCGAGAACAGCCGGGTGCTCAAGTGGATCGTCGAGCGCCTGGACGGGAAGGCCGAGGGCGTCGAGACCCCCATCGGTGTGCTGCCCACGAAGGACGCGCTGGACACCGACGGCCTGGACCTCGACGACGCCGACCTCGACTTCCTGCTCACCGTCGACAAGGACGTGTGGCGCGAGGAGGCGGCGCTGATCCCCGAGCACCTCAACACCTTCGGTGACCACACGCCGAAGGAGTTGTGGGACGAGTACCGCGCACTGGTCCAGCGGCTCGGCTAGCCGCCGCACCGCTCACCGCCCGGCCGGGGCCCCGCACCTTCGCGTGCGGGGCCCCGGCTCGTTCACCGTCCGCGGTGCGGAAGCCGGGCCGCCCCGTTGGGCCGGTGGGGTGACACCGGGCCCGCCCTCGCCCTCGTCGGAGGCGTGCGGGCCGGTCCGGGCCTCATGCCGTGGCGAGATCCCGGTCGTGACGCGGTGCGGCGTGTGCCTCCATCCGCTCCGCGGCCAGGGCCATCGCCGCGGCGTCCCCGCGGGAGGTGGCGACCGCCAGGGCGTTCCCGGCGAGGGTGTGGGCGCGCTGCCGCAGGGCCTCGGCGTGGGACGGGCTGCCGCCGTCGGAGGGCTCGGCGCGCAGGGGGTAGTGGCCGCCGCTCAGCCGCGCGACCTGGTCGGCGATGCGCTCGGCGGCGGCGGCGAGCGCGGCGCCGTCCGGCGTGGCCCCGTGGGCCGCGCCGCCGTCCTCGCGGGTCGCCAGCGCGTGCAGTTCGTCGGTGACGGTGAGCAGCGCGGTCAGCTGTCCGGCGAGCCGGATGTCCAGCTCCTCCTCGCGGGAGCGGTGCGGGACCTCCGGGGCGGCGGCCATGGTGTGGACCGACTTGGTGCGGATCGGTTCGTACATGGGACGGCCTCCTGAAAGCGTCTAGGAGACCATCCTAGCTTAGACGATGTCTAAAGTTGTGATCCGTATCGATCTGTGGAGAAGTCGCTCCGCCTCAGCACTGTCCGTAACCGTCGAGGAAGGAGCCGATCCGGGTGACGGCATCCGTCAGATCGTCCTTGCTGGGCAGGGTGACCAGGCGGAAGTGATCCGGCTCCGCCCAGTTGAAGCCGGTGCCGTGCACGATCATGATCTTCTCGGCGCGCAGCAGGTCGAGCACCATCTGCCGGTCGTCCTTGACCTTGTAGACCTTGGGGTCCAGCCGCGGGAAGGCGTACAGCGCACCCTTCGGCTTGACGCAGCTGACGCCGGGGATCTGTGTCAGCAGCTCGTGCGCCGTATCGCGCTGCTCCAGCAGCCGGCCGCCGGGCAGCACCAGGTCGTTGATCGACTGACGGCCGCCGAGGGCCGTGGCGACGGCGTGCTGGGCCGGCATATTGGCGCACAGCCGCATATTGGCGAGGATCGTCAGTCCCTCGATGTACGAGGCGGCATGCGCCTTCGGGCCGCAGACCGCCATCCAGCCGCTGCGGTAGCCCGCCACCCGGTACGACTTCGACAGCCCGTTGAAGGTCAGGGTCAGCAGGTCGGGGGCGAGCGAGGCGAAGGGGGTGTGGGTGACACCGTCGTAGAGGATCTTGTCGTAGATCTCGTCGGCGCAGACGATCAGGTTGTGCCGCCGGGCGATCTCCGCGATGCCCCGCAGCAGCTCGTCGTCGTACACCGCGCCCGTGGGGTTGTTGGGGTTGATGACGACGATGGCCTTGGTGCGGTCGGTGACCTTGCGCTCGATGTCGGCGAGGTCCGGCATCCAGTCGGCCTGCTCGTCGCAGCGGTAGTGCACGGCGGTGCCGCCGGAGAGGGACACGGACGCCGTCCACAGCGGGTAGTCCGGGGCCGGGACCAGCACCTCGTCGCCGTCGTCCAGCAGTGCCTGCATCGACATCTGGATGAGTTCGGAGACGCCGTTGCCGAGGTAGATGTCGTCGACGGAGAGCTCGATGCCCTTGGTCTGGTAGTGCTGCATCACCGCGCGGCGGGCGGAGAGCAGGCCCTTCGCGTCGCCGTAGCCGTGTGCCGTACCGACCGAGCGGAGGATGTCCTCCAGGATCTCGGGCGGGCACTCGAAGCCGAACGCCGCCGGGTTGCCGGTGTTGAGCTTGAGGATGCGGTGACCCGCCGCCTCCAGCCGCATGGCCTCCTCGAGCACCGGGCCACGGATTTCGTAGCAGACGTTGGCGAGCTTCGTTGACTGGATCACCTGCATGTCCGCCACCTTACGGCTGCGTAACGACGGCCGCCCGGTGTTCTTCCCCACGTTGGTCAGCGGATGGTGTGGGGTACGTCACGCAAAGTGACGCTCTGTGGCCGGGCGGCCAGCCGGGCGGGCGGCCGGTCGGTCGGGCGGACGGTCGGACGGGGTCGGCGGGGAGGCCGGTCCGAGCGCCCGCCCGCCCGACCTCACGCCCGACGGCCGGTTCAGCCGCATCGAGGAGACCACCCTCATGCTCCAGGGCTCCGACGCCGATCGCGGCATTGGCAGTGCCCGCTAGGCCGCGGCCGGTGAACCGTGGCCCGCCCTCCTGTCGGTCCTGGTGAGGGTGGGTGTGGCGGCGCGGGCGGGCCGTGGCATCCCGCTCGGGCGACACCGTTTGAATGATGAAAAGAGCGGGGCGGTAGCATATGAGCACCGCCTAGCTCGAAAGATAAGCCTGTGACTGTCAATGACGACTCGTTCACCAACTGGAAAAACCGCGAGGAGATCGCGGAGTCGATGATCCCGATCATCGGGAAGCTGCACCGCGAGCAGGACGTGACGGTCCTGCTGCACAGCCGCTCCTTGGTGAACAAGTCGGTGGTCAGCATCCTCAAGACCCACCGCTTCGCCCGGCAGATCGCCGGTGTGGAACTCTCGGTCACCGAGACGCTGCCGTTCCTGCAGGCACTCACCTCGCTCGACCTCGGCCCGTCCCAGATCGACATCGCCCTGCTCGCCGAGGCGTACCGCACCGACGACCGCGGTCTGTCGGTGGCGGAGTTCACCGCCGAGGCCGTCGCCGGCGCCACCGGTGCCGACAAGATCGAGCGCCGTGAGCCGCGCGATGTCGTCCTCTACGGCTTCGGCCGCATCGGCCGCCTCGTCGCCCGCCTGCTGATCGAGAAGACCGGTTCCGGCAACGGCCTGCGGCTGCGCGCCATCGTCGTCCGCCAGGGCGGCGAGCAGGACATCGTCAAGCGTGCCTCGCTGCTGCGCCGGGACTCCATCCACGGGCAGTTCCAGGGCACGATCACCGTTGACGAGGCGAACAGCACGATCATCGCCAACGGCAACGAGATCAAGGTGATCTACGCCAACGACCCCTCGGAGGTCGACTACACGGCGTACGGCATCAAGAGCGCCATCCTCATCGACAACACCGGCAAGTGGCGCGACCGCGAGGGCCTGTCGAAGCACCTGCGCCCCGGCATCGACAAGGTCGTCCTGACCGCGCCGGGCAAGGGCGACGTCCCCAACATCGTGCACGGCGTCAACCACGACACGATCAAGCCGGACGAGCAGATCCTGTCCTGTGCGTCCTGCACCACCAACGCGATCGTCCCGCCGCTGAAGGCGATGGCGGACGAGTACGGCGTGCTGCGCGGTCACGTGGAGACCGTCCACTCGTTCACCAACGACCAGAACCTGCTGGACAATTACCACAAGGCCGACCGTCGCGGCCGCTCGGCGCCGCTCAACATGGTGATCACCGAGACCGGTGCCGCCTCGGCCGTCGCCAAGGCGCTGCCCGAGCTCACGGCCCCGATCACCGGCAGCTCGATCCGGGTCCCGGTGCCGGACGTCTCGATCGCGATCCTCAGCCTGCGGCTCGGCCGTGAGACCAGCCGCGAGGAGGTCCTTGACTACCTCCGCGACGTGTCGCTGACCTCGTCGCTCAAGCGCCAGATCGACTTCACCACGGCGCCCGACGCGGTGTCGAGCGACTTCATGGGCTCGCGCCACGCCTCGATCGTCGATGCCGGCGCCACCAAGGTCGACGGCGACAACGCGATCCTCTACCTCTGGTACGACAACGAGTTCGGCTACTCCTGCCAGGTCATCCGCGTCGTCCAGCACGTCTCCGGGGTGGAGTACCCGACCTACCCGGCTGCGGCGGTCTGATCCCGGAGTCTGATCCGGCGGGCCGCTCGGTTCGTTCCGTTGGCCGTTGGCCGTTGGCCGTTGGCCGTTGGCCGTTGGCCGCTGGCCCTTCCACTGCCCGTTGGCGGTGGGAGGGCCAGTTGGCGTTGGCGGACGGCACCCTTCCGGTCAGTGCATGCTGCCCTTTCGTACCTTGCCCCGGTGATGACCCGGCACGTATCCAGAAAGAGTTGACGAACTCGCGCCGGAAGAGGGGCACCCGTGCACCATCACGAGCAGGCCGGACACACCGAGGCGGGCAGCGGCCGTACCCCGGCACACAAGCCCGCATCCGCCCTGCCCACACAACAGCGCGGCCTGCTCGGGCTGCAGGCCGGTGCGGGCAACGCCGCGGTCGTCCAGCTGCTCCGTCAGGCCGGCCACCCCGGTGCCCGGGAGGAGCGGCACCAGCACGGCGCCGAATGCAGCCATCAGCACGCGGGGCCGGAGCCGGCGCCGCAGTCCGCGCCGCAGCCCGCGGTGCAGCGCTCCGCCGTTCATGACGTGCTGCGCACGCCCGGCCGGCCGCTGGATGACACCACCCGTGCCGACATGGAAGCGCGTCTGGGCGCGGACTTCTCCGACGTCCGTATCCACAGTGACGCCGCCGCCAAGGCCTCGGCCGCCGAAGTCGGTGCTCGCGCCTACACCAGCGGCCATCACGTCGTCCTCGGAGACGGCGGTGGGGACCGGCACACCCTGGCCCACGAACTCACCCACGTCATCCAGCAGCGCCAGGGACCCGTCGCCGGTGCCGACAACGGCAACGGGCTGAAGGTCTCCGACCCGTCCGACCGCTTCGAGCGCGAAGCCGAGGCGAACGCCGTCCGGGCCATGGCTGCCCGCCCCCAGGACGCTCAGCACCTGCAACGCGACGTGGCGCCCGCCCACGCGCCCGTCGCCCTCCCCGCCGTGCAGCGCGCCTACGACCACGACAACCCGGCAAACCCCCAGAACGTCATGACGACCGAGCACTGGGAGCGTCAGGCGGGGGTCATGGGCGCCGACGGCAAGGCCACCAAAGAGATGGCCACCGCCAAAGTGAGCCTCACCAACGCGGCCAAGAAGAACAAGAAGGCCAAGGCGGGGAAGGGGCGCACGATGGAAGAAATCATCAAGACCGTCGGCCCGGACCTTCTGCGTCAGCTGCACAGCAAGCCGGCGACGGCCGGGAAGCTGGAGCTGTACCGGTCCATGAGCCTCGACGAGGCGATGGGCATCATGGAGTACTGGGGCAGTCCCGCAAAGGCTGCCGCCCTGCAATATGTGGCGGACGGCGAGGGCTCGGCCAAGGAATTCAAGACCCACCACAGAGGCATGACCATCGGTGCCCACCTCGGCGACCGGGCCCAGGCCGACGCGTACCACAACATGGGGGGCGCGGCGTATCAGGTCATGCTGAAGTTCACGCTGAAGCCCGGTGCGCACGAACTTCTCTTCCACCCGCAGCACATGGCCCTCGGCCCCTCCTACCACAGCGAATTGATCCGCAAGGCGCATGGCGGCGACTATCGGAATGCCAATGCGAACGAAGGCGCGCTGCCCGGCTATATCGGTGTGAAGGCGGAAGAGAACGAGCCGTTCAGTATGGCTGTCGCCCAGGGAGCCAAGAGCAAGAAGGGCAGGGAAGCCGGCCCGAGCCAGTTGCTGTTCCAGTTGTTCATCGCGGAGGTGAACGTGGTGGGCAACAAGTCGGGGACGCCCCTGCCGGGTGAAGCCGTAGCGGCCGTGTAATCACGAACTGCCATGATGTGGCCGCGTCTTGGCCAAAGTCCTAACCCCAGCCCTGGCCCTGGCCCCGGTCCTGGCCCCGGCCCGCCGCCGTGCGCCGTACCGTCCGTCCCGCCAGGACATCCGTCCGCCGGCCGTCCTCGATCACGAAGCGGCCGTCGATGAGCACATGCGGAATGCCGGTGGGCAGGGTGCGCGGGGCGTCGAAGGTGGAGCCGGCGGCGACCGTTTCGGGGTCGAAGAGGACGAGGTCGGCGCGGTAGCCCTCGCGGACGAGGCCGCGGTCGGGGAGCCGCAGGCGGGCGGCCGGGCGGCCGGTCAGATGGGCGACGCACTCCTCCAGGGACAGCACACCCAGCTCGCGGACGTACCTGCCGAGGTACTGGGGGAAGGTCCCGTAGGCGCGCGGATGCGGCTTGAGGCCCTGGAGGATGCCGTCGCTGCCGCCGGTGTGCGCCCGGTGGCGCATGATCTGGCGGACGTTCTCCTCGTGGCCGATGTGCTGCAGGATCGTCGAGCCCAGGTGGTCGTCGGTCAGCAGCCGCCGGGCGGTCACCCACGGCTCCTCGCCACGCTCCGCCGCGCTGTGGGCGACGGTCTTCCCGACGTAGCCGGACAGCGCCGGGTCCGCGACCCCGGAGATCTCGATGGTGTCCCATTCGATGGGCACCCCGTGGCAGCCGTCCGCCCCGTCCACCTCCATGACCCGGCGGATGCGCTCGGCCGTCGCCTCGTCGCGGAGGCGGTCGAGGATCGCCTCGGGACCGCCCTCGCTCGCCCAGCTGGGCAGCATCGCGGCGAGGGTCGTACAGCCGGGGGTGTAGGGGTAGGTGTCCAGGGTGAGGTCCGCGCCCGTGTCCAGCGCCCTGTCCAGGAGCGCAAGCAGCTCGGGCGCGCGGCCCTCGTTGACGCCGAAGTTCATGGTGGCGTGCGCCAGATGCAGCGCGCAGCCGGCCTCGCGGGTGAGCGCCATCATCTCCTCGTACGCCCGGAGGGCGCCGGCCCCGTAGGAGCGGTGGTGCGGGCAGTAGTAGCCGTCGTAGCGGGCCACCACCCGGCACAGTTCGGTGAGTTCCGCGTCGGAGGCGTACATGCCGGGGGTGTAGGTCAGACCGGAGGACAGCCCCACCGCGCCCTCCTCCAGCCCCTCGGCGATCAACTGCTTCATCCGCGTCAGCTCGTCGGCGGTGGCGGGGCGGTCGTCCCAGCCGAGCGCGAGCATCCGGACGGTGCCCTGCGGGATGAGGTAGGCGGCGTTGACGGCGATGCCGTGGCCGTCGAAGCCGTGGTCGAGGCGGTCGAGGTAGCCGCCGACGGTGCGCCAGGAGAAGTCGACGGAGGTGTCCCCGGGGCCCCCACCGTTCCAGCCGGTGATCTGGGTGCGGACCTCGGCGAGAGTCCGCTCGTCGACCGGCGCGTACGACAGGCCGTCCTGGCCGATGACTTCGAGGGTGACGCCCTGGGCGGCCTTCGCCTCGTGCGCCGGGTCACGCAGCAGCGCGAGGTCGCTGTGCGCATGCATGTCGATGAAGCCGGGGGAGAGGGTGAGGCCGTGGCCGTCCACCACGCGGGCGGCGCCCGGGCGCGGGCCGCCGTCCGACTCCCGGTGGATCGCGGCGATCCGGCCGCCGGCGAGGGCGACATCGGCGCGGTAGGACGGACCGCCGGACCCGTCGAGGACGCGGACGTCGCGGAGCACGGTGTCCATGGGGGACCGCCTTTCTCATGGCCTGGACGGGGTCCCGGCGCCTGCGGGGTGCCTCGTTCCGCATAGCCCCTAAGGGCTCCTGATAGCCCCTAAGGGCTCCTGATAGCCCCTAAGGGCTCAGGAAGGCCCCTAGAAGAAGGTGCGGAGGAAATCGGTGACCGTGCCGTCCTGCTCGACCAGCGGGATCAGCTGCCACTTGTCGAAGGACGTGCAGGGGTGCGACAGGCCCAGCCCGACCCAGTCACCGACCTCCAGGTCGCCGGCCCGCTCGGTGCGGACCCAGGCGTGCTGGTCGGACAGGCCGGTGACGGTGACGCCGTCCGCCGGCCGCAGGGTGTCGTCCCGGCCGGACCGTACGACCTGGGCCTGCGGCAGATGCAGGTCGTACGCCGCATCGCGCTTGCCCGCGTTGAGGAACGCCTGCTCGGGCGTGGGGCGGGAGACGACCTGCGCCCAGAGGCGGAAGGCGGGCTGCAGGGCGCCCTCCTCCGGGACGCGGTTGAAGGGGGTGACCTCGCGGTAGTGACCGTCGTCGTGCGAGACGTACGCGCCCGAGCGCAGCAGCTTGAGAGGCAGGGCGGTCAGTTCGGGGATCTCGGCGAAGACCTCGGCCACCGCATCGAACCAGGCGCTGCCGCCGGCGCTGATGACGATCTGGTCGAGGTCGGCGAACCGGCCCGCCCGGTCGAACTCCACGGCCAGGGCGACCAGTCGGCGCAGCCAGGCGGTCACCCGCTCGGGGGTGGCGTCGGGCACCTCGCCCTCGTAGCCGGCGACGCCGACCAGGCGGAGGGTGTCCACGCCCGCGATGGCGTCGGCGAGTTCGAGGCATTCGGTCTCGGTCCGCACGCCGGTACGCGCGCACTCGCCGGCGCCGAGTTCGACGACGACGTCCACGGGCCGGGTGGCGCCGGCCTCGCGCAGCGCGGTGTCCATCAGCTCGATGCCGCGCAGCGAGTCGACGTAGCACACGAAGCGGAAGCCGGGGTCGGCGGCGAGCTCACCGGCGAGCCAGCGCAGCGCGGCCGCGTCCACGAGCTCATTGGCCAGGAAGATCCGCTGGATGCCGTAGTGGCGGTACACGCGGACCTGGTGAGGGACGGCGGCGGTGATGCCCCAGGCGCCGTGCTCCAGCTGGCGGGCGAAGAGCTGCGGCGCCATGCAGGTCTTGCCGTGCGGCGCGAAGGCCAGGCCGTGCCGGACGGCGTACGTCTCCATCAGGGCCAGGTTGTGGGCGACCGACTCGGCGGAGAGGGCGAGGACAGGGGTGGTGAACCCGTCGCGGAAGAGGTTGCGGCGCTCGGCGGCCAGCTCGCCGACGGTCCGGCCCTCGGCGTCCGGAGGCAGCGCCTTGAAGCGGTGATCGACCCGCTCGTCCGCGAGTTCTTTGAGTCCCTGCGCGAGCCGTTCACCGGCCATGAGGCCTCCTCACAAGTCCTCGTTGCACTGTCTGCAACACTCATTGCGCATATCGCTGACCGCTGTCTAACATCCGGGCCATCGCCCGGTCAACGGTGGGAAGCGGGGTGGGAAGCGGCGGGAAATGGCCCGCACACCGCGCCGCACAGGGCCGGAATCCCGTGCCGCACCCGGCCCGCACCCCGCGCGCCACCCGGTCCGGGGCAGGCACCACAGCGAAGGAGCGGAACCGATCGTGACCAGGTCCTCGAACGCCGGCGGCATCCCGGCCCGGGACGGCGCACCCGCCCCGGACGTCGAGGTCGTCTGTCTCGGCGAGTCCATGGTCACCTTCCTGCCGCGGCTGCCCGGCCGGCTCGCCGACGTACCCTCCTTCGACCGCGCCATCGGCGGCGCCGAATCCAACGTCGCCTGCACCCTCGCCCGCACCGGCCACTCCGCACGCTGGATCTCCCGGGTCGGCGCCGACGGCTTCGGCGACCACCTGCTTGCCGCCATCGCCGACTGCGGCGTCGACGTCACCCACGTCCGACGCGACCCGCTGCGCCCCACCGGCATTTACTTCCGCACCGCGGGCGACCGCGCAACCGACACCCATGAGGTCGCCTACTACCGCGCCGGTTCCGCCGCCTCCGCCATGACGGCCGCGCACCTGGACCGGGACGCGGTCCACTCCGGGCGGATCCTGCACCTGTCCGGCATCACGGCGGCGCTGTCCGAGGACTGCCTCGGCCTGATGTGCGAGCTGACCGCCCGACGCCCGGGGCGGCCGCTGCTCTCGTTCGACGTCAACTACCGTCCGGGGCTGTGGCGTGAGCCGTCACGGGCACGGGCGCTGCTCGAACTGGCGCGGGGTGCCGACCTGGTCTTCGTCGGCGACGACGAGGCCCGGGACGCATGGGGTCTGCACGGGGCACGGGCCATCAGCGAGGCACTGCCGGAACCGGACCTCTTGGTCGTCAAGCAGGGCAAGCGCGGGGCCACCGTCTTCCAGCGCACCCCCGAGACGGGCGCGCACCGCGGTGACGCCTCCGGTACTGCGACGGGCGAGCGCCGCGGTGACGCCTCCGGCATTGCGGCGGGCGAGCGCCGCGGTGACGCCTCCGGCATTGTGACGGGCGTGGGCCGCGCCGATGCCACCGCCACCTTCGTCCCGTCCCTGAACGTCGACCTCGTGGCGGCCACCGGCGCCGGAGACGCCTTCGCCGCCGGATTCCTCTCCGCCACCCTCCGCGCTCTTCCCGTCCGCACCCGCATCCGTCACGGCCACTTGTGGGCCGCCGCCGCCCTCACCGTCCCCGGCGATCTCGCGACCCCGCCCGGCCGCGCGCACGCCGACCGCCTGGCGGACCTCGACGACGCGGCCTGGGAGAGACTGCACCTCGGCCCCGGCTGGACCGAAGCCGCAGCGTCCGGCCGCAGGGTCGACGCATCCGGCCGCAGGGCTGACGCATCCGGCCGCAGGGCCGACGAGGAGGTACGGACACCGTGAACCAGCGACGTGAGACAGCCATCGACGCGAGGCACACCCTCGACGACGGCAGGGACGGACGAAGCGAGGCACGTACATGAGCCAGACCGTCGACCGCGCGCTGAGCATCCTGCCGCTGCTCGCCGAGGGGCCCGCCGACCTGGGGCAGGTCGCCGACCGGCTCGGTGTCCACAAGTCCACGGCGCTCCGGCTCCTGCGCACCCTCCACGAACACGGCCTCGTCTACCGCCAGTCCGACCAGCGCTACCGCCTCGGCGCCCGGCTCTTCGCCCTCGCCCAGCAGGCCGCCGAAAACCTCGACGTACGCGAAATCGCCCACCCCCACCTCGTCGAACTCAACGAGAAATGCGGGCACACCGTCCACCTCGCGGTCCATGAGGAGAACGAGGTCCTTTACATCGACAAGGTGGAGAGCCGCTATCCGGTCCGGATGTACTCCCGGATCGGCAAACCCGTCGCGATCACCGTCGCCGCGGTCGCCAAGCTGCTCCTCGCCGACCTGCCCGAACCCGAGCGCCGCGCCCTCGCGGAAAAGCTCGACTACCCCCTCTACACGTCCCGTTCGACCCCGAACGCCACGGCCTTCCTGGCCGAACTGGCCAAGGTCGGCGAACAGGGCTGGGCCACCGACCTCGGTGGCCACGAGGAGTCCATCAACTGCGTCGCGGCCCCCATCCGCGGTGCGGACGGACGCCTGGTCGCCGCCATGTCGGTCTCCGCGCCCAATGTCGTCGTCACCGCCGAAGAACTCCTCACACTGCTCCCGCTGGTACGCCGCACCGCCGACGCCGTCAGCCGGGAGTACTCCGGAACCGCCATTCCCCAGTCACCACCGGTCCCGTGACCAGCGGCCCGGTAGTCACCGGTCCCGCAACCACCGGCCCCGTACAGGAAGCCTGCATCCCATGACCGAGAAGACCGCGCTCACCCCGGCCACCCACACCACCCCGCCCGCGAAGTTCTCCCACGGCGTCAAGAAGGGCAACATCCTCCAGGTCGCGGGCCAGGTCGGCTTCCTCCCCGCCGTCGCGGGCCAGGCCCCCACCCCGGCCGGCCCCACCCTCCGCGAGCAGACCCTGCAGACCCTCGCCAACGTCCAGGCCGTCCTCGAAGAGGGCGGCGCGAGCTGGGACGACGCGATGATGATCCGCGTCTACCTCACCGACGTGGACCACTTCGCCGAGATGAACGAGATCTACAACGCCTACTTCGAGGAGCAGGGCCTCAAGGAGGCCCCCGCGGCCCGTACGACCGTCTACGTCGGACTGCCCAAGGGGCTGCTCATCGAGATCGACGCCCTCGCGGTCCTGAGCTGAGGCACCGAACCCCTTGCCCCGCCTGCCGTTAGCACCACCGCACGCGCACCGTTCGCCGCACGGCACGGCGCCCCGTACCGACGGGTCGCCGTGCCGCGGTCCCCCCTGCCTGGAGATGCCTTCCAGGGGACGCCCCGGACCGCCCGGGGACCACCCCTGCCTGACAACGGAGTCACCCCATGTTCCTCGCCGCCACGCCCGCCACCCCGCCGCCACCACCCCACACCGGTGGACTGATCGCCCTGATACCGGGCACCGCGGGACTCCTGACGGTCGCCGCCCTGGGCATCGCCCTGCTCCTCGTTCTGATCATCAAGGTCCGGCTGCAGCCGTTCGTCGCGCTGCTCACGGTCTCCATCGCGGTGGGCCTGGCCGCCGGGCTCTCCGTCACCGAACTCTTCGGCACGGTCCAGAAATCCGACGCCGTCTCGATGATCGAAACCGGTATGGGCGGCATCCTCGGGCACGTCGCCATCATCATCGGCCTGGGCACCATGCTCGGCGCGATCCTCGAAGTCTCCGGCGGCGCCGAGGTGTTGAGCTCCCGGCTGCTCCGCCTCTTCGGCGAGCGGCGCGAACCGCTCGCCATGGGCCTGACCGGCCTGATCTTCGGCATCCCCGTCTTTTTCGACGTCGGCATCTTCGTCCTCGCCCCGATCGTCTACGCGGCGGCGAAGCGGAGTGGCAAGTCGATCCTCCTCTACTGCATGCCGCTGCTCGCGGGCCTGTCCATGACCCACGCCTTCCTGCCGCCGCACCCCGGCCCGGTCGCCGCCGCCGGCCTCTTCAAGGTCGACCTCGGGTGGATCATCCTCATGGGCATCCTCTGCGGCATCCCGGCGGTGCTCGCCGCCTGGGGCTACGCGGCCTGGATCGGCAAGCGGCTGTTCGTCCCCGTCCCCCAGGACATGGTCGAGGCGGCGGACGAAGCCAAGGCCGCGGTCGCCGCGGAGAAGACCGCGGCCGGCGTCAGGACCGACGAGGCACCGGTCCCCCTGGCCACCGTCCTCACCATCATCGGCACCCCGCTGCTCCTCATCCTCCTGGCGACCTTCTCCTCCATCGCCATCGCTCCCTCGCCCGGCCGCTCGGTGATCGAGTTCTTCGGCCACCCCTTCGTCGCCCTGACCATCGCCCTGCTGATGTCGTACTACCTGCTGGGCATCCGCCGAGGCTGGTCCCGCAAGTCCCTGGAGACGGTCTCCACCGCCTCGCTCAAGCCGGTCGGCAACATCATCCTGGTCGTCGGCGCCGGCGGCATCTTCGGCGCCGTCCTCAAGGGCAGCGGTGTCGCCACCGCCCTCTCCGACACCTTCCACCACGTCGGCCTCCCCGTCATCGTCCTCGCCTACCTCCTCTCCCTCGTCCTCCGCGTCGCCCAGGGCTCCGCCACGGTCGCCATCGTCACCACGGCCGGCATCGTCGTCCCCCTCGTCGAGGGCCAGGGCCTGTCCCAGGCCCAGCTGGCGCTGATCATCATGGCGATCTCGGCGGGGTCGATCTTCGCGTCCCATGTGAACGACGGGGGATTCTGGATGGTCAGCAAGTACTTCGGCATCACGGAACGCGACACGCTCAAGTCCTGGACGGTGCTGGAATCCGTGCTCTCGGTTGTGGGGTTCGCGGTGGCGGTGCTGGTGAGCTTGGTCGTGTAGGCGCCGATTGCCCCGCCCCGTCTCCGTACGCCCTCGGGGCGTCCGACACCGGGCGCTCCACCGGCTTTTACGCCACCGCCCCGTACGCCCGGGCCCCTTCGCGCGGCAGCACGGCCCACAACCGCGTCCCATCGCCGGGCTCGGACGACTCCCCGAACCCCCACTCACCGTCACAGGCCTGCATCACACAGGCCAGCAGCAAGAGCAGAGACCGCCGCCTGCCGTCACAGGCCGCCGCGAGACGACGGTGGGTATGGCGCGGGTGCCCGTCGTAGAGGCAGATGCGCAGCGCGTCATCGCGATAGCGCAGCGACAGATAGACGCTGTCGGAGGGCGTGAACAGGCATGCACAGGCGGCGAGTTCACCGATCACCTGGGTCGCGGCGGCGGTCACGTCATACAGACCGTGTGCTTCCAGGATCGTACGGGCGGCGGACCGCGCGACGGCCGGACTGGCGAGCGCCGCGGGAAGGGTGAGGCTGTAGGCCAGGTTCTCCGGTACGCGGGGGAGGAGCGCCCGGCGCCGGTGCAGGACCGGGCCGGGCGCCCTTCGGTGAGCCGGTGTCGGGGTCACTTCGCCTTGCAGTACTGCCCTTCCTTGCCGATCGCCCGGTAAGGACAGTCGGCGAGTTCCAGCAGCCGGAGAACCGCCTCGCGGTTACGGGACGTCTCCTTCGGGATCACCGAGTCCTTCGGGTAGAAGCCGCCGCCCAGGAAGGACGACGGGTACATCTCGAAGGTGTAGGCGAACACCTTCTGGTCGCCCCACAGCCAGTCGTCGATCGAGCCGTCGGTGATGTACAGGTCGCTGGACTGTTCGGGGGTGTAGCCGTTGGTGGCGGCCATGTTCTTGCCGATGGTGGCGAAGGTGTCGTGTTCGTCCTGGGTCATGCCGGGGCCGGTGTCGTCGTCGGTGAAGCCGAAGGGCCACAGGACCAGTTCGCTGTAGGTGTGGAAGTCGATGGCGGCCTTGATCTGCTGCTTGCCGCCGACGATCCGGCTCCGGACGAATTTCGAGACGACCTGGACCTCGGGGGCGGAGGCGGGGGACTTGCCGCGGTAGGTCTCGGAGGAGGGGCTGGAGGAAGAGCCGCCGCAGCAGCCCCACTTGAAGTCCCAGTTGCGGTTGAGGTCGGTGCCGACGCTGCTGGAACCGGTGTTGGGCTGGCGGTTCTTGCGCCAGCTGCGCAACGAGCCGGAGGCGATGTCGTAGGCGCCGCCGTCCGGGTTGAGGTCCGGGATGATCCAGATCTCGCGGGAGTCGAGCATCTTGGTGATGCGGGGGTCGGTCCCGTACTTCGAGGTGAACTCGTTCAGGAGGTAGAGGGCCATCTCGACGGTGAGGTGTTCCCTGGCGTGCTGGTGGGCGGTGAAGAGGACTTCGGGCTCCGCCTCGTCCTTGGCGACGTTCTTGCTGAGCTTGAGGGCGAGGAGGGCGCGGCCCTCGTGGGAGGTGCCGATGACCTGCTTGCTCGCGATGGCCGGGTACTTGGCGACGAGGGCGTCGATCTCCTTCGTGGCCTCGTCGTAGGTGTGGTACTTCGTGTAGCCGGCGGGGAAGTCCTTGACCCGGGTGCCGGCAGGGGGCGACGCGGGCTCGGTGGCCGGCGGGTCCGGCAACTTGCGGAGTTCATAGCCGAGTCGGCGGGCGGCGAGGGCTTGTGCACGGTCCGCCGTGATGACGACCTTCCCTGCGTGGACCTCGTCGATGGTGGCGCCGGTCGCGGTGAGGGCGGTGCGCTGGGCGGGGGTGGCGAGGCCCGTCACCTCGTACTGATGGGGGAGTTCGGTGCTGCTCGCCATGGATGCGGCGGGTCGGGCCGAGGGGGCGTCCTGCGCCTGGGCGGCGGCGACCGGGGCGGCGAGGGCGAGGGAGAGGAGCGCGGTGAGGACGGTTCTGCGTCCGCCGCGGATACGTGGTCGCATGCGGTCTCCTGTGGGGTGTGAGCGAAGCGACGGCGTCAGTGTTGGCGCATTGGCATGAGCGGGGCAAGGCGTCGCACGGCCAGATGCCGGGCCGTCGGCGGACGGGGCGTTTCGAGGGGAAAACGGCAACTGCCCATCGGTTTCGGGAAATTCATTGCCTCATGCCGCGGTGGCGCCAACAATGCGCACGACAAAGCCGAACGCACCTGAGGGCGCTTCGGTGACATAAGCGGAGAGGACCCCCACATGAACAGACCTCTCGTCGGCACCCTGGCCACGGCCGTGCTGGGAGCCGCAGCCCTGGCGGGCACCGTCGGAACGGCCCACGCCGCGCCGCAGCACGGAGCGCAGCAGAACGCGGAGCAGCAGCACGTCAAGCAGCAGGATTCCCGGGCGGCCAAGGCCAAGGCGGTGGACTTCGCCGGCACCGTCGCGCTGAGCAACTGCTCCGGATCGGTCGTCCGGATGCCCACCTCGCAGTCGAACGACCCGGCCCTGGTGATGTCCAACGGCCACTGTCTGGAAAGCGGTATGCCCGGCGCCGGCGAGGTCATCGTCGACCAGCCGTCCAGCCGCAGCTTCACGTTGCTCAACAAGTCGGCCGGCCGGGCGGGCACGATCAGGGCCACCAAGGTCGTCTACGCCACGATGACGGACACCGACGTCACGCTCTACCAGACGTCCTCGACCTACGCGCAGATCGAGCAGAAGTACGGGATCAAGCCACTGGAGCTGGCCACCGGCCACCCGGCCAAGGGGGCGGCGATCAGCGTCGTTTCCGGCTACTGGAAGAAGATCTACTCCTGCAACATCGACGGGTTCGTGCCCACCCTCAAGGAGGGCGAATGGACCTGGAAGGACTCGGTCCGCTACACCCCGCAGTGCAAGACGATCGGCGGCACGTCCGGATCGCCGGTGATCGACAACGCCACCGGCAAGGTCGCGGCCATCAACAACACGGGCAATGAGGACGGCGAGAAGTGCACCGTCAACAACCCGTGCGAGGTGGACGAGAACGGCAATGTCACGGTGCACCAGGGCACCAACTACGCCGAGGAGACCTACGGGATACCGAAGTGCTTCGGCGCCGGCAACAAGCTGGACCTGAGCGCGGCCGGGTGCGCGCTGCCCAAGCCGGCGGCCACCCGTAGGTGACATGACGCGAAGTGCGACGCCGGCTGCCAGGTCCCGTGCACGGGGTGCGCGGGACCTGGCGCTGTATTGGGGGGATGGGGAGGGGGAAGGCGTTCCGCTGAGGGCCGCTGGGCCGGTATTCGCCATTTCACTTCGGGGTGACGGTCATGACGAGTAGCCCAGAACGTGTTCTCTGGGACGTATCTCTGTGGATAAAGTGCTGAGCGTATGGCGCCTTGGGCGCAGAGCTGTGCCGATCCGCGGTCCCGGGGCCCCCGGCGGCCGTCAGGGAGTGGGGGAGCGACGTGCCGACCGCGATTGCCGTCACCAGCCCGGACCTCGCGCTGCCCCCGACCGACCGGCAGACCCCGGCCGCCGTCGTCCTGCAGGCTCCACATCTCCAGTCGCTGGACGACGCCCTGACGGAGACCAGCGCCGTCCTGGAGCACCACGGCCACCTCATCGTGCTGTACTCCTCGGCCTGCCCGCCGGAGCACATCCGCCGGATGCACACCCTGCGCGCCGTCCTGGAGAGCGACCGGATCGCCATCGTGCCACTGCCCCTGCCGCCGCTGGGCGTGGCGTTACTGGCCCGTCAGCTACGGCAGTTGTCGCTGTGCGACTTCAGCCCCGGCGTGCTGGCCGGCGCCGCGCGGCTGCTGACCCATTACCTTCACACCGGCGCCCTGCTGGGCAGCGTCAGCGGACTGGACCGCATCGAGGTCGACCTGCGGTCCCATGTGAAGTCCTGGCTGCCCGGCGCCCACTTCGCGGTGCTGGCGCATCCCGAGCCGCAGCTGCTTCACGTGGACCGGCACAGTGCCGAGGCCGGGCTGCCCGCGCCCGGGTTCGCCACCCAGCTCACGGTGGCCCGCGGCCAGCTCACCTCCGAGTGGGTGACCGGGACGCTCGCCCCGGCCTGGCGGGTGCAGGGGGTGTACGAGGCCCGGCTGCCCGCCGAGTCCGCCCGGTGGTGGGGAACCCAGAAGCTGATCGAATTCGCGGCGGCGATACCGGACGTGTCGGTCCTGCGTCAGCTCGTGGCCTCGGTTCGGCGCGAGGAGTGCGGCTGGTGCGGCCTGGAACTCCTCGGCGATCACTGTGCGTTCTGCGCCGCGCCGCTGGCACGGGAACGGGCGGCGGGAGGTGGCGGCTCGGGCCAGGGGCCGGCGGCCATAGGCGGCTCGCCACACCGGCCGGGAGGGGGGACGGCGGTCACCGCGCAGGCCCGGACGGCGGCTTCCTCGGAGGCTTCGGGTCCGGCTGCGGGTTCGGCTGCGGCTTCGGGGTCGGTGTCGGACGCGGGTGCCGCCTCGGCTTCGGTCGCGGATCCTGCGTCCGCTCCCGACTCCCCATCGGCTTCGACTGCCGGGGCCTTGGCGGCTCCCTCGGACGCCTCGGCCGCTCCAGTCCCGGCTCCTGCGCCGGCCTCCCCGGGGCCGGGTGAGTCCGCCGCTCCCTCGGAACCGGCGGCCGGTCGGGCTCTTCCGCCGTGGGACGAGCGCGGCCTCTCGCCGGTGACACCTCCCGGTGCAGCCGGTGTGCTCGGTGTGCCGGCCGCGGCGGGTGTACGAAGCAGCGGCCGGCCCGGAGAGCCGGGTACGGGGCAGTGGGACGTCCGCGGGCCGGATCTCACGGCGGGCTCTTCTGAAGGGTCAGGGAACCCGTACGCGTCAGGGAACCCGTACGGGTCCGGGCGCCCGGTGCCGGGCAACCCCTACGCGTCCGACGGCGCCCCCGGCCCTCGTGCCCCCGGCCACTGGGACCTGCCCGGTCACCCCGATTTCACCGGCCGCTCCGAACAGCACCACCCGCAGCACCCCGGCCACGTGCAGCACTCAGGCCACGCGCAGCACTCAGGCCACGCGCAGCACCCCGGCCACCCGGAGGGTCCCGGGTACCCGGACCCGTCCGGCCGGCCGGAGTCCCCCGGCACCCCGCGGACGGTGGCCCGAGTGCGCTGAGCCCGCCGGGCCGCCCGTGCCCTACTGCCTCCGGCCGCCCGCGCCCTGCCGTCCGCTGCCGACCCGTCAGCCCCGCCGGCCGACGGACCGGCAGCCGCCGCCGGCCGCCCCGTCCGCCGCTGACCGCCCGCCCCGTCCCCTCCCGCCCGTCCCCTCCCCGTCCCGATCGAGGTCCCTCCCCCATGAACTCTCGCCAGCGCCGCGGAGTGATCCTGCTGCTCCTGTCGGTTCTCTGTGCGGTCGGCGCGTTCGTCGGCGTGCTGTCGGTGATCCAGAACGTCGAGTCCAAGGTCGGTCCCGAAAAGACGGCGTACCGGCTGAAGACGGATGTCGCGGCCTATAAAGCGCTGGATCCTGGGCAGTTCGAGAAGGTGAAGATGCCCGAGCGGTGGCTGCCGCCCACCGCCGTGACCGATCTGGACCAGGTCAGCGGCCGGATCGCGGTGACGCCGCTGAAGAAGGGGTCGCTGCTGCAGGACGACATGATCGTCGAGCGGCCCGCGCTGAAGGCCGGACAGCAGGAGATCGCCATCATGATCGACGCGGCCACCGGGGTGGCGGGCAAGATCAACCCCGGCGCCCGGGTGAACATCTACGCCACCTTCGAGGGCAAGCGCCCCGAGGACAAGCCGGTCTCCAAGGTCATCGTCTCCGGTGCCCAGGTGATCGACGTCGGCAAGCTGACGCCGCTGGAGGCCAAGGACCCCGGCGACACCACCTCCACCACCACGGGGCGGCAGGCCGGTGACGCCGTCCCGATCACCTTCGCGCTGAACACCCAGGACGCCCAACGGGTCGCGTACGCCGAGTCCTTCGCCTCGCACGTACGGCTCGCCCTGCTCGCCCCCGGCAGCGAGGCCACCGTCCCGCCGGGCCAGCGCACCTACACCCTCGACGGCGACAAGTGACCCGGAGGCTCAGGTGACCATCCGTATCCTCCCGGCAATCGGCGACCCGGACGCAGCACGTGCGGTGTCCTCGCTGCTCAACCAGCTGCCGGACGCCGAGCCCGTACCCGCCGTCGCCGACTCCGCCGCGCTGCTCCACGCGCTGGCCGGCGCCGCCGCCCAGGGGGCCGGCGGGTCGTTCGCCGGCGCCCCGCCCGAGGCCGGTCCGCCGTCCGGAGTCGAAGCGCTTCCCGAGGTCGTGCTCGTCCATGAGCGGATCGGCCCGACGCCGGCGCTGGAGCTGATCCGCGAGGTGGCGCTGCGCTTCCCCGCCGTCGGCGTCGTACTGATCACCACGGATGCCGGACCCGCGCTGTTCTCCGCGGCGATGGACGCCGGGGCTCGCGGCATCGTCGGACTGCCGCTCGGTTACGACGAGTTGGCCGCCCGGGTGCAGGCCGCCGCCCAGTGGTCGGCGGGGGTACGGGTGCACCTGGGGGGCAGCCAGGAGGCAGTCCCCGGGCCGGCCGGCACCCTGGTGACCGTGACCGGCGCCAAGGGCGGGGTCGGCACCACCGTCACCGCCGTGCAGCTGGCGCTGGCCGCACGGGCCGCCGGCCGGAGCGTCGCGCTGGTGGACCTGGATCTGCAGTCCGGCGATGTCGCCTCCTACCTGGACGTCCAGTTCCGCCGCTCGATCGTCGATCTGGCGGGCATCGCGGACATCTCCGTACGGGTGCTCCAGGACGCGGTGCACGACCACCACACGGGCCTGGGGCTGCTGCTGGCGCCCGAGGAGGGCGAGCGCGGTGAGGAGGTCGACGACCGGGCGGCCCGCCAGATCATCGGTGCGCTGCGCACCCGCTACGAAGTGGTGCTGGTCGACTGCGGCTCCCAGATGCAGTCCGCCAACGCGGCGGCCGTCGAACTCGCCGATGTGGCCCTGCTGGTGACCACCCCGGACGTGGTGGCCGTACGGGCCGCCAAGCGGCAGGTGCGGCTGTGGGACCGGCTGCAGATCCGTCAGGCGGAGGACACCACGACCGTGGTCAACCGCCTCACCCGTAACACCGAGATCCAGCCGCCGCTGGTCGCCAAGGCCACCGGCACCCAGGTCGCCAGGACCCATGTGCCGGCCGCCTTCAAGGAGCTGCAGCCCTGTGTCGACGCGGGCCGGATGCAGGACCTCGACGGGCGGTCGACGGTCCGGCAGGCGCTGTGGGCGCTGGCGGGCGAGCTCGGCCTGGTCGAGTCACCGGCCGTGCGGCGGGAGGGCCGGGGCAGCCACCGGGCGCGCCCGACGCTGACGGGGCGCCGGCGCAAGGCCATAACGCCGGGGGCGGCTCCCGGTTCCGGGACGGGTCAGGGTCCGGCACCGGGGCTGGCCTCCGGGTCAGGGTCGGGGTCGGGGCCCGGTATCCGCTTCGGCGCGCGGCGGGGCTCAGCGGCGGCGGCCGGCGGCTCGGGTCCGTTCGATCCGGCCGGTCCCTACGAGGAGGGCTGAGCGGTGCGACGCCCGCTGGGCGGCAACGACCGGGGGCAGGTCGCCGTGGAGTTCCTGGGGATGCTCCCGCTGATCCTGCTGGTCCTCGCGCTGCTGTGGCAGCTGGTGCTGGTCGGCTACGCGTTCTCGCTCGCCGCCCACTCCGCCGACCGGGGCGCGCGGGCCGGTACGGCGACGGAAGGCGGCGGCGCCGGCGCGTGCCAGGCCGCAGCCGAGAAGGAACTGCCCAGTTCCTGGCGGGGCGGTGCCGGCATCTCCTGCCACCCCGAAGCGGGCGTGTGGAAGGCGACGGTCCAGATCAGGGTCCCGGTGCTCTTCCCCGGCACGGGCAGCTTCCCGTGGCCGGCGAAGGGCTCGGCCGGCGCCGCGAAGGAGGACCCCCGATGAGCGCCGTACGTCCGCCCGCCCGGCTCCGGCAGCCTGCCCGGCTCGGTCTCCCGGCCTCGCTCCCCCTGCCCCGGAAGCCCGCCCGGATCCCGCTGCGCCCCCGGCTCCGCCCGCCCGCCCGGCTCCGCGGCCACGGCCGCGACCGGGGCACGGTGTCCATCGAATTCCTCGGCTTCCTGCCGGTCCTGCTGGTCATCGGGCTGGCGGTGGTCCAGCTCGGCCTCGCCGCATTCGCCGTCCAGCAGGCCGGTACGGGAGCGCGCGCCGCGGCCCGTACCGCCTCGATGGACGACGCCGACCATCCGCCCGCCCCGGAGGCCGCCGGCCGGGCCGCGATGAGCGACTGGGTCAAGGCCGGCATCACCGTGGGCGGCGACGGCGGCGGTTCGGTCCGTGCGACGGTGCAGGTCACCATCCCCTCGATCATCCCCGGCGTGGACAATTTCGGCACCGCCTCCCGCAGTGCCACCATGCCCCGCCCGCAGGAACCCGGCGCCCTGGGACTCGCGCCCGCCGTGGACACCGTGGACACCTACGAAGGAGCACCCCCGCGATGAGCCTGAAAGCCCGGATCGTCGCACCCGAACCGGCCGGTGAGGCACGCCAGGACAGCAATTTGGTCGCCGTCTACCGCGCCAAACTCCTGGAGGAGATCGACCTCGCCGAGATGTCCTCGCTGGCCGCGGCCGAGCGCCGCGGACGGCTGGAACGCGTGCTGGGCCACATCATCAGCCGTGAGGGCCCGGTGCTCTCCACCGCCGAACGCGCCCAGCTCATCCGCCGGGTGGTGGACGAGGCGCTGGGCCTCGGGGTGCTGGAGCCACTGCTCGAGGACGCCTCGATCACCGAGATCATGGTGAACGGCCCCGACCAGGTGTACGTCGAGCGGGCCGGCCGGGTCGAGCTGCTGCCCGTCCGCTTCGCCTCGCACGAGCAGCTGATGCAGACCATCGAGCGGATCGTCTCCACCGTCAACCGCCGGGTCGACGAATCCAATCCGATGGTCGACGCCCGGCTGCCGTCCGGCGAACGCGTCAATGTCATCATCCCGCCGCTCGCCCTTAACGGCGCCACCCTCACCATCCGCCGCTTCCCCCGGGCCTACACCCTCGCCGAACTCATCGGCATGGGCACGCTCGACGAGCAGATGCTGATGCTGCTGGCGGGGCTGGTGCGGGCCAAGTTCAATGTGGTGGTCTCCGGTGCCACCGGCGCCGGCAAGACCACCCTCCTCAACGCCCTCTCCGGCCTGATCCCGGACGGCGAGCGGATCATCACCGTCGAGGACGCCGCCGAACTCCAGCTCCAGCAGAGCCACGTCATCCGGCTGGAGTCCCGGCCGCCCAACGTGGAGGGCAAGGGCCGGATCACCATCCGCGACCTGGTCCGCAACTCCCTGCGGATGCGCCCCGACCGGATCATCGTCGGCGAGGTGCGCGGCGGCGAGACCCTCGACATGCTCCAGGCGATGTCCACCGGCCACGACGGTTCGCTCGCCACCGTCCACGCCAACAGCGCCGAGGACGCCCTGATGCGACTGCAGACCCTGGCCTCCATGTCGGACGTCAAGATCCCCTTCGAGGCGCTGCGGGACCAGATCAACAGCGCCGTCGACTGCATCGTCCAGCTCACCCGGCACGCCGACGGCTCCCGCCGGATCAGCGAGGTCGCCCTCCTCGACTCGCGCGGCCACGAGGACTACCGCATCGCGACGGTCTGCCGCTTCGATGCCGAGCCGATGGGCGCGGACCGCATCGTGCACGGGCGGTTCCGCTACTTCCCGCTGCCGCGGCGGGTCGCCGAACGCCTCTTCATGGCGAGCGAGCCCACCCCGCCCGCCTTCGGCGTCGCCACCGATGACGCTCAACTCGCCACCCGGAAGGCCCTCTCATGACCGGCGGGAACCCCCTCGCCCTGCTCGCCCTCGGGTCCGCCCTGCTGTGCGGGGTGCTCGCGATCGCCGGCGTACGGACCTATGCTGCCGGGCACGCCCAGCGGCAGGCCGTCGTCGACCGCCTCGACGACGAGCGCAGGCTGCCGGCCGACGGACGCCGGCGCCGCTTCCCGTCCGTCGACCGTGCCCTGCGCGGCACCCGCTTCGGCCGTCGCCTCGAACTGCGGCTGGCCGCCACCGGCCTGGATGTCACCCCCGGCGAATTCTTCGTCTACATGCTCGGCGCGGTGCTCGCGCTGTGGCTGGTCGCGCAGGCCGCCCTCGCCCCGTTCTTCGGCCCGATCGCCGCGCTGGTCGCCGTCTGGGCGGCGTTCGCCTTCCTCAACTGGCAGCGCCAGAAGCGCATCGAGAAGTTCATCAACCAGCTGCCCGAGCTCTCCCGGATCCTGGCCAACGCCACCCAGGCCGGGCTGGCGTTGCGGACGGCGCTGGGCATGGCGGCCGAGGAGCTGGAGGCGCCGGCCGGTGAGGAGCTGGCCAAGGTCTCCGACAAGCTCTCCGTCGGCCACTCCATCGACGAGGCGCTGGGCGAGCTGGCCGAACGCCTCCCCTCCCGCGAACTCGTCGTCCTGGTGACCACCCTGGTGCTCTCCAACCGCGCCGGCGGCACCGTCGTCGGCTCGCTGCGCAACCTCACCACGACCCTGGAGGAGCGCAAGGAGACCCGCCGCGAGGTCCGCACCCAGCTCTCCCAGGTCGTCGTCACCGCCTATGTCGTCCCGCTGCTCGGCATCGGCACCCTGCTGCTGATGAACCGGATCGCCCCGGGCGCCATCGACCGGATGACCTCCTCCTTCCTCGGCCAGCTCGCGGTCGTGGCGGCCTTCGTCCTCTACGGGCTCGGGTTCTTCTTCATCCGCCGGCTGTCCAAGATCGACGTCTAGCCACCGACACCGACACCGACACCGCCACCGACACCGCCACCGGTATCGATACCGGCATCCGCATCGGTCTCCCCAGGGGAACAGGAATGGGAATCGGAATTCTGCTGTCCGCGGCCTTCGCCCTCTCGGTCGTCGGCATCTGCTGCGGTATCGCGCTCTACCGCCGGGAGGCCCGGCTGCCGCCCGACCTGGCGCTGTCGCTGGAGGTCGGCGCGACCCGCACCACGGTGGTCGGTTCGGCCGTGGACCGCACCGGCATGCGCTACGCCCCGCTGGTGCTGCGGCTGATGGGCGACAAGCGCACCGCCCGGGTCCGCCGGCGGATCGATCTGGCCGGCAACCCCGGCGGGCTGACCGTCGACCGGTACGCCGCCCGGCGTGCCGTCTACGGGGCCCTCGGCTTCTTCGGCGCGCTGGTGATGTTCCTGCGCGGTCAGCCGCTGCTCGGCGTCCTGATGGTGCTCTTCGGTCTCTTCTGGACCGAGGTCGGCATCTGGGCCGCGATCCGCCAGCGCAGGGACACCATCGAACGCACCCTTCCGGACTTTCTGGACGTGCTGGCGGTCGTGGTCAGCGCCGGATTGAGCTTCCGTCAGGCGCTGGACCGGGTCGCCGAGAAGTACGAGGGGCCATGGGCCGATGAACTGCGCATCACGCTGCGGCAGATGGACATGGGCGTCAGCCGCCGCGCGGCTTTCGAGGAGCTACGCAAACGCAACGACTCCGAACAGGTCGCCCAGTTCGTCACCGCCCTCCAGCAGGGCGAGGAGCTCGGCTCGCCGATCGTCGAGACGCTGATCCAGATCGCCAACGACATGCGCCGCACCGACGCCCAGAACGCCCGGCGCCGCGCCGCCCGCGCGGTCCCCAAGGCCACCATGGTCGTCACCACTTTTATGGTTCCGGCCACGATGATCCTGCTCATCGCCGGGTTCTTCCTGGGCTCGGGGACCAGCTTCGGCTCGCTGATGGGGGAGTGAATCGTGCCACAGCTCCCGGCCGCGGCCCGGCCCGAGGACACCGGGCGGCGCCGGTCCGAACTCGGCTCGCCCCCGCCGGCTCGCCCCCGCGCGGCCCCCTCCGCCCTCCGTAACGTCCCCTGTGCCGGCGCTGTCCACGACGGTCATGACGTCGGTCCGTCCTTGCGGGTGCACATCTTCGGACGGGCGGCCCCCGGGTCGGTCGCTGTGCCGGCCGCCCGGCGGGCCGCTGCTCCGCCCGCCGTCGGCCGCGGCGTCCCGCATCCGGCCGGATGGGTGCCCTTCACCGTCCGCTTCTCGTCAACTCCTTCGCACGAGCAACGAGTTGTGTCACAGTGGGTGGGCGGACGGTTTTGTTCGCGCTACGGCGCGGAGGGGTCGCCCGGTTCACATGGGCAGGGGAACGGGGCATGGTGCCGGAGGGGGAGCGGGGGTGGGTGAGGTGCGACTGAGTGGCCGAAATGCGCCGTTGTGCCCGTCATCTGTGATCCCAAATGAGGATTGGGCACGGATTCCCTGTTCCGGGCACGCTGTTCCGGCGTACTTTTCTCGTGTCGCGAGCGCGGTCAGCCGCGCCGGCACCACGGGGACTGACCAGCCGGACCAGAGCGGTACGGCCGCCCATGGAGGGGAAGACGATGGCGAAGCGTATTTTGGGGAACGACCGGGGACAGACCTCGATCGAGTACCTCGGCATCATCGCGGTGGTCGTGGCGATCGTCCTGGTCCTGTCGACCACGGACTTCGGCAGCCAGATCGCGAACGCCATCGCCAACAAGATCTCCGACGTCGTCGGCATTTAGGCCCAGTCGCCACCGCCACCGTCGTGCCGGCCACCATCCCGCCCCGCCGGCGCGACGCCGGGCAGGCCTTCCCGCTCTACATCGTTGCGGTCGCCGGCCTGCTCTTTCTCGCGCTCGCTTTCTTCGCCGTCGGGCAGGCCGCGGCCACCCGCAACGGTGCCCAGACCGCTGCCGACGCGGCCGCGCTCGCCGCCGGCCAGCAGTACCGCGATCTGCTGACCAAGACCCTCCTCGACGGCCTTCACGACGGGAGCTACGAGAGCAACCGGGCCGTGTGGAAAGACCTGCTGAACGGGCGCGGCGTCCCGTCCGACGCGGCCTGCGAGCGCGCGGGCTGGTTCGCCGGGCGCAACGGCGCCGACCTCTTCGGTTCCGGGGGCCGCGGCTGCATTTCGGACTCCTGGCCCACCTCCTTCGCCGTCGCGGTCAAAACCCGGAAACCCGTGGGCAATTCCGTCATCCCGATGACCAAGACCGCCCACGGAAAAGCCGAGGCGAAGTCCGTCGTCGAGCCCCGCTGCACCCTCGATCCCCCTACGGATGGCACGGGCGCCACAGGAGGCACGGGTGGATCCGACGGCCGGAGCGACGAGGGCGGCAAGGGCGACAAGGACGGCAAGGGCGACAAGGACAGGGACGCCCCCAAGGCCGCGCCCCTGGAGATCACCTGCGACGGGAAGCGCTGGACGCTCGACCCCGACGACCTCCGGCATCTCCCGGAAGCCTCCGACCTCTTCTCCGTACGCCTCGCGCATTGACCGGCCACCCCCGTACCCCGACCCGCACCTGATCCGCCCCGACCCGCACTCCGGCACCTCCGAGACGACCAGACGACGATCAAAGGAATCGCATCCCATGAGCATTCGGCGCACCGCGAAGGCCGCCAGAGGAGCGGTCGCCATGGCGAGCGCTGTCGGCCTGGCTCTCGTCGTGGCCGGCTGTGGTGGTGGCGACGGCGGTACGAAGGGGACGGACGGCGACAAGCCCCCGGCCCGCAGCACCGCCCCCAAGGACAGTGGCCCCGGCAGCCCGGCGGCCGACTCCGACAAAGTGATCGGTGAGATGAAGGGGCCGGACGGCGTGGTGGTCACCCTGCACTCCGTCGTCCGTGACTCCGGCGGCTTCGTCACCGTCAACGGCACGGTGTCCAATCACGGCAACCGCGCCTTCAACGCGATCGACTGGCGTTCCAACGAGACCGAGCTGCGGTCCCGTTCCTCGATCTCCGGAGCCACCCTCGTCGACAAGGCGGGCAAGAAACGGTATTTGGTGCTGCGGGACACCAATGGTGAATGCCTGTGCACGACCGGCCTCAGCGGTCTGATGCCGGGGGACAGTCGCCCGATCTTCGCGCAGTTCCCGGCGCCGCCGGCCAAGGTGACCCAGGTCGACTTCCAACTGCCGACCATGCCCCCCGCCAGCGTGCAGATCACGGACTGAGCCGGCGCCGATGACCGCGACCCCGATGCCCGCGAACCAGATGACCGCGACCTCGATGCCCGCGACCCGGACGCCCCGAGGACGCCGCCCGCACCGAGCGCCCCGTGCAGCCGTCACCGCCGCCGTCGCCCTGCTGCTGACCGCGGCGCTGACGGTCCCCGCCGCCCACGCCGATCCGCCCGGCCTGACCGAGGACTCCAGCCCCCCGGTCCGCATCGACCCCGACGACCCCGATCTGCGCATGGTCCAGGGCGCCAAGCTCGCCCCGTCCAAGGTCCTCAACATCAAGTCCATCGTCGAGACCGACGACGGCTCCGAGCGCCGCCAGGACACCAACGACAATGTGACCTTCTCGCTCCAGGCGGAGGTCCTGTTCGACAAGGACAGCGCCAAGCTGTCGTCGGACGCGCTGGCGCGGATCGGCACCATCGCGGCGGAGATCAAGAAGCAGAACGCCACCCGCCTGCGGGTCTTCGGCTTCACCGACAACCTCGGCTCGGCGAGCCACGGCCTGGTCCTGTCCAAGCAGCGGGCCAACGCCGTCCAGCAGGAGCTGGCCAAGGACCTCGGCTCGTCCGTCAGCTTCCAGATCCGCGGCTACGGCGAGCAGTACCCGATCGCCGACAACGCCACCGAGGCAGGCCGCAAGAAGAACCGCCGGGTCGAGGTCAGCTTCCCGCGCGCCTCGTGAGCCGCGCCGCAGTAGGCGTCATCGGGAGCCGAGCCGGCCGTCTCCGTCAGCGGACGGGCTCGACACCGAGCCGGAGGCCGGGGCGCAGGCCCCAGCGCGCCATTGCACCGGCCTCCGCCTCCAGGACGTGCCGGGCGCGGAGGCGGGGGAGTCCCAGCCGGCCCGGACGCATGGTGCGGACGGCCAGCACGGTGAAGTCCCGGCTCAGATAGGCGACATCGATCGCGAACCGCATCCGGAAGGTGTGCACACTGCTCGCCGGGGTGAGCAGCAGCGCCCCCTCGATGCCGTCGCGGCCCAGCAGTCCGCGGGTGCGGGCGCGCCAGGACGCCGCGATCTCCACCGGAATGACGTCGTCCGCGCCGTACAGGACCCCCGGGCCGTTCTCCCCACGCACCATGCACAGCGTTCTATCAGCTCCCGCATGCCGGACCCCACCGCTCCCGCACGCCGGCCCCCGCCGCTCCCGCACGCCGGATCCTTCCGCCATCCGCCCCTGCTGCGAAGCCGGACACCCTAAGGTCGGCACGTGCCAGTGATGCTGATGGTTCTCGCCGCCGTCTACGGGGCCGCGGCCGGGGTGCTCCTGCCACGGCCCGCCCACCGGATGGCCGTTGAGCCCGAGGAGGAGTGGTGCGCGGTCTGTCCCCGGGGGCATGCGATCACGGGGGTGGCGCGGGGCTGGCTGGGGCGGGGGCACTGTCAGCGGTGCGGGGCGTACGGGCCGGGGGTGCTGCCGATGGCGGCGGCCACCGCACTGGCCTGTGCGGCCCTGGCGGCGGCCACCGGGCCGCGGCCGGAACTCGTCGCCTGGCTGGCGATGACGCCGGTCGCGGTGCTGCTGGTGGCCGTCGACTGGCGGGTCCGGCGCCTCCCGGACGCGCTGACGCTGCCGCTCGCCGTGATGGCGGCGGTGCTGCTGGGGCTCGGCGGCTGGTTCACCGACGAAGGCGGGGCGTGGCGGCGGGCGCTGCTGGGCGGACTCGTCCTGGGCGCGTGCTACCTCCTGCTCTACGTCGTCAACCCGCGGGGCATCGGGCTGGGCGACGTCAAGCTGGCGGTCGGGCTGGGGATCGCCCTGGGGTGGTACGGCTGGCGCACCCTTGTCCACGGCGGGGCGGCCGGTGTGCTGCTCGGTGCGCTCTACGGGGCGGGGCTGCTGATCGTCCGGCGCGGTGCGCGGGGAGCGGCCATGCCCCTGGGGCCCTTCATGATCCTCGGGGCGTTCGGCGTGCTGCTGCTGGGCGCCGCCGCGGTGCCCGCTTGACGGGACGGCCCGGAGACGACGGCTGGGGACGACGGCCGGGGACGACGGTCCGGAGACGACGGGCCGGGGACCGAGCCACGCCGCCGCGCGCGCCGGTGCACGAAGCATCCCTCTCGCGGGGTTATGGTGGAAACCCCCCCTCGGGCCGGTCCGTATCCCCCCCACGGACCGGCCCGCTTTTTGTTCCGTGCACCGGCCGGTCCCCGCGCGGGCTACGCGGCAAGCCCGACCGCCGGGCCGGCGCTACCGCAGGACCGCCGCTACCGCCGCGCCCAGATGTTCACGCCGTCCGTCGTCTTCGCGAACTCGTCGATCTCGGCCAGCTCGGCATCCGTGATCTCGGGGGCGTCGAGGGCGGCGATATTGGCCTCCAGCTGGGCGACGCTGCTGGCGCCGATCAGGGCGGAGGTCATCCGGTCGTCGCGCAGCACCCACCGCAGCGCGAGCTGGGCCAGCGACTGGCCGCGCCGGGCCGCGATGTCGTTGAGGCCGCGGAGGCGGCGGACGACCTCGTCGGACAGCAGGCCCGGGTCTAGGGACTTGCCCTGGGAGGCACGCGAGCCCTCGGGGATGCCGTGCAGGTACTTGTCCGTGAGCATGCCCTGCGCAAGTGGCGCAAAAGAGATGCAGCCCATGCCCTCGGCTTCGAGGGTGTCCAGCAGCAGATCGTCCTCGGTCCAGCGGTTGATCATGGAGTAAGAGGGCTGGTGGATCAGCGCGCGGACACCCATTTCCCGCAGGATTCCGGCCGCTTCACGGGTCTGCTCGGCGTTGTAGGAGGAAACCCCGACATACAGGGCCTTGCCCTGCTGGACGGCGGACGCCAGCGCGCCCATCGTCTCCTCCAGTGGGGTGTCCGGATCGAAGCGGTGCGAGTAGAAGATATCGACGTAATCGACGCCCATCCGCTTCAGTGAGGCATCCAGCGACGAGAGGAGATATTTCCGCGAACCCCATTCACCGTACGGGCCCGGGTGCATCAGATATCCGGCCTTCGTCGACAGAATCATCTCGTCGCGGTAGCCGCGGAAGTCCTGCGCGAAGATCTTTCCGAAGTTCAGCTCGGCGGACCCGGGTGGCGGACCGTAGTTGTTGGCCAGATCGAAGTGGGTCACGCCCAGATCGAAGGCGCGGCGCAGGATGCCCCGCTGGGAGCTCAGGGTGCGGTCATCCCCGAAGTTGTGCCACAGTCCAAGGGAGATAGCGGGGAGTTTGAGTCCGCTGTGACCCGTTCTCCGGTACTTCATCGAGTCGTAGCGGGAATCCGCTGCGCGGTAGTCGGTGCCAGTCATGCTCATCTCCCTATCACGTACCTGTGACCTACCTGATTGGGCTGTCGAGACAGCCGAGAAGTAAAGTTGCCCACTTGAGGCGACGGGGCGACCGCCATTGGCACGGAGGGGCTGGACCACACATGCTGCGATCTTCCGGGATGCGCATCCCTTATCCGCCTGCATTGCGCAATCTGGTCTACCGGCTGTACGCGCGCAGGGTGGAGGGTCGCCTGGATCACACCCAGGTGCCCAAGCACATCGGCGTCATCCTGGACGGCAACCGGCGCTGGGCGCGGGCCGACGGGCGGACGACCGAGCAGGGTCACCAGGCCGGTGCGGCCAAGATCAGTGAGCTGCTGGGCTGGTGCGAGGAGACCGATGTCGAGGTGGTCACGCTGTGGCTGCTGTCGACGGACAACCTCGACCGGCCCGAGGAGGAGCTGAAGCCGCTGCTCGGCATCATCGAGAACACCGTCCGCGATCTGGCGGCCGACGGTCGCTGGCGGGTGCACCACGTCGGCAACCGCGACCTGCTGCCGGCCGCCACCCAGCAGGTGCTCAAGGAGTCCGAGCAGGCCACCCGTGACAACCGCGGCGTCCTGGTGAACGTCGCGGTCGGCTACGGCGGCCGGCAGGAGATCGCCGATGCGGTGCGCTCGCTGCTGCTGGACCACGCCGAGCGCGGCACCTCCTTCGAGGAGCTGGCGGAGATCGTCGACATCGACCTGATCTCCGAGCACCTGTACACCCGCGGCCAGCCCGATCCGGATCTGGTGATCCGTACGAGCGGTGAGCAGCGGCTGTCGGGCTTCATGCTGTGGCAGAGCGCCCATTCGGAGTACTACTTCTGCGAAGTTTTCTGGCCGGCGTTCCGGAAGGTCGACTTCCTGCGCGCCCTGCGCGACTACGCCGCCCGGCACCGGCGGTACGGCTTCTAGGAGGCGCCCGGGGCGTCCGGGCCGCCCGGCACGCTCCGCCGCGTTCCGCCAGGCGGGTTACTCACGCCCCGTAAGCCCGATTCACCCCTGAAGTTCTCGATGCCCCTTCCGTTACGGGGCGTCACCAGGCCCCGTCGGCTCCATGTGCCGCTGACGGGGCCTCTTCTGACACACCTTCCCCTCAGGTACCACCTTGGCGACGCCGCCGCCCGGCGAGCAGGCGTTACCCAAGGTTCATCGCCCGTGCGTCATATGCCGTGGCATGGCTACGCAGGTTCGAGGGAATATCCCTTCCAGGTCGGCGTCAGGAACAAGCCATCGGGCGCCGCATCTCAGCGGACGGCATGGGGTCGTCCGCCCGGGAGGCCCTTTGCACATCACGGAGGTCCGTGCGTACCGCGCGGTCGACGCGGAGGGCCGGCGTTCGGCCCGCGCATTGTGGTCCGAGCCCGGTCCGGTCACCAGATGGCCGGGGGTCCCGGAGACGCTGCCCAGCGACTGCTGGACAGGCGGCGCCCCCGGGAGTACACCGCCCCGCGACGCCGTCGCACCCCAACCGAGGGGGTTCGTCCACCCGTGGTGAACATCAAGCAGCGCCGTGAGCACGACCGGCGCACTTATGTCCTCGACACCAGTGTGCTGCTGGCGGATCCAGGCGCCATGGCCCGCTTCGACGAGCACGAGGTCGTGCTGCCGGTCGTGGTGGTCACGGAACTGGAGGCCAAAAGGCACCACCCCGAGCTCGGTTACTTCGCCCGGCAGGCACTGCGCCTGCTGGACGAGTACCGGGTGCAGTTCGGGCGGCTGGACTCGCCCATCCCCATCGGGGATCTCGGCGGGTCGCTCCGGGTCGAGCTGAACCACTCCGACCCCGGAATACTGCCCGCGGGCTTCCGGCTCGGCGACAACGACTCGCGGATCCTCGCCGTGGCGCGCAATCTGCAGGCCGAGGGGTACGACGTCACGGTCGTCTCCAAGGACCTGCCGCTGCGCATCAAGGCGTCCTCGGTCGGGCTGCTGGCCGAGGAGTACCGCGCCGAGCTGGCGATCACCGATTCCGGCTGGACGGGGATGGCCGAGCTGACCGTCTCGGCCGAGCAGATCGACGACCTCTTCGCCGCCGAGACCGCTCACGTTCCGGAGGTCTCCGAACTTCCGGTGCATACCGGACTTGTCCTGCAGTCCGACCGCGGCAAGGCACTCGGCCGGGTCACCGCGGAGGGCGCGGTCCGGCTGGTGCGCGGCGACCGGGAGGCGTTCGGGATCCACGGCCGCAGCGCCGAGCAGCGGATCGCGCTGGATCTGCTGCTCGACCAGGATGTCGGCATCGTCTCGATGGGCGGCCGGGCCGGTACCGGCAAGTCGGCGCTGGCGCTGTGCGCGGGCCTGGAGGCCGTATTGGAGCGCCGGCAGCACCGCAAGGTGATGGTGTTCCGCCCGCTGTACGCCGTCGGCGGGCAGGAGCTGGGCTATCTGCCGGGCAGCGAGGCGGAGAAGATGAGCCCCTGGGCCCAGGCCGTCTTCGACACGCTGTCCGCGGTGACCAGCAAGGACGTCATCGAAGAGGTGGTGGGGCGCGGCATGTTGGAGGTGCTGCCGCTGACCCATATCCGCGGGCGCTCGCTGCATGACGCATTCGTCATCGTGGACGAGGCGCAGTCGCTGGAGCGGAACGTCCTTTTGACGGTTCTGTCCCGTATTGGAGCCAACTCCCGCGTCGTGCTGACACATGATGTCGCGCAGCGCGACAACCTCCGGGTCGGGCGGTACGACGGTGTGGTCGCCGTCGTCGAGAAGCTGAAGGGGCATCCGCTGTTCGCCCACGTCACGCTGAACCGCTCGGAGCGTTCGCCGATCGCGGCCCTGGTGACCGAATTGCTGGAGGACGGCCGGATCTGACCGGTTGTGAACACGGCGCCGCCCGGCAAAGCGAAGGAGCTTAGCCGGGCGGCGCAGTGCTGCGAGTGGATATCCGAAAATCGTTTGCCGTAAACGAGGTGTGAGCTTTCACACCCAGCGGGGAATTGCTTCCCGGCGTCCCGGTCGGGCAGAGTCTGGGTCCTGTCAGGCCCCGCATACGGCATCAAGCACCCCCAGCGGTGTGTAGAACCAACGAACTTCATAGCGATGCGCCGTATGCCGCCCGAGCACCACGCGGACCCCGAGGGGGACGTACCGGGCCAGTGCCTCCCGTGACCAGTCGGACCCTCCGCTCAACAGGGCCCGGAACAAGGGGAGGCCAGCGTCAGGGGCACGATTGCGCCCGCGAGGTCACCTATGCGGGCGATGCTGGAAGGAAAACGTGTGAGCCGGATCTCGGTCCGGGGATTCGCCGTGGCATCCGCCACCGCGGTCACCACCGTCGGCGCCGTGGTCGGCGTCGCTGCAGGCAACGAGCCCGCCTCGGTCGGCAACACCGAGGCCACCGCTGCCGACGCGACGATCGCCGACATCCCCGCGGGCGCACAGGCCCAGGTGCAGACGGCATCCCTGACGCAGCAGGCGGACGACCAGTCCACCCAGGCGGACACGGCAGCACTGAAGTCCGCTCAGGAGTCGGCCCGTAAGGCTGCCGCTGAGACCGCGCAGAGCAAGAAGGACGCGGCGGACGAGGCGAAGGCCAAGAAGGACGCCGACGCCCGCAAGGAGAAGCTGACCGCGTCCCGCTCCTCCGCGCGCGGTGACCTGGGCGACCTCCTCGGCAAGGGCTCGTACTCCATTGCCGAGACGCAGTCCATCGCGCGGCAGATGATGGCCGGCGACCAGTTCCAGTGCTTCAGCAACATCGTGGACCACGAGTCCGGCTGGAACTACAAGGCCACCAACGCCGGATCGGGCGCCTACGGCCTCGTCCAGGCACTGCCCGGCTCCAAGATGTCCTCCGCGGGTTCCGACTGGCAGACCAACCCGGCCACCCAGATCAAGTGGGGGCTGAACTACATGAACGACCGCTACGGCAGCCCCTGCGGTGCCTGGTCGTTCTGGCAGGCCAACAGCTGGTACTAGGCCCGCCGGCAGTACCACCGCACTTCCGAAACCCCCGAACGCGGCAGCGTCGGGGGTTTCGTGCGTCCGGCACAGGTAACGTCGTGCCCGTCAGGTTGTGGCGCGTGGGAGGGGAAGAGGAAGGCACATGTCCAGATTGCCTCAGTGGGTCGGTGGCCTCGGCGCCGGTCTGACCCGGCTCTCGCAGCGGATGGAGGATCAGCGCCGCCGTGCGGAAGCCGCGGTGGGGGTCGCTCCTGGCGGGAGCTTTCCGGACTCCTCGGTGGAGGCCGGTGACTCGGAAGAGCTGAGGCGTGCCGGTCATGCGGATGCCCCCGCGGCCGGCGGTCCGGAAGACGGCGCAACGCCGCACGGCGGTGCGCCGGCCACGCTCACGGTTCCCCGTACCCAGCTGCCGGAAGCCACGGACGGGGTGCCGCACCCCGCGACGGAGCCCGCCGCGCCGTCCCCCGATGCCGTCCCGCCGGAGAACGTCCCTCCGCCGCCGTCCTACGCCCCGGCCGTCGCGGCGCGCCCCGATCCGGTCGACGCGGTGCCCTGGGGCGTACGGGTCGCCGCCGAGGCGGGCTGGCGGCTGTTGGTGCTGGCGGCCACGCTGTGGGTCCTCGCGCGCGTCATCACCACCATCGAACTGGCGGTGCTCGCCTTCATCGCGGCGACGCTGATCACGGCGCTGCTGCAGCCCACCGTGGGCTGGCTGCGACGGCGCGGGCTGCCGCGCGGGCCGGCCACCGCGCTGACCTTCATCGGCGGGTTCGTCGTCATGGGCCTGGTCGGCTGGTTCGTGGTCTGGCAGGTCCAGGACAACATCGACTCGGTCTCCAGCCGTATCCAGGAGGGCATCACTGAGCTCAAGGGCTGGCTGCTGAAGAGCCCGTTCCATGTGACCGAGTCTCAGATCACCCAGATCGCCAAGAATCTGCAGGACGCGGTCGGCGCCAACACCGAGGCCATCACCTCGGCCGGCCTGGAGGGCGTCACCGTCGTCCTCGAAGTGCTCACCGGCATCCTGCTGGCGATGTTCACCACGCTCTTCCTCCTCTACGACGGCCGGCGGATCTGGAACTGGGTGCTCAAGCTGGTCCCGAGCGCGGCCCGCGAGGGCGTGGCGGGCGCCGGGCCGCGGGCCTGGCGGACGCTGACCGCCTATGTGCGCGGCACGGTGGTCGTCGCCCTGATCGACGCCATCTTCATCGGTATCGGCCTCTACTTCCTCAATGTGCCGCTGGCCGTGCCGCTCGCCGTCTTCATCTTCCTGTTCGCCTTCATCCCGCTGGTCGGCGCGGTGGTCTCGGGCGCGCTGGCGTGTGTCATCGCACTGGTCGCCAACGGAGTGTTCACGGCGCTGATGGTGCTGGCGGTGGTGCTGGCCGTCCAGCAGATCGAGGGGCACGTCCTGCAGCCGTTCATCCTGGGCCGGGCGGTCCGGGTCCATCCGCTCGCGGTGATCCTGTCGGTCGCCGCGGGCGGCCTGATCGCGGGCATCGGCGGTGCGGTGGTCGCGGTGCCGCTGGTCGCGGTCACCAACACGGTGGTCGGCTACCTGCGTTCGTACTCCAGGGAGCAGGCGGTACGGATGTCGGTGGCCCCGCGCGGCGCCACCGCGATCTCGGTGGCACCGACCCCGCCCCCGGTGCGGGCCAGGCCCGAGGAGCCGGGGGCGTAGGACGCGTCTTCCGGACCGCCCGGACCGGTCCGGGTAATCCGGGTGATCCGGTTGATCCGGATGGTCCGGAAGATGCTTCCCGGCCGCGACTTCCCGGCCGCGCCCGGCACCGGACGCACAGAACCCCGCAGACGCCAGGTCTGCGGGGTTCTGTGTGGGGGCGTGCGCGCGGCGGAATTACTCGGCGAGCGCGGCCTCGGCGTCGAGGGTGGCGCCGACGGCCTGCAGGACGGACGCGATCTTGACGGCCTCCTGGATCGTCTCGCGGTCCACACCGGCCTTGCGGAGCACCTGCTCGTGCGAGTCCAGGCACATACCGCAGCCGTTGATGGCCGAGACGGCCAGCGACCACAGCTCGAAGTCGACCTTGTCCACGCCCGGGTTGCCGATGACGTTCATCCGCAGACCGGCGCGCAGGGTGCCGTACTCCGGGTCCGACAGCAGGTGCCGGGTCCGGTAGAAGACGTTGTTCATCGCCATGATGGCGGCGGCCGACTTCGCGGCGCTGTAGGCCTCGGCGGAGAGGTTGGCCTTCGCCTCCGGCTCCAGCTCGCGCAGCACCTTCGGCGAGCGCGAAGCGATCGCGCAGGCCAGCACGGTGCCCCACAGCTGCTGCTGCGGGAGGTCGCTGTTGCCGATGACCGAGCCGAGGTTGAGCTTGAGGTCCTTGGCGTAGTCCGGTACCGCGGACTTCAGTTCGTCGAGAGCCATGTCAGATCTGCCTCCAGTTCGCTAGCTGCGGTTCACTCGCCCGAGAGCAGCGCGACCGGGTCGAGGGTGTCGTCGCCCTTGGACCAGTTGCAGGGGCACAGCTCGTCGGTCTGCAGGGCGTCGAGGACCCGCAGGACCTCCTTGGGGTTACGGCCGACGGAACCGGCGGTCACCATGGTGAACTGGATCTCGTTGTTCTGGTCGACGATGAAGACGGCGCGCTGCGCGAAGCCGTCCTCGCCCTCGATGCCCAGGTCGCGCATGAGCTCGTGCTTGGAGTCGGCGAGCATCGGGAAGGGCAGGTCGGTCAGGTCCGGGTGGTCCTTGCGCCAGGCGTGGTGCACGAACTCGGAGTCGCCGGAGAAGCCGAGAACCTGGGCGTCACGGTCGGCGAACTCGTCGTTCAGCTTGCCGAAGGCGGCGATCTCGGTCGGGCACACGAAGGTGAAGTCCTTGGGCCACGCAAAGACGATCTTCCACTTGCCCTCGTAGGTCTTGTGGTTGATCTGCTCGAACTCCTGGCCCTTCTCCAGCGAAACGCAGGCGGTCAGGTCGAACTCGGGGAACTTGTCACCGACAGTGAGCACGTACTCTCCTTGTTGCGCAGAAAGTCCCTTTTGGGGACTTTCCGTGAGGCTTGGACGGGTTACACATTGCCACAGCAGGCATTGATCAGGGAAATAGCTAGACTGGTTAATGTTGATCGGAGGTGGTTATCAGTGGCTTCACCGGCGAGTCAGGGCGGCAGACCCCGCCAGCCGAGTCTGGCCCAGCTGCGGGCGTTCGTGGCGGTGGCCGAGCAGCTGCATTTCCGCGAGGCGGCGGCCGAGATCGGTATGAGCCAGCCCGCACTGTCCGGGTCGGTCTCCGCACTGGAGGAGACCCTGGGAGTGCAACTGCTGGAGCGTACGACGCGCAAGGTGCTGCTGTCGCCCGCGGGGGAGCGGGTGGCCGCGCGGGCCAGGACGGTCCTGGAGGCCGTCGGCGATCTGATGGAGGAGGCGGAGGCGGCCCGCGCGCCGTTCACGGGCGTGCTGCGGCTCGGCGTCATCCCCACCGTCGCCCCGTATCTGCTGCCCGCCGTCCTGCGGCTGGTCCATGAGACCTACCCCGACCTGGACCTCCAGGTGCACGAGGAGCAGACCGCTTCCCTCCTGGACGGCCTGTCCCACGGACGCCTCGACCTGCTCCTGCTCGCCGTGCCGCTCGGCGTCCCCCAGGTCACCGAACTCCCGCTCTTCGAAGAGGACTTCGTCCTGGTCGCCCCCAAGGACCACTGGCTCGGCGGTCGCGGCGACATCCCGCGCCAGGCCCTCCAGGAACTGGACCTGCTGCTGCTCGACGAGGGCCACTGCCTGCGGGACCAGGCCCTGGACATCTGCCGGGAGGCCGGCCGGGACGAGAACACCCCCGTCACCACCAGTGCCGCGGGCCTGTCCACCCTGGTCCAACTGGTCGCCGGCGGTCTCGGAGTGACCCTGCTGCCGCGCACCGCGCTCCGCGTCGAAACCGGCCGCAACGACCAGCTCACCACCGGCTACTTCGCCGACCCGGCGCCCGCCCGGACCATCGCCCTCGCCATGCGGACGGGCGCCGCCCGCCAGAGCGAGTTCGAGGAGTTCGCGGCGGCGCTGCGGGGGGCGTTGCGGGGGTTGCCGGTGCGGATGGCCGGGGGGTGAGGGTCAGGGGCGGGCGACCGAGAGGATCGCTTCGACGTCGAGTGTGATCTCGGCGCCGAGGGAGGCGGGGAGCGTGACGCGTTGGCCGGGGGCGTGGACGCTGTGGTTGCGGTACTCGTTGGCGAACGGTTCCGTCAGGATGTGAATGCGGTCCTTCTTGCGGTCGATGATGACGTAGACCGGGATCTTGGCGATCGCGTACGCGGCGACCTTCGTCTTGAGGTCGGTGGCGTAGTTGGAAGAGGTCACTTCCAGCACCATCCGGAAGACAACCGGGTCGTAGCAGTTGTCCGCCACGAGGTGATCCCGGTAGTCGGCGTCGACGACGGCGAGGTCGGGGATCGCGTAGTCCTCGGGGCCGTCGGGGAGCCATACGCCCATGGCCTGGGCAACTCGTGTCTCCGCTCCGTGCGCAGGCGCGAAAGCGAAGATGAGGTCGGTCAGTGAATCGGCGTGCGGGCCGTCGGCCGGCGGCGTCACGGTGAGGTCTCCCCCGATGATCTCGATGCGGTAGCCAGGGAGCTTCTCGGTGAGCTGTGCGGCCACCTCGAGCAGGCTGGGCAGCTTGCCGTCATGAGGGTGCTCGACTGCTGCGGCAGACATGTAGTGCCTCCTGATGGCTGGTATCGAGGCCATCATCGTAGGCAAGGCTGCCCGCACACGTCTCTTACGACCACGTTCATCCATCCGTGGCTCGTTTCGGCACGGGGTCTTCGGCGCATCGAGGAGTTCGGGGGCGAGGAGTTCGCTGCGGCGCTGCGGGGGGCATTGCGGGGGCGTTCGTGGAACAGCCCGTACGAAGGCCCGCAAGTGCATCGGACGGGCCGTGCCGTAGTGCCGCCCATCGCGTACCCCGCCCCCCTCAGACCCCGCCGCCCCGCTCATACGTCAGAAACGCCGCGCCGCTCTGGAGGACCGTGTGTTCGGTCAGTTCCCAGGTGCGGGGGCGAAGGGGGTGGTGGGGGAGAAGAGGGGGAGGCCGGTGCCGAGGGTGAGGGGGCTGAGTTTGACGATCAGCTGGTCGATCTCCGGGTAGAGCGCGCCGGCCAGTTCGCTGCCGCCCAGCAGCCAGATGTCCTTGCCGTCGGCGGACTTCAGCTCGCGGGCCTTTTCCACCGGGTCGGTGGCGACCAGTTCCACCGCCGGGTCGGGGCTCTCTTTCATGCTCCGGGAGAAGACCAGGTGGCGCAGGTGGGGGTAGGCGTCGGTGAGGCCGGCGCGGAGGCCGATCTCGTAGGTGCGCCGGCCCTCCAGGACGGTGTCGAAGCGCGTGCCCTCGTCGGTGATGCCGAGGGCCGACCGGGCCTGGGCGGGCAGGACCTCGGGGAGTTCGGCGGCCAGGTGCTTGAGGTAGTCGTCGGCGATCGGCCAGAAGCCGTCCGGGCCGGTGGGGTCCGCACCGTCCGGGCCGGCGAGGAAGCCGTCGAGGGTGGAGGCGATGCAATAGACGAGCCGACGCATAAAGGGTCCCCCTGGGGCAGTTGGCGGGCGCTGCTGCGTGCGGAATGATCTCGCAGATTCACTCCGCACGCAGTCCATCCGGGCGCATCAGGCGCCACGCCAGCGGCAGGGAGAGCGCGGTGACGAGGACGACGGCCGCCGCGGTGCCGGGCGGTGCCGCGCCCCGGGCCGGACGGGGGGACCGGGCAGTGCCGCACCCCGGGCCGGACGGGAGCACCGGGCAGTGCCGCGCTCACTCCGTCCGCAGCCCGTCGGGCCGCATCATCCGCCACAGCGGCGGCAGGCTCAGCAGTGTCACCAAGAAGATCATGCCGCCGCCGGCCCCGGTGATGCCCGCCACCACCGGCCAGTCGACCGTCACCGGGCCGTCGATCGTCGTCAGCAGCAGCGTCCCCAGCGCCAGCCCGCAGCCCAGCGCCAGGATCAGCCCGAGCAGTACGGGGAGGGCGGTCTGCCACAGCACCGACCAGCCCAGGGTGGCGCGGCGGGTGCCGTACGCATCGAGGACGGACAGCAGCCGGCGGCGCTCGTGGAGCTGTTCGACGGTGGAGATGACCAGGCCCGAGCCGATCAGCAGCAGGGTGAGGACGGCACCGGCGAACAGGCCCTTGCGGACGCCGGTGTACTGCGCGTCATGCGGATTGTCGACGGCGGAGGACTCGTTCATCGTCGGATCGATACGGGCCACGGTGTTGCGGATGTACTCCACGGCGTCCGGGGTGCCGCGATCGAAGTCGACCTTGAACTCCACGGTGGGCTGGGCGAGCCGGCCGGTGTCGAGGGCGGACGGGGTGACCAGCAGGTCGTACGAGAAGTGGTCGGGGCCGCGTGTGCGGTCGAGGAGCCGGACCTCGCGGGCCGCCGCGGGGACCGTCCACAGATGCGGGGGCCGCGGACCTTCGTCGGCGTACGGGGGATTGAGGTTGACCGTCGCCCCGGGCGCGAGCGCGGCGTCCCGGCCCGTGACATCGGTGAGGAACACCTCGCCGTCGCGGCAGGAGCCCAGGCGGGCCAGTCTGCGCAGCTCGGCGCAGCTGCCGACGGCGAGCGTCGAGAGCGGTGCACCGGACGCGGGACGCCCGGCGGCCGGCAGCCGGGTGATGTTCGCGTCGATCGTGCCGCGGACCGCCGTCACCCCGTGTGTGGCGCGCAGCGCGCCGAGCGCCCGCTGGGTCCGCGGCCAGTCCTTGGCGTCGGCCCACAGGCTGATCCGCGGGAGCTTGCCGGACTCCGCGTACGCCTGGGCGTAGCCGGCCTGCATACCCGTCATGAGCATATGGATCGCGATGGCACCGGCCACCGCGATGGTGATGCCGCTGACCGCGCGGGTGGCCGAGCTGCTGCTCAACTGCAGGCGGCGGACCGCGAGTTGCCAGGCGACCGGACCGCCGCGCAGCCGGCCGACCACCGCGTCCACCAGCCAGGGCAGCAGGACGGTGACGCCGAGCAGCAGCAGCATCGCGCCGGCCGCGAGCCGGAGGGCGTTGAACGGGGTGTCGCGCCACGGCTGCGCCCGGGCCAGCGGCACCAGCAGCGCGATGCCCACGGCGGGCAGCGCCACCCGCCACCACAGCCGGCGGCGCGGCGCGGGGCGGTGGCGGACGATGCCCAGCGGCTCGACGGTGATGCCGCGCTGGGCGAACAGCGTCACCACGACCGCCGCCGCAGGCACGAGTACGGCGATCAGCGCGACGGCGAGCGGGGCGGGCGACACGTCCGAGGGGAAGACGTTGACGCCCCACAACGTGATCACCGAAGCGCACTGCCGGCCGGCCAGGAACAGCGCGCCGCCGCCCGCCAGCCCCAGCAGCGAACCGAACAGCTCCTCACCGGAGGAGATCCGGCGGGTCGCACGGACATCGGCGCCGACCAGCCGGAGCGCGGCCAGCCGGCGCTCCCGCCGCTCGTTGCCGAACCGTATGGACGTGCCGAGGAAGGCCAGCACCGGCAGCATCAGCGTCACACACGTCATGACCACGAGCACCACGACGGGTGCCCGCATCCGAGGCGGGTTCCAGTTCTTGCCGAAGTGGTCGATGCGGTAGCCGTCGGGCGCGGTGAGCGTGGCGCTCTGCGCGACGTAGGTGAGCTCGCGCGGGCCGAGCAGACCCGCGTCGCCGATCACGCCGGCCACGTCGTAGGGCAGCCGGTCGCGCAGCAGCGCACCTTCGGGGGAGTCCAGCAGCTCCTTGAGCGCCGGGGAGACCAGCATCCGTCCGGGGCCGGGGAGATGACCGATGCCGGGAGGTACGGGCGGATGCGCGCCGTCCGGGCGTAGCAGGCGGCCGCGGATCGGCGCACCGCGGAAGGTGGTGTCGGCCGAGGTGTAGAGGACGGTGCGGTCGGAGCGCGGGGGAGGGTTCACCTGGCCCAGGTTCTCGCGGGCCTTCTCCCGGCCGTGCCAGGCATCCAGCAGGGGCGGTACGGACGAGCACAGCAGCAGGACGGCGACGCCCAGGCCGACGCCGAGCGCGGTCAGCGCCGTACGGATCCAGCCCTCGCGGCCGCCGCCGGCCGCGAACCGCATCCCCATCGCGAGGTCACGGGCCCAGGTCGCGGAGCCGGTGCGGGGGGTGGCGGACGGGCCCCGGCGGGCAGGCGGTTCGGGTGTGCGGCCGTCACCCCGGCCGCTGCTCTGGCCGCTGTTGCTGTCGCTGCCGTCGCCGCCGCTCCCGCTGCCGGTGGACGAGCGCAGCAGGCTCATATCAAGCCCGCCAGCATGTCCTTCACTTTGCCGTCCCGGACCACGACCTCCCGGTCGGAGTAGGCGGCGACCCGGGCCTCGTGGGTGACCAGCACGACCGCGGCGTGGGTCTCCCGGGCTGCGTCGGTCAGCAGCGTCAGGACGCGTTCACCGTTGAGCGAGTCCAAAGCGCCGGTGGGCTCGTCCGCGAAGATGACCCGCGGGCGGGTGGCGAGGGCGCGGGCGACCGCGATCCGCTGGCCCTGACCGCCGGATATCTCGCCGGGCCGTTGGCCGTGCACCTTCTCGACCTCCAGCCGCTCCAGCCACTCGCGTGCCTGTCGTTCGGCCTCCTTGCGCTTGGTGCCGTTCAGCCGCAGGGGCAGCGCGACATTCTCCAGCGCGGTCAACTCCGGTACCAGCTGGCCGAATTGGAAGACGAAGCCGAAGTCGGTACGGCGCAGGGCGCTGCGCCGGGCGTCGCTCAGCGCGTTCAGGGTGTGCGGGCCGTAGCGGACGGTGCCGGAGTCCGGGCTGATGATCCCGCCCAGGCAGTGCAGCAGGGTCGATTTGCCGGAGCCCGACGGGCCCATGACGGCGACGACCTCACCCGGGTGGAGGGAGAACTCCACGCCGTCCAGTGCCGGTGTGGCCCCATAGGTCTTGTACAGCCCCTCCGCCGCGAGCAGCGAACCCTCCGGTGTCATGCACGGACCGCTTCGGCCAGCTTGTCGAGCCGGGCGGCGGTCAGCTCCAGCCAGCGCAGATCGGCTTCGAGGTGGAACAGCGCGTGGTCGCAGATCAGCTGGTCGGCGAGGTCGCCGGTGCGCTTGCGCTCGGTCAGTCCGCGCATCAGCCGCAGATGCTCGGCGCGCTGGGAGTCCAGCAGTTCGGCGGCGTTGCGGCCGGTCATCAGGGCCAGGACGATCTTGGTGTAGAGCGTCGACTGGAGGTACGGCTCGGGTTTCTCCGGGCGGGCCAGCCACTGGGCGACATCGGTGATCCCGGCGTCCGTGATCGCATACCGCTTGCGCTCCGGCCCGGCGCCGGCCTCCACGGCGTCCACCTCGACCAGGCCGTTCTTCAGCAGCCGGGACATCGTGGAGTAGACCTGCCCGTAGTGCAGCGGGCGGTCCTGCCCGAAGCGCTCGTCGAAGGCCCGCTTGAGGTCGTAGCCATGGCGGGGGCCGGACTCCAGGAGGCCCAGCAGCGTATGACCGATTGACATGCGGGCTACTTTACTCGTGGGTGTATCGCCGGTGTATACGTGTGCTGTATAGCGCCGGTGCGGTGGAAGAGCGGGGTCCGCGGCCTGCCCTCCGTCCCGCGGCGGGCGCACCCGGGAACGTCGGGGTGAACTCCGGGGTATCTCCCCGAGGGCCGCCCCTCATCTGTCCTTGCGTTCCTTCAGCCGTCCGTGCGTTCCGTCAGTCGTCCTTGCGTTCCTTGGGCGGCCGCCCCCGCCGGGGGATCGCCCCCGCCCCCCGCGGCAGCCGCCCCGCCTCCGACAGCGCCTTGCGCAGCAGGAACTCGATCTGGGCATTGGCGCTGCGCAGCTCGTCGCCGGCCCAGCGCGCCAGCGCGTCATGGACCGCGGGGTCCAGCCGCAGCAGCACCTGCTTGCGCTGCTGCGGCCGTCGCGCGGGGGTCCGCCCGTTCTCGGCGTCGGGCCCCTCGGGGGTGTCGGTGCTCATGCCGAAGCCTCGCTTCGTCCGGCCTCGCCTTCGCCCGGCGTGCACCCCTCCATGGTTCGCCCGCTCACTGGTAGAGGGAACCCGTGTTCAGCACCGGCTGGGCGGCCCGGTCACCGCACAGCACCACCATCAGATTGCTCACCATGGCCGCCTTCCGCTCCTCGTCCAGCTCGACGATGCCCTGCTCGCTGATCCGGTCCAGCGCCTGCTCGACCATGCCGACCGCGCCCTCGACGATCTGCTGGCGGGCCGCGACCACCGCGCCGGCCTGCTGCCGCTGGAGCATCGCCGAGGCGATCTCGGGAGCGTACGCGAGGTGGCTGAAACGGGACTCGATGATCCGTACGCCGGCGGCCTGGACCCGTGCGGTCAGCTCCAGGGCAAGCTTCTCGGTGATCTCCTCGGCGTTGCCGCGCAGCGACAGGGCGTCCTCGTCGTGTGCGTCATAGGGGTACTCGATGGCGATGTGCCGGACGGCCGCCTCGGTCTGGGTGGCGACGAACTCCAGGAAGTCGTCGACCTCGAAGAGCGCCTGGGCGGTGTCCTCGACCTGCCAGACCACGATCGAGGCCAGCTCGATCGGGTTGCCGTAGGCGTCGTTGACCTTGAGGACCGCGGTCTCGTGGTTGCGCACCCGGGTGGAGATCTTCTGGGCGGTGGTGAGCGGGTTGACCCAGCGCAGGCCGTCCGTGCGGATGGTGCCGACGTACCGTCCGAAGAGCTGGATCACCCGGGCCTCGCCGGGGGCGACCATCTTCACCCCGGTCATACAGAAGAACGAGCCGAGCAGCATTGCGACGCCGACGATGATCATTGGCGCCCCCACCGCCTTGTCGCCGCCGTCGCCGAGGATCCCGCCGACGATGATCATGGCGATGCCCAGTGCCACACCGAGCACGGTCAGCAGGAGGGCGAGGCCGCCCGGAATGCTGTGCGCCGGGACCTCGCGGACCTGCGGGCGGGGCATCTCGGGAGCGTCGACAGGAAGGTCGGCGCCGGGCCCGGCGGCGCGGTCGGCGGGTGTCTGATCGGACATGGAATCCCCGTTTCTCCCCATGCGGCACGTGATGTCCGCCGCAATGGATGATGTCACTGACTTAGCAAAGTGCTATCACTTTAACGCCGCGCCACAAGGGCTGTCCAGTGGTCGCGGGAGGGCCCTCCGGCGGTAAGACCCCAGGTGAGACGCGGGCGACGCACAAAACCCCCCTCTTGGTTCCCCTGCTCCGGGTGCTGTTTGTCACGTCGGGAAAAGTCTTGATCGATGAGTATGTGTTGACAGATGCGGTGTTAGCTTCAACAGCTGAGTTAGCTGGGGGCGGAACGACTGGAGTTGCTGAAGCGATGGGCCGAGCGGACGCGAGACGGGCGCGAGAGGAAAGCGCCCGCCGGGCCAGATCGAAGGGGAAGAAGTCCGGCATACGCCGCTTCTTCACCTGGAAGAAGCTCCTCGGAGCCTTCCTCGGGGTGTGCCTGCTGGGCATCCTCGGCTTCATCGGCCTGTATCTGTGCGTGGACATACCCAAGGGCAACAACGCAGCCAAGCTGCAGAGCAACGTCTACAAGTACGCCAACGGCAAGGTCATGGCGCGTACGGGTCTGCGCAACCGCGAGAACGTCCCGCTCAGCCGGATACCCAAGGACGTGCAGCGCACCTTCGTCGCCGCGGAGAACAAGAACTTCTACCACGACTCCGGTGTCGACCTGATGGGCACCATGCGCGGCATCTTCAACACGGTGATGGGCCGCGGCAAGCAGGGTGGTTCGACGATCACCCAGCAGTACGTCAAGAACTACTACCTGAGCCAGGAGCAGACGGTTTCCCGCAAGCTCCAGGAGATCGTCATCTCGCTCAAGGTGGACAACAAGTACTCCAAGGGCGACATCCTCGCCGGCTACATCAACACCAGCTACTACGGCCGCGGCGCCTACGGCATCCAGGCCGCCGCCCAGGCCTACTACGGCGTGGACGTCGAGAAGCTCACCGTCTCGCAGGGCGCCTACCTGGCCTCGCTGCTCCAGGCGCCGAACCAGTACGACTGGACCCTGGCGACCGACGCGGGCAAGAAGCGGGTCCAGGAGCGCTGGGCCTACACCCTCGACAACATGGTCGAGATGAAGTGGCTCTCCCCGGAGGACCGCCGCAAGCAGACGTTCCAGCGGCCGAAGGATCCCAAGCCGCTGAGCGGCGTGAGCGGCCAGACCAATTACCTCGTCGAGCAGGCCAAGCAGGAGCTCTTCGCCCAGGGCGTCGACGAGAAGCAGTTCGCGGCCGGCGGCTGGACGGTCACCCTCGGCATCGACAAGAACAAGCAGAAGGCGCTGGAGGCATCCGTCAAGCGCAAGCTGCTCGCCGACCTCGACCCCAAGAAGCGCAAGGTCGACGCGGACGCCCAGCTCGGTGCCACCTCGGTGGACCCCAAGACGGGGCACATCGTGGCGATGTACGGCGGCGAGGGCCCGCCCAAGCACTACCGGAACAACGCCACCCGCAGCGACTACCAGGCCGCCTCCACCTTCAAGCCGCTGATCCTGGCCTCCGCGATGGAGAACAACGCGGTCACCCAGGACGGCGTCCCGATCACCCCGAACACGATCTACGACGGCCGCAACCGCCGTCCGGTCGTCGGCGGCAATATCGCCTTCGCGCCACCCAACGAGGACGAGCACGAGTACGGGAAGATCAGCGTCCAGACGGCGACCAACAACTCCGTCAACGCCGTCTTCGCGCAGATGGGCGCGGACGTCGGCCTGGACAAGGTCAAGCAGACCGCGGTCAGCCTCGGCATGGCCGACACGATGGACGTCAAGCCCGCCATGACCCTGGGCACCATGGGCGCCAGCCCGCTCCAGATGGCCGGCGCCTACGCCACCCTCGACAACCACGGCAAGAAGGTCACCCCGACGCTGGTCACCCAGGCCACGCACAGCGTCAACGGGGTCGAGACGAAGGTGCCGCTGAAGGACCCGATCGGCGATCAGGTGCTCAGCCGCAAGACCGCCGACACCGTCACCTCCGTACTGACGGGCGTGGTCAACGACGGCACCGCCTCGCAGGCCGTGAAGAACACCGCCTACAAGGCGGCGGGCAAGACCGGCACCTCCGACGACGACAAGTCGGCGTGGTTCGTGGGCTACACGCCCAAGCTGGTCACCGCCGTCGGCATGTTCGGCGAGTCGCCCAATGGCGGCCGGCAGGTCACCCTCAAGAACGCCGGCGGCGACGGCCGGGTCAACGGCGGCGGCTACCCGGCCAAGGTGTGGGCGGACTACACCGAGGCGGCGCTGAACGGCGACACCGGCGCGGACTTCGACCTGGACACCAACATGGGTGCCGCGATCCCTCCGACCCCCACCCCGACTCCGAGCCACACGCCGTCGTCCAGCCCGAGCCCGTCCAAGTCGCCGAGCGATTCGCCCTCGCCGACCCCGTCGAAGCCGAGCGGGCCGCCCTCGCCGACCCACAGCGGACGGCCGAGCCCGCCCGTCCCGTCCGACTCCGGCTCGCCGGACGGCGGGGCGGACGGCGGCGCGGCCGGCGGCGACGGCGGCCCCGGCGGTGGCACCGGGGGCGAGACCGGCGGAACCAGGCCCGACAGCCTGCCCGGCTTCGGCTGACGCCGGTCCGCGTACACCGCACCGCAGCGCGGCCCCCGCCTCACCGGCGGGGGCCGCGCTGTTGCGACGGAACGAGGGTTCCTCAGCCGCCGTTCACCTTGTGGGCGATCCGGTCGCCCACGTTCTTGTCGATGTTGCGCCAGTACTGCAGGGCGCGGTCCAGCACCGGGCGGCTGACGCCGTTCAGCAGATGGCCGGAGACGTTGCCGACGAGCCGGTCGCGGGCCGCGTCGTCGAGGACCTGGCGGACCATCGTGCCCGGCTGGCCGAAGTCGTCGTCGTCACGGCGCAGCGTGTAGGCCTCGCGGACCATCTCGCCGGCGGTCTCCCAGCCCGCGGGCTCCCCGTAGCGCAGGGTGTCCGCCGCCGGGCCGCCGTAGCTGTTCGGGGCGTAGGGCCGGGCCGTACGGGCCGGGTCGAACCGCATCGGGCCGTCCTTCGCGTACGAGTGGACGGGGACGTGCGGCCGGTTGGGCGGCAGCTGCAGGTAGTTCGGGCCGATGCGGTAGCGATGGGTGTCCGGGTAGGAGAACAGTCGGCCCAGCAGCATCTTGTCCGGCGACGGGCCGATGCCCGGCACCATGTTGGACGGTTCGAACGCCGCCTGCTCGATGTGGATGAAGTAGTCCTCGGGGTTCTTGTTGAGCGTCATCCGCCCGACCTCGATCAGCGGGTAGTCGCCGTGCGGCCACACCTTGGTCAGGTCGAACGGGTTGAACCGGTAGTCCGGGGCGTCCGCGAACGGCATGACCTGGACGTACAGCGTCCACGACGGGGCGTTGCCGCCGTCGATGGCCTCGAACAGATCACGGCGGTGGTAGTCGGCGTCCTCACCGGCGATCCGGTCCGCGTCCTCCTGGGTGAGGAAGTCGATGCCCTGGTCGGTCTTGAAGTGGTACTTGATCCAGAACTTCTCGCCGCCGGCGTTGACCCACATGTAGGTGTGCGAGCCGTAGCCGTTCATGTGGCGGTAGGTCTTGGGAATGCCGCGGTCGCCCATCAGCCAGGTGACCTGGTGGGCGGACTCCGGCGACAGCGTCCAGAAGTCCCACTGCATGTCGTTGTCGCGCATCCCGTTGTCCGGGCGGCGCTTCTGCGAGCGGATGAAGTCCTGGAACTTGATCGTGTCACGGACGAAGAAGACCGGGGTGTTGTTGCCCACCAGGTCGTAGTTGCCGTCCTCGGTGTAGAACTTCAGGGCGAAGCCGCGGGGGTCGCGCCAGGTGTCGGGGGAGCCCTGCTCGCCCGCGACCGTCGAGAAGCGGGCCAGCATCTCGGTGGTCTTGCCCGGCTGGAAGAGATCCGCCTTGGTGAACTGGCTGACGTCGCCTGTGACCTGGAAGAAGCCGTAGGCGCCGGCGCCCTTGGCGTGTACCACCCGCTCGGGGACCCGTTCGCGGTTGAACTGGGCCATCTTCTCGATGAGGTAGTGGTCCTGGAGCAGGATCGGGCCGTCCGGACTCACAGTGAGGGAGTGTTCGTCGCTCTCCACCGGAATGCCGGCGTTGTTCGTCGTGCGCGGGACGTGGTGCGCGGTGCTGGACATGGAGGAATGCCTCCTGTTTCGACGACGGGGAGTAGGGTCGGTCGGTCCCGAATTGGGCGAGTCAGTCCCTTACCTCCACCCAAGCAGTCAACTACCCCGACGGCACGTCGGCAAGAGTTGGACCCCGTCCTATCTCAGACGGGGTCCAACATATGGGACGGGTGGCCGGGGTCCGCCCGGCGTCAGCGGCGCAGCGCCCCCGGCGGCATCGACAACTCGAACCAGACGACCTTTCCCATGCTCAGACGGGTCGCGCCCCAGCGCCGCGCCATCCGGTTGACGAGGTAGAGGCCGCGCCCGCCCTCGTCCGACGGCCGGGCCTGGCGCAGCCGCGGAAGCTGCGGAACGTCGTCACCCACCTCGCAGCGCAGTACGTCCGTTCGCAGCAACCGCAGGGTGATCGGCCGCTCCGCGTACCGCACGGCATTCGTCACCACCTCGCTGACCAGCAGCTCCAGCTGGTCGGTCAGCTCCTCCAGACCCCAGCGCGCCAGCGCCCGCCGGGCCAGCCGGCGGGCCTGCCCGGCCGTCTGCGCCTTCGGGTCCAGATACCAGTACGCGACATCGCTCGGCGCGATCCCGTCGAACCGGGCCGCCAGCAGCGCGATGTCGTCATCGCGGTCGCCGGGGCCCAGAATGTCCAGCACCTCGTCGCACATCGGCTCCAGCGGCGGCGGGTTGGGACCCGTCAGCCGGGCCGTCTCCGCCAGCCGCTCCCGCAGCTGCTCGATCCCGGTCCACACGTCCCGGATCCGCGACTCGACCAGCCCGTCGGTATAGAGGACCAGCGTGGCGCCCGCCGGGGCGTCCAGCTCCACCGCCTCGAAGTCCACCCCTCCGACGCCGATCGGCGCGCCCGACGGCACCCGCAGCACCTCGGCACGCCCGCCGCGGTGCAGCATCACCGGCGGCGGATGCCCTGCGTTGGCGATGGTGATCCGGTGCGCGACCGGGTCGTAGACCGCGTACATGCAGGTCGCCATCCGGTCCGTGCCCAGCCGCTGGGCCTGCTCGTCGAGATGGTGCAAGACCTCCTGCGGCGGCAGGTCCAGCCCCGCCAGCGTCTGCGCGGTCGTGCGCAGCTGCCCCATGATCGCGGCCGAGGTCATCGAGTGGCCCATGACGTCGCCGACCACCAGCGCCACCCGGCTGCCCGGCAGCGGGATCGCGTCGTACCAGTCGCCGCCCACCCGGGCGGTCTCCGCGGCCGGCAGGTAGCGGCTGGCCAGCCGGACCCCGGTCGGCTGCGGCAGCGAGTCCGGCAGCATGGTGCGCTGCAGCGCGTCGGCGATGTACGCCTCACGGCCGTAGAGCACCGCCTTGTCCACGCCCAGCGCGGTGTGCGTCGCCAACTGCGCGGCCACCAGCAGATCGTCCGGCTCGAACGCCGGGCGGTCGGGGCGGCGCAGGAACACCGCGGCACCGATCACCCGGCGGCGGCCGCGCAGCGGCGCCAGGATCACCCGGTGGCCGCCGGGCAGCCGCGGATCCGGACCCAGCAGCTCCGGCAGCGCCGTCCGCGCCGCCTGCGCCTCGCCGAACAGCGGCCGTACGCCCCGCAGTACCTCGGCCAGCGGACCGCCGGGCTCCACCTCGGCCAGCTCCGCCGCGCTGCCGCCCATCGCCGGGCCCAGATCGGGCTGCGCGGGCAGCACCGGCAGCCGGCCGCCGTTGGTGTCCGGCTCCTCCGGAATCCGGTCGGTACGGCGCAGCCGCAGCACCACCGGGCCGGTCGGACGCTCGTCGCCCACCGGCAGCGGATCGCGCAGATAGACGAGGATGGCGTCGGCGAACGTCGGCACCGTCGCCCGGCACAGCCCGAGCACGATCTCGTCGAGGTCGATACCGCGGGCGATCCGCCGCGTCGCCGCCCCGATGAAGCGCAGCCGGTCGCCGCCGGCCTGCCGGGCCGCGGCCACCTCACTGCTCTCGCCCGGATGCGCCGAGCGGGCCGGGGGAGCGGCCGGCGGGTCCTGCGCCGGGCCGTTCTGACCGGGCACCGGGGCCGCGGTGGCCTCCCCGGCCGCCGGGTGCGCGGCCTCACCGTGGGCGCCCGGCCCGGCGGAGCGTCCGCCGTGCGGCGCCGGCGACTGCCCCGGCACCGTCCCACCCGGCCCGCCGCCGCGCGGCCGCCCGATGCCCTCGCCGTCGTGCCGCGGGCGCTGCCCGTGGTGCGGCTCCTCGCCCGGCTCCGGCGCCTGGGCGCGGCCCACCGCGCCCTGCGCCACCCGCCGCGCGGCACGGGCCGTCTCGCGCCCCGCATCCGCTGCCCCGCCCGGCCGTCCTCCCGCAGGCATGGCCACCTCCCCGTACGTGTCGCCGTATGCCTCCCCATACGGGAGCGAGACGTCCCGTGCGGCGGCATGACCGCCGCTGTGCGCGGCGCTGTGATCACTGGTGCGCCCGCCGGTGTGGCCCGCGGCGGCGCCGTCCGCGTCCGCCGACGGCTCCCGCCGCGCCGCGGCGTGATCCACGGGCGGCTCGCCGCCGTGGCGGCCGGCCGGCGGACCGGCCGAGGCCGAGACGGCGACACCGGCGAGGCCTATGTCGTCACCGCCGCGCACCGCGAACCCGGCGCCCGGCGCCGGGGCGAACCCCGCCGCGGTGGGCTGCTGCAGGGCACTGCGCGGGTCGGGGACCGCGCCGAACGACGCCGTCCCGGCCGGCCCCCGAGCAGGGGACGCCGAGGGCGCGGCGGTCGAGGCCGACCGCCGCGATTCGTGGGAGGTGGGGTGCTCCGTCACGCGTGGGATTCCATCCGTCCGGGGCTGTGCGCCGAACGCGCCGCGTTGCGAGCGCGCCGCCCGTACGGGACGCGCCCAACGCGCTGCGTGTCAGGCGCGTCGCAGGTGCAGAAAGAGCTGGATCTCGGGTGGTACGTCCGTACTCGACGGGGCGTATGCGTAGGCATCCTCCCCGACGACGTCGAAACCCGCGTCGTGCACGACCCGGCGCAGGTCGTCCCGCAGGTAACCCGATACCCGGATCGAGTTGCCCAGGAACGGAATGGTGAAGTCGTCCACATCCGCCTCGACCATGGACAGGGCGAGCAGCCCCTCGGGACGTAGCAGATCATGGAGCATGCCCAGTGCGTAAGGGATTTCCGCACGGGGCAGCATCAGAAGGCAAAAATAAGCGGCGATTCCGTCGAAAGAGCCGGATCCGCCGAGCCGGCCGCTGCGCAGATCGGCGATGTCCAGCCGGTGGAAATCAGCGGCCGGGACGTTCTCCCGGGCCAGTGCGACCATCGAGGGGGAGAGATCGATTCCCACGACGCGGTGTCCGGCGTCCGAGAGCTGACGGGCGGTCGGCAGGCCCGTACCGCATCCGAGATCCAGGATGCGTGAGCCGGCGGGGAGGGTGTCGGCCAGCCAGGTGCCCGAGGCGAGCTGGCCCTCCTTGTGCGGGAAGGCGTCGTCGTACCGGTCGCCGATGGCGTCGAACGCCTCGGCCTGCCCGGCCCGGTCCAGTGCTAACCGGTGGAGCCCCTCGTATCCGTCGTAGTGAGTTGCACTCACGACCTCGCGCCTCCTGCGACCGCAGTCAAGTTCGTTTTCCCGTTCTGGAGTTGCGCCTGTGCAGTCTTGCGGAGGACGATCCTACGTTTGAAGACCCGGGGCGCAGCAAGGGGGCTCGGCCCCGCTCCTCGCCCCGCAGGAAACAGCATTGCCCATAGGCGCAGCTTCCCACGGTTCGCCCCCTTCACTCGTGTGGTTTCACTTCACTCCCTCACGACCGCAAACGATCCGGTGCGCGGTCCCAGTTGTCCGGGAGCCGGGGAATCTCCCAGGCCGGATCGGGCCGCCAGTCCTCCCAGCCGTCCGCGTACGGCTCACGCCAGGCCGTGATCTGTGCGATTGCGGCCCGGCCCGCCGACCTGACCTCGGCGGCCTGTGCGTCGGTCATCAGCCCGTCCCGCTGCGCCTGTGCGAACTCGTCCTCGTCCCGCCACTCCCAGTGCCGGTCGGGATAGACACAGATGTCGAGAAAGTGGTCCTCGGAGTCAATGCCGCCCGCCCAACGGCGGCGCGGCTCCTCCAGATTGACGTACCAGTTCTTGAACTGCCAGCCGTGTTCCCAGAACAGCCACACCGACCACGGGTCACCGGGCCGGGCCAGCTTCAGCACACCGGTGCCGAACCACTGGTCGTGGCTGGTCCGGCGCGGTTTGGTGTAGCGGGTGGACAGCGGCTCGCGGTGTACGGGCGTGCCGTCGGCGAGCACCGGCTTGATGCAGGGCGTGCCCGGCGCCATCCACACCGCGAGCAGTTCGTCGGTGTCCTGGACAACGGTCATCGGACGACAGATGTGGAACCGTCCGGAGTCGGCGTTGTCGCGGTAGCGCCACAGGATGTGGTCCCCCGGCGCCCAGTGTGACGCTGCCGCCGCACCGCCCGCCGCCCGCCCCGCCCCGGCCGTCCCGCGTCCGCCGGGCGTCTCGCCTTCCGTCGTGTCCACCGTGTCCGCTGTCATGCGCAGATCTTAGTTGCGCGGCATGACGCGCGCCGTGACATGAGACGCACCGGGCGTTACGGGCATGATAATGAGGGCCGCCGCCCGGAACCCGCGCCGCAACAGGAGCATCGGCGCGAGGCGCCGGCCGGCTCAGGGCCGCGTCATCCGCAGCACGTCCAGCGCCTCGTCCAACTGCTCCTCACTCAGCAGCCCCCGCTCGACATAGCCGCCCTCCAGCACCACTTCACGGATCGTCTTCCGCTCGGCCAGCGACCTCTTGGCGACCTTCGCCGCCTCCTCGTACCCGAGGTACTTGTTGAGCGGCGTGACGACCGACGGCGACGACTCGGCGTACTCCCGGGCGCGTTCCGCGTTCGCGGTGATCCCGTCGACCGTGCGGTCCGCCAGCAGCCGGGAGACATTGGCCAGCAGCCGCACCGACTCCAGCACGTTCTTCCCGATCACCGGCAGCATCACATTCAGCTCGAAGTTGCCGGCCGCCCCGGCCGCCGCCACCGTCGCGTCATTGCCGGTGACCTGCGCCGCCACCATCAGCACCGCCTCCGGGATCACCGGGTTGACCTTCCCCGGCATGATCGACGAGCCCGGCTGCAGATCCGGCAGCGCGATCTCCGCGAGCCCGGTGCGCGGCCCGGACGCCATCCACCGCAGATCGTTGGCGATCTTCGTCAGCCCGACCCCGATCGTCCGCAGCTGCCCGCTCGTCTCGACGATCCCGTCGCGCGCCCCCTGCGCCTCGAAGTGATCGCGTGCCTCGGTCAGCGGCAGCCCCGTCGCCCGCGCCACTTCGGCGATGACCGCGGCCGGGAACCCGGGCGGGGTGTTGATCCCCGTCCCCACCGCCGTGCCGCCCAGCGGCAGTTCCGCCAGCCGCGGCAGCGACGCCCGCAGCCGCTCGACGCCGTAGCGCACCTGGGCGGCATAGCCGCCGAACTCCTGACCCAGCGTCACCGGCGTCGCATCCATCAGATGCGTCCGCCCCGACTTCACGACCTCGGCGAACTCCTCCGCCTTGCGCTCCAGCGCCTCCGCCAGATGCTCCAGCGCCGGAATCAGATCGTTGAGGACGGCCGATGTCGCCGCGATATGAATCGAGGACGGAAAGACGTCATTGGACGACTGGCTCGCATTGACGTGGTCGTTCGGATGGACCTCCCGGCCCAGCCGCTCACCCGCCAGCGTCGCGATGACCTCGTTGGTGTTCATGTTCGACGACGTCCCGGACCCGGTCTGGAACACGTCAACGGGGAAGTGGTCGTCCCACTGCCCCTCCGCGACGGCCGCGGCGGCCTCCTGCACGGCCTCCGCGATGTCCTTGTCCAGTACCCCCAGCTCGCCGTTCACCTTGGCCGCCGCCCCCTTGATGCGGGCCAGCGCCTCGATGTGCGCCCGCTCCAGCCGCTGCCCCGAGACCGGAAAGTTCTCCACCGCACGCTGCGTCTGCGCCCGCCATTTCGCATACGCGGGCACCTGCACCTCCCCCATGGAGTCGTGCTCGGTCCGAAAGCCGCCGGAGTCGCCGAATGCGCTGTTGTCACTCATACCTATGTCAGTGCCCGGGAACGGCAATCTGTTCCCGGGCACCCTTCGGTTGTCACCTGGCTGCGGGGCGCTCGCCCTGCACGCCCGCCCTGCAGCCTGCCCGGGCGTGGGAGGTGATGAGGAGGGCGGGGCCGTGGGGGTCTTGGAGCCACGGACGGGGATGAGGGCCGGGCAGCTGTCGGCTACCTCTACGCAGCTGCCCGAGGATTCGGCGCCGGTGGCGTGCCGGACCGGGCAGGCATGTCGTTGAATAGCACAGAACCCTCAGCCGCCTCGCGGCCAGCCGAAGGACGGTCCCGACGATGAGCATCGAGTCCGCCGACTACAACCACGGCGTCGACCCCGAACGCGCCCTCAAGTACGCCATCCAACACATCCGCGGCGACCGCGCCCAGATCGTCGAGGGAGTCATCGAGCCGGTGTCACCGACCTGGGACCACGAAACGACCGCGGAGACAATCCGCGACCAGATCCGAGCCCGCGCCCGCGAACTCGACTGCGTCACCGGCTCCGGCAACCTCGATCTGCCCGGGTCCAGCAACTGGTACGTACCAGATATCGCGGTGGTACCCGCCGCGGCCGCAAAGGGCGCCGGCGCACTGCTGCCCTCGGATACCCTCCTCGTCGTCGAGGTCACCAGCGAGTCCAACGCGGAAACGGACCGCGTGGTGAAACGCCGCCGGTACGCCGAGTACGGGGCGCCGCTGTACCTGCTGGTCGACCGTCAAGAGCGCTCCGTAACCCTGTACTCGGAGCCGGGCCAGCTCGGCTACACACGGGCGGACGGTCCTCACCCCTACGGCACCACGCTACGGATCCCGGAGCCATTCGGCGTCGAGCTTGACACCGACGGCCTGTAGCCCACGTTTCCCACCGTGCGGGTCACCTCAATATGGCTCTTGATGACCCGTGAAAGCCGTGGTGGTGGTGCGTGGATCGCTGCTACCAAGTGGGGATGGAAACCGAAGCTCTTGACCCCATGGAATGCCTGCTCGCCGAGCGGGCCTGCGAGCGCCTGATCGTCGAATTCGTCCGCCGGCTCGACCTCGGGGACCCGGCATCGGTGGCGGATCTGTTCACCCCCGACGGGGTCTGGGAGTGGCCGCACGGCGACCGCCGGGTGCAGGGGCGGGGCGCGCTCCGCGACTACTTCGGCGCGCGGCCCGCGGACCGGCTGTCGCGCCGTATGTGCACCAACATCCTGGTCACCGTCACTGCTTCGACGACGGCCACCGCCACCACCTACTTCGCGACCTACCGGGTCGACGGCTGCCAAGAGGGCATGGTGCCGTCGAGGCCGCCGACCCAAGTGGGGCACTACGAGGACACCTTCCGCAAGGTCGACGGCGTCTGGCTCCTCGCCACCCGGACCACGTTCCTGCCCTTCGCCGGTCCGACGGAACGACTCGGGGACCCCGGCGGATCGTGAGGGCGCGGCCGGCGGGATCGGCCCAAACCACCCCCGAACGTCTTATGTCTGCCCAGGGCCGGGACGCCGGGTATGCGCGATACGTAAAATTACGCGAAATTCATCCGATTCCATGGAGTCGTCCTCGTTAAGGAATCCTTATTTCCAGTGAACTCATTGCGCGCATATAGCCACGCTGGTAGCGTCCTTCCCATAAAGATCAACACACTTCAGAGTGTTATTGGGGGATTGACTTCGTGAGTATGCGAAGCAAGGGGATCTCGACCGCGATCGCCTTCGCCATGACCGGCGCAATGTGTGGCATCAGCGCGCAGACCGCAAGTGCGGCTTCGGGGGAAGGCGAAGGGGGTGCAGTCGTCGCGCGGTCGGCAGCGGAAGCGCAGGTTCACGCTGCTGGAGCCGATGAAATCTGCGCAGTTCTGGGGATCGGCAGTGGCGCGGCAGGCCTTTCCAAGGCGCTGGCCAAGGGAGCTTCGTGGGTAGGCATCGGTGCCAGCGTCGGGTGTTATGCGTACACGAAGGCGAAGGAAGCCACGCCCGCGCAAAAGCGAGCAGCCATGATCAAGTCCTACAAGAACTACCAGGCGAAGAGTGATCTCGGGAAGCTCGAGGCGCTTGGCTATTCTTGCCGGAAGGAGGGTGGCGGCGGCGGTGGCGGCACCGACTTCGCCTCCTTCGTGGGGTACCGGGACATCAAAATGAAGGGCGTCACGTACAAGTGCGGCAATATCCGGGACTGACCGGCCGCCGCGGTCCGGGCCATGGGGAGCGGTGCTTGCTCTCCATGGCCCTGGCCGTAGTGAGCTTGCTGTGGTTCACGCAGGTGACGGCCCCATGGGCGACCGTGATGTGTGGGGTCGGCGCGGTCGGAGGAGCGCTGGGGGTGCTCTACTTCGGGTGGCGCTACCTTCGCTCGCGCGGGAATGCGCAATAAGGTCGATCCGGCCTTCGCTTGACGTTCCGCGCACTTCGCGTACTCCGCGAACCCGCCTTGGTGCCATCGGGGATGTCGAAGCGTCTAACCGTCGATACGTCTAACCGCCGATACGCGTTACCGCCGATACGCGTTACCGTCGTAAGAACCCCCTCTTGCCTCTACGGCGGGGGACGGGGTCATCCTTGCTTGCGGATATGGCAGCAACGGGAAGGGCGGCTTTAGCCTTCCTCGCTTCTTCCTGGATTCTTGCCGCAGCCTCTGCGGCGTCCGTAGCGCAACTCCTGGCTCTTCCCTCTTCCCTCTTTCTTCGCTGTGCCGCGCCTGCTCCCCCGAGAGCTGCGTTTCCCCAGCCTTCGCCGTAATCGGCCGGCTGATTCTCTTCGGCGAGAGGCGCCCGATGGGTGACGTTCGCCAGGAAATCACGTTCCCGCCCGGCACCGGCTCATCCAGGTCTTCCGTCGGAAAGCCGATGGCTGGAAAGCATCACACAGTTCACCGGGAGTTCTGAGCCGCCATCAAGGCCGCTCCTCCGGATAAGGCCGAGCACAAGCTTTCTCGGAATCCCTCCCGCGGGCCCCTCTCCAGCGGTTTCGCGCGGCGGCAATCCGTAGGCCGTGATCGGCACAGGCCTCGTCCGCCTCGTCCGCCTCGCTCGCGTCGCCCTGCTGACGGCCTATCGGGCGTCCGCGAGACGCGACGGGCCCCCGTACGACCACTCACACCGCCTTGAGCGACTGCTCAAAACGCCCTACCCTGCGTTTTGAGCAGTCGCTCAAACTCGTGGAACTCGTGGAACGCGTGGGATGGGGGAGGCCGCATGGGGCTGTACGTGGAGGCGCGGATCCGCGCCGGGATCGACGACGTATGGGACCGCAGCCAGGTGCCGGACCAGCACCAGCGCTGGGACCTGAGGTTCAGCGAGATCGACTACCTGCCGCGCGCGCCGGGAGAGCCGCAGCGCTTCCGCTACGCCACCCGCGTCCTGCCGCTGCTCACGGTCGACGGCACCGGCGTCTCGGCCGGTGAGCGGAACCGGCCCGACGGCACCCGGACTTCCGCCCTCCGTTTCTCCTCCGCGCACCCGCTGTCGCTTATCGAGGAGGGCCGCGGGTACTGGCGGTACGTCCCGGACGGCGACGCGCTGCGGTTCCTCACCGGATACGACTACCGGCCGCGCTGGGGTCGTTTCGGACGAGTCGTCGACCGGCTCCTCTTCCGGCCGCTCATGGGCTGGGCGACCGCCTGGTCCTTCGACCGGCTGCGGCTGTGGTGCGAACGCGGGATCACCCCCGGGCGTTCGCTGTGCCACGCCCTCGCCGAGCTGATCCTCCGTATCGCCGCCGTCGTCGCCACCGCGGTCGTGGCCCCCGTCGCCGCGCTCGCGACCGTACTCGCCGTGGCGGCCGCCGCGCTGCTGCTGCCGCCCCTGCCCACCACCCCCGCGGCCCGCCGCTGTCTGCGCCGCCCTCCGGAGCGGGCAGCCGGACGCAGCGAGAGCGCTGCCGCCCCGACCGCCCTCCTCGCCACCCTGGAGCAGTCATGACCTCGATATTCCAACGTGTCCTGGGCGCCGACTTCGACCGGCTCCACCCCCGCGTCCAGCGGCGTTTCTCCGTCGGGCTGGACAGCGGTGAGGCGTGCATCGGGCGGGGCACGATGGACCGCATCTGGCACGGCCGCAGCTTCGTCCGGCCGTTCCTGGCCCTCGGCGGCAGCCGCAACATCCTCGTCCCGCAGGCCGGCCGGGACGTCCCCTTCGTCATCGAGAACGTCCCGTACACGGACTCCTTCGGCCGCGAAACCGTCACCTTCGTACGGACCTTCGCCTTCCCCCGCCGCCCCCGCCGCTTCGACGCCACCATGGTCTTCAGCCCCGAGCGCGGCTGTGTCGTCGACTACCTCGGCACCCACCAGCACCTCGCCACCGACCTGCACTTCACCGTGGACGACAGCGGGGCCCTGATCGTCCGCTCCGGCGCGCACCGTTTCCGGGAGGGGCCGGTCGACGTCCGGGTGCCGGACCTGATCGGGGGCGACGCCGTGGTGCGGGAGTCGTACGACGAGGCGGCCGGGCGCTTCCGGATCCAGGTGCGGGTCGGCAACCGGCGGTTCGGCCCGCTCTTCGGCTACGAGGGGTCCTTCACCGCCGAGTTCGTGAACGCCGCCGAGCGCGGGGTGCGCGCCGGGCTGCGGCCGGTGCGCGAGGAGGCCCGGGCGTGAGCGCCGACGACACCCGTACGAAACTGCTCGCCGGTGCGCTGCGGACGCTCACCGAACAGGGCCTCGCCAAGACCTCGGCCCGCACCATCGCCACCGCCGCAGGCGTCAACCAGGCCCTGGTCTTCTACCACTTCGGCAGCGTCGACGAACTCCTCGCCGCCGCCTGCCGGTACGGCGCGGAGCAGCGCGTCGCGCACTACCGCGAACGCTTCGCCCGGGTCGGCAGCCTCGCCGAATTCCTGGAGCTGGGCCGGGAACTGCATGCCGAGGAGCGTGCCGCCGGTCATGTCGCCGTTCTGGCCCAGCTCCTGGCCGGTGCCCAGACCCAGCCCCGCCTCGCCCCCGCGACCGCCGCCGGACTCGCCTCGTGGATCGAGGAGATCGAAACGGTGCTGGCCCGGGTACTGGCCGGGACGCCGATCGCCGCCTTCGTGGACGTCGCCGGCCTCTCCCGGGCGCTCGCCGCGGGCTTCGTCGGCCTGGAACTGTACGAGGGCGTGGACCCGGACGGGGCGCTCGCCGCCCTGGACGCACTGGAGCAACTGTCCGGGCTGGTCGGCGTGCTGGAGGACCTGGGACCGGTCGCCCAGCGGGCCGTACGCGCCCGTCTTCGGCGCAGTACGGCCCGGCGGGGGTAGGCGGGGTAGGCCCTCTTCGCGGCTCCGGGGGCCGAGGGAACGGCCGGGGGTTCCCACTGCCGCAACGAGGGCCCCGTCCGTCTGCCACGGGGGTGCAGATGGACGGGGCGGCTGGGGGAGGGGAGGAGCGGGGCGGCGGGCCGATCCAGGTCAGGGCTGCGGCAACTCCTGTAGCGCCCCCGGTGGCTCACCCAGGGGAGGTCAGGTACTGGTACCTACTTCCCGTCGCCGCCCTGCGGGGCAGGATCGCGCGGAGCCTCCGGCGGCATCGGCCCCGCGTCGTGCTTCCCTCCGTCGTCCTCGCCGGTCACCAGGTCGCGGGGGTGCCGGAAGGGGACTCCACGCCATCCTTCCGGGTCGGCCGTGCGCGTCTCGTATGTGTCGACGGCGGCAGCGCTCATCTGCCCACCTCCTCTTTCGTACGGGGCCATGCCGCGGTTCTGCCGCCGGCATGGCCCGTGGGCCGCAGGGGATTCCTCATGCGCCGTTGGCCTGGGCTCATGAACTCTTCCGACCGGCGTCCTTGCGGTGCGGATGTGCCGCCAGCTCCACATTGCGATCAGACACCGCAGAGAAGTCGCCGCAGGCTCGTGCCTCTGCACGTTGCCTCACCAGCGCGGCACAGACATCGCACCCTTCGGCCGGTTCGGGAACGTCAGAAGGGACCGACAGGTAAACGGGCCGCCCCATCGTCGTCTTCGCGTCACTCATTGCTGATTGCCTCCCTGGTTCGTTTGCTCGGTAACAACAAACGGTCCAACGGGGTTTCTGCCGGTGCGTCGTTCAGTCGCGTACTCGACTAAAGATCATGAACGGCATACCGCCGCCCAATCGGCGAGCTTTTCCCGCACTTGATCTCCGAACAGTGCGCACTTCTCATAGTGCGTGAAATCGTTCAGATAGCTTTTGATGTCTCGCCCATCACGAAGAACGAGGCTCCCGGTCATGGTTTCAACGGTGGCCAGCGATGAGTCATAGATCGTGAAGGTGTTCAAAGGCGTGGTTTCTGTAGGGGTGCCGACAGGTATCACGCCGATGCGGATGTTGGGCAAGTGAGTGAGGGAGGCCAGCCGGTCCATCTGCTCAGCCAAAGCGAGCGGAGGGACCACGGGCCACCTGACTGCCTGTTCTGTCAGCAGAAACGTGAATCGCTTCGACTGGTCGTAGAGGATCGCTTGCCTTTCCAGCTTTCCGGCCACTGCCTTGCTGGTGTCCACGGGGGAGTTGGCCAGGCTGGCTCGTGCGTATGCGGGGGTGGCCAGCAGTCCGGTGATCATGGAAAGCAGGAAGTACCGCATATGGGTACAGGAAGATTCGAGTGCTTTGAGCTCCGCCTGACGCGTCCCCAGCCCCTTACGGCGCAGCTCCCGAAGATTCCGCCATTCCGTATGGGCGATCCTGGCCAACTGAGCAACCTCTGCGACCACCTCGGGGGAGGCGTCCAGCGCTTTGAGGATCTGCTCTATGTCGACGAGTGAAGGGCGTACCTTTGCATTCTCGATGCGGCTTACCTTGGACTGGGAGATATTGCAACGCGCAGCGAGCCGGTCCCCTGAGAGACCGGCTGTTTTGCGTAGCTCTTTCAGTTTGGCAGCCAGGCGCTGTGTGGACTGCTCCAACTGCTCTGGCGCGAACGTCACTCCTTCACGTACTCCAGGAACGGAACGGACGCGGCCACCGCAATGCGCTGATACTCGATGAACGGGGCAGGGTCTCCCTCGTACACCTCACGGCTGATCTGGGTGCCATCCGGCTCGTAGTGCATGAGGACGACGGTGGACCGGTCGAACATCCAGAAGTCCTGAACTTCGGGAAGTGGGTTCTCCCGGTCGGTCACATCAAGGATCCGGATGTCCTCACCGGCGCGGACGTGCGGCCTGTAGTAGCGAGAGAACTCGAAATCCAGATACTCGGAGAGAGGGTGAGTCACTACATGGACGCGCCCCTGCCGCCGTCCTTCGCTTCCCTGCTTTCTGAGGCGTTCGGTGTAATCACAGGAAAATGTATCCGGATCGATTCGTTTCCCTGCCCGGAACTCTTCGATCTCTTCCGCCTCTTGCGGTACGAGATATCGGGGAAGGGTCTCCAGTCGCCAGGCCTCCATCCGGAAGTCGCGAAACTTCGCCCGCCACTCATCACCATCCAAGAACACGGATCGCCTCCCGCAGTACGTCTTCCGGGATCTCTACAAGGCTCTTACCCTCGGCCGGAGTGAAGCCGCTGAACAGGTGGCCCTGAACCACGAACGATCCGCGCACCGTCCGGTAGACGTTGGGGCAATCGTCCGCCCCGCATTCCCCGTTGCCGTTGCCCGTGAGTCGGGTGAGCCCAGCGCACTCAGACATGCGAAACCCCCTCTTTCACGGCCCCCGTCGGGCCGGTAATGACGACGTTACGAGGGGTGATGCCCATGCGTCCATGCGCTCTCGCGACTATGCACGTCTTTGCATAAACCGGGCCTCGGAAGCGGACGGCGCGGCTCGGTCCGTCACCTCATGGGATCTCGGGCGCGGTCGTGCGGGCAGGTGGCACAAGCACGGCAAAAAGCCCCCGGCGAAACGCCAGGGGCTCTTCGGGGTCTGCGGTGCGTCAGCTCCCCGACCGCACCGGAATGCTCGTGAACGTAGGTGCCGGTGCCGGGTCCTGGAAGAAGTCGTTGCCCTTGTCGTCGACGACGATGAAGGCCGGGAAGTTCTCGACCTCGATCTTCCAGACCGCCTCCATGCCCAGCTCCTCGTACTCCAGGACCTCGACCTTCTTGATGCAGTCCTGGGCCAGGCGCGCGGCCGGGCCGCCGATGGAGCCGAGGTAGAAGCCGCCGTGCGTGGCGCAGGCGTCGGTGACCTGCTGGGAGCGGTTGCCCTTGGCCAGCATGACCTTGGAGCCGCCGGCCGCCTGGAACTGCTCGACGTAGGCGTCCATCCGGCCGGCCGTGGTCGGGCCGAAGGAGCCGGAGGCGTAGCCCTCGGGCGTCTTGGCCGGGCCCGCGTAGTAGACCGGGTGGTCCTTGAGGTACTGCGGCATCTCGTCGCCGGCGTCCAGCCGCTCCTTGATCTTCGCGTGGGCGATGTCGCGGGCGACGACCAGGGTGCCGGTGAGGGAGAGGCGGGTCTTGACCGGGTGCTTGGTCAGCTCGGCCAGGACGTCGTCCATGGGGCGGTTGAGGTCGATGGCGACCGCGTCGAGGTCGGGGCCGGCGCCCTCGGTCAGCTCCTCCTCCGTCGTCTCCGGGAGGAAGCGGGCCGGGTCGGTCTCCAGCTGCTCCAGGAAGACGCCCTCGGCGGTGATCTTCGCGACGGCCTGGCGGTCCGCGGAGCAGGAGACGGCGATGGCGACCGGGCAGGACGCGCCGTGGCGGGGCAGGCGGACGACGCGGACGTCGTGGCAGAAGTACTTGCCGCCGAACTGCGCGCCGATGCCGATCTTCTGCGTCAGCTCGAAGACCTTCTCCTCCAGCTCCTTGTCACGGAAGCCGTGGCCGGTGGGGGAGCCTTCTGAGGGCAGCTCGTCGAGGTAGTGCGCGGAGGCGTACTTGGCGGTCTTCATCGCGTACTCGGCCGAGGTGCCGCCGACGACGATCGCGAGGTGGTACGGCGGGCAGGCGGCCGTACCGAGCGAACGGATCTTCTGCTCCAGGAACTTCATCATGGAGGCCTCGTTGAGGACCGCCTTGGTCTCCTGGAAGAGGAAGGACTTGTTGGCGCTGCCGCCGCCCTTGGCCATGAAGAGGAACTTGTAGGCGCCGCCGTCGGTCGCGTACAGCTCGATCTGGGCCGGGAGGTTGGAGCCGGTGTTCTTCTCGTCCCACATCGTCAGCGGGGCCATCTGCGAGTAGCGCAGGTTCAGCTGGGTGTAGGCGTCGTAGATGCCGCGGGAGAGGGCCGCCTCGTCGCCGCCCTCGGTCAGCACGTTCTGGCCGCGCTTGCCCATGACGATCGCGGTGCCGGTGTCCTGGCACATGGGCAGGACGCCCGCGGCGGCGATGTTGGCGTTCTTCAGCAGGTCGAGCGCGACGAAGCGGTCGTTGCCGCTGGCCTCGGGGTCGTCCAGGATCTTGCGGAGCTGGGCGAGGTGGGCCGGGCGCAGGTAGTGCGAAATGTCGTGCATCGCCTCGGCGGCCAGCTTGCGCAGCGCCTCCGGCTCGACCTTGAGGAACGTCCGCCCGTCGGCCTCGAAGGTGCTCACGCCCTCCGCGGTGACGAGGCGGTACGGGGTGGTGTCCTCACCTACGGGGAGAAGGTCGGTGTAGGCGAATTCCGGCATCGAAGGTCATTCCTTACTCGGAGAGGTCCGGCTGGCATCTACGGCAGCGCCTCCACAGCGTAGAACCCCGGGCTGCGGACGCCGCTGTGAGGTCAGGCTCAGTCGGCGGGAGAGCCGTCTCCGCCGATCCCTGGTCGCGATCTATCGCGTTTCGCTACGCTGAGCCCGTGGATGCAGACAACGGGGGACGACCGGGCCCCGAGAACCCGCCCGGACCGCTTCAGAAGCAGGACGAACGGGGGGAGCGGCAGCCGGTGAAGCAGCCGGTGAACATGACCAAGCCGCCGTCCGCGCACTCCGGGCAGTCCGCGCCGTCCGCGGTGGCCGAGGCGGACATCCGGGCGTCCGATGCCGACCGCGACCGGGTCGCCGAGATCCTTCGCGAGGCGCTGGCCGAGGGCCGGCTGGACCCGCAGGAGCACGCCGAGCGGATCGACACGGTCTACCGTGCCAAGACCATGGGTGAACTGGAGCCCGTCATACGGGATCTGCCCGCGGCGGGTGCCGGCCGCGGGCATCAGGGCCCGGACGCGTATGTCCACGGCCCCCGCGCCCCGGTCCCGGACCAGAACCTCGTCGCGATCTTCAGCGCCTCCGTCCGCAAGGGCCGGTGGCAGGCCCCCGCGCGGATCAACGCCTTCGCGCTCTTCGGCAGCGTCGAGATCGATCTGACCGAGGCGGTCTTCCCGCAGCAGCAGGTCCAGATCAATGTCACGGCCGTCTTCGGCAGCGTGGAGATCCGGGTCCCGGAGAACATCACCCTGCGCAGCAGCGGCTCCGGCATCCTCGGCAACTTCGAGATCGAGACCCATGATGCCGAGGACGGCAACGCCCCGCAGATCCTGGTCAACGGCTATGCCGTACTGGGCAGCGTGGAGGCCAAACCCAAGCGTGGCGCCTGGATCCGAGATCTGCGCGACCGGGTGTGGGAGGGCCACCGGGCGCTGCGCCACGAGTTGCGCGAGGAGCGGCGTGAACGGCACCACCAACTGCGCCACGACCGCCAGGAGTGGCAGGAACGGCTGCGCGCCGCACGGCGTGAGCGCCGGGACCGGTTCCGGTAAGGGAACGGGAGGACAAGGGAGGACAAGGGGGGGCGCGAGGCCGCCGGGGGGAGGGGGCAGAGCGTGCGCGATCGGCCACCGCCCAGGCGCGGGTGAGCCGTTGGACGCGGCCTGGCGGCAGCTCGGAGGCGGCGCCACCCGCGATTGTCCCGTTGTCGCACGATCGCCACGGTGTGCATAAGCGTGCGTACAGCGGGTAGGGCTGGTGCATCGTCTCTCGTACGGCTGCGGGGTGCGGAAATCGGCCGTGCGCAGCGAGACGGGCAAGGGTGATTCTCGCGCCGAAGCCGTCGTCAGGAGTAGACCGTGCTGCTACCGCATCAGCCCCTGCAGGATGCCGCTGTCGTTCCGTCCCAGCAAGTGCCTGATCGCGACGAGGCCGGCCCCTGGCATTCGGAGGCGGTGTGCCGCCGGGACGAAGCCGGGCTGTTCTTCGCCCCGTCCAAGGAGCCGACCGCCGCGCGGCTGGCCAGGGAAGAAGCCGCGAAGCGGGTCTGCGCCCGCTGTCCCGTGATGGTCGAATGCCGGGAGCATGCGCTGCTCCAGCCCGAGCCGTACGGCGTCTGGGGCGGTCTGACCGCGGCCGAGCGCCGGGTCGTACTGACCCGTCGGCGGCGCCGGGAGGCCGAGCTCCAGCGAGCCGCCCATATGCCGGCGGCCGGATAGCGGCCGCGCGAGGCTTCGGCCCATAGGACGCCCCCAGGCAGGACGCACCCCAGGGCGTATGGGCCACTTCGCCCCCGCCGGAGACGCTCCGGCGGGGGCGAAGTGTGGGGACGGCGGGCCGGTTGCACGGGCCGGCCGCACCATCCGCTAGCTGGGGCGCTCGAAGTCCACCGAGCTGTACGCACGCAGCTTGGACAGCCGGTGCTGGGAATCGATCTGGCGGATGGTGCCGGACTTGGAGCGCATCACCAGGGACTGGGTGTAGGCGTTCTCGGCGCGGTAGCGCACACCGCGCAGCAGTTCGCCGTCGGTGATGCCGGTGGCGACGAAGAAGACGTTGTCGCCGCGGACCAGGTCGCCGATCTCCAGCACCTTGTCCAGGTCGTGCCCGGCATCCAGCGCCCGCTGCCGCTCCTCGTCGTCCTTGGGCCACAGCTTGCCCTGGAAGGCGCCGCCCAGACACTTCAGCGCACAGGCCGCGATGATGCCCTCGGGCGTACCGCCGATGCCGAGCAGCAGGTCCACGCCGGTGCCCTCACGGGCCGCCATGATCGCGCCGGCGACATCGCCGTCGGCGATGAACTTGATCCGGGCCCCGGCCTCCCGGACCTCCTTGACCAGGCCGTCGTGACGGGGCCGGTCCAGGATGACCACGGTGACGTCCTCGACCGCGGACTTCTTCGCCTTCGCGATGCGCTTGATGTTCACGGCCACCGGCGCCGTGATGTCGACGAAGTCCGCCGCCTCCGGGCCCGTGGCGAGCTTGTCCATGTAGAAGACCGCGGACGGGTCGAACATCGAGCCGCGCTCGGCCACCGCCATCACGGACACGGCGTTCGCCATGCCCTTGGCGGTCAGCGTCGTCCCGTCCACCGGGTCCACGGCCACGTCGCACTCCGCGCCGGTGCCGTCACCCACGCGCTCGCCGTTGTAGAGCATCGGGGCGTTGTCCTTCTCGCCCTCTCCGATGACCACGACGCCGTTCATCGAGACGGTGTGGATCAGGGCGCGCATGGCCTTCACCGCCGCGCCGTCCGCGCCGTTCTTGTCACCTCGCCCCACCCAGCGGCCCGATGCCATGGCGCCGGCCTCGGTGACCCGGACGAGTTCCAGGGCGAGGTTGCGGTCCGGCGCCTCGGGGCTGACCTCGAGTTGGGACGGGAGATGATGCTCGCTCATCGAGCGCACCTTTCTGAACGGCGACGGCCGTGAAGGAATGAGGGTGGCTGTGCGGGGGTGCGGGGGTTTCCCCCGGAGGTTCACAGTATCTCCAGGCCGTCAAAATGAGCAGAGGGCCCTACGCATGAGCAGCGGCGGGGGAGCCGGTCACCTGGGTATTTGCACGGGTGACGGGCTTTGCCGGGGGGCCTGTCGGGGCCGCGGCGGGGATGGGGGACCATAGGGGCGTGGCAGGTATGCGAGGCAGGCAAACGGTGCGGGACATGGTCCTGTCACTGGCGGTGATCGGCATCCTCGTCGGGGCGATCTATCTCTTCATCCCGCACGACGAGAGCGCGGAAGCGGCGAGGAACGCGGTCAAGAAGGTCGACTACCGCGTCGAACTGATCACGGCCCGGCGGGCGGCGCCCTACCCGGTCGCCGCGCCCGAGGGGCTGCCCAAGACCTGGCGTGCCACCTCCGTCTCGTACAAGGCGAACGAGGACGGCAAGGGCGGTGCCTGGCACCTGGGCATGCTCGACCCGGAGCAGGAGTACGCGGCCGTCGAGCAGAGCGATGCCGTGCCGCGGAAGTTCATACAGGAGGTCACGCTCGGCGCGACCAAGGCCGAGGGCAAGCAGGCCGTCGGCAGCAAGAAGTGGGACCGCTACAAGGGCGACAAGTACAACGCGCTGGTCCGCGAGGAGCCCGGGGTGACCACGGTTGTCACCGGCACCGCGCCCTACGGGCGGCTCGCCGACCTGGCCGCCGCGCTGGTGGCGAAGAAGAGCTGAGCGGCGGGGACGCCGAGCGGGAGACCGAGGAGGCCGCCGCACCCGGGAGGGGTGCGGCGGCCTCCTGCGTCGCGCGGGCGGGGGCCGCCCTGCGCGTGGCGCGGGCGGGGGTCCTCAGGTGCGGGCGGGGATCATCCTCGGCGTCTGCTCAGACGGTGGCGACGGCCTCGTCGAAGGTCAGCCGCGGGGAGCGCGGGAAGAACGCGTCGGTGCCCGGCTTGCCGATGTTGATGACGAGGAACGACTTCTGCTTGCCGTCGCCGAAGAACTCCTTGTCGATGCCGGTGAAGTCGAAGCCGGTCATCGGGCCGGCGGCCAGGCCGGCGGCGCGGATGCCGACGATGAAGTAACCGGCCTGGAGGGTGGCGTTCTGGGTCCCGGCGATCTCGCGGCGCGCGACCTCGGAGAAGAAGGTGTCCTTGATGCCCGGGGCGTGCGGGAAGAGGTGCGGCAGCTTCTCGTGGAAGTCCAGGTCCACGGAGAGGATCGCGGTCAGCGGCGCGCCGAGGGTCTTCGGGCCGTTGGCGCCCATGGCGTGGTTGACCAGGCGCTCACGGGCCTCCTGGGAGCGGACCAGGGTTATCCGCAGCGGCGACTGGTTGAAAGCGGTCGGGCCGAACTTCACCAGGTCGTAGATGGCCTGGACCTGCTCGTCCGTCACCGGCTCGTCCGTGAACGTGTTGGCGGTCTGGGCCTCCCGGAACAGGAGGTCCTGAGCGGCGGCGTCAAGGGCGAGAGACATAAAGGCACCTCGGTGAGTGAGCTGGGTTCAGGTTCTGTGGCACTGCAGACATTAGTGATCATGCACGCACTACAGGGGTCTTACGGGAAACCACTGTAGTGCAGATAGATTAAGTTTCAACTAAATCGCGGGTGCTGTGAGGCGGTTCACAGGGATTTGCCTCGTCGTCGTTGCGGTCTTTGTGACGGGAGGGGAGGGGCGGCCAGGGCCTGCCCCCGGCGCGCTCCGCCGCTACGCGCGCTCCGCCGCTACGCGCGCTCCGCCGCTACGCGCGCTCCGCCGCTACGCGCGCTCCGCCGCTACGCGCGCTCCGCCTCCGGCCCCTCCGGCGACTGGGCCAGCGCCGCGTCCAGCCGCGCCCGTGCGCCGTCCAGCCAGCGTCGGCAGACCTTCGCCAGTGCCTCGCCGCGCTCCCACAGCGCAAGCGACTCCTCCAGCGTCGTGCCGCCCGCCTCCAGGCTGCGGACGACCTCGATCAGCTCGTCCCGCGCCTGCTCATAGCCCAGCGTGGAGTCCACCGACTCCACCGACTCCACCGGGGCCGCCGCGCCGGCCGCCGCACCCTGCTCCGCGTCCGCCGCGCCATCCGTCTTCGCCTTCGCCATGTCTCCCACCCTAAGAGTCTGCCTTTGCACTATTCGGGGGGTGTGACCGCGCCCGGGACGCCGTCCACCCGCACCCTGAACTCGCCCTCGGCCACCCGGGCCCGCAGCGCCTCGTCCGCGCCGACCTCGTCCGGTGAGCGCACCGCCGTGCCGTCCGGTTTCTGGAGCACCGCATAGCCGCGTTCCAGCGTCGCCTTGGGGGAGAGCGCGACCACCCGGGCCAGGGTGTGCGTCAGCTCCGAGTCGGCACGGTCCAGCAGATGCCCCAAAGTCCGCCGGCCGCGCTCCAGCAGCGCCGTGACCTGCTCTTCGCGGTCCTCGACCATCCGCTGCGGCCGCTGTATGCACGGCCGCTGCAGCGCCGCCGCGAGCCCCCGCTCCTCCCGCTGCAGAAAGCCGTCGACGGCGCGCAGCGCCCGCTCCCGCAGCTGCTGGACCCGGGCCAGCTCCTCGCCCACGTCCGGCACCACCTTCTTCGCCGCGTCCGTCGGCGTCGAGGCACGCAGATCGGCGACCAGGTCCAGCAGCGGGGTGTCCGGCTCGTGCCCGATCGCCGAGACGACGGGTGTCACGGCCGCGCTCACGGCCCGGACGAGCTGTTCGTCGGAGAACGGCAGCAGGTCCTCCACGCTGCCGCCGCCCCGCGCGACGATGATCACGTCCACCTCGGGCAGCGCGTCCAGCTCCTGGACCGCCGCGACCACCTGCGGGACCGCATGCACCCCCTGGACCGGCACATTGCGCACCGCGAAACGGACGGCCGGCCAGCGGTGCCGGGCGTTCTCCAGGACGTCCCGCTCGGCGGCGCTCGCCCGGCCGCAGACCAGCCCGATCAGCTGCGGCAGGAACGGCAGCGGCTTCTTGCGGGCCGCGGCGAACAGCCCCTCCGCCGCCAGCGACTTCTTCAACTGCTCCAGCCGGGCGAGGAGTTCACCGACTCCGACCGGCTTGATCTCGGCGGCCCGCAGCGACAGCTGGCCACGCGGGGCGTACCACTCGGGCTTGGCGTGCACCACCACCCGGGCGCCCTCGCTCACCACGTCGGCGACCTTGTCGAAGACCTGGCGGTAGCACGTCACGCTCACCGAGATGTCGTACGACGGGTCACGCAGCGTCAGAAAGACCACTCCCGCGCCGGGGCGCCGCGAGAGCTGGGTGATCTGCCCCTCGACCCACACCGCGCCGAGCCGGTCGATCCAACCGCCGATGAGCCGGGACACCTCGCCGACCGGGATCGGCGTTTCCGGGGACGTAGAAACAGCCATACGAGCGAGACTAGCGGCGGGCACTGACAGTGGCGGCGCGCTCGCGCGGTGGATGACCCGGCGGGCGGACCCCTCCGGTGACGGGACCGCCTGCCGCGGAGGGGCCGTCCGCACCCGTCGGCCCCCACCCGTCGGCCCCCACCCGTCGGCCCGCACCCGTTGGCCCGTAGCCGCCTGCCCGTACGGGGCCCGCGCCCTGCCCGCACCCCCGGCCGGCCCGCACCCCGCCCCCACCGCAACCCCTCACCCCCGCACCCCACCCCCGCCTACCCACCCCCGGTACCGCACTGCCAGCACCACCAGCCCCACCACCAGCCAGGCCCCGCCCACGGCCCGCGCGGCGGCCGAGGCCTCGGCGATCACCGCGACCACCACCGCCAGCCCAAGCAACGGCACCACCAGATGCCGCAGCACGCTCGGCGTCCCGCCCGCCCGGCGGATCCAGAACCAGCCGGTCACCGACGCGTGCAGCAGCCCGAACGCGGTCAGCGCCCCCACGTTCACGACCGAGGACAGCTGGTCGAGCCCGTCGTCCCTGCGGGCCGCCCACACCGCCGCCACCAGCGACACCAGCGCCGCGCCCAGCAGCGCCCTGCGCGGTACCCCGCTGCCCGTGTCCACCTTCGACATCGCCCCGGGCAGCCGCCGGTCCCTGGCCATCGCGAACAGCAGCCGGCCGGCCGCCGCCTGTCCCGCCAGCGCCGCGAACGCCGCGCCGATGGCTTTGCTCACCGCCACCAGGTCGTGCAGCCAGCGGCCCACCGACGCGTCGACCGTGGCGTAGAAGGCGCCGCCCTGCTCGCCCGGCCGGGCCGCCAGCTCCGCCGCGCTCACCGGCATCAGCAACGCCGCCAGATACGTCTGCGCCGCGAACAGCACACCGGCCACCGCCAGACAGGCCAGCACAGCCCGCGCCACCCGGTCCGGCCCGCCGGTCACCCGGCCCGGTCCCTCGGCCACCCCGTCCCCGCCGGCCACCCCGTCCCCGTCGACATCCCCGGCCCCGGCCGTCCCGGCAGGCGCCCGGCCCCAGGCGGTCCCGGCAGACACCCGGCCCCCGCCCGTCCCGGCAGGCGCCACCCGGCCCCCGGCCTCCTCCGCGAACGACGCGATCGCGTCGAACCCCAGATACGACAGCACCGCCACCGACACCGCGGCCAGCACCGCCCGCACCGAGAACCCGCCCTCGCCGGTCAGCGGCTCGGCCCAGCCCCGCTGCGTCCCGTGCGCGACCAGTTCGGCGACCGCCGACACCACGAACACCGCGAGCACCACGATCTCCATCGCCAGCACCGCGAACCCCACCCGGGCCGCCGTCCGCACGCCCCACAGATTCAGCAGCGTGGTCACGGCCACCGCCAGCGCCGTCCACACCCACTGGTGCACGGACGGCACCAGCGCATGCAGCGCGATCCCGGAGAACAGGTACGCGACCGCCGGAATCAGCAGATAGTCCAGCATCGCCATCCACCCGGCGACGAACCCCGCACCCTCGCCCAGACCCACCCGGGCGTACGTATAGACCGAACCGGCCTGCGGGGCGACCCGCACCATCTGGGCGTACGAGTAGGCGGTGAACGCCATCGCGACCGTCGCGACCAGGTAGACGGCGGTGACCGCACCGTGCGAGGTGGCCTGCAGCGTGCCGAAGATCCCGACCGGCGCCATCGGGGCGATGAACAGCAGCCCGTAGACGACCAGATCCCGGAACGTCAGCGTCCGCCGCAGCGCACCAAGGGCGCCGGAGCCCCCGTCCCCGCCGGCCGCGGTGCCCGCTCCGCCGCCGGGCCCCGCGCCGCCCGTGCCGCCGCTCGTGCCCGGCATCCTGCCTCCTCGCTCCGTGCCGCCCCAGTCTCGGACAACGGCGTGATCTTCCGGGGCGGGGCCACGCCTTTACGATGGGACGCATGACTTCCTCGCCCAGCCCGACGCCCGCCACCACCCCGGGCGAAGACGCTTCGCGCCGCAGCGACCGTCGCAAGGTCCTGCTCGCCGCTCCCCGTGGCTACTGTGCGGGCGTGGACCGCGCCGTGATCGCTGTCGAGAAGGCCCTCGAGCAGTACGGCGCCCCCGTTTACGTACGCCACGAGATCGTCCACAACAAGTACGTCGTGAAGACCCTGGAGAAGAAGGGCGCCATCTTCGTCGACGAGACGGAGGAGGTGCCCGAGGGCAACATCGTCATCTTCTCCGCGCACGGCGTGGCGCCCGTCGTCCACGAAGAGGCCAAGCGCGGCAAGCTCGCCACCATCGACGCCACCTGCCCGCTGGTCACCAAGGTCCACAAGGAAGCCGTCCGCTACGCCAAGGAGGACTACGACATCCTCCTGATCGGCCACGAGGGCCACGAAGAGGTCATCGGCACCAGCGGTGAGGCCCCCGAGCACATCACGCTGGTCGACGGCCCCGAGGACGTCGCCAATGTCGAGGTCCGCGACCCGGAGAAGGTCGTCTGGCTCTCCCAGACCACCCTCTCGGTCGACGAGACCATGGAGACGGTGGACGCCCTCAAGGGCCGCTACCCCAACCTCCTCTCGCCGCCCAGCGACGACATCTGCTACGCGACCCAGAACCGCCAGATCGCGGTGAAGCAGATGGGCGCCCAGGCCGACCTCGTCATCGTCGTCGGCTCCAAGAACTCCTCGAACTCCGTGCGCCTGGTCGAGGTGGCGCTGGGCGCGGGCGCCCGCGATGCCCATCTGGTCGACTACGCCGAGGAGATCGACGAGGCCTGGCTGGAGGGCGTCGGCACGGTCGGTGTCACCTCCGGCGCCTCCGTCCCCGACGTGCTCGTCCACGGCGTCCTGGACTGGCTCGCCCAGCGCGGCTACGAGGACGTGGAGACCATCACGGCCGCCGAGGAGTCCATCCACTTCTCGTTGCCCAAGGAGCTCCGCCGGGACCTGCGCGCCGAGGCCAAGGCGGCAACCGAGGACTGAGCCCGCCGCGTTCGCCGCGCCGCCCCGGCCACCGGTCGGTGCATCCCGGGGGCGGGCGGCCCCGCCGACACCTAGCCTTTTCCCATGAAGGTCTTCGGTGTGGACATCGGCGGATCGGGCATCAAAGGTGCCCCGGTGGATCTGGAGCGCGGCGAGCTCGCGGAGGAGCGCCACAAGGTGCTGACCCCGCATCCGGCCACCCCGGATGCGGTCGCGGCCGGCGTCAAAGAGGTCGTGGACCACTTCGGGTGGACGGGGCCGGTCGGCGCGACCTTCCCCGGTGTGGTCACCGACGGGACGACCCGTACCGCCGCCAATGTCGACAAGGGCTGGATCGGGCTCGACGCGGCCGCGCTGCTCACCACGCGGCTCGGCGGCGAGGCCGGCGGCAGCCCCGTCACGGTGCTCAACGACGCTGACGCGGCCGGCCTGGCCGAAATGCGCTTCGGCGCCGGCCGCGGCCGCACCGGCACGGTCATCGTGCTCACCCTCGGCACGGGCATCGGCAGCGCCCTCTTCACCGACGGCCGCCTGGTGCCCAACTCCGAGCTCGGCCACCTGGAGCTGCACGGCCATGACGCCGAGAAGCGGGCCTCCACCAAGGCCAAGGAGGACGAGGAACTGAGCTGGCAGCACTGGGCGCACCGAGTGCAGAAGTACCTCGCCCATGTGGAGATGCTGTTCTCACCCGAGCTGTTCGTGATCGGCGGCGGGGTGAGCCGCAAGGCGGAGAAGTTCCTGCCGCTGATCGAGGGCGTCAGCGCGGAGATCGTGCCGGCTCAGCTTCAGAACAATGCGGGGATTGTGGGTGCCGCGATGGCTGCGTACGCCGCTCGGGCTGGCGAGCCACCTGCCGCGGACGGTTCCCCGGCCGCGGCCGCTCCCTCTCGGGCGCCCGCCCCGTCGGCCGGTCCTGCGGACCGCGCGGTGCGCTCCGCGGTCGACTCGCCGGTCGGCTGGCCCGACGCCGGGCAATGATCAGCACCCGGCGGACGATCGCGAGCAGCGCGCTGATCAGCGTGCCGGCGTAGAGCCAGCCGGCGTTCAGCGCGAGGACGGTGAAGACGCCCATCAGCAGTCCGTCGAACCCGCCCGCGCCGTGTTGCAGCGGCAGCGCACCGAGCGTGAACGCGATCGGCAGCGTGACCGGCGCGATGACCAGGTCGAACGGCCTGACCCAGAGCGCCGCGGCGATCCCGACCAGCACGTAGCAGACGCCGTACGGGCCCGGTGCCCCGCCGAGCAGCAGCCGGTCCAGGAAGGCGAAGGCCAGCAGCGCCAGCGTCGCCAGCAGCCAGCAGCCGAGTCCGGTGAGCTTGGCCGCCGGCATCCGGCGGCGCAGGGCGGGCGGCGGGGACGGCAGGGGGCTCTGGGGGCGCGCCCGGTAGACGGTCGCGGACTCCGTGCCCTCCGGTGGGGCCGCGGTGCGTCCCGAAGCCGCCGCCCCGGGCACCCGGGCGGGCGCGCGGAGGGGGCCGGCCGGTGCGGGACCGCGCCCCGCGGACCGAGCGAGCGCGGGTGCGGACGCCGGTACGGCCGCGAACCCGGAGGCCCGCATCGCGGTGAGGAAGTCGTCGTCGGGGTCGGGGGCCACGGCCTCCGCGGGGCGCGGGAGCCGGGCGTCCTGGCCCGCGGGCGGATGTGCGGACCGCGGCGGGCTGTGCTGGGGGGTGCGCGCTTCGTGTTGCTCCACTCGTCAACGGTAGGCCGCTAAGTGGGATTAACCGGTTGCGGGACACGCGCTTTGGGCCGAGGTTCGGACTGATTCGCTCCGGGGCCGGGGTGGGGCGGGGTGCGGCCGGTCCCGGTGGCGGCGGCTCGGCCCCGGCCGCCCCGTAGACTGGTGGATCGGCCCTCCCGGGGCCGTGCCCACCCCACCACCTCTCGCTCGGAAGTCGAGTCGCCACGTGTCGCTCACGATCGGAATCGTCGGTCTGCCGAATGTCGGCAAGTCGACCATGTTCAACGCCCTGACCAAGAACGACGTGCTGGCGGCCAACTACCCGTTCGCCACCATCGAGCCGAACGTCGGCGTCGTCGGTGTCCCCGACCCGCGGCTGGCCAAGCTGGCCGAGATCTTCGCCTCCCAGAAGATCCTCCCCGCCACCGTCGACTTCGTGGACATCGCGGGCATCGTCCGCGGCGCCTCCGAGGGCGAGGGCCTGGGGAACAAGTTCCTCGCGAACATCCGCGAGTCCGATGCGATCTGCCAGGTCATCCGCGCCTTCAAGGACGAGAACGTCGTCCACGTCGACGGCAAGGTCTCGCCCAAGGACGACATCGAGACCATCAACACCGAGCTGATCCTCGCCGACCTGCAGACCATCGAGAAGGTGCTGCCGCGTCTCCAGAAGGAGTCGCGCATCAAGAAGGACGTGGTCCCGAAGGTCAAGGCGGTCGAGGAGGCCAAGGCGATCCTGGAGAAGGGCGACACGCTGTTCTCCGCCGGAATCGTCCAGGGCTCCGGCAACGAAGAGCTCCTGCACGACCTTCACCTCCTCACCACCAAGCCCTTCCTCTACGTCTTCAACGTCGACGAGGACGAGCTGACCGACGAGGACTTCAAGAACGAGCAGCGCGCCCTGGTCGCCCCCGCCGAGGCGATCTTCCTGAACGCCAAGCTGGAGGCCGACCTCGCCGAGCTGGACGAGGACGAGGCCCTGGAACTCCTCCAGTCCGTCGGCCAGGAAGAGCCGGGCCTGGCCACCCTCGCCCACGTCGGCTTCAACACCCTCGGCCTGCAGACCTACCTGACGGCCGGCCCCAAGGAAACCCGGGCCTGGACCATCAAGAAGGGCGCCACCGCCCCCGAGGCCGCCGGAGTCATCCACACCGACTTCCAGAAGGGCTTCATCAAGGCCGAGATCATCTCCTTCGCCGACCTGGTGGAAACCGGCTCGGTCGCCGACGCCCGCGCCGCGGGCAAGGCCCGCATGGAGGGCAAGGAGTATGTGATGCAGGACGGGGATGTGGTGGAGTTCCGGTTCAACGTGTGACGGCCTCCGGGGCACCGATGTAGCGACCTGGCAAACGCTCAGGCCAGAAGGGGTCCGACTCGCTGGGGTCGGGCCCCTGTTCTTTCCCGTGCTGGGATGGCTGACCCTTCGTCACCTGGCATCATCCCTGTTCATCCCAGCCGTGCTGGGATCGTGTTGGTGCCGGTGAGGCCCCGTGCAGGCGAGGAGCGGGAGCTGGCCCTTTTGCCTTCTTCCGGTGCTGACCTGGGGCCTCTCAGCCGGACCGGCCCGGTGCGAGCTTGTCCAGATCGAGGTTGATCTCGAACGGCAGGGACCGCTGCAGCGTGTGGCGGAAAATCCCGGCCGGCGCGTAGGAGCGGGTCGGCTCGTCGAGCTCGTAGACGTGTACGGCAGGGACGGTGTCCTCGTCCTCGATGCACCAGTAGTGCCGGATGCCGGCCTCGGCGTACTTGCGGAGCTTGACGGTCCGGACGCGGTGGGCGGATTCAGGGGAGACGACCTCGACAACGAGTTGCACTTCTTCCGGCGCGAACCAGGTGCGGTCACCTTCGTAGTCGGCGGTCGTCACCAGTAGATCCGGCTCGGGCCGATTGCGTTGGTCGAGCTTGATTGTCATCTCTCGGCCGACTCGAACACCGGCAGGTGCCTGCTCCATCAGGGCGACAGTGAGCATGGTGACGAGGTGGCCGTGCCACCACCGCTGTGGCGACATCGCGAAGACGAGCGCTCCGTCGATGAGCTCGGTATGGCGGGGCGCCTCGGGGAGGCGGTCCAGGTCCTCCGCGAACCAGCCTTCCGCGCGCGGCGGGCGCATCCAGTCGGGCAGTGCGGTCATGGCTCAACCGTAGCGACTCGGCGAGACCGGGGCCACGAGATCATCAACGTCGGAGCGGGCCCGCCGCTTCGGTCAGGAAGGTGCGCCGGACAGGACTTCCACCTTGCCGCTGTCGAGCGAGTAGTAGGCGCCCACCACGGCGAGGCTGCCCTTGGCCACCAGCGGGGCCAGGTCCTGGTTGGAGCGCAGGTTGGCGGCGGTCAGCTTGACCTGGGCGCGGGCCATGGTGTCGACGGGGTCGCCGCCGCCCTCGTGGACGGTCTGCTCGTACGCCGGCCGCAGGGCCCTGGCGATCGCCTGCAGGTTGCCGGGCAGGGGCTTGCCGTCGCGGAAGGACTTGTAGGACGCCTCGACGGCGCCGCAGCGCTGGTGTCCGAGGACCACGATGAGGGGGGTGCCGCTCGTCATGGGGCCGTACTCCACGGAGCCGGTGACGACCGGGTCGACGGCCTCCCCGCCGGTGCGCATCACGTAGAGGTCACCCAGGCCGGTGTCGAAGAGGAGCTCGGGCGGGACCCGGGAGTCGATGCACGAGAGGACCGAGCCGAACGGCTTCTGCTTCTCGGCCACGAACTGGCGCCGGTTCGGGTCGCGGTCGGGATGCTGAAGGTCTCCGCTCACCCAGCGCTCATTGCCGTCCATGAGTCTCCGGAATGCCGCTTCGGGCGTGGTCGGCCGTGCCGGCGACGGAGAGCCGGCCGCCAAGGGGGCGGCGCTGGTCGGGGCGGCGCTGGTCGTGGCGCAGCCCGCCAGCGCGACGGTGGCGGCCGCAACGCCGCCGGCGAGCAGTGCTCTGCGATCCGGATGTCCCGCTCCGTCCATGGGCCGTTCCCCTCAGTTCGCTGAGATGCGTCCGTACGTGTTGACCAGGGCGATTGTCCAGCGCGGGGGCGGCACCCGACCGCAGGCGCAAGCGGGCGCGGGCCACTTTGCCACCGACGGCCCACAGCAAGCGCGGTTCCGTGGGCGATGGGCCTCGCCCCGTACCCCCGGCGTCAGGAGCCCGTCCTCCCGGCGTCAGGAGGAGGCGGCGATGACTGAGCGCGCGTCCCCCGGAAGCCGCTTCGTGGGGGAGGAAGGAGGGCAGGCGCCGGGAGAGCCTTTGGCGGGCGCTCAGGCGGGCGCTCACGCGGGCGCTCAGCGCGGAAAGAGCTGGAAGAGCGTGGTGGGGCGGCCCCGGTAGCGCTCGCCGCCGGTGCGCAGCATCTGCTCGATGAAAGTGCGGGCGTATGCGCGCGGATCCTGTTCGGCGCCGCGCAGGCCGTTGATGTACGCCCCGTGCGCCGCCAGCGAGTCGACCGCGCGGTCGATGCCGGGGCCGACCTCCGCGGCGTGCGTGGGGTGCGGGGAGCCCGCCACGGCCACCCAGCGGACGCCGTTCCAGGGCGCCAGGCCCTTCGCGCCGGCGAGTTCGGGGAAGATCCAGCGGTTGCCGGCGTCGCCCGCGGCGTCGAGGACGGCGCGGCCGACGACCCGGTGGTCCGGGCTGTTCCAGTGGCCGCCGCCCCAGGTGTCGTGGTGGTTGAGGGTGAGCAGCAGCTCGGGGCGGTGGCGCCGGACGGCCGCGGACAGATCGCGGCGCAGCGCCAGGCCGGGCTCGATGACGCCGTCGTGGTGGTGGTCGAGGAATTCGACGGTGTGGACGCCGACCACTGCGGCGCCGGCCCGCTGCTCGGTCTCGCGGACCGCGGCGGCCTCCCCGGGGGCGAGTCCGTCGATGCCGGCCTCACCGCGGGTGACCAGGAGGTAGCTGACCTCGCGCCCCGCGGCGGTCCATTCGGCGATGGCGGCCGCGGCGCCATATTCGAGGTCGTCGGGGTGCGCGACGATGGCGAGGGCCCGCTGCCAGTCCTTGGGCATGGCGGAGAGCTGGGGTTCGGCGGGCATGGGGTCCCTTCCTTCCCGTCCTGATACCGCGTCCCGCGTTCCGTTGCCGGGGCTGTGCCGTCTTTTGGCTGCTGGGTCTGCTGGGTCTGCTGGGTCTGCTGGGTTTGTTGTGTCTGACGACCGCGGCCTGCCATGCGATCCGGGCGCCGTGCGATCCGTGCGCCGTTCGGGCGTCTCGTCCCTCCCTCGCCCGCGCTGCCCGCTCCGGCCCAGCCGTGCTTCCTTTTCGATCGTGACACGCATGGGCGACGGCCACCGGGTGGAAAGTAAGGGTGGGGTGGCGCGGGGTGGGGGTACGAGAACCCGTGGTGCCCGGCCTCGGTCGTTTACACGGGCTGAGCTGGGTTTCATCACATCAGGTGAATATCTGGCCCAAGCTTGCGATCGGCAACGCGCGGTTGCCACGCTGTTGCTCACCGTCAAGCTGTTGGGAGGGGCACGTGCCTTTCGGTGAGCAGCCCGCATACCTCCGCGTCGCCGGCGACCTGCGCCAGAAGATCGTCGACGGGGTGCTGCCGCCGCACACCCGCCTTCCCTCCCAGGCGCGCATCCGTGAGGAGTACGGCGTCTCGGACACCGTCGCCCTGGAGGCGCGCAAGGTCCTGATGGCCGAGGGGCTGGTCGAGGGCCGCTCGGGATCGGGTACCTACGTACGCGAACAGCCCGTCCCGCGCCGTATCGCCCGCGTCGGCTTCCACTCGGCGGGCGGCTGTACGCCGTTCCGGCAGGAGCAGACGGACGAGCGGGTGCGGGGCACCTGGGAGTCCCACAGCGAGCAGGAGCCGGCCGGCGTGGCGATCGCCGCCCGGCTGCGCATCCCGCAGGACGCCAAGGTGATGCGGACGCGCTATGTCTTCCGGGCGGAGGGGGAGCCGTCGATGCTCTCGACCTCCTGGGAGCCCCTGGAGGTGACCGGCCGGACGCCCGTGATGCTGCCGGAGGAGGGGCCGCTGGCGGGCCGCGGGGTGGTCGAGCGGATGGCGGCCATCGATGTGGTGGTGGACAACGTCGTCGAGGAGGTCGGGGCGCGGCCCGCGCTGGCGGAGGAGGCCATGACGCTGGGCGGGGTCCCCGGGCACGGCGCCCTGGTCGTCTCCCGGACGTACTTCGCGGGCGGCAGGCCGGTCGAGACGGCCGATGTCATCACCCTCGCGGACCGGTACCGGGTCACGTATCACCTGCCGGTGAAGTAGCCGCGAAGCTCTCCGCTGCCGCTCCCGCATCCCCGTGTGCGCGTGCGCGAGACGCCCTCATCTCGGTCCTGGTTCTCTGATGGGTGTCCGGTTCGTGGCTATTCATACACAAAATTTGGCTGAAACCTTGTGTTGGATAAGTCACAGACCCTCAACTACAGGCCTTTTTCCGGCTGCTGTGGGAAGCCGACGCTCCGATTCGCTCTTACGATGGCGAAGTTTGTGCACGGCACGGGGGAAGACCAGGAGACCAAGCACGTGAGCACGACGAAGACCCCGAGCGCGGAGCAGGGCTCGCACTCGAATTACCGTCGGTCCCTCGGGACCATCGCCCTGACCGCCACGGGTCTCGGGTCCATCATCGGCTCCGGCTGGCTCTTCGGAGCCGAACGTGCCGCCGCGATTGCGGGCCCGGCCGCGATTCTCGCCTGGGTCATCGGGGCGCTCGTCGCCCTCACGATCGCGCTCACCTACACCGAGCTCGGCTCGATGTTCCCGAAGGCCGGCGGCATGGTCCGCTACGGCCAGTACTCGCACGGCTCGCTCGCCGGGTACCTCGCGGCCTGGGCGAACTGGATCGCGATCGTCTCGGTCATCCCGGGTGAGGCCACCGCCTCCGTCCAGTACATGAGCTCCTGGGACTTCGGCTGGGCGCATGCGCTCTACGACGGCACGGAGCTGACCGGCACCGGCGTCGGGCTGGCCAGCATCCTGCTGATCTTCTACTTCTTCCTCAACTGGTTCGCGATCTCGCTGTTCGCGAAGACCAACACCGCGATCACGGTCTTCAAGGTCGTCGTCCCGGTGCTGACCGCGAGCGCGCTGATGGTGGCGCACTTCGACACCGGCAACATCACCCACCACGGCGGCTTCACGCCCAACGGCTGGAGCTCGGTCTTCACCGCCGTCGCCGTGTCCGGCATCGTCTGGGCCTACAACGGCTTCCAGTCACCGCTGAACATGGCCGGTGAGGCCCGCAACCCCGGCAAGTCGCTGCCGAAGGCCGTGGTGTGGTCGATCGTCATCGCGCTGGTCATCTATGTCGCACTGCAGGTCGCGTTCCTGATGGCGGTGCCCGGCGACAAGCTGACCGCCGGCGGTGGCTGGGCCTCTCTCGGCTTCAACTCGCCGCTCGCCGACCTCGCGGTGGCCTGGGGCCTGAACTGGCTGGCGCTGCTGCTGTACGCGGACGCCTTTGTCTCGCCGTCCGGCACCGGCATGATCTACGCGGCCACCACCTCGCGCATGATCCAGGGCGTGCAGGAGAACGGTCATCTGCCCGGCATCTTCGGCAAGGTGGACAAGAAGACCGGTGTGCCGCGTCCGGCGCTGCTGCTCAACCTCGTCATCGCCTTCCTGTTCCTCGCGGTCTTCCGCGGCTGGGGCTCGCTCGCCGAGATCGTTTCGGTCGCCACGGTCATCTCGTACATCACCGGACCGGTCGCCGTGATGTCGCTGCGCCGCCTGTCGCCGGACCTCACGCGGCCGGTCAAGCTGCGGGCGATGCCGGTCATCGCGCCGATCGCGATGGTCTTCGGTTCGCTGGTCCTGTACTGGGGCCGCTGGCCGCTGACCGGCAAGGTCATCCTGATCATGGCCGTCGGGCTGCCGGTCTGGGCCTGGTACGAGATCGGCAAGCCGCTGACCCAGGGCCGCAAGCCGTGGGCCGAGCTGCGTCCGCACCTCAAGGCCGGTGCCTGGATGGTCGCGTATCTGCTGGTCATGGCCGCTGCCTCGTACCTGGGCGGCAAGGACTTCGGCGGCAAGGGCTATCTGCCGGAGGGCTGGGACATCCTCCTGGTCGCCGTGATCGGTCTCGTCTTCTACTACTGGGGCGTGCGCAGCTCCTGGCGCAACCCGACGCTGCTCCAGGCCGAGGCGGAGGCCGCGGCCCAGGCGGCGGACGAGGATGAGGCCGCGTCCGAAGGGTCCAAGGTCTCCGTCGGCGCCTAAGGGGGCACCCCAAGCCGCTCCCGCACCACTTCGTGCATATCGCCCGGGACCCCTCGGGAACCACCGGCCACTCGCAGGCCGCTTCCGGTACGCCGGAGGCCCGCGGGTGGCCGGTTCGGTATCTCTTTGTGAAAATCCATATCCGGTGAGTAAAGGTCGGGCGTAGGCTCGGGCATATGCGGATTGCGATTTCGGCATCAGCAGACCAGGGGCGCGCGACGGCGCGCTACGCGGCGGACGGAGGGGCGCAATGACCGAGGGCGGAGCGGTGCTCCCCTGGCTCGTCATCCGCCAGGACGAAGGCGGCAACCGGTATCGCGTGGGCCGCTATGCCACCCAAGCGGAGGCGGAGCGGGTGGCCGACCGGCTCGGCATGCGCGGCCACCAGCAGCTTTACGTGGTCGAGAAGGCCGACCGGGCGGCGACCTGAGAGGCGGCGGGCGGGGAAGCGGGACGAGGGCGGGGGACGTAGGCTGCCGCGCATGACGACCGTGCGCGTAGTGGTGGGCGGAGCGGTGTGCGAGCGCGGGCGGCTGCTGGCCGCACGGCGCAGCGCACCGCCCGCACTGGCCGGTCGCTGGGAGCTGCCCGGCGGCAAGGTGGAGGACGACGAGACACCCGTGCAGGCGCTGGAGCGCGAGCTGCGCGAGGAGCTGGGCGTCGAGGCGGCGGCCCAGGAGCGGATTCCGGGGGAGTGGGTGCTGCGGCCCGGCTATGTCCTGCAGGTGTGGACGGCCCGGCTGCTGTCCGGGGCGCCGCGGCCCCTGCAGGATCACGACGAGCTGCGCTGGCTGCTGCCCGGTGAGGAGTCCCAGGTCGACTGGCTGGACCAGGACCGCCCGGCGGTGGCCGAGGCGATGCGCCGGCTGGCGGGGACGGCCGGAGTGCCGGGCGCACGGCCGTAACCGCTGTCCGGTCGGGCGTACGGCCGTAGTCCCTGTCATGGGGCCGCGCGCGGCCCGGAGGCCCGTACACGGCCGGTGCCGGCTTCGCCCGCGCCATCCGGCACCCCAGCACGCCGATATGTTTCATTTGTGCCACAGTGCGCCGCTGCAGGCGGTACTGAGGGATAGATAGCGGGTATGTCCTGATTGACCCCTTCGACGCAGGCAAGACGACGGGGATTGCCACCGGGCTGGGATGTGATCGGCGTGAGCGACAGCGCAGCGGCAGGGGTCCCGGAGCCGGGCTCCGGGCACGTCCGCAGGCGCGGCAGGGCCTCCGGCGCACCCAGTGCCGAATGGAGCTTTCCGGCCGACCCCGGGGCGGTACGCACGGCCCGCACGGCGGTCCGGCGGGTGCTGGACGACTGGGGGCTGAACGGCGCCGCCGACATGGCCGTACTACTCGTGAGCGAGCTCGTCACCAACTCCCTGCGTCACGCCAGCGGGCCGATCGGAGTCCGTATGGTGCTCCTCAACACCGACGGGCTGCTCGTCGAGGTCTCCGATCCGCTGCCCGACCCGCCGCAGGAGCGCGACGCCGCTCCCGACGACGAGGGAGGCCGTGGATTGCAGCTGGTCGCATGCAGTTCGCGGCGCTGGGGGACCCGTCGTGGAAAGAGTGGCAAGACAGTGTGGTTCGAGCTGTCGGTGGCTGGTTAGGAGACAGGTGGGTCCTGATCGTTGCCAATTCATCGACATCCTGTGGGTGGGCTGCGATCGAGACTGTGCTGTGATCGTGAAGACCGTGTTCCGGATAGCCGGGGTACTGGATACTCAGGCGGGTCCGGTCCGGGCACGATGAGCTGGAGGGGACGGGGCTCGTGAGCGAGATGTCATCTGGCGGGGAAGAACCCGCGCAGGCCGAGGGTCAGGGCGGTGCGGACGGCTCCGGTGATCCAGGTGGCCGCCCACACGCGCGGGAGCTGCAAGGCCCGCCCGTGTGGCAGAGCAGCCGGCCCGGATCGATCTATGACTACATTCGCGTGGCCTCCTTCTCGCTCGGCCCCGACGGGCGGATCGACCAGTGGAGCGAGCGGGCGGAGGACATGCTCGGCATACCCGCGCGGTATGCGCTCGGCAAGGACCCCGTCGAGGCCTTCGTCCCGCGCGAGTTGCGGGCCACCGGGCGCCGCAAGGTGTCCGAGATCCTTGACGGCCGGGAGTGGACCGGCCTGGTGCCCTACCGCCGGGGAGAGGGCACGGACGCCGACGGGCTCGCCGAGATCTATGTGATGCCCTCGCGCGACGAGAACGGCGAGCGGGCCGCGGTCTGCCTCGTCGTCGACGTCCGCGCGCTGCGCGGCATCGAGACCGACCTCGCCGCCTCGCAGGCCGTTTTCGGTCAATCTCCCATGGGTTTCACCCTGTTCGGCACGGATCTGCGGCTGCTGCGGGTCAACGAACGGTTCGCCACGGTCTTCGGCGGCCCGGCGAGCAAGTACCGCGGCTGCGGTCCGCACGACTTCCTGCCGCGCTCCGAGGCCGAGCGGATGACCGTCGCGCTGCGCCGCGTCCTGGACACCGGCGAGCCGGTCACCGAGATGCAGTTGGTCGGGATGGCGCCCGCCGAGGACGACCGCCGCCGCTGGTCGGTGTCGCTCTACCGGCTGCACGGCGCCAGCGGCCGCCCGATCGGCGTCGCGGCGCTGGCCGCCGATGTGACGGGCCGTCGGCGGGCCGAGCGCGAGGCCGCCAACGCCCGCCGCAACCTCGCCCTGCTCAACGAAGCCGGTGCCCGGATAGGCAACTCCCTCGATCTGGAGACCACCGCCCGCACCCTCCTGGACGTCGCCGTACCGCAGTTCTGCGATCTGGCCTCCGTGGACCTCTACCAGGGCCTGCTGGCGGGCGACGAGGCCCCGCCCGGCATGAGCGACGGCAGCGCGGAGCTGCGCCGGGTCGCCTTCGCCAGCGCCGTGTCGGACGCCCCGCTGGCCACCGCCCCCGGTGTCCCCGGCGACGCACCGGGGCCGGTCGCGGTCGGCGCCGTCCACCGCTACCCCTTCAACTCCCCCTGCGCGGGCGCGCTGCGGACCGCCCACGCACAGATCATCCCGGGCCGGGACAGCGACGACGGGCCGGAGCTGGGCGCGGTGGTGCACTCCACCCTCGCCGTCCCGATGGTGGCCAGGGACACCGTCGTCGGACTGGTGCAGTTCTCCCGTACGAAGGGCAGCGAGCCCTTCGGGGAGCGCGACACCGCGCTCGCCGTCGAACTGGCCGCGCGCGCCGCGGTCTGCATCGACAACGCCCGCCTCTACCGCCGGGAGCACGAGCGCGCCCTGATATTGCAGCGCAGCCTGCTGCCGCCCGGCGACCCCGAGGCCGCCGGTCTGGACATCGCCTGCCGCTATCTGCCCGGCACCACCGCCACCGAGGTCGGCGGCGACTGGTTCGATGTCATCGAACTCCCGGGACACCGCACGGCGCTGGTCGTCGGCGATGTCATGGGACGCGGGCTGCGCGCCGCTGTGGCGATGGGGGAACTGCGCACCGCCGTACGGACCTTGGCGCTGCTGGACCTGGAGCCCGCCGAGGTGCTGTCGGCGCTCGATGAGATCGCCCGCGGGCTCGGCGGCGACGGCGACGGCAGGTCGTCGACCGCGCGCTCCGCCCGCAGCCGGTCCGGGGCCGGTGAGGGTGCGGGGGAACAGCGCCGCTCCGCCGCTACCGCCGATCTCTCCGAGGTCTACCTCGCCACCTGTGTCTACGCCGTCTACGACCCGGTCACCCGGCGCGCTACGTTCGCCAACGCCGGGCATCTGCCGCCGGCGCTGGTCGAGGACGGCGAGGACGCGCTGCTGCTCGACGTGCCGCCGGGGATGCCGCTCGGGGTGGGCGGCGAACCGTTCGAGGAGATCGAGGTCGAGCTGCCGGACGGGGCGCTGCTGGCGCTCTACACCGACGGTCTGGTGGAGTCCCGCCACCATCCGCTGGAGGAGGGGCTGCAGGCGTTCCGCACCGCCCTCTCGCGCGCCGACCGTCCGCTGGAGGACGCCTGCGACCAGGTCCTGAGCGCCATGGACACCTCGCACGGCGAGGACGACATCGCGCTGCTGATGGCGCGGGTGCACGGGCTGCCCAAGGACGCGGTGGGCGACTGGAACCTGGCGCCGGAGGCCCGTTCGGTGGCCCGCGCCCGGGAGCTCGCCCGTGACCAGCTGACGGACTGGGGCCTGCAGGAGCTGGTCGACACCACGGAGCTGCTGGTCAGCGAGCTGGTGACCAATGCGCTGCGGCACGGCCACGGCGAGATCCGGCTGCGGCTGCTGCTGGACCGCACCCTGGTCTGCGAGGTCTGGGACGCCGACCTCGCCCAGCCGCGCCGCCGCCGGGCCCGGGACACCGACGAGGGCGGCCGCGGACTGCAGCTGGTCGGTCTGCTGAGCCAGGGCTGGGGCAGCCGCCGCACCCCGCGCGGCAAGACCGTGTGGTTCGAGCTCGCGCTACCGGACGGGGAGTCGGTGGCGGTCGATCCGGCCGAAGCGCTGCTGAGTCTGTTCTGAGGGGCTGAGGGACTGAGGGCCTGAGGGGCTGGGGTTCTGACGACGCGGGCGGGGCCCGGGGCGCGCGCCCCGGGCCCCGCCCGTCCGGTCATTCGCCACGACGCCGGATCTTGTTCCCGAGCCACACCAGCGGGTCGTACTTACGGTCCGCGGCGCGCTCCTTCAGCGGGATCAGCGCATTGTCAGTGATCTTGATGTGTTCGGGGCAGACCTCGGTGCAGCACTTGGTGATGTTGCAGTAGCCCAGCCCGTGCTCGTCCTGCGCGGCGCGCTTGCGGTCGAGACCGGCCTGTGGGGCCGCGTCCAGCGGATGCATGTCGAGCTCGGCGATCCGCATCAGGAAGCGCGGACCGGCGAAGGCCTCCTTGTTCTCCTCGTGGTCCCGGACGACATGGCAGGTGTCCTGGCACAGGAAGCACTCGATGCACTTGCGGAACTCCTGCGACCGGCCCACGTCCTCCTGCTGCATCCGGTACTCACCGGGGCCCAGCTCCGGGGGCGGTACGAACGCCGGGATCTCGCGGGCCTTGGTGTAGTTGAAGGACACATCGGTGACCAGATCGCGGATGACCGGGAAGGCCCGCATCGGCGTGATGGTGATGGTCTCCGCACGGTCGAAGACCGACATCCGGGTCATGCACATCAGCCGCGGCTGCCCGTTGATCTCCGCGCTGCACGAACCGCACTTGCCGGCCTTGCAGTTCCAGCGCACGGCGAGATCGGGCGCCTGGGTCGCCTGCAGGCGGTGGACGATGTCCAGCACCACCTCGCCGTCGTGCACCTCGACCGTGAAGTCCTCCAGGTCCCCGGAGCCCGCGTCGCCCCGCCAGACCCGGAAGTGCGCCTGGTAGACGCCGGACTGCTGCTGCTCTTCCTGCGACACGCTCACCGGCTCAGCTCCTCGTCGGTCAGATACTTCGCCAGCTCGTCCTTCTCGAACAGTTCCAGCAGGTCGCGGCGGATCGGCGGGGTCTCGCGGCGAGAGAGGCGGATCTGGCCCAGTGCCGCGTCGGACGCTCGCGCGTCGCCCTGCGGGTCGGCGAGTTCACAGACCAGGTTGATGTTGCGCCAGGTGCGGTCCATCGCCGGATGGTCGTCGCGGGTGTGTCCGCCCCGGCTCTCCTCGCGCTCCAGCGCCGCCCGTGCCACACACTCGCTGACCAGCAGCATGTTCCGCAGATCGATCGCCAGATGCCAGCCGGGGTTGTACTGCCGGTGTCCCTCGACGCCGGCCCGCCGGGCCCGAACCCGCAGATCGGCCAGCCGTTTCAGGGCCTCGAACATCTCGCCTTCCTTGCGGATGATGCCGACCAGGTCGTTCATCGACTGCTGGAGCTCTTGGTGCAGGGTGTACGGGTTCTCCGCCGGGCCCGGCTCGAGGCCGGTGTCCGCCTCGACGAGCTCGGCGCTGAAGGGGCGCAGCGCCTCCGCCTCCGCCGTGTCGATCTGCAGCGGGTCGACGGCCGGCCGTTCGGCCAGCGACTGTGTGTACTCGGCCGCGTGCAGCCCCGCCCGGCGGCCGAAGACCAGCAGGTCGGACAGCGAGTTGCCGCCGAGCCGGTTGGAGCCGTGCATCCCGCCGGCCACCTCACCGGCCGCGAACAGGCCCGGTACGCCGGTCGCCGCCGCGGTGTCCGGGTCCACGTCCACCCCGCCCATCACGTAGTGACAGGTCGGGCCGACCTCCATCGGCTCGGCGGTGATGTCCACATCCGCCAGCTCCTTGAACTGGTGGTGCATCGACGGCAGCCGCCGCTTGATCACCTCGGCCGGCATCCGGGTGGAGACATCCAGATAGACGCCGCCGTGCGGGGAGCCGCGGCCCGCCTTGACCTCGGCGTTGATGGCGCGGGCGACCTCGTCGCGGGGCAGCAGTTCGGGCGGGCGGCGGTTGTGGTCCGGATCCTCGTACCAGCGGTCGCCCTCCTCCTCGGTCTGGGCGTACTTGTCCTTGAAGACGTCCGGGATGTAGTCGAACATGAAGCGCTTGCCCTCGCTGTTGCGCAGCACCCCGCCGTCCCCGCGGACCGACTCGGTCACGAGGATGCCCTTGACCGACGGCGGCCAGACCATGCCGGTGGGGTGGAACTGCACGAACTCCATGTTGATCAGCGGCGCCCCGGCCAGCAGCGCCAGCGCGTGCCCGTCGCCGGTGTACTCCCAGGAGTTCGAGGTCACCTTGAAGGACTTGCCGATCCCGCCGGTGGCCAGCACCACCGCCGGGGCCTCCAGCACGAAGAAGCGGCCGGACTCCCGCTCGTAGCAGAAGGCGCCACAGACCCTGCCGGACCCCGCGGCGGAGCCGCCGGCCGACTCGGTGAGCACCCGGGTGACCGTGCACTCCTGGAAGACCTTCAGCCGGGCGTTGTACGCGCCGAACTCCCTCTCGTCCTCCTGCTGCAGCGAGACGATCTTCTGCTGGAGGGTGCGGATCAGCTCCAGGCCCGTACGGTCGCCGACGTGCGCGAGGCGCGGGTACTCGTGGCCGCCGAAGTTGCGCTGGGAGATCCGGCCGTCCGCGGTGCGGTCGAAGAGCGCGCCCCAGGTCTCCAGCTCCCACACCCGGTCCGGGGCCTCACGGGCGTGCAGCTCGGCCATCCGCCACTGGTTGAGGAACTTCCCGCCGCGCATGGTGTCGCGGAAGTGGACCTGCCAGTTGTCGTGCTCGTTGGCATTGCCCATGCTGGCGGCGATGCCGCCCTCGGCCATCACCGTATGCGCCTTGCCGAACAGGGACTTGCAGATCACGGCCGTCCGCATGCCGGCCTCGCGGGCCTCGATGGCGGCACGCAGCCCGGCGCCGCCGGCGCCCACCACGACCACGTCCCATGCCTGCCGGTCCACATGCGCCATCAGAGGGCACACCTTTCCTTAGGAGAAGCTGTCGTCAGAAGAAACGCGGGTCCGTGATGGCCCCGCTGGCCAGCAGGAAGACATAGAAGTCGGCGACGGCCACGCTGATCAGCGAGGACCACGCGAGCAGCATGTGCCGCTCGTTGAGCCTGCCGACCCAGCCCCACAGCCGGTAGCGCACCGGGTGCTTGGAGAAGTGCCGCAGCCGGCCGCCGATGATGTGCCGGCACGAGTGGCAGGAGAGGGTGTACGCCCAGATCAGCACGATGTTGGCGAGGAAGACCAGGGTGCCCAGGCCCATATGGCCCCAGGCGTAGTTCTCGTCGCGGAAGGTGAGCGCCGTGTCGTAGGTCAGCACGCCCGCGACCAGCACCGCGAAGTAGAAGAAGTAGCGGTGGATGTTCTGCAGGATCAGCGGGAAGCGGGTCTCGCCGGTGTACTTCTTGTGCGGCTCGGCGACCGCGCAGGCCGGCGGCGAGGCCCAGAAGCCGCGGTAGTAGGCCTTGCGGTAGTAGTAGCAGGTCAGCCGGAAGCCCAGCGGGAAGATCAGGATGAGCAGCGCGGGGGACAGGCCCCACCAGCTGCCGAAGATCTCCCAGTTGGGGCCGCCGCGCATGGTGCGGCAGTTCTCCGCCAGACAGGGCGAGTAGAACGGCGAGACATAGGGCGCGTGGTAGTAGTCGGCGTTCGCGAACGCCCGCCAGGTCGAGTAGACGATGAACGCGAACAGACCGGCGGCGGTGCCGGCCGGTGCCAGCCACCAGCGGTCGGTGCGCAGATGACGGGCGGGGATGGCGGCGCGCGAGGCGGTGTGCACACCGTTCGCGGGCGCTGGTGGGGAGGGTTCGGTGCCAGTGGCCAACGTCGGTCTCCGTGAAGGGCGCTCCGTCGGGGCGGGGGCGGCGAAGGCACCGCCGGGGCGGGGCGGGAACGGGATGAGGGGCGGTGAGCGGGACGCGTGCTGCGTCGTCAGGGCGCGTGGCCGTTCCTGGAGCCGAGCCCCTCGTCCTCGGCATCGGTCCACAGCGTGGCGTCGTACGGGGCGTCGGGGATCGTCACCATCTCCTCGACGACGGCGCTCGGACGGCGGGGCCGGCCGGCCGCCACGCTCTGCTTGAGCAGGGTCAGGCTTTCGCGCAGATGGTCCGTGTCGCTGCGGAGCCGGCGGATGTCCAGACAGGCGTCGAGCTGCGCCTCCAACCGTCCCACCGAACGGACCAGACCGTCCAGGCTGCGTTCAACCGCCGTCAATTCGTCCTGAAGGGACATAACGTGCCCTCACTTTTGAAGGTGTGGTGGGCGATCTCATGCGCCCGAGAGTGTCGCGCGTCACAGTAGGCGTTGGGAAGGGGGCGAGCGTGATTACGACTCGAACCGGTGCGTTCCGGCAACCATGCGCCGCGGCGTAGGTCGAACGCGGATACGAAAACCGCCGGTACGCGGGGGTGTTCCGGGTGTCCGGGGGCCCCGGTTCCGGCTGCTGAGGGGCCCGCTGTTGGGCCGGGCGGGTGGGCTTGGCGGCCCGGCCGACGTGTCGGGCGGCCGGTCCGTGCGGGGTCGCTTTCAGTAGGGGTGCCATAGATGTGATGAGCCCCAAAGTCGGCCGAACGTGGTGCGCCGGTCAGGCCCCAGGCGGCGCACGGCGCGGCGCGGGCGAGCCCGGAGGTAACCCTCATGACCGACCACGACCACCCCGCAGGCCGCCGCGCGGCGGGCCGCAGGCGCCGCTGTGCCGCGCTCATCGCGGCCGGGGTGCTGCTCCCGCTGCCGGTCCTGACCGGATGCAGTGACGAGGCCCGGGACACGTCCGTCACCGCATCCCAGGACATCGCCCCCGCGCCCCGCGGCGAACTGAAGAAGGGCGGGACGCTGCGCTGGGCCGTCGACGCGATGCCCGGCACGCTGAACGCTTTCCAGTCCGACGCCGACGCGACCACCACGCGGATCACCGGCGCGGTGCTGCCCAGCATGTTCACCATCGACGCGAGCGGCAGGCCACAGCGCAACGGCGACTACCTGGACGCCGCGGACATCAGCGCCCGCGACCCCAAACAGGTCGTCACCTACAAGATCAACCCCAAGGCGCGGTGGAGCGACGGGCGGCCGATCACCGCCGCCGACTTCATCGCCCAGTGGATCGCGCTGCGCGGCAAGGACAACGCCTTCTGGACCGCCCGCAACGCCGGCTACGACCGGATCGGCAAGGTCGAACAGGGCGCGGACTCCCGCGAGGTCAAGGTCACCTTCGCCCGCCCCTACGCCGACTGGGAGTCGCTGTTCACCCCGCTCTACCCCAAGAGCGTGATGGGCAGCGCCGACGCCTTCAACGACGGCGCCCGTGCGCAACTGAAGGTCAGCGCCGGGCCGTTCCTCGTCCAGAAGCGGGACGCCAAGGAAAGGCGCGTCGTCCTCGTGCGCAACCCGAAGTGGTGGGGCGATCCCGCCCTGCTCAAGAGGATCGTGCTGCAGTCGCTGCCCGGCGACAAGCGGGCCGCGGCGCTCGCCGACGGGAGTATCGATGTCGCCGCGGTCGACCAGGTCGCCGCGAAGCGGGTCGCCTCCGCCCGGAGCGCCGCCTCCGCCGGGCCCCACGAGCCCGGCGACGACAACGCGGGCCCGCAGGGCGGGGAGAACCGCGCCGGGGCCCGCCCCGGCGCCAAGGCCGCCGCGGCGGAGAACGCCGCACTGCGGGGCTACACCATCCGCAAGGCCCTGGAGCCCGCCTACACCCAGCTCGCCCTCAACGGCAGCAGCGGGCCGCTGGCCGACGACCGGGTGCGCCGTGCGGTGGCCCGTGCCCTCGACCGCCAGGAGCTCGCGGACACCGTCCTCAAGCCGCTCGACCTGCCGTCCAGGCCGCTCGGCAGCCATCTGCTGATGGCCGAGCAATACGGCTACCAGGACCACAGCGATGCGCTCGGCGGCCAGGACACCGGGGCGGCCAAGGCGCTGCTCGCCGAAGCCGGCTGGAAGAGCGACGACACCGACCGTCAGCAGGCCGGCGGGAAAGCGGGCGCACCGGTGCCCGGCGCGGGCCGCGCCGCCGACGAGGACGGCGACGACACGTCGGACGACCGCTACGGCAACGAGGGGGCCGGCGACCGGTCCGACGGCGGGGACGACGGCGAGGCCGACGACCGCAACCCGGCCCGCTCCGGCCGTGGCCATGCCGCCCCGCCCGCCAGGGGCGAACGGTCCGACGGCATGCGGCCCGCCGCCGCAAAGGCCCCGCTGTCCTTCACCGGCGCGGTCGGCTCCGAGGTCCAGCAGGCCGCCCTGCTGCGGCAGAGCGCCTCGTTCTACAAGGAGGCGGCGGCCCGGGAGAAGGACCGGGCGGACGGTGACACCACGTCAGCGGCGTACGGCAGGTACAAGCAGTACAAGAAGCGCGCGGCACAGACGCTCGGCGCCGCAGAGCTGATCGAGACCGGGCAGGCCCCGAATCTGCCGGGGTCCGGCGGCCACCCGGGCGCCCTGCACGCGGCCGCCGAACGGCCCGCCGACGCGGCCTTCGCACCACGGCCGGCCGGCCAGAAGGGAACCAAGATCGCCGCCGTCAGGAAGAACGGCAGGCCGCTCACCCTGCGCTTCGTGCTCCCCGACGGGGCCGGCTCCGCACAGCTGCGCACCGTCGGACGGCAGATCGCCGAAATGCTCGGCAAGATCGGCGTACAGACCTCCCTCCAGCGGGTCTCCGACGCCAGCTACTTCCAGGACCACATCGCCTCCGGCGACTACGACCTGGCGCTGTACTCCTGGCCCGGCACCGCCTACCCGGCGACCGACGCCCGGCCGATCTACGCCAAGCCGCAGCCCGCGCCCGACGGCTCGCTGACCGTCGAGCAGAACTACACCCGGGTCGGCACCGACCACATCGACCAGCTCTTCGACCAGGCCGCCTCCGAGCTGGACGAGGGCGCCGCGCACACCCTGGTCGAGCAGGCCGACGCCAGGATCTGGGCGGCCGCCGGATCGATTCCGCTCTACCAGCGGCCCGAGCTGGTGGCCACGAAGAAGACGCTCGCCAACGTCGGCGCCTTCGGCTTCGCCACGCCCCGTTTCCAGGACATCGGCTACCAGATGTAGCCGGGTCGGCACCCTGACGAATAAAAGGCAAGAAACCGCAGGTCAGGCGGCGTAGATACGGGCTGCGGCGGCCAATGCCGCCGCAGCCCCGTACGATGGGGTGAGGCCGTGGCTTCGTTATGCCCGGCAGGCGCGCGTACCGAATGGACGTGTCGCCACCCACGATTCCGGGAGAAGCGCCGCCAGTATGCCCACGCGCCACGACATTCGTAACGTAGCCATCGTCGCCCACGTCGACCACGGGAAGACGACCCTCGTCGACGCCATGCTCAAGCAGGCCGGCGCGTTCGCCGAGCACGCCGCCGAGAAGCTTGACGACCGGATGATGGACTCCAACGACCTGGAGCGTGAGAAGGGCATCACGATCCTCGCCAAGAACACGGCGGTGAAGTATCACCCCAAGGACGGCGGGGACCCGATCACGATCAACATCATCGACACCCCCGGCCACGCCGACTTCGGTGGCGAGGTCGAGCGCGGTCTGTCGATGGTCGACGCGGTCGTCCTGCTGGTCGACGCCTCCGAGGGCCCGCTCCCGCAGACCCGCTTCGTGCTCCGCAAGGCCCTCGCGGCCCGGATGCCGGTCATCCTGTGCATCAACAAGACCGACCGCCCCGACTCCCGCATCGACGAGGTCGTCAACGAGACCTACGACCTCTTCCTGGACCTGGACGCGGACGAGGACCAGATCGAGTTCCCGATCGTCTACGCCTGTGCCCGTGACGGCGTCGCTTCGCTGACCAAGCCGGAGGACGGCACCGTCCCCGCCGACAGCGAGAACCTCCAGCCGTTCTTCACCACGCTGCTGGAGCACGCCCCGGCGCCGGAGTACGACGCGGCCGCCCCGCTCCAGGCCCACGTCACCAACCTCGACGCGGACAACTTCCTCGGCCGTATCGCGCTGCTCCGGGTCGAGCAGGGCGAGCTGCGCAAGGGTCAGAACGTCGCCTGGATCAAGCGCGACGGCACGATCCAGAACGTCCGCATCACCGAGCTGATGATGACCGAGGCGCTGACCCGCAAGCCCGCCGAGGTGGCCGGTCCGGGCGACATCTGCGCGGTCGCCGGTATCCCCGACATCATGATCGGCGAGACCCTGGCCGACCCGGAGAACCCGATCGCGCTGCCGCTGATCACGGTCGACGAGCCGGCCATCTCCATGACCATCGGCACCAACACCTCGCCGCTGGTCGGCCGTGGCGGCACCGGCAAGGGCGCGGACGCCAAGAACGCGGTCAAGGACCGCAAGGTCACCGCCCGCCAGGTCAAGGACCGCCTGGAGCGCGAGCTGATCGGTAACGTCTCGCTGCGCGTGCTGGACACCGAGCGCCCCGACGCCTGGGAGGTGCAGGGCCGTGGTGAGCTGGCGCTGGCCATCCTGGTCGAGCAGATGCGCCGCGAGGGCTTCGAGATGACCATCGGCAAGCCGCAGGTCGTCACCAAGCAGGTCGACGGCAAGACGTACGAGCCCGTCGAGCGCATGACCATCGACGTGCCCGAGGAGCACATGGGCGCCGTCACCCAGCTGATGGGTGTCCGCAAGGGCCGGATGGACAACATGTCCAACCACGGCTCCGGCTGGGTCCGCATGGAGTTCGTCGTCCCCTCCCGCGGCCTGATCGGCTTCCGTACCGAGTTCCTGACCAACACCCGCGGCACCGGTATCGCGCACTCCATCCACGAGGGCCACGAGCCGTGGTTCGGCCAGCTCTCCACCCGTAACAACGGCTCCCTGGTCGCCGACCGCTCCGGTGCGGTCACCGCCTTCGCGATGACCAACCTCCAGGAGCGCGGTGTGCTCTTCACCGACCCGGGCACCGAGGTGTACGAGGGCATGATCGTCGGCGAGAACTCGCGCTCCGACGACATGGACGTCAACATCACCAAGGAGAAGAAGCTCACCAACATGCGCTCCTCCTCGGCCGACTCGTTCGAGGCGATCGTGCCGCCGCGCAAGCTGTCGCTGGAGCAGTCCCTGGAGTTCTGCCGCGACGACGAGTGCGTCGAGGTGACCCCCGAGGCCGTGCGCATCCGCAAGGTCGTCCTGGACCAGAAGGAGCGCGGCCGCACTGCTTCCCGCGCGAAGCGCTGAAGGACCGCGCCAAGCGGTAACCGCGCCAAGCGGTAAAACGGGGCGCCCCTCCACGTGAGGGGTGCCCCGTTCGCGTACCCGGAGCGCGGCGGGGCGGTCCGCGCCCGGGCCACCGAGGAGACGACGAAGGGCCGGCCGGGGCTCCTCCGCTCCGTCACCGCTCGGGCATCCGAGGGTTTTCTCCGGTCTTCGGAGCAGGGGCGGTCGCCGCCGAAGTGCGGTACCTCCCCCTTTGCGCTCTGATGTGGCTAGGCATGATCCGGACCTGAGGAGGCGTCATGCGGAGAGCCACGCGTGCGAGGTGGGGCGGCTGTGCCGTCGTCGTCGCTCTCGTGGCCACGGCCTGCGGAGGCGGGGCCGGCGCAAGCCGCTCCGGGGTGGTCAGCTCGTCCTGGGGCGATCCGCAGAATCCGCTGGAGCCGGCGAACACCAATGAGGTCCAGGGCGGCAAGGTTCTGGAGATGCTGTTCCGGGGGCTCAAGCGCTACGACCCGAAGACCGGCGCGGCGGAGAATGTGATCGCCGACCGCATCGAAACGAAGGATTCGCGGAATTTCACGGTGACGCTGAAGAAGGGCTGGACCTTCAGCAATGGTGAAAAGGTCACGGCCCGGTCCTTCGTGGATGCCTGGAACTACGGTGCGCTGCTGAGCAACAAGCAGAAGAACGCGGCATTCTTCTCCTATATCGACGGCTTTGCCCAGGTGCATCCGGACAGCGGCCACCCGCGGGCCAGGACCCTGTCGGGGCTGGTGGTGAAGGATGACCACACCTTCACCGTCAAACTCAACCAGAAATTCTCCAGCTGGCCCGACACCCTGGGGTACGCGGCCTTCATGCCGCTCCCGCAGGCATTCTTCCGCCATCACGACGCCTGGCTCGGGAATCCCGTCGGAAACGGCCCGTATCTCGTGGACTCCTATGACAAGGGGTCCGTGCTGCGGATGCGGAAATGGCAGAAGTACCCGGGTGACGATCCGGCACGCAACGGCGGGATCGACCTGCGGGTCTATACGGACAACAACACCGCCTACACCGATCTGCAGGCGGGCAATATCGATCTGGTCGACGATGTGCCGGCCGCGCAGCTCACACATGTGAAGACGGACCTCGGCGGCCGCTACATCAACCAGCCGGCCGGGATCATCCAGACCCTGACCTTCCCCATGTACGACAAGCGGTGGAACCACCCGGGCGCGGAGAAGCTGCGGCGCGGTCTGTCGATGGCCATCGACCGGAACCAGATCACCCGGGAGATCTTCCAGCGGACCCGCACCCCCGCCACCGACTGGACCTCGCCGGTACTGGGGGCGAAGGGCGGCTACAAGGCGGGGCTGTGCGGCGACGCCTGTGTGTTCAACCCGGCCAGGGCGAAGCAGCTGATCAAGGAGGGGGGCGGAATTCCCGGCGGGTCGATGACCCTCTCGTACAACGCCGATACGGGCTCCCACAAGGACTGGGTCGACGCCCTCTGCAACAGCGTCAACAAGTCACTGGGGGACGACAATGCCTGCGTCGGCAACCCGGTCGGGACCTTCGCCGACTTCCGGAACAAGATCACTGCCAGGCGGATGACCGGGCCGTTCCGGGCCGGCTGGCAGATGGACTACCCGCTGATCCAGAACTTCCTGCAGCCGCTGTACTACACCGACGCCTCCTCCAACGACGGAAAGTTCAGCAACCGCGCCTTCGACAAGCTGGTGAACGAGGCGAACGCGGCGACGGACACCCGCCGGGCCGTCGCGACCTTCCAGGACTCGGAGAAGATCCTCGCCCAGCAGATGCCGGCCATTCCGCTCTGGTACCAGAACGGCAGCGCCGGCTATTCCGACCGGATCAGCAACGTGTCACTGAATCCGTTCAGCGTGCCCGTCTACAACGAGATCAAGGTCAACTGACTGCGGTGTGAAGGAGGTTGACGCTCCATGGGACGCTATGTGATCCGGCGGCTGCTCCAGATGATCCCGGTGTTCATCGGCAGCACCTTCCTGATCTTCTTCATGGTCTACGCACTGGGCGACCCCGTGGCCGCGATGTTCGGCGACCGGGCCCCCGACCCCGCCACCGCCGCGCAGATCCGCCGCGACCTCTACCTCGACGAGCCGCTGTGGAAGCAGTATCTGCACTACATGGGCCAGATCTTCCAGGGGAACTTCGGCACCGCGTTCAACGGCCAGTCGGTCACCGAGCTGATGGCCTCCTCCTTTCCCGTCACGCTGCGGCTGACGGTCCTCGCCATCGTGATCGAGATGGTGGCGGGCATCGTGCTGGGGGTGTTCAGCGGGCTGCGCCGCGGCCGGGACGTCGACACCACGGTCCTCGTCCTCACGCTCGTCGTGGTGTCCATCCCGACGTTCGTCAGCGGCTATCTGCTGCAGTTCCTGTTCGGGGTGCAGTGGGGCTGGGCCGCGCCGTCCGTCGCCCCCGAAGCGCCACTGAACGAACTCCTGCTGCCGGGGCTGGTGCTGGCCCTGGTCTCGCTCGCCTATGTCACCCGGCTGACGCGGACCTCGATCGCGGAGAACGCCCGCGCCGACTACGTCCGTACGGCCGTGGCCAAGGGCCTGCCCCGGCGCCGGGTCATCACCCGGCATCTGCTGCGCAACTCGCTGATCCCCGTGGTCACCTTCATCGGCACGGATATCGGCGCCCTGATGGGCGGCGCGATCGTCACCGAGCGCATCTTCAACATCCACGGCGTCGGCTTCCAGCTCTACCAGGGAGTCCTGCGGCAGAACTCGCCGACCGTCGTGGGCTTCGTGACGATCCTGGTGCTGGTCTTCCTCCTGGCGAACCTCCTCGTCGACCTGCTGTACGCCGTCCTCGACCCGAGGATCCGCTATGCCTGAGCCCTACGTCCCCAAGGAAGCCATCGGCCACGGCGACGGCGGCTCCGCCGCGCTGGCCATCGGCGAGGCGGAGTCGCTGGAGCGGCGGCCCGGTGCGGCCCCGCCAAGCGCCGGACCGCCCGGCAAGGAGCCCGGCAAGCCCCGCAGCCTGTGGAGCGACGCCTGGCACGATCTCTACCGCAACCCCGTGTTCGTTCTCTCCGCGCTGGTCATCGTGTTCCTGGTGATCATCGCGATCTGGCCGCAGCTGATCGCCACCGGCAACCCGTACCGCGCGGACCTCGCCAAGGCACAGCAGGGCTCCCAGCCCGGCCACCCCTTCGGCTTCGACACCCAGGGCCGGGACGTCTACACCCGGGTGGTCTACGGGGCCCGCGCCTCCATCACCGTCGGCGTCTGCGCCACGACCGGCGCGGCGCTGCTCGGCAGCCTGCTGGGCGGGCTGGCCGGCTTCTTCGGCGGCTGGGGGGACAACCTGCTCTCCCGGCTCGCCGACATCTTCTTCGGCATCCCGGTGATCCTCGGCGGCCTGGTCTTCCTCTCGGTCGTCACCAGCAGCACGGTCTGGCCGGTGGTCGGCTTCATCGTGCTGCTCGGCTGGCCGCAGGTCTCCCGTATCGCCCGCGGCTCCGTCGTCACCGCCAAGCAGAACGACTACGTCCAGGCCGCACGGGCGCTGGGCGCCGGCAACGGACGGATGCTGCTGCGGCACATCGCGCCCAACGCCGTCGCACCGGTCATCGTCGTCGCCACCATCGCGCTCGGTACGTACATCGCGCTGGAGGCCACGCTCTCCTACCTCGGCGCGGGCCTGAAACCGCCCACCGTCTCCTGGGGCATCGACATCTCCACGGCCTCCACCTACATCCGCAGCGCGCCGCACATGCTGCTGTGGCCCGCGGGCGCACTGAGCATCACGGTGCTGGCGTTCATCATGCTCGGCGACGCGGTGCGCGACGCCCTCGACCCCAAGTTGCGCTGAGGAGCCGGAAGATGACGAACGAGGAAGCGGACCACAGGCCCGCCGGCGGCGGCACGGCGCTCGCGGAGCCGGCCCTGCTCGACGTGCGCGACCTGCGGGTCGAGTTCCGTACCCGCGACGGCGTGGCGAAGGCCGTCAACGGCGTCAGCTACCGGGTGGCGCCGGGGCAGACGCTGGCGGTGCTCGGGGAGTCCGGCTCCGGCAAGTCCGTGACCGCCCAGGCCGTGATGGGCATCCTCGACTCGCCGCCGGGGTTCGTCACCGGCGGCGAGATCATCTTCCAGGGGCGCGATCTGCTCACCCTGCGCAAGGAGGAGCGGCGGAAGGTCCGCGGCGCCAAGATGGCGATGATCTTCCAGGACTCGCTGTCCGCCCTGAACCCGGTCCTCACCGTCGGGGCTCAGCTCGGGGAGATGTTCGAGGTCCACGAGGGGATGTCCCGTAAGGATGCCCGCGGCAGGGCCGTGGAGCTGATGGAGCGGGTCGGCATTCCCGCGGCCCGCGCGCGGGTGGGCGACTATCCGCACCAGTTCTCCGGCGGGATGCGCCAGCGCATCATGATCGCGATGGCGCTGGCCCTCGGCCCCGACCTGATCATCGCCGATGAGCCGACCACGGCGCTGGACGTCACGGTCCAGGCGCAGGTGATGGACCTGCTGGCGGAGCTGCAGCGGGAACTCACCATGGGGCTGATCCTGATCACCCATGACCTCGGGGTGGTCGCGGACGTCGCCGACACCATCGCGGTGATGTACGCGGGCCGGATCGTCGAGACCGCCCCCGTCCACCAGCTCTACCGGGCGCCCGCGCACCCGTACACCCGCGGTCTGCTGGACTCCATCCCTCGGCTGGACCAGAAGGGGCAGCGGCTGTACGCGATCAAGGGCCTGCCGCCCAATCTGACCGCCATCCCGCCGGGCTGCCCCTTCCACCCGCGCTGTCCGCTGGCCCAGGACGTCTGCCGCACCGACCTCCCACCGCTCTACGAGGCCGGGCCAGGACGGGCCAGCGCCTGCCACTTCTGGAAGGAGACGCTTGATGGGGCCCGGTGAGGGCGGCACCCCGGCGGCCGGTGCCCCCGCGCCGCTGCTGGAGATCCGCGACCTGGTCAAACACTTCCCGCTCACCCAGGGCGTGCTGTTCAGGAAACAGGTCGGCGCGGTCCGGGCCGTCGACGGGGTCTCCTTCGACCTCCACCAGGGCGAAACGCTCGGCATCGTCGGCGAATCGGGCTGCGGCAAGTCCACGGTCGCCAAGCTCCTGGTCGGCCTGGAGCGGCCGACGGCAGGTCAGATCCGGTACCGCGGCGAGGACATCAGCACCCTCTCCGGGCGGGCCCTGCGGGCCGTACGCCGCAATATCCAGATGGTGTTCCAGGACCCCTACACCTCCCTGAACCCCCGGATGACCGTCGGCGACATCATCGGCGAGCCGTACGAGATCCACCCCGAGGTGGCCCCCAAGGGAGACCGCCGCAGAAGGGTCCAAGAACTCCTGGACGTGGTGGGGCTCAACCCCGAGTACATCAACCGCTATCCGCACCAGTTCTCCGGCGGCCAGCGCCAGCGCATCGGAATCGCCCGCGGCCTCGCGCTGCGCCCGGAGATCATCGTCGCTGACGAACCGGTCTCCGCGCTGGACGTCTCCGTCCAGGCACAGGTGGTCAACCTGCTGGAGCAGTTGCAGGACGAGTTCGACCTGTCGTACGTCTTCATCGCCCACGACCTGTCCGTCGTACGGCACATCTCCGACCGCGTCGCGGTGATGTACCTGGGCCGGCTCGTCGAGACCGGCACCGGCGAGCAGATCTACGAGCACCCCACCCACCCGTACACCCAGGCCCTGCTGTCCGCCGTCCCCGTCCCCGACCCGGACGCCCGCAGCCACCGCGAGCGCATCCTGCTGGCGGGCGACGTCCCCTCGCCCGCCGCCCCGCCCTCCGGCTGCCGCTTCCGCACGCGGTGCTGGAAGGCCCGGCAGCTGTGCGCGGAGGTCGTACCGGCGCTGGAAGTGCCGCCGGAATTCCGGGAGACGAAGGGGCCGGCCGGGCACGCCTCGGCGTGCCATTTCGCCGAGGAGCGGCAGGTGGTGGCGAGCGAGAGTGAGTGAGGAAAAGTCCGTCAATTCGCCGCATCAGCTGGCATAGCCGCCTGGAACGAGGAAAGTGCGGACCCGGAAAACCGCCTGGTCAATACTTGTTAAATGCGCACGCGAAGAAGATCGACTTCAGCTTGAATGGTCTCGTCGGTCGCCACCGGAAGGCGATCGGCGAGGCATTCCCGTGCAGGTGACCGCTGCACGGGAAAGGACAGGCGTGCATACGTCGCGAGAGCGGCGAAATGGGCGGACCTGTCGGTGCCGACCGAACAGAGACAAAAACAGAGGTACAACAGGGGGAATGATGAAGCGTAGCTTCGGTATGACCATCGCCGGTCTGGCGATGACCGGACTGGCGACTCTTGGTGCGACGTCGGCATCTGCCGCACCCGTCCAGGGTTTCAACATCAAGAACGTGGTATCCGGCAAGTGCCTCAAGTTCAATGGCTTCGACAAGCGCGTGACCGCGGTGAAGTGCAACACCGGTGATGCGAAGCAGAACTGGGCGAATTACCCCGGCGACGAGATTATCTCGGCGTATGCGAATCCGGCGGCGGGCCCCTGTCTGGTGACCAAGAAGAACAGCGGCGGCGCCGTCTACGCGAAGAAGTGCACCAGCGACCCGAGCACGTGGTCCGCGGCGTGGAGCGTGAACTCCTTCCACGACGGGGAGAAGGCCATCTACGGGAATGGCCTCGGCCGCTGCTTCCTCAAGGTGTCGGGGGGTAATGCGGTCTGCACCCCGGGCCACACCACCGAGCAGAAGTGGTGGGTGGCCGACTACAACTAGTCGGTACCTCTCCGGTACCGCTGCCCGGCCACACCGGAGCGGTACCGGCCGACGCGCTCAGCCTCTGCATCCGGAGCCGGCGTGTCCGCCTTCAGCCATCGGCCTGCCGGTACCGACCGGCAGGCCGATGCGCCTTTCCGGGCCGGACCAGCCCGTCGGCGCGGGCCCTTACGGCCGGAGCCCGCCTCCCGTAGGGGAAGCGGGCTCCGGCTCGTGCGGCTCGTCCGGCTTCGGGTTCGCGCGGTGGCCGGCTTCAGTCGGTCTTGCCGCCCTCGTCGGCCGGCTCGGCGTCCTCCATCGCGGCCAGCGCCGGGTCGAGGACGATGTCCTCGTCGCGGGCCGCGGTCGTCGGCTCCTCCGGGAAGTGGCAGGCCGTGAGATGGCCGCTCTTGTTGCCGGTGAGCTGAACGAGCGGCGGCTCCTCGGTCGCGCACTTGTCCTGTGCCTTCCAGCACCGCGTACGGAACCGGCAGCCGGAGGGCGGGTTGACGGGGGAGGGGACGTCACCGGCGAGGCGGATGCGTTCGCGGTCCTCCTCCTCGCTCTCCACCAGCTTGGCCTCCGGCACCGCCGAGAGCAGCGCATGGGTGTACGGGTGGCGCGGCCGGTTGTAGATCTCGTCGCGCGATCCGACCTCGACGATCTTGCCGAGGTACATCACCGCGACCCGCTCGCTGAAGTGCCGCACGATCGCCAGGTCGTGGGCGATGAACAGGAACGCGATGCCCAGCTCCCGCTGGAGCTTCTGGAGCAGGTTGATGACCTGCGCCTGGATGGAGACGTCGAGCGCGGAGACCGGCTCGTCGGCGATGATCAGCTTCGGCTCCAGGGCGAGCGCACGGGCCACCCCGATGCGCTGGCGCTGACCGCCGGAGAACTCGTGCGGGAAGCGGTTGTAGTGCTCCGGGTTGAGACCCACGGTCTCCAGGAGCTCCCGGATCCGCTTCTCCCGGCCACCGGGCGGATTGATCCCGTTGATCTCCATCGGGCCGTCGATGATGGTGCCCACCGTCTGCCGCGGGTTCAGCGAGGCGTACGGGTCCTGGAAGATCATCTGGATTTCGGAGCGGACCGGTGCCAGTTCCTTGCGGTTGGCGCGCGTGATGTCCTGGCCCGCGTACGTGATCTTGCCGGAGGTCGGCTCCATGAGCCGGGTGAGCAGCCGTCCGGTGGTGGACTTGCCGCAGCCCGACTCGCCGACCAGGCCGAAGCTCTCGCCCCCGTGCACGGTCAGGTCGACGCCGTCGACCGCCTGCACCGCGCCGACCTTCCGCTTGAACGGAAAGCCGCCGTAGATGGGGAAGTGCTTGGTCAGGCCCTCGGCGGTGAGCAGCGGCTCGCCCGGCGTGGGCGCGGCGTCGCGCGGCGCCGGGAGGGTGACGTGGTCTGTCATGGTGGTCGCTCCCTAGCCCAGCCGGGGCTTGATCTGCTCGGTGAAGAAGGTCTGCTTCTGCTCGGCGCTCAGGTGGCACGCGGCGGCGCGCCCCAGCTCCAGCAGCGGCCGCTCGTCGGTGCAGCGCGCACCGCCGACCTCGGACGTGAAGCCGCAGCGGGGGTGGAAGGCGCAGCCCGAGGGCGGGTTGAGCAGGCTCGGCGGGGAACCCGGGATCGGGTGCAGCGCCTCGCTGACGTCCGAGGACAGCCGCGGCATCGAGCTGAGCAGGCCCCAGGTGTACGGGTGGCGGGGCTGGGTGAGGATCTCCTTGACCGAACCCCGCTCCACGGCCCGGCCGGCGTACATCACCAGCAGCTTGTCCGCCGTGTTCGCGACCACGCCGAGGTCGTGGGTGATCAGGATGATCGCCGAGCCGAACTCCTGCTGGAGGTCCTTGAGCAGGTCGAGGATCTGCGCCTGGACGGTGACGTCCAGAGCGGTGGTCGGCTCGTCGGCGATCAGGAGCTGGGGGTTGCAGACCAGCGCCATGGCGATCATCGCGCGCTGGCGCATACCGCCGGAGAACTGGTGCGGATAGTCGTCCACCCGCAGGCCGGGCTGCGGGATGCCGACCTTGGTCAGCATCTCGATGGCGCGCTGCCGGCCCTCGCGCTTGCCGGCGCCGGTGTGCTTCATGAACGGCTCGGCGATCTGCCGGCCGACCGTGTAGTACGGCGACAGGGCGGTCAGCGCGTCCTGGAAGATCATGGCCATCTTGTTGCCGCGGAGCTTTTCCAGGGTCTTCTCCCGGGCTCCGGTCAGCTCGTCCCCGTCCAGGACGATTTCGCCGCCGATCGTGGTGGCCTTCGGGTTGTGCAGCCCCAGGATCGCGAGGTTGGTCACCGACTTGCCGGAGCCCGATTCACCGACGATGCCGAGCGTCTCGCCGCGTTCCAGATCGAAGGAGAGACCGTCGACCGCCTTGACGATGCCGTCCTCGGTGGAGAACCGCACATGCAGATCACGGACGGACAGGAAGGGGTCGGACCCGGCCGGCACCTCGGTGCCTTCGGTCTTGGTGAGTGTGGTCACTTCAGGCTCTCCTAGGACAGGCGCACGCGCGGGTCGATGAAGGCGTACGTCGCATCCACGATGATGTTGCAGATCAGGATCAGGGCGGCGCTGAAGAGCATCACGCCCATCACCATGGGCAGGTCGAGGGTGGTGACCGAGTCGACCGCCAGCCGGCCGAGTCCCGCCAGCTGGAAGGTGAACTCGGTGATCATCGCGCCGCCGAAGAGCGTTCCCAGATCCACACCGAGGATGGTGACGATCGGGATCAGCGAACCGCGCCAGGCGTACCGCAGGAAGACATAACGCCCCGGCATGCCCTTCGCCTTGGCGGTGCGGACGTGCTCCTCCTGAAGCTGCTCGATCATCGTTGAGCGCGCCATACGGGTGTACTGCGCGGTGAAGATCGTCGCCATCACCAGCCACGGGATCAGCAGGCCCATGAACCAGCCGGCCGGGTCGCTGCTGAGTTCCACGTACTGGGGAGCGGCCATGATGCCGCTGTAGACGAAGATGCCCAGCACGACGGGGCCGAGGATGTAGATCTGCACCGAGCTGAGGACCATCGACACACCGGTGACCGTCTTGTCCAGCAGCGAGCCGCGCTTCCAGGCCGCGAGCAGACCGGCGCCCAGGCCGATCACCAGGAACGCCACGGCACCGCCAAGGGCCAGCGACGCGGTGAGCGGCAGCCGGTCCATCATCGTGGACCAGACGTCCTGCTTGGTGGCGAAGGAGTAGCCGAAGCAGGGGGCGCTGCAGTGGCCCAGGGAGAAGTCGCGGCCCGCGAAGATACCGGCGAGGAAGTGCCAGTACTGGACCGGCACGGGCTGGTCCAGGCCCAGGTTCTGGCGGATCAGCTCGACGTTGCCGGCGGTGCAGTTCTTGCCGCACGCCATCAACGCGGGATCGCCCACCGAGAAGAAGACGAAGAAGGTGAAGGCGCTCAGCAGGAGGAGGATGACGACCGCGCCGAGCGTCCGGCGAAGTAGAAAGGGAAGCATGACAGTTCGCTGCTCTCAGGACGGCGGCTGCAGTGGGGTGAGGGGTAGCGGGAAGGCTCCGGAGTGCGCGCACCGCCATGCACGCGCACTCCGGAATGCCTTCTACAGGTGCTTGCTTCTGCTTACTTCTTGATGAACAGGGTGTTCACGTCGAGGTAGTTGGTGTCCGTGTTGTAGCGGACACCGCCGATCTTCGAGCCGTACAGCTGGAGCAACTTGACGTAGAACACCGGGACGGCCGGGTTGACCTTCTCCACGATGTAGTGGTGGAGCTTCTGCCACTCCGCGGTCTGCTTCTTCACGTCCGGGATCTGCTGGATGCGCTTGATCTCGTCGGTGACGTGCTGGTCCCGGATGTGCGAGTAGTTGGTGGCGCCGTCCTCGATGGTGCTGCCGTCGTAGGACGGCGGGATGACGGTCGAGGCGTCCGGCCAGTCCTGGCCCCAGCCGGTCAGATAAACGTCGAAGCCGTTCTTGACCTTGCCCATCTGCTGGTACCAGGAGGAGGAGTCGACCTCCTTCTTCTGGACGTTGAAGCCGGCCTGGGTCAGCCCGTTGGCGATGGCGACGGCCTCGTTCTGCCGGATCTCGGTGTTGGCGTAGGCGTAGACGAGCTTCATGCCCACCTTGCCGGCTTCCTTGAGGAGCTTCTTGGCCTTCTCCGGGTCGCCGTTCGGCTTCTTCAGCTTGCCGTAGGGGTCGTAGCCCTTCTCGTAGCCCGCGACGGTCGGGGAGAGCAGACCGCCGGCGACCTCACCGCCGTAGCTGCCGCCCTCGATCCGGACGACCTGCTGGCTCGGCACGGCGTAGGTTATGGCGTCACGGATCCGCTTGTCCTTGATGCGGTCCATGTTCATGTTCAGCTGCCAGACGTAGGGCTGGTAGCCCTGCACCAGGCGCTTGCTGGCGCTGGGGTCGTCCAGCACCTGCTTGGTCAGCGTCGGCTCCACGGCGTTGGTGAAGCTGATGGCGGTCTTGTCCTCGCCCTGGTCGGCCTTCAGCCGCTTGGTGGAGTCGGAGAACTGGTGGTTGAAGGAGATGTTGTAGCCGTCGACGTACTGGTGGCGCGACGGGTCGGTCTTGGGGTCCCAGTTCTTGTTCCGCACCAGCTGCATGGACTTGCCGGCCTTGAACGACGCGATCTTGTACGGGCCGCTGGTGACCGGCGCGACGTCGTAGTTGTCCTTGGTGTCCTTGGCGCTGTCCGGGACTGCGCTGTAGCCCGCCATCGCCAGCGCGTAGGGCAGCTGCGTCTGCGGCTTCTTGAAGTGGAAGACGACGGTTTTGTCGTCCGGGGTGTCCAGCACTGACTTGGGCAGGTGGTCGCCCTTGTACGGGCCGTCCGGCAGCGCCTTGCGGTAGCTCGTGCCCCCGCCCGACAGCCACTGCTGGATGTAGGTGGGACCCTCGTTGACGAACGGGGCGTACATGCGCTCGATGGAGTGCCGGATGTCCTTCGAGGTGATCGGCTTGCCGTCCTCGAACTTGATGCCGTCCTTGAGCGTGTACTTCCAGGTCTTGCCGCCGTCGGACATCTGGCCGGCGTCGGTGGCGAGGTCACCGACGAGGGTCTTGTTGCCCTTGTCGTCCTGCGTGTAGGTGGTCAGGCCTCGGAAGATCAGCTTGGCCAGGTCGCCCACGTCGCTGACGTACTGCTGAGCCGGGTCCAGGTGGTTGAAGCTGTCCCGCTGGTAGACGGTGATGGTGCCGCCGTTGCGTGCACCCGCGACCGCGGCCGCGGGCCCGTTGGACTGGGCCGCGGTGCCGAGCGGCACCACCTTCGACTGTGCGGCCGCGTCCTTGTCGGTCTGCGCCTTGTCGTTGCCCGAGCCGCTGCCGCCGCTGCAGGCGGTGAGCGTGAGTGAACCGGCCGCCAGGGCCACGATCACGGCGCGGGTTCTACGCGTGGAGAGTGTATTCATGAGGATGCATGCACCTGCCTGTCAGTCGTTGTCCAGATGGTGCTGTCTGACGCATCCGGTACGCGACCGGTGTGGGGGGCCGACAGCTGGCCCTTTTCACGTGGACGATCAGCGTCCGGACTTGGGATCGAAGGCGTCCCGGACCGAGTCCCCGAGCAGGTTGAAGCAGAGCACGAAGATCACCATCGCGGCGCCGGGGAAGAGCAGGAAGGTCGGGTCGCCCTCGTACACCTGGCCGGCCGTGTGGAACAGCCGGCCCCAGTCGGGGGTCGGCTCCAAGATGCCGACGCCCAGGAAGGACAGGCCGGCCTCCGCCGTCACGAACAGCGGGAGCATGTAGGTGCTCTGCACCAGGATCGGGGTCACCACATTGGGCAGCAGTTCCTTGCTGATGATCCGCCAGGGGGAGGCGCCGGCGACCCTCGCCGCCTCGACGAAGTCCCGTTCCCGTAGGGACATCACCTGCCCGCGCAGCAGACGGGCCAGGCCCATCCAGCCCAGCGCCCACTGCACGAGGATCAGCGCGATCACCCGGACGTAGGTGGGGGTCTCGTCGCCCGGCGGCACGAAGAGCGCGACCACCACGGGCATGAACGCCACGAACGTCAGCTGGCTGGGGAAGGCGAGCAGGAAGTCGATGACCCGGCCGGCCCAGTAGTCGGTCTTGCCTCCCACATAGCCCGCCGTGATGCCGATGATGGTGCCGGTGACGACCACGAGGACGGTGACCGCCAGAGAGATCCCCAGTGAGGTCCGAATGCCGTAGATCAGCTGGGTGAACAGGTCGCGGCCCAGGCGCGGTTCGATGCCGAACCAGAAATCTCCGGAGATGCCGCCGTTGGGGCCCGCCGGGTAACTGAACTCGTCCAGCAGGCTGGGGTCTTCGCCGCCGTAGAGGGTGTACGGATCCTTGCCGTAGAGGGAGGAGATCACCGGCGCCAGCGCCGCGATGACGAAGAAGGCGATCACGACGATCGCGCACACCACGCCCGTGCGGTCGCGCTTGAAGCGCATCCACATCAATTGGCCGGGGGATCGGCCGACGAGCTCACCGCCCTTGCTCTTCTTTTCCTTCTTCAGACCCTGCGGCCCGAGTCCTGGAGCGTCGGACTCTGTAGCCGCGGTCTGGGATGGACTAGTCATCGCGAAGTGCCCCCGCGCCGAGTTCTCTTGGAACATGAAGCGGCACCGAATGCACCGCTGGATGAGCGGACTTTCGCAAGTGATTTGTGGCGGAGTCAAGGGGATCGGGTGTGCTCGCGAACAGGTCGTCTACTTCTTGAGCGAACGTTGCGCAAGTTGACGCCACGGCGTGCTTGACAGGCGGGCGCGATATGCGTCATGGGAGACATATCGGTACGAACGTCTTTAACATGAAGGCAACTTCACTGTCGCAACACCGATATACGGACGCGCCATGATGAACAACGTACGGCCGTGCGGGTGCCGTAGACCGGCCGGAGCGCCAGATGGCGTTCCGGCCGGTTGCTGCTTTGCGCACATTTCGTCCGGCGCTGACGGCGGCTCTGTTGTCCCCGCGCCGGGTCTGGAGTAGACCTGCGGGTGGGCGCCCTCCACGGGGCCGCCCGGGACCACCCAGTACATCGACACGGACGGGGGCTGGCCGTGTCCACAACGCGGGACGGCGTTCTCACCCGCGGCGCACGCGGCACCGGTGCGCTGGTCTGTCTGCTGCTCGCGCTGCTCACCGCGGGCTGGATCATCCGGGACCTGACGATCGCCCAGCACCGCGCGGACGTGTGGTGGACCTGGCTGGGAGAGGCCCGCCGGCCGCGGGAGTTCACCGCCTGGGCGACCTCGGCGCTCGACCCGCTGCTGACGCTCGGCGCGCTCGTCGTCGCCCTCGCCACGGTGCGCACCACCGTCCTGTCGTCCGTGGCCGCGGGCGCACTGCTCTCCCTGGCGGCCGCCACCGCACTGCTGCGCCTCCCGCTGGTGTGGATGCTGGGCGCCGGCTGGCTCCAGGGGCTGGACAGCTCACTCACGGCGCGGGCCCGGCTGACCGCGCTCACCCAGCTCGCCCTGGCGGTCGCATTGATCGTGGTGGTCGTGGCGGGCCGGCGGCGGGGCGGCCGGGCGGACCGGTACGCGCGCCACGCCGTGCGCGGGCTGCCTCAGGAGGCGTCCTCGGCGTACGGAGTGGTCCATGCGGTGCCGTCCGGAGCGGGCCCCGAGCGGCCCGGCCGGCCGTACAAGGGGGCAGCCATCACGACTGGCGTGCTCCTGGGCGCCGCCGGATTCGTCGTGGCCGGCTGGGAGATCTACTGGCAGCAGCGGCTTGACGGGGACGTCTACCGCAAGGGGCTGCTCGGGGACGCGTCCGTCTTCCGCGCCCTGCTGCAGCCTCCGGTGCACTGGCAGGCGGCGGCCCTCGCGCTGCTGGCCCTGGGGGCCGCGGCCGCCGTACTGCGCCGCGCGCCCTGGGCCCGGCCCGCGGCGATGACGGCCGCCGCCCTGCTGCTGGTGCACGGCGCCGTGGCGCTCGTCTTCGCCGTACGGACCGGGGAGTTCGGCCGGCTCGGCGCGCTGCCGGTACCGGCCCGGCTGGAGGTGGGCACCGCGGCCTTCGTGGCGGCCGCCGCACTGGCCGCGCTGATCGCGGCGGCCCGGCCCGGCGCACCGGATGCCTCCCACCCCACGGACGGTGTGCTGGCGTACGGCTCCGCCCCGGGCGAGGCGCGGCCGCCGCACGCCCCGCCCCCGCCGTCCAGGCTGCCGCCCGGTTGGTGAGACGCCGTCGGGGGGCGTGACGTCCTCCGGGGCCGGGACTTCGACGAAAGGCCCTACGCGTTCAGGTCGCCATCCCCAGCGACCGCTTGAGGAAGTCCACCTGCAGCAGCAGGAGGTTTTCGGCCACCTGTTCCTGCGAGGCCATATGCGTCACGCCGGACAGCGGCAGCACCTCGTGCCGGCGGCCCGCCGCCAGCAGCGCCGAGGAGAGCCGCAGCGCGTGCGCCACTACGACGTTGTCGTCCGCGAGGCCGTGCACGATCAGCATCGGGCGGTGCGGCTCCTGTGCCCCGGACAGCCCCTCGTCCGTGATCAGCGAGTTCGCGGCGTAGACGGCCGGCTCCTCGTCCGGGTGGCCGAGATACCGCTCCTGGTAATGGGTGTCGTACAGACGCAGATCGGTCACCGGCGCACCGACCACCGCCGCATGGAAGACATCGGGGCGGCGCAGCGCCGCGAGCCCCGCGAGATAGCCGCCGAAGGACCAGCCGCGGATCGCCACCCGCTCCATGTCCAGGGGAAAGGAATCGGCCAGCGCCTGAAGGGCGTGGACCTGGTCGTCCAGGGCGACCTCCGCGACCTTGCGGAACATCGCCTTTTCCCACGCGGGGGAGCGCCCCGGGGTGCCCCGGCCGTCCGCAACGATCACCGCGAACCCCTGGTCGGCGAACCACTGGGAGGTCAGGTGGGCGTGGTGCGCGGCCACCACCCGCTGGCCGTGCGGACCGCCGTACGGGTCCATCAGCACCGGCAGCGGACCGTCGCCCTCCTGATATCCGGTGGGCAGCAGCACCGCGCACGGAATCCGGCGTTCCCCGGCCAGGACGAGACGGGGGCGGGCGGTCAGCACGGGCTCCTCGGCGCAGGAGCCGATGGAGGCGAGCACCTTCTCGCCGCCGTCGGGATCCAGTCGCACCACGTCCACCTGGGTGCCGGGCCGCTCCAGCGAGGCCTGCGACAGCACGGTCACCGCGCCACCACGCACCGCGGAGGACACCGTCGGATACGCCCGCTCGCCGACCCGCTCCCAGCCGCCCTGGTCACCGCTGCCGCGGAACCAGGCGCGGTAGACGCCGATGTCGTGCATGTCGGCGCCGCTCGCGGAGAACAGGACATCGTCCTCGCCGATGTCGAGAACGGCCCGGACGTGCAGGGGAGCGCCGGTCAACGGGCGGGCGCCGACGAACAGTTTGCGCGCGCCGCCCTCGTCCGAGATCCGCACCAGCCGTCCGTCCGGCGTCCAGGCCGGCGCCCCGGGGAACGGCTCGACCCACGCCTCGTCCTCCTCCTCGTGCACCGTCCTGGTCGTGCCGGTCGCGGTGTCGACGGCCAGATAGCGCTGGTCGCGCTGGTCGCGGGCCTGGACGAGCAGCAGCGGCGGCCCGGCCGCCGACCAGTGGACGCGCGCCAGATAGGGGTAGCGCTCGGTGTCCCAGCCGATGTCCGTGCGCGAGCCGTCCAGGCCGAACAGCGTCAGCGTGACCCCGGCGTTGCGGGTGCCCGCCGCCGGGTACGCGACCCGTGCGGGCTCGCGGTCCGGATGGGCGGGGTCGGCGATCCACCAGCGCTGCACCGGCGCCTCGTCGACCCGCGCCGCCAGCACCGCGTCACTGTCCGGAGACCACCAAAAGCCCCGGTAGCGGCCCATCTCCTCGGCCGCGATGAACTCCGCGAGCCCCCAGGTCACCTCCGGCCCGTCGGGCTCGGCCAGCACCCGGTCCGCCGGTCCGTCGCCCGCGCGGCCGCCGTCGTCCCCGTCCGAGGTCGTGGCGCCGTCCACCGCGATCACCCGCAGCCGGCCGTCCGCCACAAAGGCCACCTGCCGGCCGTCCGGCGAGGGGCGGGGGTCCACGACCGGGCCCCGGACCGGGAGTTCACGGGTGGTGCCGGCCCGCAGCTCGGAGACGAACAGCCGGCCGGAGAGGGTGAACGCCGCCAACTCCACGGCGGAGTCCGTCGCATAGCCGACGATGCCCGCCGAACTCTCCCGGCTGCGCTCGCGACGGGCCCGCTCCTGTGGTGGCAGGTCCTCCTGCGCCCCGGCCAGCAGGGCCCGCGGATCGGCGGCCGGGAACTCCCGCCCCGCTTCCAGATCGAGCACCCACAACTGCTGGCTGCGGTCGGTGCCCGAGGGGGAACGCAGGAAGACGACGCGCGCGCCGTCGGGGGAGAGGGTGTAGCCGCGCGGTGCGCCCAGAGTGAAGCGCTGCGTACGGGCGTGTTGCCGCGGGAACGAAGGCTGTCCGGTCATGGGGCGAGCCTACGGGCTGTGTTCACGACGCGTCGTGTGCTCGTGAGAGCCTGCCTGGCGGCGTCCCGTGCCCGGTTACCGCCGCTGTTCGTGGGGACCGGCTCACCGTGGTCGCGCTCGTGAAGATCGTGTGCGCCCCCGTTCTGCTTCCGTGCTCCGACTTATGCGCTAGGACGGAAAGTTATGATCTCTTGGGTGCCATGGGTACGGGGTAAAGAGCCCTTGGCATACCCGGTGCGCGGGTTCGTGGAGACGGCCCGTGTGCCACCAACTCTGTCCGGACCCCGAGTACTTGGAGGTGAGCCGCCGTGGCACTCTCGATTTCGGCGGTGGTGCTGCTGGCGATCATCGTCTTCTTGCTTGTCAAGAAGTCCGGACTGAAGGCCCCGCACGCCTTGGTGTGCATGCTGCTGGGCTTCTATCTGGCCAGCTCGTCCATCGCGCCGACGATCAAGCAGCTGACGACGAACGTCGCCGGCATGCTGGGGAACATCAAGTTCTGAACCGCTCCCGCCCGGTCCCGTCCGCCTCGCCGCCGACCTCCGGCCGGGCGTGCGGCGGACGGCCGGGATCGCCCGTGGGAGGCGGGGCGGGCGGCTCGTAGGCTGTCGGTATGAGTCCTCAGCCCGCCCCGTCCCGGTCGGTCCCCTCCGGGGGAAGCGCGTCGCGCCCGGCCTTTTCCCGCCGGCTGCTGCTGGTGCATGCGCACCCCGACGACGAGTCGATCGTCAACGGCGTGACCATGGCCAAGTACGCGGCCGAAGGTGCGCACGTCACCCTGGTGACCTGCACGCTCGGCGAGGAGGGCGAGGTCATCCCGCCCGAGCTCGCCCACCTCGCGCCGGACCGTGACGACACCCTCGGCCCGTACCGCGCCGGCGAGCTGGCCGCCGCGATGGAGGCCCTGGGTGTCACGGACCACCGCTTCCTCGGCGGGCCGGGCCGCTACCGGGACTCCGGGATGATGGGCGCGGTACAGAACGAGCGGCCGGACGCCTTCTGGCAGGCCCCGCTCGACGAGGCGGCCGCCGATCTGGTGGCCGTGATCCGCGAGGTCAGGCCGCAGGTCCTGGTCGCCTACGACCCGCACGGCGGATACGGCCACCCCGATCACATCCAGGCCCACCGGGTGGCGATGCGCGGCGCCGAGCTGGCCGCCCGGGCGGATTTCCGGCCCGAGCTGGGCCGTGCGCATGCGATCGCGAAGATCTACTGGAACTGCACTCCCCGGTCCGTGGTCGAGGAGGGCTTCGCGCGGCTGCACGCGGCCGGTCACCGCTTCCCCGGAGTCGCCACCGTCGACGATGTGCCGGGCGTGGTGCCGGACTCCGAGGTCACGGCGGCCCTCCATGGCGATGCCGCGCAGATCGCCGCCAAGACGGCGGCGATGCGGGCGCACTACACCCAGATCGCGGTCGACGGGCCGTTCTTCGCGCTCTCCAACGACTTGGGCCAGCCACTGTTCGGCTCGGAACATTATCGGCTGGTGCAGGGTGTCCCGGGTGCCGCGGTGGGCGCCCATGAGGACGATCTTTTCGCGGGTGTGGGTGACATGGCGGATATGGAGGAGAGTGTCTGTATCGAGGAGGCGGCGGAATGAGTACGGCGAAGGGCGGCGGGGGCGACGCCGGAGGAAACGGCCGGGCGGCGGCCGCCGGTGAGGGCGGCTCGCCCTCCGGTGGCAAGGGCGGCGCGGCGTCCGGCAAGGGGCAGCGGTCGAGGGCGGGCTCGGGCGGCACGCCCGGTGCGCGGTCCGGTGCCCCCGTGGTGCCGCGGGCGGGCGCCGCGCTGACCGCGCCGCTGACACCGGGCCGGGTGGGCATATATGTGCTTCTTCTGGTCACGGGCGTGCTGGTCGCCTTCGCCGGAACGCTGGTGCAAGCGGCCTGGTTCCCCGGCGGGTTGGTGCTGGCGCTGGCCGGTGTCGGCGGCCTCTTCTACGGGGGCGTCCGGGCGACCGGCACCTCCGCGGGCGTGCTGGTGCCCGGCGGGGCCTGGCTGGTGACGGTGTTCCTGCTGCTGAGCAACGTCCGCCCGGAAGGCGACTTCCTTTTCGGCGCGGGGGTCGGTTCGTACATCTTCCTGCTGGGCGGCATCCTGGTCGCTGTGATCTGCGCCACCGCCGCCCAGATGCGCACGACGGCCGCCCGGTACGGGCGAGTTGGCGGATGACCTGGTCCATACCGGGACGGATGCCGCACGGGGCGGGGTGAACGGACCGGGTACCGGGGGTTCGCCCGTGGCGGCGGTGTTCGTACGCTCCCCGGGTGCCCGCCCGCGGCGGACAGTATGGTGGTGCGCGCCGTCGCGCCGCCCTGGGGGCACCCCCCGGCCTGTGGCCGGGGATCATCTCTGACGAGCGGCGGAGCCAACCGGGAGAACCTGCTTTGAGTCGTGAATCTGACAGTTCGTCCTCCGGCCCTCAGGGCCGTGGCGGAGCCGCGTACCCATCAGGGACGCCGCCGTACGGCTCGCCCAGGGGAGATGCCGACGAGGCGCCGGCGCCCGGTGCCGCGGCGCAGCCGGAGGAGCCCAAAACCGAGACCACACTGACGACGCGGATCAAGATCAATATTCCGGGGTCGCGCCCCATCCCGCCGGTCGTCGTGCGCAAGCCCGTCGGTGAGGAGTCCGGCATGAACGGATCGGCTGCATCCGGCGGTCCCGCCGGTTCCCGCGGTACGCCCCGCCCTGCCCGCGGCAGCGAGCGGAACGCGGAGCGCACGGCGAACACCCCCCGGCCCGAGGCCCCGGCGGACGAGGCCCCCGCGGCCGGCCGGCCCGGCCAGGGCGAGAAGACCAGCGACTGGTTCGCCCCGCGCAAACCGCAGGCCGGATCCGGCGGGCAGTCCTCCACCGGCTCCCATGCCGTGCCGCCCGCCCCGGGTGGTGCGACCCCGCCGCGTGCCCCCTCCGGCGGCAAGCCGCCGCAGCGCCCCGACCTTCCGTACTTCTCCGACAACCCGGCCCCGCAGGACGGCCCGGCCCCACAGGACGGCGCGTCGCCGTTCGACGGCGGCGCCCGGACCGGCACAGGCGCGCGCCAGGGCGGCGGCTCGCCGTTCGACGAGGGTCCGCGCGGCGGCGGTTCGCCGTTCGACGGTGCGGGCTCCGGCGGCGGTACGCCGTTCGACGCCCCCGCCGGGCCCGCCCGTGACCACACCCCGTTCGACGCCCCGGCGGGCGGTCCGAACGGTCCGAACGGTCCGACGACCGGGCCGGCGCGCGGCAGGTCCGCGCTCAACCTCCCGCCTGGCTTCAGCGACCCCGGCACCGGCGGCACGCCCCGGATCGACGACACCGCGGAGCTCACCCCGCAGCCGCCGGCGCCGCTCGCCGGGCCGGGCAGCGGCCTCGGTGCGCCCGGCGGTGTCACGGGCGGGCTGCCCGGCGGGCCGAAGGGCGCGGCGCCCCGCGGTCCGCAGGGCACGGGCGGCGCGAAGGGGCCGCGGAGCGGTGGCCGCGACCGGGTGTCCGGCGACACGCTGGTCAGCGGCATCCCGAAGGTGCCCGGAGCCGACGGCCCGCCGTCGCCGCCGTCGCCGTTCGCGGCAGCCCCGGCCGATGACGGCGACCGGGCCGCGCCGAAGCCGCGGCCCAAGATCCCCGAGCCGATCAACCCGCCCAAGACGGGCCGCAACAAGCTCGTCCTCGCGGGCGTGGCCGTGGTGGTCCTGGCCGGTGTCGCCTACGGCGCCGGGCTGCTGCTCGACCACGCCGACGTGCCCAACGGCACCACCGCGCTGGGCGTGGACATCGGCGGCACCACCAAGGAAGACGCCGTCAAGAAGCTGGAGGCGGCGCTCAAGGGCCGCCGCGCCACACCGCTCAAGCTCACCGTGGACGGCAAGGCCACGACCCTGGAACCCGGCAAGGCCGGCCTGGACATCGACCCGCAGGCGACGGTCCGCAAGGCGGCCGGCCGGGACTACAACCCGGTCTCCGTCATCGGCTCGCTGTTCGGCGGTACCCGGCAGGCCGAGCCGGCGGTGGTCGTCGACGACGAGAAGCTGCAGATCGCGCTGGAGAACGCCGCGGGGCGCGCGAGCGCCGCCAAGGACGGCGGGATCACCTTCGAGAACGGCAAGGCGGTGCCGCACTACGGCGTGCCCCACAAGGCGATCGATGTGAACGCCTCCATGAAGAAGGTCACCGACGCCTACCGCAACCGCGCCACGACCGGCACCGACGCACCGGTGGTGCTGGCCGCGAGCACGCAGCAGCCGCAGGTCGACAAGGCCGCGGTGAACAGGGCGATGAAGCAGTTCGCCGAGCCCGCGATGTCCGGCCTGGTGACGGTCCGTACGGATGCGGCGCACACGGTCTCCTTCAGCCCGCAGAAGTCCATCCCGAAGTTCCTGTCGTTCAAGATCGTGGACGGCAATCTGGTGCCGTACTACGACCGTCCGGCCCTCAAGGAGCTCTACGGCGACACCTTCAACGGCGTCATGGTGACCAAGGGCGACGGCTCCAAGCACCCGGTCAGCGTCGAGGAGGTGGCGAGCGCCGTCGGCAAGGCGCTGCTCGGCACCACCCCGTCCGAACGGGTCCAGACCATCGCCACGAACGGCAGCTGAGCACGGACACGAGCGGCAGCTGAGCATCGCCGCACACGGCAACCGACGCCGACGCGCACGGCAACTGACCGCCGGTGCGCACGGCAACCGACCGCCGGTGCGCACGGCAACTGACCACCGAGCGAAGCAAAACCGCAGGTGAGAGGCCCCCGCAGGGCGTCTTCCCGGGACACCCGGAGAAGACCCCTAGGGGGCCTCACCCATGACAGATGTCATCCCACAGTGCATACAGCAGACACTGCCGCGCGCGGGCCGGGTCCCGGAAGCTGAAGCACATGACGACCACAGCGACCACCACACCCACCACCGCGCAGGGGGCGGACCGGGCACCCGTGGTCAGCTTCCGGCAGGTCAGCAAGAGTTACGGCGCGGTGCGCGCGGTGACCGACCTGGACCTGGAGCTGTCCCCGGGAGAGACCGTCGCGCTCCTCGGCCCGAACGGCGCGGGCAAGTCCTCGGCCCTCGACCTGCTCCTCGGCCTGCGCCACGCCGACTCCGGCAGCGTGACCCTCTTCGGCACGACCCCGCAGCGCGCCATCGCGCAGGGCAAGGTCGGCGCGATGCTGCAGAGCGGCGGCCTGATGGAGGGCGTCAAGGTCAAGGAACTGGTCAAGCTCGCCCGCGATCTGCACCCGCGCGGCTACCCGCTCGACCGGATCCTGGCCTCCGCCGGCATCACCGACATCGCCGACCGCCTGGTCGACAAGCTCTCCGGCGGCCAGGAACAGCGGGTGCGCTTCGCCCTCGCCACGGCCGGCGCCAATGACCTGATCGTGCTGGACGAGCCGACCACCGGTATGGACGTCTCCGCCCGGCAGACCTTCTGGGGCGCGATGCGCCGGCAGGCCGAGCAGGGCCGTACGGTCCTCTTTGCGACGCACTACCTCGAAGAGGCCGACGAGATCGCCGACCGGGTGATCGTGCTGCACCGCGGCCGGGTGCTCGCCGACGGCACCGCCGCCGAGATCAAGGCCAGGGCGGGCGCCCGCAGGATCAGCTTCGAGCTCGACGGGCCGGTCGACCGCGAGGCGCTGCAGAGCCTGCCGTCCCTGGCCGCCCTGGAGATCTCCGGACGCACGGTCCGCATCCGGTCCCACGACGCCGATGCCACCGTCCACGCTCTCTACGGCCTCGGCCTGCGCCCGCACCACCTCGAAGTCACCGGCCTCGGTCTGGAACAGGCCTTCATCGCCCTGACCACCGCTTCCGACGCGACCCCCGCCACCGCCGAGGAGGCGGCCCGATGACCACCCTGATCAAGCTGGAGATCACCCGCGCACTGCGCAACAAGAAGTTCCTCTTCTTCTCGGTGATCTATCCGCCGGCGCTGTACCTGATCATCGCCGGCGGCGCGGACAGCAAGCCGATCCCCGGGATGAAGCTGGACATGGCGCTCTATTTCATGGTGTCCATGGCCACACTCGGTGCCCTGACCGCCGTGCTGATGGGCAACAGTGAGCGCATCGCCAAGGAGCGGGAGACGGGCTGGGTGCGACAGCTGAGGCTGACGGCCCTGCCCGGACGCGGTTATGTCGCCGCCAAGATGGCCTCCGCCGCGACTGTCAGCCTGCCGTCGATCCTGCTGGTCATGATCGTCGCCGCGGCGGTCAAGGGCGTACGGCTCGAAGCCTGGCAGTGGATCTCCATCGCCGCCGGCACCTGGCTCGGCAGCTTCGTCTTCGCCGCCCTGGGCGTCGCCATCGGCTATCTGGCCACCGGTGACGCGGTCCGTCCGATCACCATCCTGTGCTATTTCGGCCTGGCCCTCCTCGGCGGCCTGTGGATGCCACTGACGTCCCTGCCGCAGTGGGCGCAGAACATCGCAGAATGGCTGCCCACGCATGCGTACACCGCGCTCGGCACCGCCATAGAGGCCGGTGGGGTACCGCATGTGAAGGACATGGCCATACTGGCCGGGTATCTGCTGGTCTTCGCCGGTGGCGCGGCCTGGCTCTACCGCAAGGACACCCGGAAGGCGTGAGGCACGGCAGATGGAGAGCGAGCCCTGGGCCGACGGTCCCATAAGGATCGGGCAGGAGCCCCGCAACCGCCGCCAGGCGGTCGCCAAGACGATGTGGGTCGGCGTCTGGCTGCTGTATCTGGCCGGGCCGGTGGGCGGGCTGCTGCAGGCCGGTGTCCCCACCGCCGAGCGGATCTGGGGCGGCCTGGGGCTCACCCTCTTCGTGGTCTCCTACGTGCTGCTGGTCTTCCGGCACATGTGGCGGAAGACGACCGGCCTGCTGCAGTACGGCGCGCCGGCCCTGATGCTGGCGCTGTCCACCGCGCTCTCGTGGACGCTGGGCTTCTCCTGGCTGGTGCTGTTCATCTTCACCAGCGTGGCCTGCGCCGTGGTGCTGCCCTGGCGGGAGTCCCGCTGGGCCATTCCCCTGGTGACCGTGGTGCTGCTCGCCGTCGGGGTGCGCTATCCGGAGATCCGCGGCTACTACCTCTTCGCCTATGGCCTGCCCGCGCTGGGCGTCGGCTTCATGATGGTCGGGGTGCAGCATCTGATCCATACGACCGCGGAGCTGCGCGCCGCCCGCCAGGAGGTCGCCCGCCTCGCCGCCAACGACGAGCGGCTGCGCCTCGCCCGCGATCTGCACGACCTCCTCGGCCACTCCCTCTCGCTGATCACGCTCAAGAGCGAGCTGGCCGGCCGGATGCTGCCCGGCCGGCCGTCCGACGCCGCCCGGCAGATCGCCGACATCGAGCAGGTCAGCAGGCAGGCGCTGGTCGATGTGCGGGAGGCGGTCACCGGCTATCGCCGACCGCGGCTCGCCGTCGAACTCGCCGGGGCGCGGACCGCGCTGCGCACGGCAGGGGTGCAGGTCACCGCCGACCCCGCGCTGGAGGGCGAATACCGCGGGCTCGCCACCGACGCGGAGAGCGCGCTGGCCTGGGCGCTGAGGGAGGCCGTGACCAACGTCGTACGGCACAGCGGCGCCCACCGCTGCGAGCTGCTGCTCGCCGAGGAGTGGGAGGCCGACGAGCGCTGCTGCCTGTGCCTGACGGTGATCGACGACGGCGCCGGCCCGCCGCGCACTCAGCACGACGGCAACGGCCTGAGCGGCCTGCGCGAACGCCTCGCCATGGCCGAAGGCCGCCTGGAAACCGGCCCCGCCCCGCGCGGCCGCGGCTTCGCCCTCCGGGCCTACGTACCCCTGGCCCCGGCCCCGAGGAGTGCCGCGGCCCCCGCCCCGGAGATATCCCCCGAGCCCGCCACCGGCCCGGCGTAGGCGCGTGGCCCGGTCGTCGGCCACGGGGCCGTGGGGGCCGGAGGCCGGGTGCACGGGCCCACGGACGCGCAGGCGCACTGCACGCGTACGCGCACCGCACGCACCGGCCCATGAATCCACAGGCCCACCTCTCCCACCCCCCGTACGGCTTAGGCTGACCCGCATGATCAGACTGCTGTTGGCGGAGGACCAGTCGATGGTCCGGGAGGCGCTGGCCGCGCTGCTGTCGCTGGAGGACGATCTGGAGGTCGTGGCGCAGGCGGCGCGCGGGGACGAGGTGCTTGCGGCGGCGCGCGCCCACGCCGTCGACGTCGCGCTCCTGGACATCGAGATGCCCGGCATCAGCGGACTGGACGCCGCGGCCGCGCTGCGTGATGAGCTGCCCGGCGTGAAGGTCGTCATCCTCACCACCTTCGGCCGCCCCGGATATCTGCGCCGTGCGATGGAGTGCGGCGCCGATGCCTTTCTGGTCAAGGACGCCCCGGCGGCCCGGCTCGCGGAGGCGGTACGGCGCGTACTGCGCGGCGAGCGCGTCATCGACCCGGTGCTGGCCGCGGCCGCGCTCGCCGACGGCGCCAGCCCGCTGACCGAGCGCGAGCGGGAGGTGCTGCGGACCGCCGCCGACGGCTCCACCAACGCCGAGATCGCCGACGCCCTGCACCTGTCCCAGGGAACGGTCCGCAACTACCTCTCCACGGCCATCCAGAAGACCGGCGCCCGCAACCGCGCGGAGGCGGTCGTGACGGCCCGCGACAAGGGCTGGCTGTAGGGGGGAGGCCGGGCCACCGGACGCCGGGCGCCACGCGCTCGCCCCGGGACTTTCGCCCCCGTGCGGTGCGCGGCCCTCTCGCGCAGGCTGGAAGTGTTATGCCTGCCTACCGAGCCGTGGAGCGCGGTCGTGGCACCGTGGTGCTGCTGATCGCCGTGATCCTCGGTGTCACGGTCCTGGACTCGGTCTCCCAACCGGAGCTGCACGAGTCGTCCTTCCTGGGCATCGCACCGCTGTATGCCGCGCTGCGCTGCTCGCTCCGGCAGACGCTCCTGGTGGCGGCCGTCTACGTGGCGTGTCTGATCTACGTCGACCTCTTCATGGTGGTCGATTGGGGCCCCGTCAACCGGATCGTCGGCATCTTCGGTGCGTGCCTGGTGGCGGCCTTCTCCTTGGTGCTGTGCCGGACCCGCGTACAGCGCGAGGCGCTGCACGCACGCACCAGGCTGGTGGCGGACACCGTCCAGCGGGCGATGCTGCGCGAACTGCCGCTCACCGCCGGACCGGTCGAGGCGTACGGCTTCTACGTCTCCGCCCAGGAGGGGGCCAGGGTCGGCGGCGACATCTACGAGGCCATCGAGACCCCGCACGGGCTGCGGCTGATGATCGGCGATGTGCAGGGCAAGGGCATGCCGGCGATCGGGGCGGGCCTGGAGGTGCTGGCCTCGTTCCGGGAGGCCGCCCAGCATGTGGACTCGCTGGAGGAGGTGGCCGAGCGCATGGAGCAGGCGCTGGCCCGCCACAACACCCGCTCGGTCGAGCAGGGCGCCGACGAGCGCTTCGTCACGGCGCTGCTGATGGAGTTCCGCGCCGGATCCGGCCCACTGCAGGGCCGGGTACTCTCCTGCGGCCACATCCCGTACTACGTGCTGCGCCACGGCGAGGTCCAGGAGCGCCGGGACGGTGAGGGCGGGCTGCCGCTGGGCCTGGGCGCGCTCGGTGGCGAGCCGCGCCGCAGCGTACGTGTCCACCCGGAACCCGACGACTGGGTGGTGCTGTGCACGGACGGGGTGACCGAGGCGCGCGGCGAGGACGGCGAGTTCTACCCCCTGGCCGAGCGGCTGGCCGGCTGGATTGATCTCACCCCCGCCGAGCTGGCCCAAACCCTCCGCGCCGACCTGGAGAGCTTCACCGACGGCGAGCTCAAGGACGACGCGACCGCGCTGGTGGTCCGCCGCAGCCCCGCCGCCACTCAGTTGAGCATGGCGCGCGCCGCGGCAGCTTGACGCCGTATCGCCTTCGCGCCGGCCGGGTCGACGGCCTCCACCACCCGGGCGTACTCCTCCAGCTCGGCCGCTCCGGCAAAAAACTCCCCGCGCTGGACGAGCAGGTGGGCGCGCTCCAGGCGCAGCCGCGCCGGATGGCTCGGCAGCAGCAGCGACAGCTCCAGCGCCCAGAGCTGCACCGCGCTGTGCTCCGGGCGCGCCTGCGCCCAGGCCCGGATGTTGTTGAGCACCCGCAGCACGATGTCCAGCGGACCGGCGGGCGTCATCATTCGCGCGCTCAGCGGCTCACCGGTCGCGCCGGCGACCAGCAGCCCCGCGTCCTCCTCGGTGAGCAGCCGCCCGCCCGCGAACGGATCGGCCAGGACGTGCGCACCGGCCGGATCACCGAAGCCGACGACGAAGTGCCCCGGCAGGGCCACCCCGTAGACAGGTGCGCCGGCCCGCCGCGCCACCTCCATCCACACCACCGACAGCAGGATCGGCAGGCCCCGGCGCCGCCGCAGCACCTCGTGCAGCAGCGAGGACTCCAGCCGCCGGTAGTCGGCGGGGGAGCCGCCGAAGCCGCAGCGGGTGCCCAGCAGCTCGGCGAGGTTGCGGGCCCAGGCACCCGGGCCGCCGGCCGGGGAGTACGGCAGGAGCCCGGCCAGCCGGTCCAGCTCGATCTGGGCCGCGTCATAACCCGCCTCGTCCAGCGCGGGGTCGGCCTCGGCGCCGATCAGCAGGCACAGCACCGCCAGATCGGGCCGCTCGGCCCGCGCGGCGTCGGCGAACTGCCGCCGCCGTGCGGCGCGGCCGCCGTCCGGCTCCGGCTCGGGTTCCGGCCCGGGGCCGGCTCCGGGTGCGTGGGGCATGGCAGAGGGCTCCCCGTTCAGTGCCGGCCGCCGCCCGGCAGGGCCCGCCGGTAGTGGTAGCCGTGGTGGTCGGTGAAGCCGAGCCGGTCGTAGAACGCGAGCGCGTCCGTGTTGTCCGCCTCGACCTGCAGATACGCGGCCGAGGCGCCCTCCGTGAGGGCCCGCTCGGCGAGCGCCGCCATCACCCGGGTGGCCAGCCCCCGGCGCCGGGCGGCCGGTGCCACCTCGACCGCCGCGAACCCCGCCCAGCGCCCGTCGACGACCAGGCGCCCGATCGCCGCCGCCCGGCCGTCCGCGTCGTGCACCGTCGCGAACCACACCGAGGGCCCGCCGGTCAGCACCTTCAGGGCGTCCCGCGCGGCCTCGCCGGTCGGGCCGCCCTCACCGGTCCGGTTGTACAGCGCCAGCCAGTCCGCGTCCGGTTCCCGGGACAGGACGACGCGGGCGGGGGCGGCCCCCGCAGAGCCACGGGGAGTGTCCGTGGCGCCCGTGTCGAGGTCGGCGAGCGGTGCCAGCGCCGCGATCCGGACCCGGGTGTGCCGCTCAGCGGCCCAGCCGCGCTCCGCCAGCGCCGCGGCCAGCTCCTCGTCGGTGCCGGCCCGCCCGGTGGCGACCGTGATCACCGCCGGCAGCCCGCGCGCGTCATACCACTGGCCGATCCGCTCCAGCGCCGTGTCCAGGGGGACGCCCGGGTCACCGAGCGGCAGGACGGAGTTGGCGCGGCGGGTGAAACCCCCGGAGGCCCGCAGCGTCCACTCCCCGAGCGGTTCCGTCTCCGCGGCGGGCCAGCCGCGGGCGGCGATCCGCTGGAGCTCCAGCGCGGTGGCCGACGGGCCCCGGCGGCGGGCCGGTGCCGTCGAGGAGGGATCCGAAGATCCTTGCGGGCCGGCGGCCGGCCGGCGGGCGGGCACGACCTTGGCCGCCACCAGCGAGGACTCCTCGATCCTGACGCATTCACCGTTGCGTCGTGTGATGCTCAGCACACCTTCATCCCAGGATGTGAGAACCCCGACCGCGTCCGTGAACGCCGGCTCCCCCGCTCCGCCCCCGGTCAAGCGCCGGACGGATACCCTTTTGCCCACGTCAGCACGGGTGATGCGGACTTCCGCGTGGCCGCCGGCCAGGAATTCCATCGCTCAAACCGCCCCTCTTGTTCGTCTCGCGCCCGGGAACGGAGATACTAGATGGCGGGCATCGACGACGCCGCGCTCCCGCGCGCCCAGCGGCGGTACTGCCAATCGGTCCGCCGGCCCTACCGAGGAGGAACGACAGCGTGACCTACGTCATCGCGCAGCCTTGTGTCGACGTCAAGGACAAGGCGTGCATCGAGGAGTGCCCGGTCGACTGCATCTACGAGGGCAAGCGGTCCTTGTACATCCACCCGGACGAATGCGTCGACTGTGGTGCCTGTGAGCCGGTCTGCCCGGTCGAGGCGATCTTCTACGAGGACGACACCCCGGAGGAGTGGAAGGACTACTACAAGGCGAATGTGGAGTTCTTCGACGAGCTCGGCTCGCCGGGTGGCGCCAGCAAGCTCGGCCTGATCGAGCGCGACCACTCCTTCATCGCGGCCCTTCCGCCGCAGAACCAGTAACGACGCGAGGCCCAAGGGGGAGCAGCCCGCCCGCTCCCTCTCGCCTCCGATGTCGTCGGGGGCACCTCCCGGTGTGAGCCGGGAGAGGTCGCACGGCGCCACCCGGTCCCGTACGGCCAGCCCGCCGTACGGGACCGGCGCGTTGTGCGCCGGGTTCCGGCACCACTGAGAAAGAGAGCACCGTGGGCGCAGCACCGTCCCCCCAGCCCGTCTCCCCCCGGGCGTCGCTCCGCGACCGTCTTCCGGACTTCCCCTGGGACCGGCTGGAGCCCTACAAGGCCACCGCCGCCGCCCACGCCGAGGGCATCGTCGACCTGTCCGTCGGCACCCCGGTCGACCCGGTCCCCGCGCTGGTCCAGCAGGCACTGACCGCGGCGGCCGACAGCCCCGGCTATCCGACGGTGTGGGGGACGGCCGCGCTGCGTGACGCGCTCACCGGCTGGGCGGCCGACCGCCTCGGCGCCCGGGGGCTGGAGCACACCAACGTGCTGCCGGTCGTCGGCTCCAAGGAACTGGTGGCCTGGCTGCCGACCCAGCTGGGCCTGGGCCCCGGCGACAAGGTCGCCTACCCGCGCCTGGCCTACCCGACGTACGAGGTCGGCGCCCGTCTGGCCGGCGCCGAGCCGGTCGTCTACGACGAGCCCTGGGAGCTGGACCCCAGCGGTCTGAAGCTGCTCTGGCTGAACTCGCCGTCCAACCCGACCGGCCGGGTGCTCGGCGCCGACGAGCTGCGCCGCGCCGTCGCCTGGGCGCGCGAGCACGGGGTGCTGGTCGTCAGCGACGAGTGCTACCTGGAGCTGGGCTGGGAGGCCGACCCGGTCTCCGTGCTGCACCCGGACGTCTGCGGCGGCTCCCACGACGGCCTCGTCGCCGTCCACTCCCTCTCCAAGCGCTCCAACCTCGCCGGCTACCGCTCCGCCTTCCTCATCGGCGATGCCGCGGTCCTCGGCGACCTGCTGCAGATCCGCAAGCACGGCGGCATGATGATCGCGGCGCCGGTGCAGGCCGCCACCGTCGCGGCGCTGGGCGACACCGCCCATGTCGCCGAGCAGCGCGAGCGCTACGCCCGCCGCCGTACCGCACTGCGCGGCGCCTTCGAGGCCGCGGGCTTCCGCATCGAGCACAGCGAGGCCTCGCTCTACCTCTGGGCGACCCGCGACGAGTCCTGCTGGGACACCGTCGGCGACCTCGCCAAGCGCGGCATCCTCGTCGCCCCCGGCGACTTCTACGGAGTGGCGGGGGAGCGGTTCGTACGGATCGCCTTCACCGCCACCGACGAGCGGGTGGCCGCCGCGGTGCGCCGGCTGGCCGGTTGAGCCGCGTCTGACCACGGGCAGGGGCCCGGGGAGAGCGAACTCCCCGGGCCCCTGCGCGGCTGTGGGCGGACGGACCGGTCAGCGGCCGCCGAGCGGAAGGCCGCCGAGCAGGCCCTGAGCCGGGGCGAGCAGGCCCTTGGACGACCCGAGCAGGCCCTTGGCCACCTCGAGCGGCAGCGTGTTGGTCGAGACGCCGTGCTTGGCGATCGGGCGGACCATGCCCTCCGCCTTGTCGGCGGCACCCTGGGTGACCGGCATGGCCTTCTTCACGACCGGGCCGGCGGTCTCCACGAGCGCCGGGGCGAGCTTCGTCGCCGCCTTGTTACCGGCCTCGTTCACCAGGCCGACGCCGTGGCGCGCGGTGTGGTCCAGGGTCCGGCTGGTGTTCTGGGAGTCCAGGGGCGCCGTCAGCCCGCCGAGTGTCTTGGCGGGCAGATCCGCGGCGCTCGCGGAGCCGGCCGCAGCGACCACGGGAGCGGCACCCGCTGCAACGAGCAGGGCGGCTCGGGCGATCCGACGCGTAACGGGATGGGACATGGTGCTCCTTTTACGGAGAAGGACTCGTACTTCTGACAGATGTGCCATATCCGCCTGGCGGACGCACTGACTACCGCGTCAGACCCCCGAAGGTTGCGGTGAACTCCGGTAAAGAGTTGGTAACGCGTCACATAATCGGGCCTGGATAAAGAAGGGCAATATGTGCCGGACGCGAGGGGCTGCGGAAACGTCACGGCCCTTTGCGTGCAAGGGAATTGGCGGGGCGCGCGAAAGCGCTGGGCCAACTCCCTTGTGAAATCAGCGCATTGCTGCCCGTGACCCTCCCGGGGGACCCGGCAAACTATTGCCCGGTGATGATACGAACGTCGCGCGCGGCCGCCGCGGAAACGGCCGGCTTCTGCTGCCAGCCCTTCCCTGAATCGGCCGCGGTCCACGTCCGGCCGGCGTAAGAGATCTGTTCGATGTGCAGCTCGGCGGAGTGCGCCATCGCCCACGTCGCCAGCTCCCAGCCGCGCCGCGGGGTATCGCCCACGGCCATCGCACCGGCCGCCCGCACCGGTATCGTCACCCCGCGCCCGTCGCCCGCGGTGCTGCCGCCGGCGCCCGCCCGCGGCAGCACCCGGGGGCCGAACTCCCGCAGCAGCTTCTCCCGCACCTTCGCCGCGCCGCCCGCTGTGCTGTCCACCGGGCGGCTCTCGGTGCAGGTCATCGCACCCTCGTCGCGGCCGGTGAGTGCCCCGGTCAGCTGCGCGGCGTTCGCCTCGTGTTTGGCGTAGGCCTGCGGATAGCCGCTGTGCTGCACCTTCTGTGCGGCGACGGTCAGCGGCAGCCGGGAGTAGCCGGGCACATTCTCCAGATGCCGGTAGAACTCCCCGGCCGAGTAGACCGGATCCATGATCTTCTGCACGGTGCCCCAGTCCTGCGACGGCCGCTGCTGGAAGAGACCGACCGAATCCCGGTCGCCGAATTCGATATTGCGCAGCCCCGACTCCTGCATCGCGGTCGCCAGCGCGATGGTCACCGCCCGCTCCGGCAGCCCGCGCGAGGACGCCACGGCCGCGATCGTCGCGGCGTTCGCGGCCTGCTCGGGGGAGAGCTCGTAGGGCTCGGCGTCGCCCGCGCCGCGCACCGTGCAGCGCGGTGCCCCCGGGCCGCCGGTGATGTACTGCACCGCGAGATAGCAGGCCAGTCCGATCAGCACGGCGACGGCCAAGGCGATACGCCACGGGCGGGTGCGGCGGACGGGGGCTGAGGGCTGCGCGGACACGCGCCTACCGTACTGGAGTGCTGCGGATAGGGTCGGCTCCATGGAGCGCCGCACAGACCACCCCGCCCTCGACCTGTCGCTCGACGCCGCCGCGCTCACCGCGCAGCTCGTCGACTTCCCTTCCGAGAGCGGCAAGGAGAAGGACCTCGCCGACGCCGTCGAGCACGCCCTGCGCGACCTCGGGCACCTGACCGTCGACCGCCACGGCAACAACGTGGTGGCCCGCACCCAGCTGGGCCGCGACGAGCGGGTGGTGCTCGCCGGGCACCTCGACACCGTGCCGATCGCCGACAACGTCCCCTCCCGGTTGGACGAGAACGGCGTCCTGTGGGGCTGCGGCACCTGCGACATGAAGTCCGGCGTCGCCGTCCAGCTGCGGATGGCCGCCACGGTCCCGGCGCCCAACCGCGACCTGACCTTCGTCTTCTACGACCAGGAAGAGGTCGCCGCGCACCTCAACGGGCTCGGCCATGTCGCCGACGCCCACCCCGACTGGCTCGCCGGTGACTTCGCCGTCCTCCTGGAGCCCTCCGACGGCCAGGTGGAGGGCGGCTGCCAGGGCACCCTGCGGGTCCTGCTGCGCACCACCGGTGAGCGCGCGCACTCCGCACGCAGCTGGATGGGCGACAACGCGATCCACGCCGCCGCCCCGATCCTGGCGAAGCTCGCCGCCTACGAGCCGCGCCGCCCGGTCATCGACGGCCTCGAATACCGCGAAGGCCTCAACGCCGTACGCGTCGAGGGCGGCGTCGCCAACAACGTCATTCCCGACGCCTGCACGGTCACCGTGAACTTCCGCTACGCGCCGGACCGCACCCCCGAGGAGGCGCTGGCCCATGTGCGCGAGGTCTTCGCCGACTGCCCGGTGGACGAGTTCGTCGTCGACGACCACTCCCCGGGCGCGCTGCCCGGACTGTCCCACCCGGCGGCCAGGGCCTTCATGGAGTCCGTCGGCGGCAGTGCGATGCCCAAGTTCGGCTGGACCGATGTCTCGCGCTTCAGCGCTCTGGGCGTCCCGGCCGTCAACTACGGCCCCGGCTACTCGCTGCTGGCGCACAAGAAGGACGAACGGGTCGAAATCGACCGCATCCTCCACTGCGAGGAGCGGCTGCGCGACTGGCTGACCGCCTGACCGCCCGGCGCCCGCCCCGGGACCGGCCCGGCTGCACGCCTCCGCACCGAATTCCCCTGCGCTTCACGTCCGCGGATCTACGCTGAAACGGCAAACGATCTGCCAGCGGAGGGAGCACGACATGGCCAGTCCCGAGGGAGCACCGGTCCCCGAGGAGCAGCGGCTGGGTCCCGTACTGCGCCGCCAGGACCAGGTGCGGGCCGGCACCACGGACCAGCGTCTGCTGGACTCCGAAGGCCCCTCCGAGTGGGTGCACACCGACCCCTGGCGCGTGATGCGCATTCAGTCGGAGTTCGTCGAGGGCTTCGGCGCGCTGGCCGAGCTGGGCCCGGCCGTCAGCGTCTTCGGCTCCGCCCGTACGCCGCGTGACTCCAAGGAGTACGACGCAGGCGTGCGGATCGGCCGGGCCCTGGTCGACGCCGGTTTCGCGGTGATCACCGGTGGTGGCCCCGGCGCCATGGAGGCCGTCAACAAGGGCGCCAACGAGGCCGGTGGCACCTCCGTCGGACTGGGCATCGAGCTGCCCTTCGAGCAGGGCATGAACGAGTATGTGAACCTCGGCGTCGACTTCCGCTACTTCTTCGTCCGCAAGACGTGTTTTGTGAAGTATGCCCGCGGGTTCGTGGTGCTCCCCGGCGGGCTCGGCACCCTCGACGAGCTCTTCGAAGCACTCACCCTCGTCCAGACCCGTAAGGTCACCCGCTTCCCGATCGTGCTGTTCGGCACGTCCTACTGGAGCGGACTGGTCGACTGGCTGCGCGACACCCTCATCGCCGAGGGCAAGGCCTCGATGCACGACCTGGAGCTCTTCCACCTCAGCGACGACGTGGACGAGGCGATCGCGCTGGTGACCAAGGAGGTCGGGATCTGAGGCGGGTTCGCCGATTCCGCCCGGCCCGGATTGCTCAGGCCAGTCCCCGGCGGGCGACCGCCGGGGGCCGGTGGCCGGCGATCGAGGCCACCATGTCCAGCACCTGCCGGGTCTCGGCGACCTCGTGGACCCGGTAGACCCGGGCGCCCAGCCAGGCCGAGACGGCGGTGGTCGCCAGGGTGCCGAGCACCCGTTCCTTGACCGGCCGGTCCAGGGTCTCGCCGACGAAGTCCTTGTTGGACAGCGAGACCAGCACCGGGAAGGGCGTATCCCCCGCCCCGGCGAAGCCGAGCTCCCGGGGAACGGCCCGCGCCATCTCGTCCAGCCGGCGGGTCGCCTCCAGGCTGTGCCGGGTGTTCTTCCCGAAGTCGTGCCCCGGATCGATCATGATCGCGTCGCGCCGGACACCCAGCTCCACGGCCCGCTCCGCGAGGCCGAGCGTCACCCGCAGGATGTCGTCCATCACGTCGTCATAGGTCACCCGGTGCGGGCGGGTACGCGGCTCGGCGCCGCCCGCGTGCGTGCACACGAGGCCCACGTCGTAGCGTGCCGCGACCTCGGCGAGCCGCGGATCGACCCCGCCCCAGGCGTCGTTGAGCAGATCCGCGCCGGCCTCGCACACCGCCTCGCCGACCTCGTGGCGCCAGGTGTCGACGCTGATCACCACATCGGGGAAGCGCTTGCGGACCTCGGCCACGAACCCGACCGTGCGGCGGGCCTCCTCCTCGGCGCTGACCTCCTCGCCGGGGCCGGCCTTGACGCCGCCGATGTCGATGATCGCGGCACCGTCGGCCACCGCCTGTTCCACGCGGGCCAGCGCGGGTTCGTCACGGAACGTGGCGCCCTGGTCGTAGAACGAGTCCGGCGTCCTGTTGACGATCGCCATGATCACCGGCTCGTGCGCCCCGAACTCGCGATTCCCCAGCCGCAGCATTCCCGCACTCCCTCTCCGTGGTCCGGGAGCGACCCTAACTGTCACACCCGCATGGCACGATCAGTGCAGGCACATAGTCCGGGGAGTTGGTCGTGTTCTGGTTCTTGCTGATCGCGATGGTCGTGGTGGTGGCAGCCGTCACCCTCGTGGTCGTCGGCGGCGGTGACGGCGGTGGGCTGCGGGATTCCGAGCCGGACCGCCTGTACGACCCGCTGCCGGAAGACCGCCCGGTGGCCCGCGCCGATGTGGAAGCCGTGCGCTTCCCGGTGACCGTCCGTGGATACCGGATGAACGAGGTCGACGACGTCCTGGACCGCCTGGGCGCCGAGCTGGCCGAGCGCGATGCCCGGATCGCCGAGCTGGAGACGGCGCTGGCCGGTGTGCACGCCTCCGCCATGGGCGGCCCGGGGCTGATACAGGACGGCCCGCCCCTGCTCGGGCCGTTGGAGGAGAAGCGGCTCGCCCCGGAGAAGGACCGGCAGCCGCCCGAAGGCAGCGGGGCGGCACCGGAAGGCGGGGCAAAGGCATGAGCGGCGTGGTGACCGAACCGGACGGCATCCCGCGCTGCCCGTGGGGGATGGAGTCGGCGCAGATGGCCGACTACCGCGCCTACCACGACACCGAATGGGGCCTGCCGGTCCACGGCGACGACGCCCTTTTCGAGCGGATGAGCCTGGAGGCGTTCCAGTCCGGGCTCTCCTGGATCACGATCCTGCGCCGCCGCCCCGGCTTCCGCGCCGCGTTCGCCGGCTTCCGGATCGCCGAGGTGGCGCGGTTCACGGACGCGGACGCCGAGCGGTTGCTCGCCGACCCGGGCATCATCCGCAACCGCGCCAAGATCGCCGCGACGATCGACAACGCCAGGATCGCCGCCGAGCTGGCCGCGGGCGAGCTCGATGAACTGATCTGGTCCTACGCCCCCGACCGGGCCGGCCGGCCGGTGCCGCGGACCGTGAGCGATCTGCAGCCGGTGACACCGGAGTCGACGGCGCTCGCCAAGGACCTCAAGAAGCGCGGCTTCCGCTTCGTCGGCCCGACCACCGCCTACGCGATGATGCAGGCGTGCGGCCTGGTCAACGACCATCTGGCGGACTGCCATGTCCGCCGGGCCGTGGAAGCGGCGGCGGCCGGCTGACCCGGGCCGGACGGCACGGGCCGCCGGCCGGAAGCGGCTGGCGAGCCGGCCGGGACCGGCGGGGCCGGCTCGCCGGGAGCCGGGCCGGCTGCACCGGGTCGCCGACGCGGGGTCGCCGAATCCCGGTCACCGACGCCGGGTCAGCGACCCAGGAAGACCGGCTTCTCCTTCTTCACGAACGCCTCGACCGCGATCGCGTGGTCCTCCGACGCCCCCGCCCGGCCCTGCAGCTCGTCCTCCTTGCCGAGGGTTTCGGCGAGCGAGTGCCCCGCCCCGTAGGCCAGCGACTCCTTGATCGCGGCATAGGCGGCGGTCGGCCCCTGGGCCAGCCGGCGGGCGACGGCCGCGGCCGTCGCGGCCAGCTCGTCGGCCGGCACCACCTTGTTGGCGATGCCCAGGTCGTAGGCCTCCTGGGCGCTGATGTTGCGCGGGAAGAGCAGCAGATCGGCGGCCCGGCCGTGGCCGATCAGCCGCGGCAGCGTCCAGGACACCCCGGAGTCGGCGGTCAGCGCGACGCCCGCGAAGGAGGTGTTGAAGGACGCGGTGTCGGCGACCACGCGGTAGTCCGCGGCCATGGCGAAGCCCGCACCGGCGCCCGCGGCGACCCCGTTGACCCCCGCGACCACGGGCTTGGGCATCTCGGTCAGCGCCGTCACGATGGGGTTGTAGTGCTCACGCACGGTGTTCATGGTGCCGCCGGAGCCGGTGGCCCGGTCCTCGGCCAGCAGCCCGATGTGCTCCTTGAGGTCCTGCCCGACGCAGAAGGCGCGCCCGGTGGCGGTCAGCAGAACGGCGCGTACGGCCGGATCGGCGGCGGCCTCCTTCAGGGTGTCCCGCAGCAGGACCTTCGCCTCGATGTTCAGTGCGTTCATCGCGTCGGGGCGGTTGAGCGTGATCGTCGCCAGCCCGTCGGTCACGTCATAGAGCACGGTGTCGGCCATAGTGGGAATCCCCTCCGTCGCGGCTCGGACTGCTCGTCAGCGGCAGCCAGCGCTCAGGATGCCGGAGATCATCGGACCTCGGCATGTGACGTACATCAAAGATTGCGGGCGCGTCGGAGGTCGGCGGGCGGAGAAGTATTGCAGCCACCTCACCGAATTGAGGGGGTTTGCGAGAGCGGGTTGCCGAAGGGATGCGGCCCGATGTTGGTCATCGGGTCGTTCGATGCGGGATAATGGCCTGGAAGCAATCTGTTCGATGCCGGTGACACGTGCCTATCCGGGCCGTCGGCTGAGATGAGCTTGATTGAGCTGGTTTCAGGAAGGGGAACGAGCATGGCGGCCATGAAGCCGCGGACGGGCGACGGCCCGCTCGAGGTGACCAAGGAGGGGCGGGGCATCGTCATGCGCGTTCCGCTCGAAGGCGGCGGGCGGCTCGTCGTCGAGCTGACCCCCGACGAAGCCAAGGCCCTGGGTGAGGCCCTGGACAAGGTCACCGTCTGACAAGGGCGGCGCAACCGGCGGTTTCCCGGGGCTGACCCCGGTATCCCCAGCCGACTTACCCCGGCCCCGGCACATGGCACGCGCAAAGGCGCGCCATGTGCCGGGGCCGTTTGCATGTCCCGGGGCCGGGGCCGGGGCCTGGGTCAGGGCCGGGACCAAAGGCCGGGCCTGTGACCTGCGGACTGTGGCGGCCGGGAGACCGAGGCCGGTCAGCCGCGCTTGACCGCGCACAGCAGGCCGTCGCCGACCGGCAGCAGGGCCGGCACCAGCGTGGTGCTCTCCCGGATGGCCCGCAGCAGCTCCCGCAGCCGCAGTACTTCGGCGGGCTGCAGCGACGAGTCGACCGTCCGGCCGTCGGCGAAGACGCCCTCGAAGCAGACCAGGCCGCCGGGGCGCAGCAGCCGCAACGATTCAGCGAGGTATTCCAGGCACTCCATGAGGTCGCCGTCGCAGAACACGAGGTCGTAGCCGCCGTCCGCGAGGCGGGGCAGGACGTCCAGCGCATGGCCCGGGATGAAGCGGGCGCGGTTCCCGGCGAAGCCGGCCGCACGGAACGCCTGCTTGGCGAAGGCCTGCCGCTCCGGTTCGAGATCCACGGTGGTCAGCACCCCGTCGGGCCGCATGCCGTGCAGGAGGTAGATGCCCGACACGCCCGTGCCGGTGCCGATCTCCGCGACCGCCTTGGCGTCGACGGCGGCCGCGAGCAGGCGGAGGGCCGCGCCGGTGCCGCTCGTCACCGTACGGATGCCGGCTTCGCGCGCGCAGTCGCGGGACCACCGCAGGGCGGTCTCGGCGCTGTCGTCGATGGTCCCGGCGCCGTACGCCTCGGCGAAAGCCAAGCTCGTCTGACGGTTGCCGGTAATGGCCCTCTCCTGTCCCCGTAGTTGACGCAACCGTGACTGTATCCGCTGCGTCCGGGAACCCGCAGATGGGACCGGACGTTAAGGGCGGGAAGGGGATGACGGGGGGATGCACCGGTGAAGACCGCGCGAGACACGCATCATGAACAGAAGCAGGACCAAATGCAGGTCAAAACTGCTTATCCGGAGCTAACGGGCGAGGTGGATATGGTAGGGGCTCTACTGGACACCACCAGAGCCACCAGGGGAGGTGCGGCTGCGGCGGGTGACCGAGGGGTGCTGAGGCGCTTGAAAAGGTCGTTCGCCGAGCCGAAATCCGTGACAGACACTGCTGACCGTTCCCGCCTCCATGGCCCGAAGGCCAAGGGAGGGGCCCCCGTCGCCGACTCCGCAACCACCGCGACCTTTGCCGCAGACGCGGATGCGCAGGCGTGGACTCCGCCCAGCTGGGAGGAGATCGTCAGCACCCACAGTGCACGGGTCTACCGCCTCGCCTACCGCCTCACCGGCAATCAACACGACGCCGAGGACCTCACCCAGGAGGTGTTCGTCCGCGTCTTCCGCTCACTGTCGACGTACACCCCCGGCACCTTCGAGGGCTGGCTGCACCGGATCACCACCAACCTCTTCCTGGACATGGTCCGCCGCCGTCAGCGCATCCGCTTCGACGCGCTCGGTGACGACGCCGCCGAGCGGCTGCCCAGCCGCGAGCCCTCGCCCCAGCAGGTCTTCAACGACACCCATTTCGACGCCGATGTGCAGCAGGCGCTGGACACCCTTGCGCCCGAGTTCCGGGCCGCCGTCGTCCTGTGTGACATCGAGGGTCTGTCGTACGAGGAGATCGCCGCCACGCTCGGTGTCAAGCTCGGCACGGTCCGCAGCCGGATCCACCGGGGCCGCTCCCACCTGCGCAAGGCCCTCAAGCACCGCGCCCCGGCCACTCGTGCCGAAGAGCGTGAGCAGCGGCGGTCGTTGGCCGTGGTGCCCACGGGGGAGGTCGGAATCGCGTGAGCGGCAGTGGCGGTCCGTCCCCCGCCGAGCAGCATCTCGGCGACCGCCTCGCGGCCCTGGTCGACGGCGAGTTGGGGCATGACGCACGCGAGCGGGTGCTCGCGCATCTTGCGACATGCGGACGGTGCAAGGCAGAAGCCGACGCCCAGCGTCGGCTGAAAAGCGTATTCGCCGAGACGGCACCCCCCGGTCCTTCCGAGGGGCTGCTGGCACGACTGCAGCAACTGCCCGGCGGCGACCCGGAAGGGCCCGGCAGCCGCCTCGGCAACGGCAGCAGGCTCGGCAACGGCAGTTTCGGCCGCGGTGAGTTCGGACGCGGCGGATTCGGACGTGGCGAGTTCGCACGCCGTGGCGAGTTCATCCGCGGCGGTGACGCGTTCCGCTATGTCCCCTCCGGCAGTCACTCCGGCCATGCCATGGCGGCGGTCCCCTTGCAGCCCCGAGGGCGCGGCTTCCGGTTGCAGGAGAGCTACCGGCCCGCGCAGCGGCGCCGGTTCGCCTTCGCGGCGGCCGGTGCGGTCTCCCTCGCGGCCTTCGCGCTGGGCGGCGCCCTCCCGCTGGAGGCGGCGGTCGATCTGCCCGGCGGACGCGTCGACGGCGGCGGCACGGCCGTCACCCCGCTCAGCGTCAGCCCGGCGGCCGACACCGGCGCTCTCCTGCGCGGTGAGAAATTTCCCGCCAAGAATTCCCGGTCCGGTCCCTGGCAGCCGTCCGGCGGTCCGACCATGGCCCCGGCCCCCAGCGCTATGACCCTGTACGGCCCCACCGCGGCACCCCCCTCCCCGCAGTCCCCGGCGCCGGCGTCCGCCCAGGCCGGCCGCTTCGGCCTGTCGCCCCTGATAGCCGCGACGGGTCCGGCCTCGGCGTCTTACCTCGCGCCCCTGGTGGCCGGCACCGGCGCCGCCGCTGTGCGGAAGAACCCGCCCGCGCTCCCACCCCTGGAGCCCATGCGCCCGCTGACCGGTTCCGCGGTCGTGGCAGCCCCCTCCGTCGCCGGCTCAACCCCGGCCCAGCACTGACCGTCTCCTGCGCAGCCCCGCGGGGAACTGGTTGAATCCCTGTGGGCGGCGCACCCCTGACCGGGCGCGTACCGCGAGGTGGTGGTGGCCCGCGCAGGTCCGCGGGCGAATTCTGGGGAGAGCATGGACGACGGTAAGGCCGCCGGGCCGAAGCTGAAGTGGTGGAGCCGCCCGGGAGACACCCCGCGCACCGAACCGTCCGCCGGGGCCGGTCCGCAGGCGGTGCCGCCCGCCGACGGCGCTGCGGGCGGCGCTACGGGCGGCGCTGCGGACGGCACGGCGGCCGAAGCGTCCGGCGCATCCGACGCGGCCGGCACCCCCGAGGCGCAGGGGGCACAGGACTGGATCGTCCGTCCGCCGGAGCCGCGCGAGGGCTCGGGGGCGGGCATCTCGTCGGAGCCTCCTTCCGGGAGCGCCGGGAGTCCCGACGCGGACGCCACGGCAGATGAGTTGACGGTGGCACGCGGAACGACAGCCCCGGACCGGACGCGCGAGGAGGAGGCCGGGGCCCCGGGCGCCGGTACGAGCGGTGCGCGACCGGCCCCGTCGACCATGACGCTCGGCCGGGTGACCGGTGCCGCGCGGGACGAGGCGCTGCCCCGGGCAGACGAGACCCCGGACGAAGCGGCCACGACCACGGCGACGACCACGGCCACGACCACGGCGACAGCCCCCGCTCCTGCTTCCGGGACGCCCGCTTCCGGGACGCCCGCTTCCGGAACTCCAGCATCCGGCACCCCGAGCGCCACACCGCCGCGGCAGCAGCCGCTGCACGCCGAGGACCCGTACGGCACCCCTCCGTACGGCGGTCCCGGGCCGTGGGCGCCCGCACCGCCCGTGCAGCGGCCGGTGGCCACCCCCGCGCACGGCACCACCCTCCCGCCGGCCGCCGCGCCGCTGCCCCCGTACGGTGCCCCGCCCGCCGAGCCGCGCGCCTCCCACCCGGGACTCCAGAAGTCCGGGCCCCCGCAGCCCTCTTCCGCTCCGGAGGCCACCCCCCGCGCCGACGCACAGCAGCCCGAGGCAGCACAGCCCGTCGTCCCCCAGCACCCCGACGCCCCCCAGCCGCAGCCCTACCCCGGCCTGCCTGTCGACCACGGACCGTCCTCCGCACAGGGCCGGCACCCGGCCCCCCACGGCGCCTGGCAGCACTACGACCCGTGGCGCGCGCCCCTGCAGGGCGGCCCCCTCGCCCCGTCGCCGCACGACCGGCGCCGTCGGCGCGGGCCGCTGATCGCCGGCGCGGTGGCGCTGGCGCTGCTCGCGGGCGGCATCGGCGGCGGCATCGGCGCGTATGTCGAGCGCTACGGCGGGATCAACGACATCCGGCTGCCGCAGTCCGCCGATGACGAGGGCGGCCGCAGGCCCGACAGCGTCGCCGGGATCGCGCACACCGCGCTGCCCGGCGTCGTCACGATCCATGTGCGGGGCAGCGCCGAGCAGGGCACCGGCACCGGCTTCGTCCTCGACCACCAGGGCCACATCCTCACCAACAACCATGTCGTCCAGCCGGCCGGCAACGGTGGCGAGATCTCGGTGACCTTCAGCGGCGGCCAGACGGCGAAGGCCAAGGTCGTCGGCCAGGACGGCGGCTATGACCTCGCCGTCGTCCAGGTGGAGGGCGTCACGGGACTGCGTCCGCTCACCCTCGGCAACTCCGACTCCGTGCAGGTCGGTGACCCGGTGGTGGCGATCGGCGCACCCTTCGACCTCGCCAACACCGTCACCTCGGGGATCATCAGCGCCAAGCAGCGTCCGATCACCGCGGGCGGCGAGAAGGGCGACGGCAGCGATGTCTCGTACGTGGACGCGCTGCAGACCGATGCGCCCATCAACCCCGGTAACTCCGGCGGCCCGCTGGTGGACGCCAAGGCCCGGGTGATCGGCATCAACAGCGCCATCCGGGCGGCCGACAGCGGCAGCGGCTCGGTCGGCGGCGCCCAGGGCGGCAGCATAGGGCTGGGCTTCGCCATACCGATCAACCAGGCCAAGCGGGTGGCCGAGGAACTGATCAACACCGGCCGGGCGACCCATCCGGTGATCGGCGTGACCCTGGAGATGGAGTACGCCGGCGACGGGGCGCGGGTCAGCGAGCACAGCAAGAGCGGCAAGCCGTCGGTCATCCCGGACGGCCCCGGCGCCAAGGCCGGGATCAAGGCCGGCGATGTGATCACCAAGGTGGACGGTGCCCCGGTGCACAGCGGCGAGGAACTGATCGTCAAGATCCGCAGCCACCGGCCCGGCGACACGCTGGTGCTCACCCTCCTGAGGGGCGGCAAGGACCGCTCCGTACGGCTCAGCCTGGGTTCCTCCAGCACGGGTTGATCGTTTGCATGGTGTTGGTACGGGCGACTCCCGCCCGACGTACGGGGCCAGGTACCGTGATAGGCGGCCTGGCCCATAGGCCGACGAGGCCGCGGATTACCCAAGGAGCTGCTAGGTGTTCTTCGATATAGGACCCCTCGAGCTGGTGGCGCTCGTGATCCTCGCGGTGCTCGTCTTCGGTCCGGACAAGCTGCCCAAGGTCATCCAGGACGTCATGGGCTTCATCCGCAAGGTGCGGGCGTTCTCCGACAGCGCCAAGGAAGACATCCGCAGCGAGCTCGGACCGGACTTCAAGGACTTCGAGTTCGAGGACCTCAAGCCCAAGAACTTCGTGCGCAAGCATGTCCTGGACAAGGACGAGTACGGCCTCAAGGACCTCCAGGAGATCCGTAACGGCTTCGACCTGAAGAAGGAGATGGCCGAGGTCACCGACGCCGTCCACGGCCACGACAGCGCCTCTTCCGCCACGCCCTCGAACGGGGCAGGTCCCAGCCTGTCCAAGGAGTCCCCGGCCGCCTCCGCCGGGCGCCCTGACCTGGTGAAGAAGACCGGAAGCCCTCAGCCGGACGAGCGTCCGCCGTTCGACGCCGACGCCACCTGACACACACCGGTATGACCGGCTGTGTTGACGCCTATGGCTATGCTCCGGGTGTCCGGGGTTCGGTCGCCTGAGGGGGGCGGGCCGCCCACGACGCAGGGCAACAAGGAGGCTCCGCGCAGATGGAGACGACGAGTCGGACAGCGGCACAAGGGGTGTCCGCGGAGGCCGGCCGGAAGGTCGACGGCTATCTGCTGGCCGCGTTCCCGTGGTACGGCCTCGACGAGGCGTTCACCGGTCCGCGCTGGTTGATGCAGGTCGGGGCAGCCGCGGACGGCACCGTCGAACACGGCGCCACGGGGCATGGCGAGGAGCCCACCATCAAGGTGGAACCGCCGCAGGACGAGCGGTTCGCGGTCGTGGTGACGGTCGCCAGCCGCCCCGTACGGCGCAGCGCCGACGGCACCGGTGTACTGGAGGCGACCTCGGTCTCGACGGCCGCCTGGCTCGCCGGCTCGGGCCTGCTCGCACACACCTGGCCCACCCAGATGGACCGGACGCTGCGCCAGGACTGGCTGGACCAGCAGACGATGCTCGCCTGGGAGCTGGCCGACGACCTCGGCGGCGGGAGCTGGAGCGAGCTGATGCTGCCGGTGGACGGCGTGCCGACGTCCTTCGCCTACCGCGAGTCCGAGTACGGCTGGGTCCTGGCCGGCTCGGCGAGCGAAGGGCCCGAGGGACCCGAGGAATCCGCGGGCGTCCACATCGGTGCCTACGGGCGGGGGATGAGCGCGTACGGGCTGGGCTTCTCGGTGATCAAGGATCTGGCCGAGTACGAGGGCTGAGCGGCAGCGCAAGAAATGAGCTGAGCGGCAGCGCAGGAAAGAGCGGAACGGCAATGCGGAAGGGGCGGGCCCGTGCGGGCCCGCCCCTTTTGCGCGTCATCCGGTGCGCGCGGCCGCCACGCTCTCAGAACTTGTTGCGCGGGGTGATACCCAGCGACATGCCCTGCAGGCCCCGCTGCCGGCCGCCGAGCTTGCCCGCGATCGTGCGGATCGCCGAGCCGGCGGGGGAGTCGGGGTCGGTCAGCACGACCGGCTTGCCCTCGTCGCCGCCCTCGCGCAGCCGGACGTCGATCGGGATGGCACCGAGCACCGGCACCTGCGTACCGGTCGTCTTCGTCAGGCCCTCGGCGACCCGCTCGCCGCCGCCGGTGCCGAAGACATCGACCATCTCGTCGCAGTGCGGGCAGGGCAGCCCGGACATGTTCTCGACCACGCCGACGATCTTCTGGTGGGTCTGCACGGCGATCGAACCGGCCCGCTCGGCGACCTCGGCCGCGGCCTGCTGCGGGGTGGTGACGACCAGGATCTCGGCGTTCGGGACGAGCTGGGCCACCGAGATGGCGATATCACCCGTGCCGGGCGGCAGGTCCAGCAGCAGCACGTCCAGGTCGCCCCAGTACACATCGGCCAGGAACTGCTGGAGCGCGCGGTGCAGCATCGGGCCGCGCCAGACCACGGGGGCGTTGCCCGGGGTGAACATGCCGATCGAGATGACCTTCACGCCGTTCGCCGACGGCGGCATGATCATGTTCTCGACCTGGGTGGGCTTGCCGTCGGCGCCGAGCATGCGGGGCACCGAGTGGCCGTAGATGTCGGCGTCCACGACACCGACCTTCAGGCCGTCGGCCGCCATCGCCGCGGCGAGGTTGACGGTCACCGACGACTTGCCGACGCCGCCCTTGCCGGAGGCGACGGCGTAGACCCGGGTCAGCGAACCGGGCTGGGCGAACGGCACCTCGCGCTCGGCGGTGCCCCCGCGCAGCGAGGTCGCCAGCTCCTTGCGCTGCTCGTCGCTCATCACGTCCAGCTCGACGGCGACGGAGGTGACGCCCTCGACCCGCTCGACGGCTTCCCGCACGTTGTTGGTGATCGTCTCGCGCATCGGACAGCCGGAGACCGTGAGGTAGACCACGACCGCCACCGCGCCGTCCGCCGCGATGTCCACCGATTTGACCATCCCCAGTTCGGTGATGGGGCGGTGGATCTCGGGGTCGTTCACCGTCGCGAGCGCTTCGCGGATCGCGTCCTCGCTCGGTGCGGTGTCTGGGGGCATGTCGTTGGCCATGTCCCGATGGTACGGCTCATGAGGGTGCCTCCGGAAAGCCCGTCAGCGGTCGCGTTCATCACTCTCCGCGCCGGCCGGCTGCCGCAGCTCCAGATCCCTCAGCAGGTCCTCGAGCTCGGAGCGGATCCAGTCGCGGGTGGCGACCTCGCCCAGGCCGAGCCGCAGGGCCGCGATCTCCCGGGTCAGATACTCGGTATCGGCGATGGACCGCTCGTTCTGCTTGCGGTCCTGCTCGTGGGTGACCCGGTCGCGGTCGTCCTGGCGGTTCTGCGCCAGCAGGATCAGCGGCGCGGCGTACGACGCCTGCAGGGACAGCGCCAGCGTCAGGAAGATGAACGGGTACTGATCGAACCTCAGGCTGCTGGGCGCCGTGGTGTTCCACAGGACCCACAGGATGATGGTGACGGTCATCCAGACGATGAAGCGGCCGGTCCCCAGGAAGCGGGCGATCTTCTCGGAGAGCCGCCCGAACGCCTCCGGGTCGTACTCCGGCAGGAACGTACGGCGCGGCGCGCGCGGCTGGTCGAGGCGCACCCGCGGCCGGCCCGCGGCGCCCCGGCGCATCGCCGAGGCTCCGTTCGCGCGCGACCGCTCCCTGGCGCCCTCCCGCTCCTCACCGGCCATGCGCACTCTCCCCGAGGGGCCTCTCGCCGTTCAGGCCGGCCGTGGCCGGGCCGTGCAGCCCGTCCTCCCGCCAGTCGTCGGGCAGCAGATGGTCCAGTACGTCATCGACGGTGACCGCCCCCAGCAGCGCCCCGCTCTCGTCCACGACCGGGGCGGCGACCATGTTGTACGCGGCCAGATAGCTGGTCACCTCCGGCAGCGGCGTGTCCGGCGGCAGGGCCGGCAGATCGGTGTCGGCGATCGAGCTGACGAGGGTGAACGGCGGGTCGCGCAGCAGCCGTTGGAAGTGCACCAGGCCCAGGTACTTGCCGGTGGGCGTCTCGTCCGGCGGCCGGCAGACATAGATCTGGGCGGCCAGCGCGGGCGAGAGGTCCGGGTCGCGCACCCGCGCCAGCGCGTCCGCGACCGTCGCGTCCGGGCGCAGCACGATCGGCTCGGTGGTCATCAGCCCGCCCGCGGTCCGCTCCTCGTACGACATCAGCCGCCGCACATCGGCGGCCTCCTCCGGCCGCATCAGCGCCAGCAGCCGTTCCTTCTCCTCCTCCGGCAGCTCGGAGAGCAGATCGGCGGCGTCGTCGGGGTCCATCGCCTCCAGGACGTCGGCGGCCCGCTCGTCCTTCAGCTTGCCGATGATCTCGACCTGGTCGTCCTCCGGCAGCTCCTCCAGCACATCCGCCAGCCGGTCGTCGTCGAGCGCCGCGGCGACCTCGGCGCGCCGCTTGGCGGAGAGGTGGTGCAGCACGCCGGCGAGGTCGGCGGGCCGCAGCTGTTCGAAGGTGGCCAGCAGGCTCGCCGCGCCCTGCCCGTGCTCCTCCAGCGAGAAGCCGGTCACCGCCGACCACTCCACGGTCAGCGTCTCGCCCGACCGCCGCCCGCCCCCGCCCTTCGCGGGAGGCGCCCCGCGCCCCAGGATCTTCTGGCGCAGCCCGCCGCCCTTCCCCTTCCGTACGAAGACCTTGTCGATCTCCCAGTCGCGGCGGGCCGGCAGCTGGGTGAGTCCGATGTCGAGGACGGTGACCTCCTCCTCGGTCTCCACCAGGCGCACCCGCCGGTCGAGCAGTTCGCCGAGTACCAGCGTCTCGGACGCCCGCTGCTCGAAGCGCCGCATATTGACCACGCCGGTGATGATGATCTGGCCGGACTCCACCCCGGTCACCCGCGTCATGGGCACGAAGATCCGGCGCCGGCTGATCACCTCGACGACCACCCCGAGCACCCGCGGGGGGCGGTCGCCGACCCGGAGCAGCGCGACGAGGTCCCGCAGCCGGCCGACCTGGTCGCCGTTGGGGTCGAAGACGGCGATGCCGGCGAGATGGGAGACGAAGACCCGGGGAGTCACCACTGCCATGCAGAGTGCCGCCCTTTCTCCCGTTAGGCCCCGAAACAGGGCATCAATGCGGGTTCAGGCTAACGCGCCCCGGCCCGCGCCGCCCCGGGGGAGGAGGCCGTAGGGTGACCGCCACGCACCCCGCCGAAGACCGTGCGCGGCCCAGGTACGCTGCCGTACTGCTGTCGAGGTCACCCGCATCAGGAGGCACAGCCGACGTGAGCGCAATTCCCCCGGGCGCCGGCCCCCGACCCCTGGCCGGAACCCGTCGTACGGGACGGGCCGCGCTCGTGGGGGCGGCCTGTGCGGTACTGGCCGTGGCGGTGACGGGCTGCGGCGGGGAAGACCCGGACGCCGGCACCAACGGCGTGGGAAAGCTGCCCGCCGCGAAGATCGAATCCAAGGCGCGGGCCGCGGCCCAGCGGGCGGACACCGTGCACCTCTCCGGCAATGTCGTCAGCCAGGGCCGCACCTACAAGCTCGACATGCGGCTGGCGAAGGACGGCGCGAAGGGGGAGCTGACCACGAAGGCGGCCGCCTTCCAGCTGCTGCGGGTCGGCGACGCGCTCTATCTGAAGGCGAACGCGGCCTTCTGGGCCGGCGAGAAGAGCGGTGGCTCGGGCAAGCCCAGCCAGGCGGCGGGCAAGCTCGACGGCAAATACGTCAAGGTGCCCGCCAGCGACCCGGTCTACCAGCGCTTCAGCGGCTTCACCGACAAGGACACCCTGCTCGCCGGCCTCCTCGGACTGCACGGCAAGCTGACGACCGGCAACCGCGGCGACATCGACGGGGTCCGCACCGTCCGGGTGGCCGCCGGCGCGGGCTCCGGCGGCACCCTGGACGTCTCCCTGGAGGGCACGCCCTACCCGCTGCGGCTCCAGCGGGCGGGCGGCGCGGGTGTGGTCCGGCTGGCCGACTGGGGCCGCAGCGTGGACCTCAAGGCCCCGCCCAGGAACCAGGTCGTGGACTACGGCTCCAAGATCTCCGGCAAGCGCTGAGACACGGCCCGGCAAGCGCCGGGCAAGGCGCCGAGAAGGAGAAAAGGCCGGGAAAGGGCCGGAAAAGGGCTGAGATCCGGGGGGCGGGCGGGCCGCGGCCCTCACCGCCCGGGTTCAGCCCTTTGCGTCCTCGCGCGGGCCTCAGCCCTTGCGCCCCCGCCGCAGCAGCTTCGGCAGCGCCGCGGGCACCGGACGCCGGGTGATCGCGGGGGTCGCGAGCGGCGGTGCGGCGTGGGAGGCGTCCGGCATCCGGCCGGGGCGCTGCTCCGCCGCCCCGGTCGGCTCCAGCCGCAGCACCCGGCACTCGCGCGCCCAGCGCTCGGTGAGGCTGTCGGCATCCGGCGCGTTGAGGCGCTTGCCCTTCAGCTCGTCGACGGCCGCCTGCCAGGCCTCGCTCCCGGGCGCCGGCTCGACGACGGTGGCCTGCCAGGCGATCAGCCGGCCGCCCTTGTCCTTGCTGCGTACGGTGACCGTGGCCGTACCGCCGTCGGTGAGCCCGAGGCCGTCCAGCGGCTGTTCCCCGGCCCCGCCCCCGACGAGGCAGGCGGCTCCGTCGTGCCACAGGTGCCACAGCGCCCGGGCCGGGCCGGCGTTCCCCCGCACCCAGATGAGGCCGGACTTCTTGGTGGCCTCTTCGATGAGCGCCCGATCCTGCAGGGCCTGCGACACGGTCTCCGTCATACGGACCAGCCTAATGGCCCTGCCCCGGGCGGTCGGGGGCCGCCCGGACGAGGGGACGCGGGCCGGCCCGGATCCCGCCCGGCCCGCGTCACAGCCACCCGTTGCGCTTGAACCCGCGGTGGATGCCGAAGCAGATCGCGACGGTGACCAGCATCATCGCCGGATAGCCGAACTTCCAGTGCAGCTCGGGCATGTAGTCGAAGTTCATGCCGTAGATCCCGGCGATCATCGTGGGGACGGCGAAGATCGCCGCCCATGCCGTGATCTTGCGCATGTCCTCGTTCTGCGCGACGGCCGCCTGCGCGAGGTTGGCCTGCAGGATGGAGTTGAGCAGATCGTCGAAGGACAGCACCTGCTCGTTGACCCGCGCGAGGTGGTCGGCGACATCCCGGAAGTACTTCTGGATGTCGGAGTCGACCAGCCGCATCGGACGCTCGCTCAGCAGCTGCATCGGCCGCAACAGCGGCGACACCGCCCGCTTGAACTCCAGCACTTCACGCTTGAGTTGGTAGATCCGCCCGGCGTCGCCGCCCTTGGGGGAGCCCTTGCCGTTGGTGCCCGAGCTGAAGACGTCGATCTCCACCTCGTCGATGTCGTCCTGCACCGCGCCGGCCACCGCCATGTAGCCGTCGACGACCTGGTCGGCGATGGCGTGCAGCACCGCGGACGGGCCCTTGGCCAGCAGCTCCGGGTCGTCCTGCAGCCGGTGCCGCAGCGCGCGCAGCGAGCCCTGGCCGCCGTGGCGCACGGTGACGATGAAGTCCCGGCCGGTGAAGCACATCACCTCACCGGTCTCCACCACCTCACTGGTGGCGGTCAGCTCGGTGTGCTCCACGTAGTGGACCGTCTTGAAGACGGTGAACAGGGTCTCGTCGTAGCGCTCCAGCTTCGGGCGCTGGTGGGCGTGCACGGCGTCCTCGACGGCGAGCGGGTGCAGCCCGAACTCCTGGGCGATACCGGCGAATTCGGCCTCGGTGGGCTCGTGCAGCCCGATCCAGGCGAAGCCGCCCTCGGAGCGGACCGAGGCCATCGCCGCGGCCGGGGTGACGTGCTCGCTCACCCGGCGGCCCTCGCGGTACACACCGCAGTCGACGATGGCGCTGTTGGCGCAGGCCGGGGCGGACTTCTCGTAGTGGTACGTGGTGCTGTCGCGCCGCCGGGACGGGCGGACGGCGGCACGCAGGTCACGGATCATCGACATGGCAGGCTCCTTCACGGGCCGGCCGTCAGTGGCGAGCGCGGGGCGCAACGCTGCCCGGAACGTGGACGTACGAGGCGTCATCGGCTGTACGTCCGCAAAGCGGGCGGCGCTCGTGCGAGGGCCCTGACGGCAGTTCGCAGAAAACACGGAACAAAGAGTCGAAGGCGCTCTTCCGTCATCTACATCCGGCGCAAAGGTGCTTCCCTGGTTTCGCCGCTGAGCGGCGGGGTACGGAAGCTCTCGGATCAGGAGATTCGCTGCGCGAAGGGGACGACAGGAGAACTATCGGTACTGCACGGTCGACTCGGATCCACCGCAGCCCCACCTCCTCCGGCCGGTCCCCGTTGGGGGACGACGTCATTCCCTGAGCAGACGGCAAGGCTATCAGCCGCCTGCGGTCTTACGGCGCCGCTTTGCCCGTTCCATACGAAGAACGGGGATGCCGCGTCGGGTCCCCGGACGGCGCCCGGGGGAGGCCCGTGGAGCGGTGACGGCCGGGCCGGGGCTCCGGCCTATGCTCACGGCATGTCTGACGTTCTTGAGCTGGTCGAGGCCCGGTTGCGGACGACCCTGGGCGAGCCGGACGCGCGCGCCGCCGTCACGTTCCTCGGCACCGACCGTATCGAGGTCCTCCGCTTCGTGGACAACGGGGTGGTGCGCTACGCCACGCTCGGGATGTCCGCGCAGCCCATGGCCGACCCCACCGCCGTGCTGGCCGATCCGCTGCGCGGTCCGCGCGCCGAACTCCTGCTGTCCGTACGCGCCGGCCGCGTGGAGAGCGACAAGGTGCTCAGGCCGCTGGCCGTGCTCGCCGCGTCGCCGCAGGTCGAGGGGGTGGTGGTGGCTCCCGGAGCCTCGCTGGACGTGGGGGAGCCGCTGTGGCCGGGAGCGGCTTTCACCTCGGTGCTGGTCGCCTCGCCCGGGGGGCTCGTCGAGGACCTGGCACTCGATGAGCCGAGGGAGCCGGTCCGCTTCCTGCCGCTGTTGCCGATGACGCCCAACGAGGCCGCCTGGAAGCGGGTGCACGGCGCCGAGGCCCTGGAGAAGCGCTGGCTGGAGCACGGCACGGATCTGCGCGACCCGCTGCGTACGGGCGTACCACTCGACTGAGCCGCGCGCGGCCCATACGACCGCGCACGCCCCGTCCACCCTCCTCGGAGGGTGGACGGGGCGTCAGTTTCCGTGCGGGGGCGGGCCGCGGGGTGTGCGCGGTGCCCGGCCCGGCTCAGTCGGCGAAGACCGCGACCGCGTCCTGTCCGGCGTGCCGCGGCGCCGGCGCCGCGGCCCCAATGGTCAGTGCCCGGCGCCGGACGGCGACGAGGCCGGCGCCGGTCACCGCGGCGGCGGCCGCGACCATGAAGGGGAGGTGGATATCGGTCCACTCCTCGATCCTGGGCGCGAGGAACGGCGCGGCCGCCGCCGCGAACCACCGGACGAAGTTGTAACCGGCGCTCGCCACGGGGCGCGGCGCGTCCGAGACGCCCAGGGCCAGCTCCGTGAAGACGGTGTTGTTGATGCCGATGAAGGCGCCGGAGAGGACGGTGCAGACGACGGCGGTGGTGTGGTCGCCGTAGCCCAGCACGATCAGGTCGGCCGCGAGCAGCAGCAGCGAGCCGCCCAGCACCTTCAGCGAGCCGAAGCGGTGCTGCAGCCGGGGCGCCACGATCACCGAGAACGCCGCGAGCAGTACGCCCCAGGCGAAGAAGACCCCGCCGGATGCGTACGGCGACATGTTCAGCACGAACGGGGTGAAGGCCAGCACCGTGAAGAACGCGTAGTTGTAGAAGAACGCGGCCACGGCGGTGGAAGCCAGGCCGCCGTGGCCGAGCGCCTTGAGCGGGTCGAGGAGCGAGGTCTTGGCCGCCGGCTTCGGCTGCTCCTTGAGGAAGGCCGTGATGGCGAGGAAGCCGATGGCCATCAGCGTGGCGGTGCCGAAGAACGGGTAGCGCCACTTCATGTCGCCGAGGATCGCGCCGAGCAGCGGGCCGCAGGCCATGCCGAGGCCGAGCGCGGACTCGTAGAGCAGGATCGCCGCCGCGGATCCCCCGGCCGCCGCGCCCACGATGACCGCCAGCGACGTCGAGACGAACAGGGCGTTGCCCAGGCCCCAGCCGGCCCGGAAGCCGACGAGCTCGCCGACCGACCCCGACATGCCGGAGAGCGCGGCGAAGACCACCACCAGCGCCAGGCCGGCCAGCAGCGTCTTGCGGCCGCCGATGCGGCTGGAGACGAAGCCGGTGACCAGCATCGCGACGGCGGTGATCAGGAAGTAGGAGGTGAAGAGGAGGGAGACCTGGCTGTTGGTGGCGTGCAGCCCCCGGGCGATCGAGGGGAGGATCGGGTCGACGAGGCCGATGCCCATGAAGGCCACGACCGAGGCCCCCGCCGTGGCCCATACGGCCTTCGGCTGGCGGAGGACGGAGGTGCCGCCCCCGTCGGACGGATCGTCCGCGTCGCTGCCGTGGCCGCTGCCCTTCGTGCCGCTCATGCTGCGGATCCCTTCCCGTTGCCGGTTGCGTACCCCTGATCGCCGCGGTCCCCGCCGGACCACCGAGATCGTTGACGTTTACACATAATAAGTTAGGTACACTAAAGAGTGCAAGTGGCAACTACTTTCCCTGTCGGGCGAGCAGTCGGACGGGCGGGTGGCCGGGAAGCGGTCAATTGCACGGCGGCGTACGTGATTCGGGGCGCACCGGTGGGGTGATCGTCCTTGACGCGGCGGCGGGGCTGGAGGACCGTGGATGCCTATGAGGGGCGAACCCAGTTGCCCGAAGTGCGGAGGCCGGGTACGGGCGCCCGGTCTCTTCTCCGACACCTGGCAGTGCGCGCTGCACGGCACCGTGCACCCACTCCAGCCCGTTGTCCCGCCGAGCGTCGAAGCGCTCGGCGTTGTCGTGCAGCGCGCGCAGGTGCCCGTGTGGATGCCCTGGCCGCTGCCGGTCGGCTGGCTGTTCACCGGCGTGGCCTGTGCCGGTGACGACCGCAGCGGCGGCCGCGCGACCGCCGTGGCCTGCACGGGCCCCGGACCGCTCGGCGGCCCCGGCGAACTGCTGCTGATCGCCGAGGAGCTGGGCGTCGGCCTCGGTGCGCGGTACGCCGGTATCGACGGCCCGGACCCCGGCCCCCATATGTGCGTGGACAAACCGCCGCACGCCAAGGTGCTCGCCGCCGGCCGCCCGACCGCCTTGTGGCATGTCGACGGTGCGCCCGCGGACCGTGCGGTCTTCGCGGGCGAGGCGCGCGGGCTGTGGCTCTGGGCGATCGCCTGGCCCGAGCAGTCCGGGCTGCTGCTGTACGACGAGCTGGTGCTGACCGATCTGCGCGAGGCGGGCGCCGAGGTGGATCTGCTGCCGTGCGGGGCCATCTCGCCGCGGATCCTGGGCTGAGCGGCGGTCGCCGGAGACGGGGTGGACCCCGGTGGTGTGGACGCCGGGGTGGCCTCCCTCACCGTCCGGCGGGCCGTGGGCGCTACCGGCCGCCCGGTATCCTTCCGGTGTCCCCTGCGGTGCACTTTCCCCGGCCTCCTGCCGGGCCCCGCCCCGTATCTGTCCCGTATCCGTCCCGCAGCAGTCTGGAGTCCGCGTCGTGCGCATCGATCTGCACACCCACTCCACGGCGTCCGACGGTACGGACACCCCCGCGGAGCTGGTGCGCGGCGCCGCGGCCGCGGGGCTGGACGTCGTCGCGCTGACCGACCACGACACCGTCGGCGGGCACGCCGAGGCGCGGGCCGCGCTGCCCGCTGGGCTGACGCTGGTCACCGGCGCCGAGCTCTCCTGCCGGCTCGACGGGGTGAGCCTCCACATGCTCGCCTACCTCTTCGACCCCGAGGAGCCGGAGTTCGCCCGTGAGCGCGAGCTGGTGCGCGACGACCGGGTGCCGCGGGCCCGGGGGATGGTCGCCAAGCTGCGGGAGCTCGGTGTGCCGGTCACCTGGGAGCAGGTCGCCCGGATCGCCGGTGACGGCGCCGTGGGGCGGCCGCACATCGCCACCGCCCTCGTCGACCTGGGCGTGGTCGGTTCCGTCTCGGATGCCTTCACCTCCGAGTGGCTGGCCAATGACGGGCGGGCGTACGTGGAGAAGCACGAGCTCGACCCGTTCGACGCGATCCGGCTGGTCAAGGCCGCCGGCGGGGTCACCGTTTTCGCGCATCCGCTGGCCGTCAAGCGCGGCTCCTGCGTACCGGAGAGCGCGATCGCCGCACTCGCCGCGGCCGGTCTCGACGGCATCGAGGTCGACCACATGGACCACGAGGAGCCGACCCGCGCGCGGCTGCGCGGCCTGGCCGCCGACCTCGGCCTGCTGACCACCGGTTCCAGCGACTACCACGGCAGCCGCAAGACCTGCCGCCTCGGGGAATACACCACCGACCCCGAGATCTACGGCGAGATCGTGCGCCGCGCGACCGGCGCCTTCCCCGTTCCCGGCACGGGCGGCTGAGCCCGCCGCGGCCGGCGGCCGCCGCGCACGTCCCGTATCCCGGCACTCCGGCGGCACCCGCCCGGTGCTGCCGGGCGACGGTGCGGCCGCCGCCCTGCGCCCGCCGCTGCCCGCCCACCACCTCCCCTTTCCTTCCCTGGCCGTCTTACGGATCCGCGCCCGCGCGCCGCCCGTGAGCGCTCGTCCCGTACCACCTCTCGCAAGGCCTTCACCGTGTTCGACATCGCTGTCTTCAGTACGCTCTTCGTCACCCTGTTCGTGATCATGGATCCGCCGGGTATCACCCCGATCTTCCTGGGGCTGACCTCCGGCCGGCCCGCCAAGGTGCAGCGCCGGATGGCCTGGCAGGCGGCCACCGTCGCGTTCTGCGTCATCGCCGTCTTCGGTCTCTTCGGCCGGCAGATCCTGGGGCGGCTGCACATCTCGACGCCCGCGCTGATGATCGCGGGCGGGCTGCTGCTCCTGCTGGTCGCGCTGGATCTGCTGACCGGGAAGTCGGAGGAGCCGACCCAGACCAAGGACGTCAATGTGGCGCTGGTGCCGCTGGGCATGCCGCTGCTGGCCGGGCCGGGCGCGATCGTGTCGGTGATCCTCGCGGTGCAGCACGCGCACGGCTTCGCCGCCCAGCTCTCCGTCTGGGCGGCGATCGCGGCGATCCATGTGGTGCTCTACCTGGTGATGCGGTTCTCGCTGGTGATCATCCGCGTGATCAAGGACGGCGGAGTGGTCCTGGTGACGCGGCTGGCGGGGATGATGCTCTCCGCCCTCGCGGTGCAGCAGATCATCAACGGCGTGCTGCAGGTGATCCAGGGGGCCTGACGTCCGCCCCGGCCCCGGGAGCCGGGGCGCGGACAGCGCAGCGCCCCCGTACGACGACGTGCTGTTTCCCGTCGTCGTACGGGGGCGCTCGTGCGGTGCGGCCGTGCGCGGGCCGGGTGCTCGCGGCGTCGGGCCGGTGGAGCGGGCGTTAACGGACGGCGGTGCCGGCCGGGCGGATGTAGATGCGCTGGCCCGTTGCGGCGGCCTGCTGCACGATCCGGTTGACGGAGGCGGCGTCCACGACGGTGCTGTCCACGGCGACGCCGTCGACATCGTCCAGGCGCATGATCTCGAAGCGCATACGGCTTCTCCCTTCGTCTGATCCTCCTGCGGAGAACTCTTGGGTATACGAGCCGCCCGGCGTCGCTGCCGGGCGCTCCGTCCATGTATAACGACCTGCCCAGTGCAATCATTCCCTACGCTAAAGAAAAATTTCGACGGCCTAAGTACGGAGCGGTAGCGCGGTTGTGCCCGCGGAGTGACCGCCCGGAGAATGGGTCCGGTATGAACGACGTCCAGCCCACGGGCCACACCGACCTCACGGCGCTCGCCGCCGGGATCGAGCGCACCAACGAGCTGCTCACCCGGGTGCTCGCCGAGGTCTCCACCAGCCCGTCCACCCATGCGGCCTTCGTGGACGCGGGCTATGTCTACGCCGCGGCGGGACGGCTGGTCACCGGCACGGAGGACCGCAAGGCGTTCGATCTCGACGCCGAAGGAATCATCGAGGCCTTTATCGACAAGGCTCGGATGATCTTCCCGGACAGCCGGCTGCTGCGCGTCTACTGGTACGACGGCGCCCGCCGCCGGATCCACACCCAGGAACAGCAGCGGATCGCCGAGCTGCCCGATGTGAAGGTCAGGCTCGGCAACCTCAACGCCAACAACCAGCAGAAGGGCGTCGACTCCCTGATCCGCTCCGACCTGGAGTCGCTGGCCCGGCACCGCGCGATCAGCGATGCGGTGCTCATCGGCGGCGACGAGGACCTGGTCTCCGCGGTGGAGGCGGCGCAGGGCTATGGCGCACGGGTGCATCTGTGGGGCATCGAGGCCCCGGGCGGCCGCAATCAGGCCGAGCCGCTGCTGTGGGAGGTCGACAGCGCGCGCACCTTCGACCTGGAGTTCTGCAAGCCGTACGTCACCCGGCGGATCGGCGTCGAGTGCGGCGACCAGACGACGGGCGAGGGGCCCGCGCCCAGCCGTGAGACGGTCCGCTTCGTCGGGGCGCAGGTCGCCGCGCAGTGGCTGTCGGAACGCGGCCGCGAGTGGGTGGGCGGGCTGCTGCCGGGCCATCCGTATCTGCCCGGCACCGTCGACCAGGAACTCCTGACCGCCGCGGAGACGCTGCTGCAGCACTCCCTGCGCAGCCATGCCGATCTGCGGCGGGTCCTGCGCGACGGCTTCTGGGACCACGTCCAGGGGCAGTACTGAGGGCCGGCCTGCGCCGGCTGTGGCGGGCTCGGCCGGCACACTCCCCGCGGCGCCGCGGGGAGGCCGCTCAGGCCCTCGCCAGCAGCTCGGTGAGGCGGTCGAAGAAGCCCGCCCAGCCCGCCTCCGCCTGGCGGTACTGCTCGGAGGAGAGGTTGCCGCCGAGCTGGCGGAAGGCCATCTCCGTACGGTCACCGAGATCGGTCAGGGTGACCCGGACGATCTCGCCCTCGGAGCTCGGTGCGGCGGTGTCCTTGAGGGTGAACTCCAGCCGTTCCGGGGCGGCCACCTCGCGGTAGACCCCGGAGAACGGCAGCTCGCCGCCGTCCGGGGTGCGCATGACCAGCGTCCAGATCCCGCCCGGCCGGGCGTCCATCGTCATCCGCTCGACCGGCACCGCCAGCTCCCCGCCGAACCAGTACGCGAAGTGCTCGGGCGTCGTCCAGGCCTCGAAGACCAGCTCACGGCGGGCGTCGAAGGTCCGGTTGAGCGCGATGCCGTGGGGGGCGTCCTCGGCGCCGGCCGGAGAGGTCGACGGATTCTCGGTCATGGTCGGGGCCCTTCGTACGAAGCGGTGCCGGCCGGGCGCCGGTGGGGGCCCGCCTTCCTCGATGCTCGCCGAACCACCCCGTGCTGTCCTGGCGACGCCGTCCGCTCGGCCCACACGGGGCGGCGGCACCCGGCGGGCTCGGCCCCACACGCACCCGCGGCGACCCCCGGCGGCCGGGCGGCACTCAGCCCACACCGCTCCAGAACCCGGCAAGCGCCTCGGCCGTCTTCTGCGGCCGTTCGGCGTTGGGGGAGTGTTCGGCGCCCTCGATGACGGTGCGCCGGGCGGACAGCCGCTCGGCCATCGCGTCCATCGACGGCACCGGCCAGGCATAGTCGACGGCACCGGAGACCACATGCGTGGCGAGCCCCGTACGGGCCAGCTCCGCCACCCGGTCGGGCTCCGTCAGCATCTGACGGCCGGTCGCGATCAGCTGCTCGGGAACGGTGTTCAGCCAACGGCGGTACAGGAACGCGCCGATCTCCGGCGGCGTCGCCGCGTCCGCCGCCTCCGGGGGATCCAGCTCGCGCATCGCCCGCCAGACGCTCTCCATATCGAGCGTGCCGAGAGCTTCGATCAGCATCCGCACCCGGGCCTGCTGGGACGCCTCGATGGCGGCGGGACCGGAGCTGAGGACGGTCAGCGAGCGGAACGGGGCCGCGTCGAGCAGCACGGCGGCCCGGGTGACCAGCCCGCCCAGCGAGTGCCCCAGCAGATGCACCGGCCCGCCGTCCGGCTCCCGCAGGGCCCGCGCCTGGGCCAGCACATCGAGCGCCAACTCCCTTTGCGCGTATGCCCGTTCATCGCGGGGGCCGGGGGATTCGTGCTGCCCGCGCCCGTCCACGGCGACCGCCCGGAATCCGGCCGCGGCCAGCGGGGCCAGCAAGGCGATGAAGTCCTCCTTGCTGCCGGTGAATCCGGGCACCAGCAGGGCGGTCCCGATCGGTGCGGCATCGGGCCGGGCGTCCTGCACGGCGAAGGCGCCGCGCTCGGTGTCGAGTCGGTACGCACGGGCGCACGGGGGCAGCGTGAGGGTGGGCGGCCTGCTCATGGGGTTGAGGTTATCCGGGCCGGGCGGCGAAAACGGGCCGGGGACGCCGACGACCCGGCGCCCGCACAGTGCGGGCGCCGGGTCGTCGCGCCGGGATCCCGGCAGCAGCCGGGGGAGGCTCAGCTCTCGGGCGTGGCCTCGGCGGCGGGCGCCTTGGCGCGGGTGCGGCGGCGCACCGGCTTGGCCTCGGCGGCCTCCGTCGCCTCCGCGGCCGGCTTGGCCGCGGCCTTGCGGGTCCGCTTGGGCTTGGCCGGGGCCTCCTCGGCGGCGGGTGCGTCCGCCGCGGCCGTGGTGGTGGCCGCGGCCTTCCGCGTGCGCTTGGGCTTGGCCGGGGCGGCCTCGGCGGTGTCGACGGCGCTCTCGGCGGCCGGCTTGGCAGCCGCGGCCTTGCGGGTCCGCTTCGGCTTGGCCGGCGCCTCCACGACGGCCTCGGCCGTGTCCACGACGGCGTCGGCGGCCTTGGGCGCCGCCTTACGGGTCCGCTTCGGCTTGGCGGGAGCCTCCACCGCGGCGTCGGTGACGGTCTCCGTCACCGCGGCCGGTGCCGTTGCCTCGGCGGCCTTGGCGGTGCTGCGGCTCCGGCGTCGCGGCTTGGCCGGCGCCTCGGCGGGCTCGGCCACGGCCGCGGACTCGGCGACGACCGCCGCGCCCTTCGCCGCCGCGAGCGCGTGCGCCGCGCTCTCCACGGTCTGGAAGCTCCCGGTGTCCTCGGGACGGACGATGCGGGCCCGGCGCCGGCGCGGCTTGACGGGCTCGGCCACAGCCTCGATCACCTTGGGGGCGGCCTGGGCCACCTTGGGGGCGGCCTCGGTCACCTTGGGGGCGGCCTGGGCCACCTTGGCGGGAGCGCTCGCGGCCTCGGTGGCCGGGGCCGGGACGGCCGCTGCGCCCGAGGCCTGGCTGCCGCGGGTCCGGCGGCGCCGGCGCGGCTGACGCGGCCCGGCGCTCTGCGCATCTTCGGTGCCCTCGGCGACGGCAGGGGACGCGGCCGCCGGCGCTTCGGCGGCGGCCGCCTCCTCCAGCGCCGTACCGCCACGGGTACGACGGCGCTGGCGCGGCGTACGGGTGCGCTGCGGACGCTCCTCCTCGACGGCGGCGCCCTTACGGGGGCCACGGCCGCGGCCGCCGGTCTCGCCCAGGTCCTCGACCTCTTCCGCGGCCAGTCCGGCCCGGGTGCGCTCGTTGCGCGGCAGCACGCCCTTGGTACCCGCGGGGATGTTCAGCTGCTCGTAGAGGTGCGGCGAGGTGGAGTAGGTCTCCTCCGGCTCGTCGAACGCCAGGTCCAGCGCCTTGTTGATCAGCTTCCAGCGCGGGATGTCGTCCCAGTCGACGAGGGTGACCGCGGTGCCCTTGGCGCCCGCCCGGCCCGTACGGCCGATGCGGTGCAGGTAGGTCTTCTCCTCCTCGGGCGACTGGTAGTTGATGACGTGCGTCACGCCCTCGACGTCGATACCGCGGGCGGCGACGTCGGTGCAGACCAGGACGTCGACCTTGCCGTTGCGGAAGGCGCGCAGCGCCTGCTCGCGGGCGCCCTGGCCGAGGTCGCCGTGCACCGCGCCGGAGGCGAAGCCGCGGCGCGAGAGCTGGTCGGCGATGTCGGCGGCGGTCCGCTTCGTACGGCAGAACACCATCGCCAGGCCCCGGCCCTCGGCCTGCAGGATACGGGCGACCATCTCCGGCTTGTCCATGGAGTGGGCCCGGAAGACGTGCTGGGCGGTGTTGCGGACGGTCTGGCCCTCGTCGTCCGGCGCGGTGGCGCGGATGTGCGTGGGCTGCGACATGTAGCGGCGGGCCAGGGAGATGACCTGGCCGGGCATGGTCGCGGAGAACAGCATCGTCTGGCGCTTGGCCGGCAGCAGCTGGATGATCTTCTCGACGTCGGGCAGGAAGCCCAGGTCGAGCATCTCGTCGGCCTCGTCCAGCACCAGGCTCTTGACCTGGGAGAGGTTGAGCTTGCGCTGACCGGCGAGGTCGAGGAGGCGGCCGGGCGTGCCGACGACGACGTCGACGCCCTTCTTCAGCGCCTCGACCTGCGGCTCGTAGGCCCGGCCGCCGTAGATCGCCAGGACGCGGACATTGCGTACCTTGCCGGCGGTGAGCAGGTCGTTGGTGACCTGCTGGCACAGCTCACGGGTGGGCACGACCACCAGGGCCTGCGGAGCCTCGGTCAGCTGCTCGGGCTTGGCGCGGCCGGCCTCGACGTCGGCGGGAACCGTGACGCGCTCCAGGAGCGGCAGGCCGAAGCCCAGGGTCTTGCCCGTGCCGGTCTTGGCCTGGCCGATCACGTCGTTGCCGGAGAGGGCGACGGGGAGCGTCAGTTCCTGGATGGGAAAGGGAGAGATGATGCCGACGGCTTCCAGGGCCTCGGCCGTCTCGGGGAAAATCCCGAGGTCTCGAAATGTAGACAGAATCTTGCCTCTTCTGTGAGACGCGGCGTGAGGCGGCGAAGGGGGTCGTACCGCACCTTCGTACGGGTTCGTACGGGCCGGCCTGATGATGCGGCCGGTGGGGCGGGACCACTGCCAACGCTCAGGCACTCCTGCCGCGAGCGGTGTCCCTCTTGCCGTGCGCAGGTCCGCTGCGCGCCGCGTCAGAGGGCGGTCGGTTTGGAGCCGATCGGGCCACCGACCGGGCATCCGCTTCGTGGAACGACCCACCGAGTACTCGGCAGGTCCAAATACCACTGTACCCCGGATATGGCGCGCCCATCCGAAGGCTTGTATGAGTGAGGAATACATCACGGCCGGACGCGGCACCGGGACACGGGCTCCGACCGCCGTTCGTACGGGCGAACCGGAGTGGCTGACCAGGGCCTTCCCCGGGCGGCCGAGCGGGCTATTGTGCCGGTCATGGGAACGCCTGACAACGCCGCCGCTGACGCGCACACACATACCGGGATCGCCGCCCAGGACTGGGCGCAGGCATCCGCCGACCCCCAGTACCGGGCCGCCGTGATCGATCTGCTCGGCGCGCTCGCCTATGGCGAGCTGTCCGCCTTCGAGCGCCTGGCGGAGGACGCCAAGCTCGCGCCGACGATGGACGACAAGGCCGAGCTGGCCAAGATGGCCTCGGCCGAGTTCCACCACTTCGAGCGGCTGCGGGAGCGGCTTGCGCAGATCGAGGCGGAGCCGAACGAGGCGATGGAGCCGTTCGCCGCCGCGCTGGACGAGTTCCACCGCCAGACCGCGCCGTCGGACTGGCTGGAGGGCCTGGTCAAGGCCTATGTCGGCGACTCGATCGCCAGTGACTTCTACCGCGAGGTCGCGGCCCGGCTCGACTCCGACACCCGGGACCTGGTGCTGGCCGTACTCGACGACACCGGGCACGCCACGTTCGCCGTGGAGAAGGTGCGCGCGGCCATCGAAGCCGAGCCGCGGGTCGGCGGCCGTCTCGCACTGTGGGCGCGCCGTCTGATGGGCGAGGCGCTGTCGCAGGCGCAGCGGGTCGTCGCGGACCGCGATGCGCTCTCCACCATGCTGGTGGGCGGGGTGGCCGACGGCTTCGACCTGGCCGAGGTGGGCCGGATGTTCTCGCGGATCACCGAGGCGCACACCAAGCGGATGGCCGCGCTGGGCCTCGCGGCCTGAACCGCGAGGGGCGCGCCGGGCGGTTCAGGCCGTCCGGTGCCCCTTCAAGGGGGTGGCCGGCCGCCGAAAGCGCCGGCGCGGCGGGCGCGCCACGACCGACAGCAGAGCCGCCCCCACGGCGATCGCGGCCACCATCACCTGGACGGGGTGGCCGGGGCCGAGGATCGAGCGGGTCAGCAGCGCGCCGAGCAGCGCCGCGACCGGGCCGGTCGCCAGCGTGAGGCTGGATGCGGGGAAACGGTCGGGCAGCCATCGCGCGGCGGACAGGGCGATGGCGAAGCCGATGAGTACGGCGCCGAGCGATTCCCAGATCATGCTGTTCCCTCCCGTGTGACGATGCCGATCGGCTGAACAAATCGGTCACAGGCCGTCGTACCCAGGGGGCACCGCCAGCAACCCTCGGGGCGCAGGTCCCGTGCCTGATCAGCCCAGCCGGACCGACTCGAACGGCCTGATCTGCAAAAAAGCGGCGGACGGGGCCCGGCGGGGGGCGACGCCACCATGGTGGGCCGACGTCCGGAAGCAGCGGGAGACATCCGGGGAAACACACGGGGAACGCGGGGCGAACGCAGGAAAGGGCGGCGGCCCGGAGTCACCTCTCCGGGCCGCCGCCCTTGTCACCCGCGGGCGCCACAGGGCGCCCCCTGCTCAGAGCGCGCCGAACCCGACCTTGCGGGCGGTGGGCTCGCCGATCTCCACATAGGCCAGCCGGTCCGCCGGGACCAGGACCTTGCGACCGTGGTCGTCCACCAGGGTCAGCAGCTGTGACTTGCCGCCCAGCGCGTCGGACACCGCGCTCTCGACCTCTTCGGCAGACTGCCCGCTCTCCAGAACGATCTCGCGGGGTGCGTGCTGCACGCCGATCTTGACCTCCACGGCTTTTGTCCCTCCGACGGTCCGGGGATCCCCAGCGTCAGCTGGGGGAGGATGCGCGGTCATCGCGCCGTACGCAGCACACATTAGCCCGGTCCGGGGATGCGCAGGACGCCCTGGAGCACGCCTGCAGCGAACACGGTCAGTGCGTGTCGCTGCCGTGCAGCGGGAAGCCGGCGATGCCCTTCCACGCAAGCGAGGTCAGCAGCTGCACCGCGGTGTCCCGCGGGACCTTGCTCTCCGACGACAGCCAGTACCGCGCCACCACCTGGGAGACGCCGCCCATGCCCACGGCGAGCAGCATCGACTCGTCCCGCGAGAGGCCGGTGTCCTCGGCGATCACCACGCTTATGGCCTCGGCGCACTCCAGCGACACCTTGTCCACGCGCTCGCGGACCGCCGGCTCGTTGGTGAGGTCCGACTCGAACACCAGGCGGAAGGCGCCGCCCGGGTCCTCCACGTACGCGAAGTAGGCGTCCATGGTGGCGGCGACCCGCTGCTTGTTGTCGGTCGTCGACGCCAGCGCCGAGCGCACCGAGTGCAGCAGGGCCTCGCAGTGCTGGTCCAGCAGGGCGAGGTAGAGGTCCAGCTTGCCCGGGAAGTGCTGGTAGAGCACGGGCTTGCTGACGCCCGCCCGCTCGGCGATGTCGTCCATCGCGGCCGCGTGGTAGCCCTGTGCGACGAATACCTCCTGGGCGGCGCCCAGAAGCTGATTGCGCCGGGCCCGTCGTGGCAGGCGTGTGCCCCGCGGGCGCGCCGCCTCGGTCTGCTCGATGGCGCTCACGCTGCCTCCCAGAAGTTGTTCCGTACGCGGTCCGTACAAGGTGGTGCACCGCGCCCGCCATCGTACTTTTGGGTAACCCGGCTGTGCGCGGTCGAGGCCGAGAATTTCTGCCCGGCACCCCTCTCGGAAGCCGACAAAACGTCCCAGGTCATCGGTATTCGTCTTCGTTGAGCTCCACGACACGGGCCTGTTCGGCGAGATCTGCCTCGTTCGCCTCGTCCGGATCGTGGACGGTCACCGTCTCGTCCCGCTGCGGTGCGAGATCGGCGTACTGCTCGGCAGTGTCCGCTTCGGGGGCTTCGACATCGATTTCGGTGGCGTCGCTCTCGTCCGCGAAGGTCTCCGGGTCTGTCGGGTCGACGCGCATGGTGGCTCCCTTTCCGCGTGCTCGTTCGTCGGCTGGTGCCTGGCATGAAAGCAGGGGCCGGGGCGGCTGCCCTCGCCTACGAGCGTAGGAGAGTGGCCGCGGCAGCGCGATGCGGTGTGTGACCGCGGACACACGATCGGGGGTGTGATCGTCTCGTAACATCGTCCCCATGTCTTCGACCGAGTCGCCGGACACCGCGACCGCCGCTCTCCCGGTGCCACCGGCCGGCCCGGCCCGGTACGGCGGGGCGGAGACGGTGCGCACCGTGACCCTGCCGGGCCTGACGCTGACCGTACGGGCACCCGCCGGGCGGGGCGTACAGGGCGACGACGGGGCGGAGGGGGCCGCGGGCGACGGCGCCGCGGCCGGGCGCGAGCCCGCGCTCTACGTCCACGGCCTCGGCGGCTCCTCGCAGAACTGGTCGGACCTGATGCCGCTGCTCGCCGACCGGGTGGACGGCGAGGCGATCGACCTGCCCGGCTTTGGCCACTCACCGCCGCCCGCCGACGGCAACTACTCCGTCTCCGCGCAGGCCCGCGCGGTCATCCGGTACCTCGACGCGGCCGGGCGCGGCCCCGTCCACCTCATCGGCAACTCCATGGGCGGTGCCGCCTCGACCCGGGTGGCGGCGGCGCGGCCCGACCTCGTCCGCACCCTGACGCTGATCTCCCCGGCGCTGCCCGAAGTGCCGCCGCAGCTGACCGCGGTGCCCACGGCGCTGCTCGCCGTCCCCGGTATCGCCGGGCTCTTCGGCCAGCTCACCCACGACTGGACGCCCGAGCGCCGCACCCGCGAGGTGCTGGCGCTCTGTTACGGCGACCCCGGCCGGGTCAGCCCGGAAGGGTTCAACGCCGCGGCCGAGGAATATGCGCGACGGCTGGAACTCCCGTATTTCTGGGAGGTGATGGAGCGCTCGGCCCGCGGTCTGGTGAACGCCTACACGCTGGGCGGACAGCACAATTTGTGGCGTCAGGCAGAGAGAGTTCTCGCCCCCACTCTTCTCGTCTACGGTGGACGCGACCGCCTGGTCTCCTACCGGATGGCGCGGCGGGCGGCCGCGGCGTTCCGCGGTTCGCGACTGCTGACGCTGCCGGAGGCGGGGCATGTGGCGATGATGGAATACCCGGAGACAGTGGCGCGGGCCGTCCGCGAACTGCTCGACAGTGAAGTGACCGATGTGACCGCTGATGCGGGCAGGAGCTGACACGCCCCGTGGGACGCCATAGCCGCCGAGGCCGGCCCGAGACCGCTGAGGAAAGCCCGGAGACGGCAGGTCCGCCCGGCAACACCCCCTCGGGAGGCGGTGTGCCCGGGCCCGGTCCGGGCTCCGGACGCCGCAGACGCGAGCCGTTCGACGGCGACGCGGTGCGCGGCGGACACCCCGAACAGCGTGAGCCGGGCGGCGGCTGGGGCGCGTTCCCCGGGGCGCCGTCGTCCCCGGTGGCCTCCGGCCAGGGCGCGCCGAGGATTCCCCGCCCGCGCGCGGAGATGCCCGGTGCACCGCCGCTCGCCCCGCCGGGCACCGGCCCGGGGCCGCGGCGCGACTACGTGGATGCCTTCGACGCCAGGCCGTTCCCGGACGGCCGGGGCGGCGCGGACGACCCGGACGACGATGTGTTCCGGGCCGGTGCGCCCCGCACGGCGGCGCCGGCGGCCGGTCCGCACGGGGCCGGCGGGGACGGTGTGCCCCCCGGCGGCCGCTTCACCGGCCGGTCGGTGGTCTTCGAGCGTGACGAGGCCGGCGGCCCGAACCCGCCGACCGCATCCGGCGCGGACGGCGGCGAGCCGGGCGACCCGGCGGACCGGGACCCGGCCGACGGTGACGGTTTCGCGGTGGAGGAGTCGCGGCACGGCATCAAGAAGGGCGGCATGGGCCGGACGTTCACCGGCGCGGCGGCCGCCGCGGTGACCACCGTCCTCGCCGTCGTCATCGCGGGCCAGGTCGCCGAACAGCACAAGGACAGCGGCGACCCGCAGACGCGCAGCGGCAACGACCGCACCGACGGGGTCGGCGACGAGGCCTCCCGGTCGCACTCCCGGCCCACCCAGGACGCCAAGCCCGCCGGCTACGACGAGCAGATGGCGCAGGTCTTCCCGCTGGACGCGCAGCTGACGGGCAGCGGCCGCTTCCGGCCGACCGGCGGCGACGCCAAGGCACCCGGCCGCGGCAAGGTGCTGCGCTACCGCGTCGACATCGAGGAGGGGCTGCCGCTGGACGGCAAGCTGTTCGCCGAAGCGGTGCACAAGACCCTCAACGACGAACGCAGTTGGGCGCACGGCGGACAGCGGACCTTCCAGCGGGTGGCATCCGGGGACGCCGATTTCGTGATCACGCTGGCGAGCCCGGGGACCACGGCGAAGTGGTGCGCCAAGTCCGGTCTCGACACCGGCGAGGAAAACGTCTCCTGTGACTCGGCGGCCACCGACCGGGTGATGATCAACGCCTACCGCTGGGCACAGGGCGCCAAGACCTACGGCCACGACAAGATGTTCGCCTACCGCCAGATGCTGATCAATCACGAGGTCGGTCACCGCCTCGGGCGCAACCACGAGGCCTGCTCCCGGCAGGGCGCACTGGCTCCGGTGATGATGCAGCAGACGAAGTTCCTGACGACGGACGGGGTGACCTGCCGGCCCAACTCCTGGCCGTTCCCCACCCAGAAGTGAACGGGCCGAGGGCTGCCGCGGCGGGCACTACGGGCGAGGGCCCGTGACACTCACATAGCGCGTCGAAACGCCCTTAGGGGCGGAAAGTTACGTGCGTTCACCCCTTCCGGTGGCGCGATGGACAACCGTCCATCGCGCCACCGGCCCTTTGCATAGCTTCTTCCCGCAGGTGGCGGCCGTGCCGCCGGCACACCAGGACGCCGATATGGCCGATAGGGGAGGACGGGGGTGCACCCGTGCGGATCGGACTGCTCACCGAAGGTGGTTACCCGTATGCGTCCGGTGAGTCGCAGGCGTGGTGCGACCGGCTCGTGCGCGGGCTCACCGGCCATGACTTCGAGGTCTACGCCCTGAGCGCCGAGCCCCGCCGCGACGCGCCGCCACGGCCCGAACTTCCTCGCCACGTACGGCTGGTGCGCAGCGCGCCCCCGGGGGACGGCTTTCCCGCCGGGCGCCGCCGGGCCGGCGAGCCGCGCCGGGGCCGCACCCCCGGACGGCGCGAACGCCGCCGCTTCGCCGAGTGCTTCGGCGCTCTCGTGGCGGCCTTCGCCACGGCGCCTCCAGGAGGAGAGCCGGCCAACCCGGTGGTCCAGGCCCGGGGCGCCGCCCGTGGGGGAGCGCCGGCCGGCTATCCGCCCGCCGCCTCGGGCGGTGCCCCCGATGACGTCGTGACCAGCAAGGCGGACCGTTTCGCCGACGGCCTCTACGGGCTCGCCGAACTCGCCCGGGAGCACCGGGGGCTGCCCGCCCTGCTGCGCTCCGAGGACGCCGTACGCCTCCTGGAAGCCGCCTGCCACGGGCCGCGCGCCCTGCCCGCCGCGTCAGGCGCACAGGTCGACGATCTGCTGGCGGTCACCGCCGGGCTCGCCCGCGCGCTGCGGCCGCTGTCCCTGGACTGGTACGGCGACCGGCACACCCCTGGGCTCGGCGGTGTGGACCTCTGCCATGCCACCTCCGGCGGCGCCGCCGCCCTCCCCGGACTGCTGGCCAAGCACTTCTTCGCCACCCCGCTGCTGGTCACCGAGTACGGCGTACGGCTGCGCGAGCACTATCTCGCGCGCGCCACCGCACCGTTGAGTGCGCCGGTGCGCGCACTGCTCGCCGCCTTCCAGGGCGCGCTGGCCGCCGAGACCTATGCGCAGGCCGCGCTGATCACCCCCGGCAACACCCACACCCGGCGTTGGCAGGAGCGCTGCGGCGCCGACCGCGCCCGGCTGCGCACGGTCTATCCGGGCATGGACGCCGCCCCCTTCGCCGCGGTCGCGGACGCCGCGACGGACGACCCCAAGACGCTGGTGTGGGTCGGCACCATCGAGCCCGCCAAGGACCTCATCGCGCTGCTGCACGCCTTCGCCGAGATCCGCAAGGCCGAACCGGAGGCCACCTTGCGGATCGTCGGCGGCGTCGGCCGCGACCCGCAGGCCGCCGGATACCTCGCGCACTGCCGGGCGCTGGCCGCCCAGCTCTTCCCCGACGAGGCGGCCGACACCCACAGCGTCGGCGAGAGCCCGGTCAGCTTCGAGGAGGTCGGCAGCCCCGAGGTGCCCACCCTGGCGGACGCCTACGCCTCCGGCGCCGTGGTGGTGCTCTCCAGTGTGATCGAGGGCTTTCCGCGCTCCCTGGTGGAGGCGATGTTCTGCGGCCGCGCCACGGTGTCGACCGACGCCGGTGCGGTCTGTGAGGTCATCGGCGGCACCGGTCTGGTGGTCCCGCCTCGTAATCCCCGCGCCCTCGCCGAGGCCTGCACCGCGCTGCTCGGTGACCCGGACCGCAGGGCCAGGCTGGGCGCGGCCGCCAGGGCGCGGGCGCTGGAGCTGTTCACCGTCGAGCAGAACGTCGCGGCATTTCGTGGCATCTACCTGGAGCTGATCTCCCATGCCCCGGCCCGCCCGGCCGCCTGCGGTGCACGGGACGCCCGGGGCGTACCGCAGCCCTTCGCCCGTCCCGCCGAGTCCCATGTCCCCGGCCGCTGGGCCGCGACCGGCGCCGCCACCCGCGCCGCCGTGCCCGCCGCCAGGGACGCTGCCGGGGGCGCCGTGTCAGCCACCCCGGCCGCCGTTCCCGCCGACCGCACGCCGAGCTGGGCGGTCCCCGCGCAGGAGCGGACCGCCGCGCTGCCGGTGCCGGCCGGCGGAGGCACGGAGGGCGGGGAAGCGGCCGATGTCCGAGGGGCGAGACAGTCGGTGAGATGGGGAGGGGGCGGCGACCGGACAGGCGTGACCGGAGCGAAGGAGAGAGCGCAGGAGAGAGGGCAGTGGTGATGGTGACGGCTGTGCTGGACGTGATGTGTGCGATGGGCGTGGTGGGCGTGGCGCTGGTGACGGGCATGACGGATGTGGCGCATGGCGGGAGCCGGCCCGGACTCGGGCAGCGGCTCCGGCGCGACCGCCGTCCCGGCCACCCGGTGTACGCCCGCCACGCCGCCCCCGACGACCGGGTCCGCCGGGCCCGCCGGGGTATGCCGCACCCCCGCCCCGGCCGGGACGGCTGTGCGGCGGCGGACCGGGGGAGAGGGGACGGGCGGTGACCACACCCGACACCGGCGCCACCCCCGCCGCGGCGGCCACGGCGGACGGGGACGCCGCCCGCGGCGCGTCGGCCACGGCGAACACGGACGGCACTGCCACCCCTCCGAACCCGGACGGGAACCCCACCCGTACCCCGCCGCCGGGCAAGGAGGCCGCCGCCCGCCCCGCGCGCCGCGGCCCCGCCGACCCCGTACGGTCCCTGATGCACCGCCACCAGGAGCTGTGCGCACGCGCCGTCGACGCGCTGGAGATCGCCGCCGGCCTGGAGGCGCACGGCGTCACCGACCGGACGGCCGCCCGCTTCCGGCACCGCGACGTCTTCTCGCTGGCCGAAGAGCTCTACGCCCGGGTGCCCCGCGCCGAAGCGCCGGACGCCCGGCCGCACGAGCAGCCCCGCCCGTCCGCGCCCGTCCCCGCGCGGGGCTCGCGCGGCGTGCGCGCGGTGCTGCAGCTGCTGCCCGGCGCCGTCTGCCTCGCGGCGGTCGCCGCCCTCGCCTCGGCCGGTACGGCGACTCCCGCCGTACGCACCGGTGTCGGCGCGGCGGGCGGCGCGCTGGTCGCCCTCGCCGTCCGGCTGGCCGCCCGGTCCGGGCCGCTGCGACTGCGCCACCGCGGCGCCGGATCGTGGACCGTCGGCCTGTGGGTCTGCTGGACGGCCGGATACGCGGTCTACGGCGACTGGCTGCTCGGACAGCTCCTGGCCGGCGGCCCCGACCTGCCCGGCACCACGCCCCGGGCCGCCGTCGCCACCGCCGTGGCCCTGGCCTTCGCCCTCGCCCCCGCGGCCGGCTGCGCCCGCTGGTTCGCGGCGCGCGGGCGGCGCGGTCTGGCCGCAAGCCGCGGCCTCGGAGAACTGGCCGCCCGCGTCCGGCCGTTGCTGCTCGCCGCCACCCTGTTCTACCTGGGCGCGCTGGTGGCCCTGCTCCTCGGTGCGGACGCCGCCTTCGGGAGCGACGGCGCGACGGCCCTGGCCGCGGCGGCCGCACTGGGGGTGCTGCTCTTCCTCGCCCGGCTGCTGGCCGTACACGGCTTCCCCGAAGCGGCGGCGACCGGCCTGGCCTCGGCCGCCGCCCTGGAAGCCCTCGCCCTGTCCCTGGTGCTCATCGCCCGGCTCCCCGGCCTGCCCCCGCTCGACGTACCGGTCGCAGCGCTCACCACCGCCGTGGGACCGGCCGCCGTACCCGCCGTGGCCTGCACGGCCGCCGCTGCCGGGCTCCTCGTCCACGGCCTGCGGGCGCTCACCGGCGCCTGTGCGCACTGGCCTGCGCCTGCTCCCTCCGGCCCGGCGGAGGCACACCGGCCGTGACCCTCCGCACGCACCCCGGCCCCCGGCCCATCGTCCCCGGACTCCTCGTCCCACGACTCCCCGTTCCCCCACACGGGCACCCCCACCACGCACCACCCCCCGGAGCGGCACCCCGAAACGGCCACTTCGACCCCTGACCCGCGGACCTCGCCCCCCCACCTGGCCCCCGCCTCCGGGCCGGAGGCCGACTCCGCGGAAGCCGACGCACTTCCCCCGACCTGCTTGAGGAGCACGACATATGAACGTCCAGCCGACCACACGCCACGCGGACCGGAGGGTCGCACGATGAGGGTGCTGCTCATCGGCGCCAACGGCTACCTGGGCCGCTATGTCGCCGACCGCCTGCTCGCCGACCCCGCCGTCCAGCTCACCGCCCTCGGGCGGGGCGACGACGCCGACGTCCGCTTCGACCTGGCCACCGGCAGCCCCGGTGCGCTCACCCGCTTCCTCGACGCCGTCCACCCCGGTGTCGTCGTCAACTGCGCGGGGGCCACCCGCGGCGGCGCCCGCGAGCTGACCCGGCACAACACCGTCGCGGTCGCCACCATCTGTGAATCGCTGCGCCGCAGCGCCTGTGGCGCCCGGCTCGTCCACCTGGGCTGTGCGTCCGAGTACGGACCCTCCCAGCCCGGCTCCTCCACCGCCGAGGACGCGGTGCCGCGCCCCGGCGGGCCGTACGGCGTCAGCAAACTCGCCGCCACCGAACTGGTCCTGGGCTCCGGTCTCGACGCCGTCGTGCTGCGGATCTTCTCGCCGGTCGGCCCCGGCACCCCGGCCGGTTCACCGCTGGGCCGGCTCGCCGAGGCGATGCGCCGCGCCATGCAGTCCGGCGACAACGAGCTCAAGCTCGGCGGGCTCGGCGTACAGCGGGACTTCGTCGATGTCCGCGATGTCGCGCGGGCGGTGCACGCCGCCTCGCTGTCCGCCGCGCAGGGCGTCGTCAACATCGGGACCGGCCGGGCCGTACGGCTGCGCGAGGCCGCGTCCGTGCTCGCCCGGGTCGCCGGCTTCGGCGGCGCGCTGCACGAGATCGACTCCCCGCCGGCCCGGCTGGTCATCCCCGGCCCGTCCCCCGAGCACCCGGTCGGCTCGCCGCCCGCCACCTACCCCTATCCGGACGGCTGCGGCACCTGGCAGCAGGCGGATGTCCGCACCGCCCGCGACCGGCTCGGCTGGCGTCCGCGGATCGGACTGGAGGAGTCCCTGGCCGACATCTGGATGGAGGCCGCATGCCGTATCTGACCGGCCGCCGGGCCGCCGGGGCGGCGGCCCGGCCGCCCGGAGACGCCTGGGTGTCACTGCCCGGTTACTGGGACGGATTCGTCTCGCGCATCGGAACAGGTGTCTCGGAATGAAGAAGGCCGTGGCAGTGTTGCGGGGAGAGCAAGCTCCCCCACTCTCGGCTCCGCCCGTGCGGGGGGAACCCCATCAAGACCGACCAACGGAGTTCCCGTGTCGCTGCCACCCCTGGTCGAGCCCGCTTCCGAGCTCACCGTCGATGAGGTCCGCAGGTACTCCCGCCACCTGATCATCCCGGATGTCGGGATGGACGGGCAGAAGCGGCTGAAGAACGCCAAGGTGCTGTGTGTCGGCGCCGGTGGCCTGGGTTCGCCCGCGCTGATGTATCTGGCCGCGGCCGGCGTGGGCACGCTCGGCATCGTGGAGTTCGACGAGGTCGACGAGTCGAACCTGCAGCGCCAGATCATCCACAGCCAGGCGGACATCGGCCGCTCCAAGGCGGAGTCCGCGAAGGACACCGTCCTGGGCATCAACCCGTACGTCACGGTCAACCTGCACCAAGAGCGCCTTGACTCCACCAACGTCATGGAGCTCTTCGCCCAGTACGACCTGATCGTCGACGGCACCGACAACTTCGCCACCCGCTACCTGGTCAACGACGCCTGCGTGCTGCTGAACAAGCCGTACGTCTGGGGCTCGATCTACCGCTTCGACGGCCAGGCGTCGGTGTTCTGGAGCGAGCACGGCCCCTGCTACCGCTGCCTGTACCCGGAGCCCCCGCCGCCGGGCATGGTGCCCTCCTGCGCCGAGGGCGGCGTCCTCGGTGTGCTGTGCGCCTCCATCGGCTCGATCCAGGTCAACGAGGCCATCAAGCTGCTCGCCGGGATCGGCGACCCGCTGGTCGGCCGACTGATGATCTACGACGCGCTGGAGATGACCTACCGTCAGGTCAAGGTCCGCAAGGACCCCGACTGCGCGATCTGCGGTGAGAACCCGACCGTCACCGAGCTCATCGACTACGAGGCCTTCTGCGGCGTCGTGTCCGAGGAGGCCCAGGAGGCGGCGGCCGGCTCGACGATCACTCCGAAGCAGCTCAAGGAGTGGATCGACGGCGACGAGAAGATCGAGATCATCGACGTCCGTGAGCCGAACGAGTTCGAGATCGTCTCGATCCCCGGCGCCAAGCTGATCCCCAAGAACGAGTTCCTGATGGGCACCGCCCTCCAGGACCTGCCGCAGGACCGGAAGATCGTCCTGCACTGCAAGACGGGTGTCCGCTCCGCCGAGGTCCTGGCCGTACTGAAGTCCGCGGGCTTCGCCGACGCCGTGCACGTCGGCGGTGGCGTCATCGGCTGGGTCAACACCGTCGAGCCGGAGAAGCCGGTCTACTAGGGCTTCCGGGCCTGCGAGGTCCGCTGGGGGCGCCGGGCCCGGCAGGTCCGCCAGGCCTCTCGGGCCTTCGGCGGGACCTGCTCCCACCGGCCGCCCCGTCCCGCGCGAAGGCGCCGGTCCGTTGGACACGGACCGGCGCCTTCGGCGTGGTGCGCCGCGCGTACGGGCGGGGTCTCCCAGCCGGCACGGCGGCGGCTTCCGCTCAGATCTCGCCCTTGTGGGTGAGGTAGTTGAAGGCCACCCAGCCCGGCAGCACCGGCAGCCAGAAGACCATCAGGCGGAACAGCAGCACCGCGGGGAACGAGATATCGGCGGCGAGCCCGGAGACCGTCAGCGCACCGATCAGCGCGCCCTCCACGGCGCCCACACCGCCCGGGGTCGGCGCGGCCGAGCCCAGTGCGTTACCGGCCAGGAAGGCCACCGCGATGCTCGCGTAGCTGATCGTGTCGCCGCCGCCGAACGCCCGGATCGCGGCGTCCAGGCACATCACGTTCGCCGCCGTCAGCAGCAGCATCCCGCCGATGCCGGTGACCAGCTTCCCGGGCCGCTGCAGGATGTCCAGCATCCGCGGGACCACCCCCGCGAACAGCGACCGCACCCGGGTCGCGACGAACTTCCGCAGCGCCGGCACCGCCGTGACGATCAGGACCAGTACGGCCACGGTCAGCAGCCCGGCGATGACCGTACGGGACGGCGAGATCGACGGGGTCTGCTCCTGGGTGCCGGTCAGGTAGCCGAACACCAGCAGCAGCAGGACGTGGCTGCCCAGGCCGAACAGCTGGGACGCGCCGACGCTCGCCACCGCCAGCCCCGGCCGGACCCCGGCGCGCTGCAGGAAGCGGGTGTTGAGCGCCACTCCGCCGATCGCGGCGGGCGCCACCAGCTTCACGAAGTTGCCCGCGATCTGCGCGATGACCGTCCGGACGAACGACACCCGCTCCGTGACGAACCCCAACAGGCTCATCGCCGCGGCGATATACGTCAGCGCCGAGAAGAAGGCCGCGACCAGCACCCACTCCCACTGCGCCTTGTTGACCATGTCGCCGAGGTTGAAGTTGGTGAGCTGGGACAGCAGGAGGTACACCGCGAACGCGCCGGCGATCCAGGTGATCAGTTTGCGCGGGCTGAGCCGTTCCAGCTTCGCGGGTTCGATCACCGCCGTCGGCCGGATCAGCAGCACCTGCCGGCGGATCTGGGCGAGCAGGTCCTCCTCGCGGGCCTCCTCCGAGGCCTCGTCCAGGGCCCGCTTCTCGGCGGTCTTCTCCGCATGCCGCTCGGCCCGCATCGTCTTGCGGTCCTTGGGGCCCTCCGCCTCGCGCGCCTCCCGCGCCTCCTTGGCCGCCTGCGACGCCTCCAGCACCGCCTCGCGCTCCCGCTTGGCGCGCTCGCGGGCGCGCTGGCGCAGCGTCGCGCGGGTGGTGCGGCTCAGCGCGATCGGCTGCAGCAGCGGCAGGCTGTCGGCGACCGCGTCCGGGCCCAGCACCTCGACGGCCGCGGCCACCGCGCGCTCGGCACCGACCCGCAGACCGCAGGTGGCCAGCAGCTGGGCGATGTCCATCCGCAGCACGAGGTCACCGGCCGCGATCTCGCCGCCGCGCAGCTCGGTCAGGACGATCGTGCCGGAACGATCCATCAGCAGCGCGTCCCCGACCAGCCGCCGGTGCGCGATCCGCCGCGACTGCAGCGCCTCGACCTGCCGCCACGCACTGTGCATCAGCGCGTCGGTGATCTCCTCGTCGGCCAGGGAGTCGAAGGTGCGGCCGCCGATGTGCTCGTAGACCAGCATCACCGCGTCCGGGCCGAGCTCGGAGGTGGCGATCAGCTTGGGGGCGTGGGCGCCGGCCGCGATGGCCGCATACGCCAGCAGCGCCTCCTGTTCCAGCGCCTGGCGCAGCGACTGCAGACTGCGCCGCTGGTTGATGCCGCGCAGCGAGAGCCGGCGCCACACCCGGTAGAAGAAGCCGTGTGCCTGCTGCTCGCGGTCGACGACGGTGACATCGATCGGCGGCCCGTCCTCCAGCGTGACGAGGTAGCGGCGGCCGCGGTCGGGGTGGTCGGTGGTGCCGACGTCCTCCGCCCGCAGCGCGGAGACCGGGTGGAAGCCGACGCGGCGCAGCCCCGCGAGGAGGTTCTGGCCGGTGGGGCGGACATTGGGGGAGCCGACCGCGTAGAGGGTGCCGTAGGCGACGGTCCAGCCGATCAGCACGGTCGTGATGATCGCGAACGGGGTGGTGTACCGCCCGACCAGCACCGCGAACGCGTCCAGCAGCAGCACGCACCACATCGCGACCCGCCAGCGCGGCCGCCGGGACATGCCCACCGCCGTCATATAGGCGATCACCGGCGCCAGGTAGCTGTGCACCGGAGCGGAGAGCGAACCGTTCTCCAGGGGCTGGGTCAACGCGTCCCGGATGGAGACGGGCGCGGCATCGGCCACCCACAGATCGGCGGCCAGCGACACCCCGTGGGCGAGGACGGCGGCCAGCACGCCGTCCGCGATCCGCAGTCCGTCGCGCTTGATCAGCCGCTCCACGGCGAACGCCACCGGCACGATCAGCACCGCGACACTGGAGGTCAGCCCCGCCATGTTGATCAGCAACGGGGGCGCCGCCTTCGCGCCGGTGCCGATGTCCCGCGCCAGGCCCTGGGTGGTGCCGTGGGCGAAGGTGGCGAGGCCCAGGACGAGGGCGATCCCGGCGATGCCGAGCAGCAGTCGCAGCAGGTCGGCGGGGCGGTGCACCCGGGCGGGCAGCAGCGGCTCGTCGCCGGAAACCCGGTCGACGTGGAACTCGCCGTACTCGTCGGAGCTCAGGTCGGAACGGTGCGAGCCCGTGTGGGGCCTGTCCGCAGCCGCGCGGGGCGTGCCCGGAGGCGTGCCCGGCTCCGGCTCCTCGCGCTGGTCGCGCGCGGCCGGCCCGTCCTGCCCCTGCTTGGGCTCCGTGCCGTCCCGTACCTCGCCGCTGTGCTCCTCCTTGCTGCGGTGCTCCTCCTCGTGCCGCTCGGTTGGCTCGGGCTCCTTGGGCTCTTCCGGCCTCTCGGAGGCCCCGGGTCGTTCGGCCTTCTCGATCGTGCTCGCCTTTTCGGTAGCGGAAGCCGTGCCCGGCCTCCGTTGGTGCGTCCCCTGTGGCGCCGCCTGCTGCCGTTCCGGCCGCTCGGTCGGTGCGGCCGGTCCGGGCGCGGTGCCTGCGGCGTCGACGGCCAGTGCCTCAGGGGTGCCCGCCTCCCGTGGAGGCGTCGCACCCTGCTGCTCGGCTGTCTCTTCTTGATCTCGTATCACCAGTCACCGTCCGGAAGATGGTGGCACGCCCGACCGGTGGAGGGGGGCATCAGGGTGTATTTCGGGGGTGCGGGAGGCGGAACGCCCTCCCCGTGCCGGGGCGGACCCGCCTTGCCGCCGACCTCCCGAAGGTGCCGGACCGTGTGTCCGATCCCATTGTCGGTGCCGTACGGCAGGATGGACCGAATGAGTGGGACCGGAGATGAGGCGGCGGGTGAATTCCCCGCAAACCCGGAAAGCCCGGAAGGGGCGGAAGACCGTCAAGGCTTGGAAGGCCCGGGAGGCCCGGGAGGCCCGGGAGGCCCGGGAGGCCCGGGAGGTCTTGAGTGTCCGGACCTCCCGGAGTACGCGGAACAGGTTCTGGCCGTCGCCGAGCTGATTCCGGCGGGCCGGGTGATGACGTACGGCGATGTCGCGGAGTGGTTGCAGGGCGAGGGGCAGCCCGAAGGGCTTCCGGCGACGGGCGCTGGCGGGCGAGGGGTGGGCGGCCCGCGGCAGGTGGGGCGGGTGATGGCGCTCTACGGCGGCGCGGTGCCCTGGTGGCGGGTGGTGCGCGCGGACGGCCGGCTGCTGCCCGGCAGTGAACTGCGCGCCCTGGGGCACTACCGCGACGAGGGCACCCCCCTGCGGACGGCACCGCACGCCGCCGAGGACCACATACCGCGGCTCGACATGCGGCGGGCCCGCTGGGACGGGCGCCAGGACAGCGGTGCGGACGGCGGTACGGGTTCCCCGGCCGCGGACGGCGGCGCGGCTCCGTAGCTCCGGTGGCACCGCGCGACGGGCCGTGGGAGGCGCTGCGGCCCGGGCGCGACCTGGCGTAGCGTCGGGCACTGCCGTCACGACGACGGTTCCGCCGCGCGCCGCGCAGCGGGACCACCCCTGACCGGCGGCCCGCGGCGCCGCGCACCACGCACGCACCACGACCAGCACCTCCTCAGGACCGGCGATCCACGTGAGTTCCTCCTTCTCGGCCTTCCCGGCCACCCCGCCGGCGCAGCCCCACCGGGTGGCGTCGCGGGGTGCCGCAGGCACGTACCGGCTGGTGCGCACCCCGCCGGGGCGGGTGACTCCTCCTGCGTGGGACGCAGCCCAGCGCGCCGTGGTTGACCACCGGCACGGGCCGCTGCTGGTGCTGGCCGGACCGGGCACCGGAAAGACCACGACCCTGGTGGAGTCGGTGGCCCGCCGGGTGCGGGCCGGCGGCGACCCCGAGCGGATCCTCGTCCTGACCTTCAGCCGCAAGGCCGCCGTCGAACTCCGTGACCGGCTCGCGGCCCGGCTGGCCGACCTGGAAGGGCAGTCCGAAGGGCCGCGCGGCACGGCGGGCGGCGGGCCGCGGGCGGGCATCCCGCAGGCGACGACCTTCCACTCCTTCTGCTACGCCCTGGTCCGCGCCCACCAGGACGCCGATCTCTTCGCCGACCCGGTGCGGCTGCTGTCCGGACCCGAGCAGGATCTCGTCGTCCGCGAGCTCCTGGCCGGGCAGGCGGAACTGGCCGGCGCCGGCCGTGCGCCGGTGCGCTGGCCGGACGAGCTGCGGGCCTGCCTGACCACCCGCGGCTTCGCCGACGAGGTCCGTGCGGTGCTCGCCCGCAGTCGCGAACTGGGCCTGGGCCCGGACGCCCTCGGCGCCTTCGCGCGGCGCACCGGCCGCCCCGACTGGAGCGCAGCGGCCGGCTTCCTCGCCGAATACCTCGACGTGCTGGACGCCCAGGGCGTACTGGACTACGCCGAGCTGGTGCACCGCGCGGTGCTGCTCGCCGAACGCACCGACGTCGCGGCACACCTGGCCGCCTCCTATGACGCGGTCTACGTCGACGAGTACCAGGACACCGACGTCGCCCAGGTACGGTTGCTGCGCGCACTCGCCGGCAACCACGGAGCGACGGCGGCGCCGGGCTCCCCGGGGCGCACGCTCATCGCCTTCGGCGACCCCGACCAGTCGATCTACGCCTTCCGGGGCGCCGACGTCAACGGCATCCTCGACTTCCCCGAGACCTTCCGCTGCGGGGACGGCACCCCCGCCCCGGTGGCCGTGCTCGGCACCTCCCGGCGCTCCGGCGCCGCCCTGCTCGCGGCCACCCGGCTGGTGACCCGCCGGATGCCGCTCACCCGCCTCCCGGCCCGGGCGGTACGCGCCCACCGTGAACCGGTGCCCGTACGGGACGGCGGCCGCGTCGAGGTGTACACGTACCCGACACCCGGCAGCGAACTCGACAACATCGCCGACATCCTGCGCCGCGCCCACCTGGAAGACGGCGTGCCCTGGAGCGAGATGGCCGTCCTCGTACGCGCCGGGGGGCGCTCGCTCCCGGCGGTACGCCGTGCGCTCACCTCGGCCGGGGTCCCCCTCGACATCGACGGCGACGATCTGCCGCTGCGCCACGAACCCGCGGTCGCTCCTCTGCTGACGGCGCTACGGGTGGCGGCGCGGGCTGCCCTGGGGCAGGACCCGGCGAGGGCCGTTTCGGACGGGACCGGGGCGGACGGGGCGGGCCCGGGTGATTCGGGCATTCCTGACGGTCCTGGCGGTCCTGACGGCCCTGATGGTCCTGACGGCCCTGACGAGGATGGTCCTGACGGCCCTGACGAGGTGGAATCCGCCGCGGGTGCCGTCGGTGAGGCCGCCCCCGGAGATGTCTCCTCCGGTACGGCCGCCCCCCATGACGCCCCGTCCGCCGAGGCCGCCCCCGGAGACACCGCCCGCCCCGCCCTCGATGCCGAAACCGCCCTCGACCTGCTGACCTCCCCCCTGGGCGGCATGGACTCCGCCGATCTGCGACGGCTGGGCCGCGCCCTGCGCGAGGAGGAACGGGCCGCCGGACAGGCCCTGCCGCGGCCCTCCGATGAGCTGATCGCCCAGGCGCTCGCCGAACCGCAGCGCCTGGTGGCGCACGACCCCGCCTACGCCCGCGGTGCCCAGCGGCTCGGGCTGCTGCTGCGCAAGGCCGGCGAACTGCTGGCCGGCGGCGGCACCGCCGAACAGGCGCTGTGGGAACTGTGGGACGGCACCCCCTGGCCGCAGCGCCTGGAGCGGGCCGCCCACCGCGGCGGAGCCGGCGGGCGCAACGCCGACCGGGACCTGGACGCCGTCGTCGCCCTCTTCGAGACCGCCGCCCGCGCCGAGGAGCGCACCGGCGGCCGTGGTGCGCTCAACTTCCTGGAAGAACTCGACGCCCAGGACATCGCCGCCGACACCCTCACCCGGCGCGCGGTGCGCCCCGACGCCGTACGACTGATGACCGCGCACCGCGCCAAGGGCCTGGAATGGCGGCTGGTCGTCGTCGCCGGAGTGCAGGAAGGCCTCTGGCCCGACCTGCGCCGCCGCGGCTCGCTCCTGGAAGCCGACCGGATCGGCCGCGACGGCCTGGCCGAACCGCTCACCCCGGGCGCGCTGCTCGCCGAGGAACGCCGGCTGTTCTACGTCGCCGCCACCCGCGCCCGCGAACGCCTGGTCGTCACCGCGGTGAAGGCCGCCGCCGACGACGGCGACCAGCCCTCCCGTTTCCTGACCGAACTGGGCGTCACCCCCCAGGACGTCACCGGCCGCCCGCGGCGCCCCCTTTCGGTGGCCGCGCTCGTCGCCGAGCTGCGCGCCACCACCGTCGACCCCGACGCCACCCCCGCGCTGCGCGAGGCCGCCGCCCAGCGGCTCGCGAAACTGGCGGCCCTGCACGACGACGACCACCACCCCCTGGTGCCTGCCGCCCACCCGGACAACTGGTGGGGCCTGGCCGAACCCACCCACAGCACCGTCCCGCTGCGCGACCGCGACCGTCCCGTGGTCCTCTCCGGCAGCGCCCTCGACCAGCTCGCCCACACCTGCTCCCTCCAGTGGTTCCTGGGCCGCGAGGTCAAGGCGGACACCCCCGCCACCGCCGCCCAGGGCTTCGGCAACGTGGTGCACGTACTCGCCGACGAGGTCGCCTCCGGCCGTACCCCCGCCGATCTGTCCGTCCTGATGGAGCGCCTGGACTCCGTATGGGACTCCCTGGCCTTCGACGCCCCCTGGAAGTCACGCCAGGAGAAGGAGTCCGCCCGCGCCGCCCTGGAGCGCTTCCTGCGCTGGCACGTCATGGAACGCGAGACCCGTGGCCGGGACACCGCCGCCACCGAGCACGGCTTCGACCTCACCCTTCGGGCCGGCGCCTACGAGGTCCGCATCCGGGGCAGCATGGACCACGTCTCCAAGGACGCGCAGGGCCGGGCGTACGTCGTCGACTTCAAGACCGGCAAACAGAAGCCGACCGGCCCCGAGGTCGCCCGGCACCCCCAGCTCGCGGTCTACCAGCTCGCGGTGCGCGAGGGTGCGGTCGACGACGCCTTCGACGGCCGCACACCGCAACTGGGCGGCGCGGAACTGGTGCATCTGCGGCTGGGCGCGGCCCAGAAGGAAGGCGGCGACGCGCTGCCCGCCGTACAGGCACAGCAGCCGCTGGAGTCGGGAGGCCCCCCGGAGGAGCCCGGGGGAGAGTGGGTCGGCGAACTGCTCGCCACCGCGGCGGGCCGCGTACTGGAGGAGCGCTTCACGCCGACCACCGGCACGCACTGCACCCACTGCACCTTCCGAGCGGCGTGCAGCGCACAGCCGGAGGGGCGGCACGTCGTGGAGTGAGGGGCCCGCTGCGCTGGGTTTGCTTCCCACGGCGGGACAGCCGACAACGTGGGAAGCAAGCCCAGCGCAGCGGATTGTCAGTGGCGCCCGCTACGGTTTTTGCGTGTCAGCTCGCCTCACCGACCCCGAGCAGCTCAAGGAGCTCCTCGGCATCCCGTTCACGCCGGAGCAGACGGAGTGCATCACCGCCCCGCCCGCCCCGCAGGTCATCGTGGCCGGAGCCGGTTCCGGCAAGACCACGGTGATGGCCGCGCGCGTGGTGTGGCTGGTCGGCACCGGGCAGGTCGCCCCCGACCAGGTCCTCGGGCTGACGTTCACGAACAAGGCCGCCGGCGAGCTCGCCGAACGCGTCAGCGCCGCGCTCCTCGCCGCCGGTGTCACCGACCCCGACGCGCCCCCGCCCGATACCGACCCCACCGCCACCGGCCGGCCCGACGGGCAGCCCGCCGAGCAGCCCACCGGAGAGCCGCGGATCTCCACCTACCACGCCTTCGCCGGCCAGCTCCTCAAGGACCACGGCCTGCGCATCGGCCTGGAGCCCAGCGCCCGGCTCCTCGCCGACGCCACCCGCTTCCAGCTCGCCGCCCGTACGCTCCGCGCCGCCCCCGGCCCCTACCCCACGCTCACCACCTCCCTGCCGTCCCTCGTGGAGGACCTGCTCGCCCTGGACGCCGAGCTCGCCGAACACCTCGTGGACCCCGCCGCGCTCCGCACGTACGACACCGAGCTCCTGGCCGCCCTCGACGGCGTGAAACTCACCAACGCCGACCTGCGCAAAGCCCCCGAAACCGCCCGCGGCCGCCTGGAACTGCTCGACCTCGTCACCGCCTACCGGGCCGAGAAGCGCCGCCGCGACCTCCTCGACTTCGGCGACCAGATCGCCCACTGCGCGACCCTCGCCACCACCCGCCCCGAAGTGGGCCGGATCCTGCGCGACGAATTCCGCGTCGTCCTGCTCGACGAGTACCAGGACACCTCCGTCGCCCAACGACTGCTGCTGTCCGCCCTCTTCGGCTCCGGCACCGGCACCGCCACCGGACATGCCGTCACCGCCGTCGGCGACCCCTGCCAGGCCATCTACGGCTGGCGCGGCGCCTCCGTGGCCAACCTCGACGACTTCCCCGTCCACTTCCCCTTCCAGGACGGCACCCCCGCCCGCCGGTACGCCCTCAGCGAGAACCGCCGCAGCGGCGGCCGCCTCCTCGACCTCGCCAACGGCCTCGCCGCACCACTGCGCCGGATGCACGAGGGCGTCGAAGCGCTGCGCCCCGCCCCCGGCGCCGAGCGCGCCGGCACCGTCCGCTGCGCCCTGCTGCCCACCCACGCCGAAGAACTCAGCTGGCTCGCCGACTCCCTCGCCCACCTCGTCCGCACCGGCACCCCGCCCGGCGAGATCGCCGTGCTGTGCCGCACCGCCGGTGATTTCGCCCGCATCCAGGGCGAACTCGTCGCCCGGGACCTCCCCGTGGAAGTCGTCGGCCTCTCCGGACTGCTGCACCTGCCCGAGATCGCCGACCTCGTCGCCGTCTGCGAAGTGCTCCAGGACCCCACGGCCAACGCCGCCCTGGTCCGCCTGCTGATCGGCCCGCGCTGGCGGATCGGCCCCCGCGACCTGGCGCTCCTGGGCCGCCGCGCCCGCACCCTCGTCCACCACAGCGCCCCCTCCGACGACCCCGGGCAGCGCCTCGCCGAGGCCGTCGAAGGCGTCGACCCGGCCGAGACCATCTCGCTCGCCGACGCCCTCGACACCTTCCTGGAGGCCGAAGGACCCGACGACGGGCTCCCCTTCTCCCCCGAGGCCCGGGTGCGCTTCGCCTACCTGGCCACCGAACTGCGCGACCTGCGCCGCTCCCTCGGCGACCCCCTCATGGACGTGCTCCACCGGGTGCTCGCCGCCACCGGCCTGGAAGTCGAGCTGTCCGCATCGCCGCACGCCCTCGCCGCACGCCGCCGCGAAACGCTCGGCACCTTCCTCGACATCGCGGCCGGATTCGCGGCCAAACAAGGCGGCGAATCCCTCGACGGCGACGCCACCCTGCTCGCCTTCCTCGGCTTCCTGCGCACCGCCGTCCAGCACGAAAAGGGCCTGGACAGCTCCCTTCCCGGCGGCGACAACACCATCAAGGTCCTGACCGCTCACAAGTCCAAGGGCCTGGAATGGGACGTGGTCGCCGTCCCCGGCCTGGTGGCCAAGCAGTTCCCCAGCGAACAGGCCCGTGAGTCCTGGACCAGCCGGTCCAAGGTCCTCCCGCACGCCCTGCGCGGCGACGCCGCCACCCTCCCCGACGTCGGGGAATGGACCGCCCGCGGCCTGAAATCCTTCAAGGAGGCGATGAAGCAGCACCAGGAGACCGAGGAACTGCGCCTCGGCTACGTCACCTTCACCCGCCCCCGCTCTCTGCTGCTCGGTTCCGGCCACTGGTGGGGCCCCCAGCAGAAGCGACCGCGCGGCCCCTCCGCCTTCCTGGAGGCGCTGCGCGAGCACTGCGAGGCGGGGCACGGCGAGATCGAGCACTGGGCCGATGCCCCCGAGGACGGCGAGGAGAACCCCGCCCTCTCCGAGGCCGCCACGGAACAGGCCTGGCCGCTGCCCCTCGACCCCACCGCCACGGCCCGCCGCCGCGCCGCCGCGGCCACGGTCCGCGCCCACCTGCAACGCCGTACGGGGGAGGGGCCCGCCGCCGTTGCCGCCGCCCCACCGTCCCTGTCCGCCCACGACCCCGACTGGCCGCCGCCACCGGCCGATGATCCCTGGGACGCCGATCCGTTCGACGGGCCCGAAGCCGGACCGTACGACGTGCCGGAAGCCGGGCCGGAGGCCGATCCGTTCGCCGGGCCGCAGGGCGAGCCGTACGACATGCCGGACGACCCGTTCGACGAGGCCGACCCGTTCGACGAGGCCGGCCCCCGGCCGTCCGCCGACGCCCCGCCGTACGACATGCCCCGCCCGCACCCGTCCGACGACGCCCCGCCGCAGGACACCCCCGAGGCCGGCCCTGCCTCCCCGCTCCATGCCCACATCGGCGCCCAGCGCTCCACCGAGCCCGACCTCACGGCACCCGCCGACCCCGGCACCGCCCACCCCGGAGAGACCGCGCCGCACACCCTCCTCCCCGAGGAGCGGCGCACCGTCGGCTCCTGGGACCGCGATCTCGACGCCCTCGCCGCCGAACTGCGCCGCTCCCGCGCCACCGTCCGCGACGTCCCGCTGCCCTCCGCACTCAGCGCCACCCAGCTGCTCCGCCTCGCCGCCGACCCCGACGGCTTCGCCCGCGAACTCGCCCGCCCCATGCCGCGCCCGCCACAGCCCGGCACCCGCCGTGGCACCCGCTTCCACGCCTGGGTCGAATCCCGCTTCGAAGAGCTGACGCTGCCCCTGATCGGCCCCGACGAGCTCCCCGGCGCCGAAACGGGCGAGGAAGCCGCAATCGTCGATGAACACGACCTCGAAACCCTCAAGGAGGCCTTCGCCCGCACCCCCTACGCCCACCGCACCCCCTTCCGCGTCGAAGCCCCCTTCCAGCTCACCCTCGCGGGGCGGGTCATCCGCGGCCGGATCGACGCCGTCTACAAAGAGCCCGGCCCCGACGGCGACCGCTTCGAGATCGTCGACTGGAAGACCGGCCGTGCCCACAGCGCCGACCCCCTCCAGCTGGCCGTCTACCGCCTCGCCTGGGCCGAGCGGTACGGCCTGGAGCCGTCCGCCGTCGGCGCCGCCTTCCTCTACGTCCGCAGCGGCGAGGTGGTCCGCCCCGCCCGGCTGCCCGGCCGCACCGGACTCGAACGCATCCTGCTCGGCGAGACCGCCGACCGGCCTCCCCCACGCGGCCGATAGGCTCGGGCGTATGAGCACAACCCCGGACAGCGCCGTCCGCGCGTACATCACCCTGCACCGCGAAGCGTTCCTCGCGGACCTCGCCGACTGGCTGCGCATCCCCTCCGTGTCCGCCGACCCCAAGCGCGCCGGCGAGGTACGCCGCAGCGCCGAATGGCTCGCCGCGAAGCTCTCCGACACCGGCTTTCCCACCACCGAGATCTGGGAGACCGACGGCCTGCCCGCCGTCTTCGCCGAGTGGCCCTCGGGGGACCCGTCCGCGCCGACCGTGCTCGTCTACGGCCACCACGACGTACAGCCCGCCGCCCGCGAGGACGGCTGGCACACCGACCCCTTCGCACCCCAGACCATCGACGGCAAGCTCTACGCCCGCGGCGCCGCCGACGACAAGGGTCAGGTGTTCTTCCACACCCTGGGCGTGCGCGCACACCTCGCCGCGACCGGCCGCACCGCCCCCGCCGTCAACCTCAAGCTGCTCGTCGAGGGCGAGGAGGAGTCCGGCTCACCGAACTTCCCGGCCCTGATCGAGAAGCACGCCGACCGCCTCGCCTGCGACGCGGTGATCGTCTCCGACACCGGCATGTGGTCCAGGGACACCCCCACGGTGTGCACCGGCATGCGTGGCCTGACGGACTGCCAGATCGACCTCTACGGCCCCGACCAGGACCTCCACTCCGGCTCGTTCGGCGGCGCCGTCCCCAACCCCGCCACCGAGGCCGCCCGGCTGGCCGCCGCGCTGCACGACGCCGACCGCCGGGTCGCCGTCCCCGGCTTCTACGACGGCGTGATCGAGCTCACCGACCGCGAGCGGGAACTCTTCGCCGAGCTGCCCTTCGACGAGGAGGAGTGGCTGCGCACCGCGCACTCCCACGCCCCCCTCGGCGAGGCCGGCAGCACCACCCTGGAACGCATCTGGGCCCGCCCCACCGCCGAGGTCAACGGCATCGGCGGCGGCTACCAGGGCCCCGGCGGCAAGACCATCGTGCCGTCCACCGCACAGCTCAAGCTGTCCTTCCGGCTGGTCGCGGGCCAGAGCGCGGCCGCCGTGCAGCAGTCCGTACGCGACTGGGTCGCCGCCCGCCTCCCGGCCGGCATCCGCCACGAGATCACCTTCTGGGGCGCCACCCGCCCCTGCCTCACCCCGCTCGACCACCCCGCGCTCCAGTCCCTCGTCCGCGCCATGGGCCGGGCCTTCGAGGACAAGATCCGCTTCACCCGCGAGGGCGGCTCCGGACCGGCGGCCGACCTCCAGGACGTCCTCGGCGTCCCGGTCCTCTTCCTCGGCATCTCCGTGCCGTCCGACGGCTGGCACGCACCGAACGAAAAGGTCGAGCTCGACCTGCTGATGAAGGGCGTCGAAACCGCCGCCCTTCTGTGGGGCGACCTCGCGGAGACCTGGCGCCCGGCCTGACCGCGCACCCCCGTACCGCTCCGCGCCCGTACGCAGCAATCACCCACGCCACAGGGGGAGTTGGAAACAGCAGTGACCACCTGGACCGACCACACCGCCGGCCGGCCGCTCACGTTCAGCGCGCCGAGCGGAATTGACCGCTCCGCCCATCACCGTCTCGACGAGGCATGGCTGGCGGCGGCCTGGAGCCACCCGACGACGCGCGTCTTCGTGGTGTCCGGCGGACAGGCGCTGATCGACGACACCCCTGACGGCCGCACCGAGCTGATCATGACGCCGTCCTTCGAGGCGCCGCTGACCGAGGCCCACCGCTACTACCTCGGCACCGACGACGAGGGCGTCAGCTACTTCGCCCTCCAGAAGGACTCGCTGCCCGGCCGCATGGACCAGTCCGCGCGCCCGGCGGGCCTGCGCGAGGCCGGTCTGCTGCTGTCGCCCCGCGACGCGGGCCTGCTGGTGCACGCCGTCGCCCTCGAAAACTGGCAGCGCCTGCACCGCTTCTGCTCACGCTGCGGCGAGCGCACCGTCATCGCCGCCGCGGGGCACATCCGCCGCTGCCCGGCGTGCGGCGCCGAGCACTACCCACGCACCGACCCGGCGGTGATCATGCTCGTCACCGACGAGGAGGACCGCGCCCTCCTGGGCCGGCAGGTCCACTGGCCCGAGGGCCGCTTCTCCACCCTTGCCGGCTTCGTCGAGCCGGGTGAGTCCATCGAGCAGTCGGTGGCGCGTGAAGTCTCCGAGGAGGCCGGCGTCGTCGTCGGCGATGTCGAGTACATCGCCAGCCAGCCCTGGCCCTTCCCCTCCAGCCTGATGCTGGGCTTCATGGCGCGCGCCACGTCGTCCGAGATCCAGGTCGACGGCGAGGAGATCGAAGAGGCCCGCTGGTTCTCCCGCGAGGACCTGCGCGCCGCCTTCGAGTCCGGCGAGGTCCTTCCGCCCTACGGCATCTCCATCGCCGCCCGCCTCATCGAGCTCTGGTACGGCAAGCCGCTGCCCAAGCCGTGAGCGCTGGACGGTGAGCGGGGGCGGGCGGGCCGTATGGCAGTCCGCCCCCGACGCCGTCAGGCAGCAGCCAGCGGGCAGACGGTACGCAGCAGGCAGCAGCCAGCAGGCCGTCGGCCGGTCCCACATGGGGTCCGGCCGACGGCCTGCCGCGTGCACACGGAGCGCAGCCGTCAGACCATCCGGCCGTCGAGCCGTCGAGCCGTCGAGCCGTCGAGCCGTCGAGCCGTCCGGCCATCGGCTGTCAGGCCCCGACCTTCTCCTTGACCTGCGCCAGGGACGGGTTGGTCAGCGTCGAGCCGTCGGGGAACCGCACGGTCGGCACGGTCTGGTTGCCGCCGTTCGCCTTCTCCACGAACGCCGCGGACTCCGGGTCGTGCTCGATGTTGATCTCGGTGTACGCGATGCCCTCGCGGTCCATCTGGCCCTTCAGCCGACGGCAGTAGCCGCACCAGGTCGTGCTGTACATCGTCACAGTGCCCGCCATGCGTCCCGCGCTCCTTCGTTAAGTCTTGATCCGAAACCGCCCGACGCCGTACTCGGCACTCGGCGCGGCCAAGCACCACAACGTACGACGTGCCCGGGGCATTCCCGGGGGGCCACCCCCACCCCTCCCCCCTCCCCACCCACACCCCCGAGAGACCGCCCCCACCGGCCTCGCCTCAGCCCCCACCGCCCCTTCCCGCTGCTGCTGCTGCCGCTGCCGCTGCGCCGCTCTGCGCCGGCTGCTCGCCGCTGAGAAAAGCAAAGCACCCTCCGCGGCCGCGTGCCGGCCGTTGTCCACAGGGGCCGTGATGCGTACGACCGGGGTGCGGCGGCTGTGGACGGGCTTCCCGGGCGGCCGCGCGGACCTGGCAGCATGGCGGGGTGACAGCAGCAACGGACTCCTCTCTCTTCCCGCAGGTGCCTGACTCGGCCGACGGGGTGCTCGACGGGCTCGACCCCGAGCAGCGCGAGGTCGCCACGGCTCTGCACGGTCCCGTCTGCGTGCTGGCCGGTGCCGGCACGGGCAAGACCCGCGCGATCACCCACCGGATCGCCTACGGGGTGCGGGCCGGGATCCTGCAGCCCGCGAGTGTGCTCGCGGTCACGTTCACGGCCCGCGCGGCCGGCGAGATGCGCGGCCGGCTGCGGCAGCTCGGCGCGGGCGGGGTCCAGGCCAGGACGTTCCACTCCGCCGCCCTGCGGCAGCTCCAGTTCTTCTGGCCGAAGGCCGTCGGCGGTGAGGTCCCGCGGCTGCTGGAGCGCAAGATCCAGCTCGTCGCCGAGGCCGCCGCCCGCTGCGGCATCCGGCTGGACCGCAATGAGCTGCGCGATGTCACGGCCGAGATCGAATGGTCCAAGGTCACCCAGACCGTGCCGGCCGACTACCCCGCCGCCGTCGTCAAGGCCGGCCGCGAGGCCCCTCGTGACCCGGCCGAGGTCGGGCAGATCTACCGCACGTATGAACAGCTCAAGCGCGAGCGCGGCAGCATCGACTTCGAGGATGTGCTGCTGCTCACCGTCGGTGTGCTGCAGGACCGGCACGACATCGCCGAGCAGGTCCGGGCCCAGTACCAGCACTTCGTCGTCGACGAGTACCAGGACGTCAGCCCGCTCCAGCAGCGGCTGCTGGAGCTGTGGCTGGGGGACCGCGACACCCTCTGCGTGGTCGGCGACGCCGGCCAGACGATCTACAGCTTCACCGGCGCCACCCCGGACCACCTCCTCAACTTCCGCACCCGCCATCCGAACGCGACGGTCGTCAGGCTCGTCCGCGACTACCGCTCCAGCCCCCAGGTCGTGCACCTCGCCAACGGTCTGCTCTCCCAGGCCAAGGGGCGCGCCGCCGAGCAGCGCCTGGAACTGGTCTCGCAGCGCGAGGCCGGCCCCGAGCCCGTGTACACGGAGTACGCCGACGAGCCCGCCGAGGCCGAGGGCACCGCCCGCCGGATCCGTGACCTGATCGCCGCCGGTGTGCCCGCCGGGGAGATCGCCGTGCTCTTCCGCATCAACGCCCAGTCCGAGGTCTACGAGCAGGCGCTGGCGGACGCCGGGGTGCCGTATCAGCTGCGGGGCGCCGAGCGGTTCTTCGAGCGGCCCGAGGTGCGCGAGGCCGGAGTCAAGCTGCGCGGCGCCGCCCGTTTCGGTGCCAACGACGCGCTGCTCGACGACGCCATGGATCTGCCGTCCGAGGTGCGGGCGGTGCTCAGCGACATGGGCTGGACGAGCAGGCCGCCGGCCGGCTCCGGGGCGGTGCGGGACCGCTGGGAGTCCCTGGCGGCCTTGGTCCGGCTGGCCGAGGACTTCGCCAGGGCCCGGCCCGCGGCCACCCTCGCGGACCTCGTCGCCGAGCTGGACGAGCGGGCGAACGTCCAGCACGCCCCGACGGTCGAAGGGGTGACCCTGGCGTCCCTGCACGCTGCCAAGGGCCTGGAGTGGGATGCCGTCTTCCTGGTCGGCCTCACCGAGGGCATGCTGCCGATCACCTACGCCAAGACTGACGAGCAGATCGAGGAGGAGCGCCGGCTGCTCTATGTCGGCGTCACCCGCGCCCGGCTGCATCTGGGCCTGTCCTGGTCGCTGGCGCGCTCTCCCGGCGGGCGGGCCTCCCGCCGCGCCAGCCGCTTCCTCAGCGGCCTGCGGCCCGGGTCCGGGGCGGCGGCCGGCCGCCGGGCGCCGGGCGCGCTCTCCGGGGGCATCGAGCGCGGCGACGGGGCGGCTGCGGTGGCTCGGCGCCCCCGGCACCGCAGCCCGGCCCGCTGCCGGGTCTGCAACAGGACCCTCACCGACGCGGGCGAGATGAAGCTGATGCGGTGCGAGGACTGCCCCTCGGAGCTCGACGAGGCGCTTTACGAGCGGCTGTGCGCGTGGCGGGCCGAGCAGGCGGCGCGTTCCCGGCAGCCCGCCTACTGCGTCTTCACCGACAAGACCCTGATGGCGATCGCGGAGGCCGTGCCGGGAACCGAAGCGGAGCTTGCGGTCATCTCCGGGGTGGGGCGGCGGAAGTTCGACCGCTACGGCAGTGACGTGCTGGCAATCTGTGCCGGCGAGGAGCTCGTGGGGGCCTCGGAGGACGGGCCCGGGGACGCCGCGAAAAACTCGTCGGAAAAATAGTTTGCGCGCGCGGAGCGCATCCCCATAGCCTTCACAAGCAACGGAGACAACGGTTTCTTTCCGAGATCCGATGGATCCGTGCTGTACTTGAACACCCTGGAACGGGATTCCCGGTCCACCGAGACGCCGAGAGGAGGCGAGCCCAGTGATCAGCATCATCGAGACCAACAAAATGACCGATCTCTCGGTCGTCGCCACCTGCCCGCTCGGCTCCTCGCTCCCTGGTACCGGTATGTCCGGCTTCGGCCGCCTGTCCGGTATGGGAGTCGCGCGTCCCGAGTCCCTCGCTGTGCTGACGCGCGGCGAGCGGAGCGAGCGACCGACCGAGGCACCTGCGGTAGCAGCGGCGGCATCGGCGAATGCCCTTGTCTTCGCGGCGGCCAATGGTGCCGGATCCCGGAAGCAGTACCAGACGCAGCATGAAACGTGGGCCTACCGCGGCCACGAACCCTGGAGAGATCCAGCCTGATCGGCACGATCAGGTCGGCACCTTCCAGGGCCGCGGAACCCACACCGGGATCCGCGGCCCTTTTGTTTTCCCCCAAGCCTCCGGCTAGGGGGGACCCCCACAAGCGCGCCCGCCACCAGCCGGGCCGAACAGACGAGGAACACACCACCGTGCAACTGCAGACGCACACCCCGTCCGTAGCCACCGACCTGATCCCTCCGCCCGACCCTCAGGAGAACTCCTTGCTTCCCCTCACCGAGCTCGACGACGAGATCGACCGCCTCGGCGCCGCCGTTCCGTGCCGCACCTACGACCCCGAGGTCTTCTTCGCCGAGTCCCCGGCCGACGTCGAGTACGCCAAGACGCTGTGCCAGACCTGTCCGGTCCGTGAGGCCTGCCTCGCCGGTGCCAAAGACCGCCGTGAGCCGTGGGGCGTCTGGGGCGGCGAGCTCTTCGTCCAGGGCGTCGTCGTGCCGCGGAAGCGGCCGCGTGGCCGTCCGCGCAAGAACCCGGTCGCGGCATGAACACCATCGGCACAGGAACGATCGACCGTCCCCTCACCCGGGACCCCCAGAAGCAGGACCTCACGATGAACCCCTCCCTCACCGACACCCCCGTCCTTGTGAACACCGACGCGACCGAGTCGCGTCAGAACAGGAACCTCGCCATGCAACTCATCCCAGAAGCTCTGGCGCGTGCGCATATGCACCAACGCCTCCGGGAGGCCGAATCGGAACGCAGGGCGCACCGGCTCGCGGCCGCGCGGCGTATGCAGCGGCGCGCCGAGCGCGCGTCGCTCCGTGCCCGCCGGGCGCTGGCCATGGCCGTGATGCAGTAAGGCGCTGATGCCGCCACCCATGGGGTCCGTCCGACAGGGCGGGCCCCATGGTGCGTTGTATCCCGTTTCGCGGGTCCGGCGGGGATATCGTCGGCTGGTGGACCAGAAGACGCATGAACGCGCGGAGTTGGCCGACGGGAACACGATGTGCGCCGGCTGCGGCGCGGTCGCCGAGGGCGCCGGGCCGACCTGGACCTGCTCCGTCGAGAACGGTGAGCGCCGCTACTTCTGCCACCACTGTGCGCGGGAGAACATCCGGGCCATCGAAGGGCGCCTGGATTCCAGCTGGTGGTGAGGCCGGCCGCCGCCGGAGCCGGCTGCCCCCGGGCCGTCCTGTCCGCTCCGCCGGCCGGAGCGGACAGGACGGGCTCGTGTGGCGCGGTGGGCCCGGCTCAGACCGTGGTCTCCTCGACGGACTCCTTCCCGAGCTCCGCACCGATCTCGTCGTCCCCGAGGGGGTCGGCACCGGCGATGTCCGGGGCGGCCGGCTCCTCCTCGGGCACAAAGCCGGGCAGCCACGCCTCCAGCTCGTCGCGCAGCCGTACCGTCGCCCCCAGCTGGCACAGCACCCCGATCGTGCTCAAGGTCACCCGGTGGATCAGGAGGTACGAGGGCGGCAGATTGAGCTGCTTGCCCAACTGGTGGGCAGGAGAGCGCGGATCGCCGATCCGGGTGGCCTGATGGCGCATCCAGCTCCGGGTGAAGGTGAAGGCGTCCACCAGCGCGGGCTCGATGATCGGCAGGAGATAGTCCAGCACCGCGTCCGGGTCCAGCTCGATGGACTCCTTGACGAAGCCCTCCTCGCACAGCAGCTGGTAGACGGCGTCCGCCTCGCCCTCCAACGTCATCCGCAGCGAGGTCCCGATCGTCGGCGGCAGCCCCTCGGGCAGCCGGTCGACGGTGCCGAAGTCCAGCACCCCCAGCCGCCACTCCTCGACCGGGCCGTCCGGGAAGTTTCCGGCCAACAGCCGGAAGTTGCCCGGATGCGGGTCGGCATGCAGCAGGCCCGTACGGGCAGGGCCGGAGAAGAGGAAGCGGGCCAGCAGCTGACCGGCACGGTCCCGCTGCTCGTCGGTGCCGTCCGCGATCACCACCGACAGCGGCACCCCGTCCATCCACTCCGTCACCAGCACCTCGTCGCACTGGTGCACCACGGCCGGCACCACCACGTCCGGGTCGTCGGCGAACTCCTCGGCATGCGCCCGCTGGGCCGCTGCCTCCAGGGAGTAGTCCAGCTCCTCCGACACCCGGTCACGCAGCTCGGTGATCAGCGGTTTGATGTCCATGCCCGGGATCAGCGGGCCCAGGAGCCGCGCGAACCGGCTCAGCTGTGCCAGGTCCGACAACAGCGCCTGGCCGGCACCCGGATACTGCACCTTGACCGCCACCTCGCGGCCGTCGTGCCACACCGCACGGTGGACCTGCCCGATCGAGGCCGCCGCGGCCGGCTTGTCCTCGAACTCCTCGAACAGCTCCCGCCAGTCCTCGCCGAGCCGTTCCGCCAGGACGGAGTGCACCGTGCTGGTCGGCATCGGAGGCGCCGCCTCCTGAAGCTTCGTCAGGGCGGCGCGGTAGGGTCCGGCGATCTCCTCGGGCAGTGCCGACTCGAAGACGGACAGCGCCTGCCCGAACTTCATCGCCCCGCCCTTCAGCTCACCGAGCACCTTGAAGAGCTGTTCCGCGGTGCGCTGTTGCAGCTCCCGGCCGACGATTTCCGCGGATCTGCCGCCGATCCGCTTGCCGAGGCCCCAGGTGGCACGGCCGGCGAACCCCAGTGGCAGCGCGGCCAGCTTGGCGGTGCGGGTGACCGCCTTGCGGGGAAGATCAGACATGTGCCCCTCCAACTCACACTGTCCCCCAACCGGGGTTACTCCGTCATTGTGGCGTGTCACGGCCGAGGATCCGAGGCGCCCGTCGTACCGGGCGGACCGGCAGCGCCGCAGCCGCACTCCGGATGCGGCTCGATCCGCACCGTCCGCACGGTGGCACACGGTGCGGCGAGCTCCATCCGCGCCCCTGTGCACGGCGGCAGTTCACCATCGAGGAACGTCAGTGCCTGGACGGCGGCGACCCCCGCGACCGCGGTCGCCAGCGCGGCATCGCAGGCCGGCACCGCGGGGGAACCCCGTCCCGACCGCCACTGCGCCAGCAGCCGCGGCCAGGCCGGCTCCGCGTCCGTACGGCGTAGTTCATCGCAGCGGGCACAGGCCGAACCTCCAGGCAGTACCAAGGGACCCACCACACCCGTGCCCTCGATCACCCCCGCGTAAAGATGCGGGATGCCGGCGGTGAGCAGCGGTTCGCAGAGCACGGGATCGGGGGCGTACGCGCCGAGTCCGTCGCGCGGGGCGAGCACCACGAGGGACAGCCCGGGTTCGCCGGATTCGCTGACCGGGACCCTCGGCCGCGGGGTACGGGCCCAGGGGGAGCAGCGGGTGACCAGCCGTCGCGCCGCGACGGCGCGCCGCTCACCGGTCTGCTCGGCCGGCAGCCCGCCGGGCAGCACGTCCCACGGCTGGACCGTGCCGCCGTCGACCACCTCCACCCGGCCGGCCCCCGAGGCCGAGAGCAGCGCCGCGATCGCGGCGCCGACCCGCCCCGCCCCCTTGACCCGCGCCCGGACCGCGCGACGCGCCCCCATCCGGCTCAGCGCGCCCGCGGGCTCGGGATGCCGCACCGAGAGGGACGCCAGGTCGGGCCGCAGCTGTTCGAAGGCGGCCTGGTCCGCCCGGACCGCCTCGGCCGGCGGGCCGCCGGCGGTGGGGGCTTCCAGCAGCCCGGCCGCGCCGAGCCGGTCCACCACACCCCGTACGTGTTCGGGCGGGAGGTCCAGTAACGCGGCCTCCTCGATCAGTTGCGGCAGCGTGCGCGTGCCGTCGATCAGCGAGAGGAAGCTTCCGGTCGCCGTATCGACCGGGCCGACCACCAGCGCATGCGCCGGCGCCACACCGAACCGCACCGTTTCCCTGTCCCGCCAGCCGCGCCGCAGCGCGGGCTTGAGCATCGGATGCCGCATATCCGCCCCCGTCCTTCGTCGTCCGGCTCCCAGCATGCGCCGTGCCGCGGATTCCTGCGGAAGTTATCCACAGGCAGGGGCTGCCGGTCGTACAAGCAGTGCACGCCATGGAGTGGTTCGGCGGGCGAACCGTCCGCGGGGCGGGACTTCCCGCACTGCCAGCGGGTAACGTCGGGCGCGTGCCCGCCGACCCTTCCCACGGCCCGGGGGAAACCCCCCTGCGCCGCGCCGCCGACACATCGCGCGAGGCTTCTCCGAGCCCCCGGGCCCGCGGGTCGGGCACCAGCGCCGTCGAGGTGCGCCGCAGCTCACGGCGGCGCAGAACGGTCTCGGCGTACCGCGAGGGCAACCGCACGGTGGTCCTCATCCCGGCGCGCATGTCCGAGGCAGAGGAACGGCGTTGGGTCACCGTCATGCTCGACAAGCTCGCCGCCCAGGAGAGCAAGCGGATGCTGGGCGACGGCGAGCTGGCCCGGCGTGCCGAGCGGCTGTCCGGCCAGTATCTGGACGGCCGCGCCAGCCCCGCGTCGGTGCGCTGGGTGACCAACCAGAACACCCGCTGGGGATCGTGCACCCCCGCGGAGGGCAGCATCCGCCTCTCGCACCGCCTCCAGGGCATGCCGGAGTACGTCGTCGACTACGTCCTGCTGCACGAACTCGCCCATCTGCTCGTCCCCGGCCACGGTCCCCGTTTCTGGCGGCTGCTGGAGGCCTACCCCCGTACGGAGCGGGCCCGCGGCTACCTCGAAGGGGTGGTCGCGGCCGACCGGCTGCCCCATCTGCCCGCCGCCCGCGACGACTGACGCGGCACCGGGCGAGATCCGCCGCGCCCCGGCATCGCCCGCTGTCGGCGCCAGCGGTTAGCCTGGCGCGCAGAAGGAACTCACAGCGGAGCGGGGGACGGACGTTACGTATGGCCAGGGAATTCCAGCGGGGCCACAAGGCCAAGATCGGTGATCTGACGGCGGGAACGGATCTGTACGTCGGCGTGCAGATCGCCGGACCCGGCCTGACCTTCGACATCAGCTGCTTCGGACTGGACGCCGACGAGCGGCTGTCCGACGACCGGTACTTCGTCTTCTTCAACCAGCCCAAGACGCCCGAGGAATCGGTCCAGCTGCTCGGGGCGCAGGCCGGCGACAGCGAGTCCTTCCGGGTCACCCTCGACAAGATCCCGCCGCACATCCAGAAGCTCTCCTTCACCGCCGCGCTCGACGGTGCGGGCCAGGTCTCGCAGATCGGCCCCGGCTACCTCCGGATCGTGGCCGGCGGCGAAGAGGTCGCCCGCTACTCCTTCACCGGCAGCGAGTTCAGCACCGAACGCGCCGTCATGCTGGGCGACTTCTACCTCAAGGACGTCTGGCGCTTCGCCGCCGTCGGCCAGGGCTTCGACGGCGGACTGGAGGCGCTGCTGAAGAACTTCGGCGGCGAGGTCGCCGAGGAGGCCGAGGCCCCGGCGCCGCCCCCCGCGGCACAGGGCGCGCCCGGCTTCGCGCCGCCCTCCGGTGCGGCGGCCCCCGCACCGTCCTTCGGGGTGCCCGCCGCCCCCGCACCGCAGCAGCCCGCGCCCGACTTCGGCCCGCCCCAGGGCGCGCCGCAGGCGCCCCCGGCCGCGCCGCAGCCCACCGAGCCGCAGGTGCACCTCGCGCCCACCCTCGCCGCGCCGCCGGCCCCGCCCGCTGTGCCCGGCCCGCCCGGCCAGCAGCCGCCGGCCCCGTACGGTCAGCCGGCGCCCGGTCAGGACCCGTACGGCCGGCAGCAGACCGCACCCGGCGGCTTCCCCGGCCAGCAGGCCCCGCAGGCACCGCCCTACGGGCAGCCCGCCCCGCCGCCCGGCGGATACGGACCCCCGCAGCCCGCCCCCTACGGGCAGCCGGGACAGCAGCCCCCGGGCGCCCCGTACGGCGGCGGCCAGACCCCGGCGGTCCCCCAGGGCGGCGGCCCGAGCCTCGGCGTCGTCCTGGACAAGTACAAGGAAGCCCCCACCGGCCGGCGCTGGACCCCGCAGAACAGCAAGCTGATCCGCGTCGACCTCGGCGTCGACGGCCAGCCGGTGCTCGCCCGCCAGGGCAGCATGGTGCTCTACCAGGGCAAGGTCGACTTCGGCTACAAGGGCGCCGGCTTCCGCGGCCGGATCGTCGGCAACGCCACCGGCCAGGAAATGCAGCTGATGCGCTGCACCGGCCAGGGCCAGGTCTTCTTCGCCGAGAACAGCGCCCACGTCCACCCCATCGAGCTGCAGGGCGACGCCATCTGTGTGTCCGCCGACAGCGTCCTCGCCTTCGACGAGTCGCTGCAGCACGAGGTCCGCAGGATCGAGGGCCACGGCATCCCCGGTGGCGCCCTGTTCACCATGCAGTTCCAGGGGACCGGCACCCTCGTCGTCAAGACCCAGGGCACCCCGGTCGTCCTGCCGGTCACCCCGACCACCTTCGCCGACGCCAACGCCATCGTGGCCTGGTCCGCGGGTTCGCAGGTGATCATCTCCAGCCAGGTGAGCCTGCGTCGGCACGCCTTCCCCGGCCACTCGGGCGAGACCGTGAACCTCCAGTTCCGCGGTGCGCCCGGCAACTTCATCGTCGTCCAGCCCTACGAGGTCTGAGGGAGCCCGCACGTCATGAACCAGCAGCAGCTGTCGGGCTACGCCCCGACCCCGCCCGCCGCCCGTATGGAGAACCACGGCAGCGCCATGGTGAAGATCGCCATGCAGAGCGGCCAGGACGTCTTCGCGCGCACCGGCTCGATGGTCGCCTACGAAGGCTTCGTCCAGTACGAGCCGAACCCGCCCGCCGTCCGCCAGATGGCCTCCCAATGGCTCACCGGCGAAGGCGCACCCCTGATGAAGTGCTCCGGAGACGGTCTGCTCTACCTCGCCGACTACGGCGCCGACGTGGTCTGCATCAACCTCGACGGCGATTCGCTCTCCGTCAACGGCACCAACCTCCTCGCATTCGACGCGCAGCTCCAGTGGGGCGTGCAGCGCGTCAAGGGCATGGCGAAGTTCGCCGGCCAGGGCCTCTTCAACGTCGGGATCTCCGGCACCGGCTGGGTCGCCCTGACCTCCCGGGGCACGCCCATCGTCGTCGACTGCGGCCGCGGCGAGGACGAGACCTATGTGGACCCGGACGCCCTGGTCGCCTGGTCGACCAACCTGAAGATGAAGGGCAAGCGCAGCTTCAAGGCGTCCTCGATGATCGGGCGCGGCAGCGGCGAGGCGTACCAACTGGGCTTCTCCGGCCAGGGATTCGTCGTCGTCCAGCCCAGCGAGGACAGCACCGACCGGCTCCGGGCCCGGGGCTGAGGGGGAGGACCGAACAGCCATGCAGAGTCCGCTTTTCGCCTTCACCGAGGCGCAGACCCAGGACCGCTACGTCCTGCAGAACAGCCAGCTGCTGCGCGTCGCCCTCCAGGGCCACGAAGACCTCCTCGCCCGTAAGGGCGCCATGGTCGCCTACCAGGGGCTGCTCGAATTCGACGGCAACTACACGACGCCCGGCCAGCAGCGCGCCCGCGCGCACTCCGGCGAGGGCCTGGACCTGATGCGCGTCTCCGGGCAGGGCACGGTCTACCTGGCCAACCTCGCCCAGTACGTCCATGTCGTCGACGTCGACCACGACGGCCTGACCGTCGACAGCAGTTACGTCCTGGCGCTGGACTCCGGCCTCCACTGGGAGGTCGTCTCCGTCGACAGCCAGTACGGCATCTCCGGCACCGGCAAGTACCAGCTCAACATCTCCGGACGGGGCAAGGTGGTCCTGATGACCTCCGGCGAGCCGCTGATGCTGCAGGTCACGCCCGACAAGTACGTCAACGCCGACGCCGACGCGGTGGTCGCCTGGTCCGCTTCGCTGCGGGTGCAGATGCAGGCGCAGACGCACTCCTCCGGGGTGTGGCGCCGGCGCGGCAACACGGGCGAGGGCTGGGAGCTCAGCTTCCTCGGCCAGGGCTACGCACTGGTCCAGCCCAGCGAACTGCTGCCGCCGCAGAACGCCGTCATGGGCTCCGGTGTGGCCGCCCAGTTCGGTATGGGCCAGCAGGGCGCGCGGGGCATGAACCAGGGCAACATCTTCACCAACTGAGCGACTTCGGGGCGCCGTTGCCGCACCCACTTCGGCGCCCGCCCCGGGAAGGGCGGGCGCCGCAGCGCATGGCGGTCCAGCGGTGCCGGGGCACTGGCGTCCGGCGGCCCGGCCGCTGCTCCCCAGCGGGGAGCGTGGCTGCTCCCCGCTGGGGAGCGCAGGTGCCGTCTAGAGGAGAGCGCGGGTGCGCTCGACCAGCTGCACCACCGACGCATCGGCGACGCCGGGCACCTCGTCGTAGGCGAACCACCGCAGATCCAGTGACTCGTCGCTGATCGCCGCCACCGCGTCCGCCGGAGCCAACGCCGCGTACTGGACGTCCAGATGCACCGCACACGGCGTCTGATGGCGGTCCAGCCGCACCGGGCCGCCGGGCAGCAGCGTCAGCCCCTGGGCGATCCCCGACTCCTCGCGCGCCTCCCGCAGCGCCGCCCCGGCCAGCGAGGCGTCCTCCGGCTCGCAGTGGCCGCCCATCTGCAGCCACATCTCCAGCTTGCGGTGCAGGGTCAGCAGCACCCGGCCGCCGGCCGGGTCGATCACCAGCGCACTGGCCGTGAGGTGCCCGTCCTTGCAGGGCTTCCACATGCCGTCCTGATGGGCGACGAGGTGGTCCAGATACGCCAGCCGCAGCTGTTCCTGTTCAGGCGACGGCGCGGGCCACTCCTTGAGCACCCGCGCCGCGTCCTCTCGCAGACTCACTTGCCGCCGTCACCCCTGCTCTCGCCGGACGCCTCGTCCGGGCCGCCGTCCTCCCGGGCGGACCTGCCCGGGTCCGGCTTGCCCAGATCGGGCTTGCCGCCGCTCGCGGCCTCGCCGAGCATCTTGTCGAGCTCGGAGAAGTCCGGCTGCTCGTGGTGGACGAACCCGTCCGGGTCGTCCAGGTCCGCCGCCGTCGGCAGCATGTCCGGGTGCTCCCACAGACCGTCGCGGCCCTCCAGGCCCCGCGCGTCCGTCAGCGACGCCCACAGCCGCGAGGCGTCCCGCAGCCGCCGCGGCCGCAGATGCAGACCGATCAGCGTCGAGAACGTCTGCTCGGCGGGACCACCGCTGGCCCGGCGCCGCCGCAGCGTCTCACGGAGCTTGTCCGCCGATGGCAGATGCGGCTTGGCGGCGGCGTGCACCACCGCGTCCACCCAGCCCTCGACGAGGGCCAGTGCGGTCTCCAGCCGGGCCAGCGCCGCCTTCTGCTCCGGGGTGTCCTCGGGCTGGAACATGCCCTGCTGAAGGGCGTTCTGCAGCTCCTCGGGATGCTGCGGATCGATCTGGCCGACCACGTCCTCCAGCTTGGTGGTGTCGACCTTGATGCCGCGCGCATAGCCCTCGACGGCACCGAACAGATGCGAGCGCAGCCACGGCACATGGGCGAAGAGCCGCTGGTGGGCGGCCTCGCGCAGGGCCAGATACAGCCGCACTTCCTCTTCCGGTACACCCAGGCCCTCGCCGAACCTCGCGATGTTCCCCGGCAGCAGCGCGGCCTTGCCGGCCGGCCCCAGCGGAAGCCCGATGTCCGTCGAACCCACGACCTCGCCGGCCAGCACGCCCAGCGCCTGGCCGATCTGGGTGCCGAACATCGCGCCGCCCATGGAGCGCATCATCCCGAGCAGCGGGCCCGCCATGGCCTGCATCTCCCCGGGCAGGACGTCACCCATGGCCGCTCCGACGCGCTCGGCGAGCGGATTGACCAGGTCCTTCCACACGGGGAGGGTTTCCTCGACCCACTCCGCGCGGCTCCAGGCCACCACGGAGCCGGAGCCCGACGGCAGCGACGTCACACCGTCCAGCCACAGGTCGGCGAGGCGTACGGCCTCCTCGACCGCGCCGCGCTCACCCGGCGACAGGCTCGCGTCCTTGCTGCCGTCCTCGGCGCCCTGCGCGACGGTCTGCCGCGCAATGTCCTTGGCCATGTCCCAGTTCACCGGGCCGCCCTCGTAGGAGAGCATCTGTCCGAGCTTCTGGAAGGCGGCTCCCAGGTCGCCAGGGTTCATCTCGCCGCCGGGGCCGCCCATGCCGCCGAAGAGCGCCGCGAAGGGATTGTCCGCGCCACCGCTCCCGCCGCCGAACCCGAAGGGGTTTGCGGGGCCCTGGCTACCTCCCTGGCCGCCCTTCTTCTCGCCGTTGTCGCCGTCCTCCGGCTCCTCCGGCGGAAGGCCGAATCCAAATGGGGTGTCACTCACGGGTTTCCTCGGCTCGTAGGGCCGCCGACCAGGTGGCCGACGGCGGCTGCCCGACATCACCTCCAGCGTAGACACCCGGACCGCTTCGGGGCTCGGTGCTTCGCTGTCCCGGTGGCTGGGGCAGGATGGACGCCACCTGGTGCGCACGCATGACCACACGTCCGCACTGAAGACAACCGCTGGAGACGCCCGGTGAGTTCCCCAGATCCGACCGTTCGCGCAGCGCGAAACGCTGCGGCCCAGACCGAGAAGGCAGTCGATGGCGCAGGTGGGGCCATGGACCGGCCGCTGCGCCGGCCCGTGGTGGCCGTCACCGGAGCCGCCTCCGGAGTCGGTGCGCTGCTCACCCGCGCCCTGGTCGCCTCCGAGGAGGTCAAGGAGGTGGTGGCCATCGACGAGCGGCGCGGCGACGTCGCCGAGGCGCACTGGCACGTCCTGGACGTCCGGGACCCGGCCATCGCCGACAAGCTGCGCGGCGCCGACGTCGTCGTCCACCTGGCACTCGACCTCGACCTGGAGACCGACGACGCGGCGCGCACCGCCTACAACGTGCGCGGCACCCAGACCGTGCTCACCGCCGCCGCGGCCGCCGGCATCCACCGGGTGGTGCTGTGCACCTCCGCCATGGTGTACGGGGCGCTGCCCGACAATGACGTTCCCCTGGCCGAGGACGCCGAACTGCGGGCCACCGCGGACGCCACCGGTGTCGGCGACCTCCTGGAGATCGAGCACCTGGCGCACCGTGCGCCCCGCGCACACCCCGGCCTGAACGTCACTGTGCTGCGCCCCACCGTCCTGGTGGGCGGCACGGACACCGCGCTGACCCGCTACTTCGAATCGCCCCGCCTCCTGGTTGTCGCCGGATCCCGTCCCGCCTGGCAGTTCTGCCACGTCGAGGACCTGGTCAGCGCCCTGGAGTTCGCCGCGCTGGAGAAGGTCGACGGCGAGCTGGCGGTGGGCTGCGACGGCTGGCTGGAGCAGGAGGAGGTCGAAGAGCTCTCCGGGATCCGGCGCATGGAGCTGCCGTCCTCGGTGGCCCTGGGCGCCGCCGCCCGCCTGCACCGCATCGGCCTGACGCCGTCCCCCGCGGGCGACCTCGCGTACACGATGCATCCATGGGTGGTCAGCGGCAGCCGGCTGCACGATGCGGGCTGGCGCCCCCGGTGGACGAACGAGGAGGTGCTGGCCGAGCTCCTGGAGGAGGTCGCCGGCCGGCACACCGTCGCGGGCCGCAGGCTGGGCCGCAAGGACGCCACCGCCGCGGGCGCCGCCGGTGCCACCGTCGCCCTCCTGGGCACCGCCGCCCTGGTACGCCGTGCCCGTAAGGCCCGCCGCCGGATCTGAGCGCCACCGGGCCGGCCGGGCTGGAGAAGTCTCCATACGGCGCCCGGGACGACCGGCGGAACCGGCAATACCCCACCGTGCCCGCGTACGGCACGATGGGGGTATGTCTGGCACGCCCTCCCCTTCGTCCCCCGGCCGCGACCACCCCGGTGAGCAGGCCGCGCCGGACCCGATCAGGCTCCTGGAGGTCCGCGAGCGCGCGCTGTCCGTGGACGAGGTGTTCGCGGCCGTGGGGGACTCGGCGGCCGGCGGTACGGCCCTGTTCGTGGGCACGGTCCGCTCGCACGACAACGGCGCCGACGTCGAGGGCCTGGGCTACTCCGCGCACCCGACGGCCGAGGCGGAGATGCGCCGGATCGCCGAGAAGGTGATCGCCGACTTCCCGGTGCGGGCGCTGGCCGCCGTCCACCGTGTGGGTGATCTGCGCATCGGTGATCTGGCAGTGGTGGTCGCGGTGTCCTGCCCGCACCGCGGCGAGGCGTTCGAGGCCTGCCGCAGGATGATCGACGACCTCAAGCACGAGGTGCCGATCTGGAAGCACCAGACGTTCGCTGATGGGACCGAAGAATGGGTGGGAGCCCAGTAGGGGGAGGGGGCCGCAACGCTCCGGCAGCGGAGGTCCGGCCCGGTGCGTAAGGCCGCTTTCCCGGGGCAGGCGACATGCAAGACGCGCAGGCAGTGGCCCTGTGGCCACGGGGTGATGGCCTCCGAACAGGAGGCCGAACCGGTGCCTTGTGTTCCGGTTGCGTAACCCGCCCCCTGGCGTGAGCGTTGACCCAGCAGATGGTTAATCTGCTTATTCGTCGATCGCGGTCGTACAAGGGGTTGGGAGGTCGCTGATGGGTGCGCTCCTCTGGTTGCTGATTCCGGTCGGTGCGGGGCTGATTGCCGCGGTGTGGAGCAGCTGGGCCCTACGGCACCGCAAGGCCGGGGATGTCGCGGAACTCGCGGGCTACGCCCGGTTCCGGGACGCCATGGAAAAGGAGCACTCCGTTCCCGACCCCGCCTCGGACCCCGTCTGACCTTCCCGCGCCGGCTGCGCGCCATCCGGGCCCGAGCCGCCCCCCATCGTGCGATGACCCTCGTGTACGGGCGGGCCCACGGCCGGGCGTTCGACCTCGTACGGACGGCCCCGCGGGCCGGTTGTCATACCCGTCCCGTACTGTCGTTCCATGCCACGCCGCACCGCGACGCTGCTCGCCTCGACCCTGATGCTGATCGCGCTGCTCTGCGCCGGGGTACTGATCCCCGTGCCCTACTCCGAGATGTCACCGGGGCCGACGGTCAACACCCTTGGTGATCACGACGGTGAGCCGGTGCTGCAGATCTCCGGCCGCAAGACGTACCCGACGACCGGTCATCTCAACATGACCACCGTCCGCGTCACCGGCCCCGACTACCGCATGAACCTCTTCGAGGCGGTGTACGGCTGGCTCGACCACGACAACGCCGTGGTGCCGCACAAGACGCTCTACCCCGAGGGACAGACGGCCGAGCAGGCCGACCAGGAGAACGCCGAGGAGTTCAGCCAGTCCCAGGAGAGCGCCAAGGCCTCCGCCCTCAACCAGCTGCACATCCCGGTCGCCACCCAGACCGTGGTCGGTTCCGTCGTCAAGGACAAGCCGGCCGACGGGCGGCTGCACGCGGGCGATGTGATCAAGATGGTGGACGGCACGCAGGTCAAGCAGGCCGGCGACGTCGCCGAGCTCGTCACCCGGCACAAGCCGGGCGAGAAGGTGGTCTTCACGATCATCCCGGCCAAGGACGCCGCCGCCGCGGAGAAGCGGGGCAAGAAGCCCGCGACCGGCGAGAGGGAGATCACGGTCAGCACGCAGAAGGCGGACGACGGCCGCGCCATCGTGGGCATCCAGGCCCAGGTGGATCACACCTTCCCGTTCCCCATCGACGTCAAGCTGGCCGATGTCGGCGGCCCGAGCGCCGGGCTGATGTTCGCGCTCGGCATCGTCGACAAGCTCACGCCCGGGGACCTGACCGGCGGCAAGTTCGTGGCCGGCACGGGCACCATCGATGACAAGGGCAAGGTCGGCCCGATCGGTGGCATCTCGATGAAGACGGTCGGTGCACGGGACAAGGGCGCCCAGTACTTCCTCACGCCCAAGGAGAACTGCGCCGCCGCGGCCAAGGACACCCCGCAGGGGCTCACCCTGGTCAAGGTCGGCACCATAGGCGACGCCGTCAAGGCGCTGGAGAAGATCCGCAAGGGCGACACCGCGGGCCTGCCGAGCTGCAGCCCCGCGGGCCACGCGTAGGGGGACTTTGAAGACAGGTCCTGGGGAGATGTCTCCCCCCAGGACCTGAGGACCTGAAAACCGGGCGGCGGCCCGGGCCCGACGCGCACGTCAGGCCCGGGCCGCCGCCCCGCAGGCCGCCGTCAGCCCTCGAACGTCGCCGCCAGCGCTTCCGCGAGGCCCGGCACCAGTGCCGAGCCGGTGAGCACCTCGGACGTGGAGTCCTTCTCGCGCAGCCGCAGCGCCGACTCGCGCCGGCCGTCCCGCAGCACGGCCACCGTCATCCGGACCTCCTGGCGGTCCGGGTGCTCGGCGACCCACTTGGCGAGCTGTGCCTCGTCCATGCCGGCGGGCTCGGAGTCCTCGGCGGACGGCGGCAGCATCAGCCGCTCCACGGTCAGCGCGCAGCCGGTGACGGCGTCGGGCCAGGCAATGGTGGCCAGGAACTCGTCCAGCGGGACGCCCGCCGGGATCTCGTCCTGTTCCACGGGGGTCAGGGACGTGGTGGTGGAGTCGTCGATGCCGAGCTGGGCGGCGAGCGAGGGCTCCTGCGCACGCAGCTTGGCGGTGTCGACGAGGGCGAACAGTCGGGCGGGCTGATCCCAGCCGAGCCCGGCGCTGTACTCGTCGATCTCGAGCACCGCGCGGGTCAGGGGGTCGGCGGCGAGGGGGGTGCCGGCAGCGGGAGAGCCAGGAAGGTCAGTCATGCTCAACATCGTGCCTTGTGTACCCCGGAAAGCGGGAACTGAGTAAAGCCTTCGTAAGTTGCATCGGTGGGTCCTACTATCGCCGGGCCTGCTCCACACGACAGCGAACTTCGAGGTGCGCACCTTGGCTTTCCAGATGCCGGACCGCGGCGGAGGCCCGACAGGGCCACGGATCAGAGTCGGCCGACCATCGCGGCGGATCCGGACCCTGCTCATGACATTGGGTGTGCTGGCCGTCTTGGCCATGCTCTTCGTGATGTTTGCGGGTTTCTGGACCGATTGGCTCTGGTACCGCTCGGTCAAGTACTCCTCGGTCTTCACCACCACCCTGTGGACCAAGATCGGCCTGTTCTTCGCCTTCGGCGTCCTGATGGCCGTGGCCGTCGGGGTCAACGTCTGGCTCGCGTACCGGCTGCGGCCGCCGCTGAGCGCGATGTCCGTGGAGCAGCAGAGCCTGGACCGCTACCGGATGGGCATCGCGCCCTTCAAGAAGTGGGCGCTGAGCGCGGTCACGGCGGTGATCGGCCTGATCGCCGGTGCCTCCGCCTCCGGAGAATGGCGGACCTACCTGCAGTGGGCCAACGCCGTGCCCTTCGGCAAGACGGACCCGCAGTTCGGCATGGACATCGCGTTCTACACGTTCGATCTGCCCTGGTACCGCTTCCTGTTGAGCTTCGGCTTCGCCTGTGCGGTGCTGTGTCTGGTCGCCGCGGCGCTGACCCACTACCTCTACGGCGGACTGCGGCTGACCAGCCCCGGCTCGCGGGCGACCGCGGCGGCCACCGGCCATCTTTCGGTGCTGCTGGGCATTTTCGTCTCGCTCAAGGCGATCGCGTACTGGCTCGACCGGTACGGCCTGGCGGTCAAGTCCAGCGGCCTGAAGTCGGCCGACAACTGGACGGGCCTGCGGTACGTCGACGCCAACGCCTACCTCCCGGCGAAGACGATCCTGTTCTTCATCGCGGCGATCTGCGCGGTGCTGTTCTTCGCCACCCTCTGGCGGCGGACGTGGCAGCTGCCGGTGATCGGCTTCGGCCTGATGGTGCTCTCGGCGGTCCTCATCGGCGGGCTGTACCCGGCGATCGTGCAGAAGTTCCAGGTCCAGCCGAACGAGCAGGCCAAGGAAGCGCCGTACATCAAGCAGAACATCAAGGCGACCCGGGACGCGTACGACATCCAGAATTCCGAGGTCACGCCGTACAAGGGTGACTACAAGCCGGCCGACAAGGCGGACAGCCGGCGACTGCGCGACGACGCCGACACCACGGCCAGCATGCGCCTGCTGGACCCGAACGTGGTCTCGCCGGCCTTCCAGCAACAGCAGCAGGTGCGCGGGTACTACCAGTTCCCCTCGACCCTCGACGTCGACCGCTACAAGGACGAGGACGGTGCCGAGCAGGACACCGTCATCGGTCTGCGCGAGCTGAACATCGCGGGTATCCCCGAGCGCAACTGGATCAACGACCACTTCAAGTACACCCACGGCTACGGCGCGGTCGCCGCCAAGGGGACGGAGGCCGCCGACGGTGGCGGCCCCAAGTACACCGAGTCGGATCTGCCGGCCAAGGGGCAGCTCGGCTCGTACCAGCAGCGGGTGTACTACGGCGAGAAGACCTCGCAGTACTCCATCGTCGGCGGTCCGCAGAAGGAACTGGACTACTCCGACGACAGCGGCGAGAAGAGCTACAGCTACCGGGGCAACAGCGGCGTCAGCCTCTCCAACCCGGTCAACCGCGCCGCCTACGCGGCGGCGTTCGGGGAGCCGCAGATCCTCTACTCCGGAGCGATCGGCAAGGGCTCGCGGATCCTGTACAACCGCACGCCCAAGGAGCGCGTCGAAGCCGTCGCCCCCTGGCTGACCATCGACGGCGACGCCTACCCGGCGGTCATCAACCACCGGCTCAAGTGGATCGTCGACGCCTACACCACCAGCAACGGCTATCCGTACGCCTCGCGCACCACGCTCGGGGACAGCACGGCCGATTCGCTCACCGACGGCCAGCGGGCGGTGGTGGCCCAGCAGAACCAGGTCAACTACATCCGCAACTCCGTCAAGGCGACGGTGGATGCCTACGACGGTTCGGTGAAGCTCTACCAGTGGGACGAGAAGGACCCGGTCCTCAAGACCTGGATGAAGTCGTTCCCCGGCACGGTCGCGAAGAAGAGCGCCATCAGCCCGGCCCTCAAGGAGCACCTGCGCTACCCGCAGGACCTCTTCAAGGTGCAGCGCCAGCTGCTGACCACGTACCACGTCACGGACCCGGGCACCTTCTACACCGGCTCCGAGCGCTGGCAGATCCCGAACGACCCGACGACCAAGTCGGGCAACGCGGTACCGCCGTACTACCTGAGCATGAAAATGCCGGACCAGAAGAACCGGGCGTTCTCGCTGACGACGAGCTTCACGCCCAACAAGCGCGACAACCTCGGCGCGTTCATGGCCGTCGACGCCAATGCGACCAGCGGCGACTACGGCAGGATCAGACTGCTGAAACTGCCCTCGCAGACGCCGGTGCCCGGTCCGCAGCTGGTGCAGTCGAAGTTCAACTCCGATCCGAACATCGCCAATGAGCTCAATATCCTCAAGAAACTCGGCGACTCGGAGATCGAGTACGGCAATCTGCTGACCGTGCCACTGGACGGCGGACTGCTCTATGTCGAACCGGTGTATCTGCGCGGTGCCAACACCAACTACCCGCTCCTGAAGAAGGTGTTGGTCAGCTACGGCGACAACAAGCCCGTCCTGGAGGACTCCCTCAAGGACGCGCTGGACGTGGTCTTCGGCAAGAAGGCGCCCAGTACGGGATCGCAGAACCCGCCGGGCGGCGACACCGGAACCGGACAGCAGCCCCCGTCCGGCCAGACGGTGCAGCAGGCTCTGGGCGACGCACAGCAGGCCTACGAGGAGGGCGAGAAGGCGCGCACCTCGGGCGACTGGGCCGGTTACGGCGAGGCCCAGAAGAAGCTCAAGGCGGCGCTGGACCGTGCGGCGAAGGCGTCCCAGAAGGGCGGCAAGCCGGCCGGCTGACCCCGCCGTCCGCCCCCTGGCCCCGTGGCCGCCGGTTCGTGCCGGCGGCCACGGAGCAGCCGCGGTGGTCCGGGCCGTCCCGCTGCCGTGATACGTTGAGGACACAACGACGCGGGGTGGAGCAGCTCGGTAGCTCGCTGGGCTCATAACCCAGAGGTCGCAGGTTCAAATCCTGTCCCCGCTACCAAAGACGAAGGCCCGGATCTTCAGGGATCCGGGCCTTCGTCATGTCTTCATGCCGTCGTCCCGTCATGTCTTCGGGTTCGTTACCGGTCAAAGCCGGGTCGCGCGGCAGATGTGGGGTAGGTGTGTGCTTGAGTTTGCCAAGTCGTCGTGTCGGGAAGTCGACAAACCGCTGAAGTGACCTCACTGGCTGCGGTATACCAGGTGTACGCGGGTTACAGGTGATGCGACGATGGGTCTTATGGGGGACAAGGCAAGGTTGTTGGAGACGGACCGGTTTGTGCATGCGCCCGACGACGGGCGCGAATCCGAGCTGCCGATCGACGCGATGGAGGCCGCGGAGGCCGCCGAAGCGTCCGATGCCGTGACCGAGTCCGGCCACCGCCGGGCCGCCGAGGCGGGCGACACCGCCGCCATGAGCGCGCTCGGCGCGATGCTGCTGCGCCGCGGTGACCTCGACGGCGCCGAGTCGCATCTGCGTTCCGCGGCCGCCGCCGGCGACCGCGCCGCGGCCAACAACCTCGGCGTACTGCTGCACCAACGGGGCTACGGGGACGAGGCGGCGGGCTGGTGGCGGATCGCGGCCGTCGCGGGCTCCGCCGCCGCGGCGCACGCTCTCGGGCGCCACTACCGCGAGCGCGGCGACGAGCCGGCCGCCGAGTACTGGCTGCGCCAGTCCGCCGAGTCCGGGCACTGCCTGGGCGCGTACGCCTTGGCCGACCTGCTGGAGCACCGCGGTGACATCGGCGCCGAGCGCTGGTTCCGTACGGCCGCCGAGCGCGGCCACCGTGAGGCCGCGTACCGCCTGGCCCGGCTCATCGAGGACGGCCGCGACACGGACCGGCGCGCGGTCCCCGCGTACGGCGAGCTGAACCGGCAGGAGGAGGCCGAGCAGTGGTACCGCCAGGCCGCCGCGCGGGGCCACCGGCGGGCCGCGCTGCAGCTCGGTGCGCTGCTGGAGGACCGTGGCGACGTCCAGGAGGCGGGCCGTTGGTACCTCTCCGCCGCCAAGGACGGCGAGGCGCGCGCGGCCTGTGCGCTGGGCTTCCTGCTGCGTGACGCGGGGGACGAGGAGAGCGCCGCCGAATGGTGGCGGCGGGCGGCCCAGGACGGCGATGGCAACGCTGCCAACGCCCTGGGAGCGCTGCACGCCGACCGCGGCGAACTGCAGACCGCCGAGCGCTGGTACCGCGTCGCGCTGGACGCCGGGGACGTCAACGGTGCCTACAACATCGGGCTGCTCTGCGCCGAGCAGGGCCGGGAGGGGCGCGGCGAGCAGTGGTACCGCCGGGCCGCCTACGCCGGGCACCGCGAGGCCGCCAACGCGCTGGCCATCCTGCTGCTGCAGCGCGGTGACGCCGCGGGAGCCGAGCCGTGGTTCTCCAAGGCGGCCGAGGCGGGCAGCGTCGATGCCGCGTTCAACCTCGGCATCCTCTTCGCCGGGCGCGGCGCGGAGCGTATGGCGCACACCTGGTACGAGCGGGCGGCCGCGGCCGGGCACACGGAGGCGGCCCTCCAGGTCGCCATCGTGCAGCTGCGGGACGGTGCGCTGCAGGACGCGGAGCGCAATCTGCGCTGTGCGGCGAGCGGCGGCAGTTCCGAGGCGGCCTTCCGGCTCGCGGACCTGCTCGACCGCCGGGCGGCGGCCGCGGGCGAGGGGCTGGCGGACAGCGAGCGCACGGCGGACGACGAGAGCGTGCAGTGGTACGAGCGGGCCGCCCGCCAGGGGCACCGGCGCGCCCAGGTCCGGGTCGGCATGTTCGCGGCGGCCCGTGGGGATGCCGTCGAGGCCGCCGAGTGGTACCGCGCGGCGGCCGAGGCGGGCAGCCGCAACGGCGCCTTCAACCTCGGGCTGCTGCTGGCCCGTGAGGGCAGCCTTCCCGAGGCCGCCCTGTGGTGGCAGCGCGCCGCCGAGACCGGCCATGGCCGGGCGGCGCTGCGGCTGGCGCTGCTCGCCGCCCGGCGCGGCGCGCTCGCGGAGGCGCAGAGCTGGTGTGCGCGCGCCGTCGAGCTGGGGCCGCCGGAGGTGGCGGAGCGTGCGGCGCGGCTGCGGGCGGCGCTCCAGGAAGAGCTCAGCGCGTAGCGGACGCCCCACGGGTATCCGGGAGGCCCGGGGACCGGTCCACAGGGTCGGGTCCCGGGCCGCGCGGAAGGAATTTGCGCTGGTCGTCGGCCCGGGGTTAAAGTAAGGGCAACAACGGCGCGGGGTGGAGCAGCTCGGTAGCTCGCTGGGCTCATAACCCAGAGGTCGCAGGTTCAAATCCTGTCCCCGCTACTGAAGACGAAGGCCCGGATCCTCAGGGATCCGGGCCTTCGTCATGCGTGCCGCCGTGCTTACCCCGGAATCCGGCGGCCGACCGCTTCCGCGTAGGGGTTGTGGTCGGCTTCCGCGCAGATGCTGCGGTCGACGGCCGGTTCTCCGGCAGTGGGCCGTCCCTGGCGATGCCGGCCTCGCGGTAGGCCTTCTGGAGCCGGTTCTCGCCGCAACGGGGTGCTCCCTGAGGAGTGCGGACAGGGTGCCGCCGTCGCGCGGGGCCCGGGGGGCGCCGCACGAGCCCGGTGGCCGGAAAGTGCGGTGCGCCGACGATATGACGTTCCGTCAGATTCGGGCAGGGGTCGTGCGGGCAGGGGTGCGGGGTGAGCTGATGCACGGGACGGGGCGGGATGCGGGGTGGGTCGATGGTGCGGGACGGGCCGGTGTGGGGTGCGGTGACGGGAGTGCGGTCGGCGGGCCGGCCGGGCGCACGAAGGAGCCCGCGGCCGGGTGGGCGCGGGCTCGACGGTGCGTATGGCGTGACGCGGTGCGCGGGAGGTCCGGGCGGGGGCCGGTGTGCTCCGGCGTCAGGACGGGGCGCTGCAGGTGGGGCAGATGCCCCGGTAGGTCACGGTGACCTCGGAGACCTGGAAGCCGTAGCGCTCCGGCTCGGGCAGGGCCGAGAGCGGGTCGCCCTGGACGTGGACGTCGCGGATCGTGCCGCACCGCGAGCAGATCAGGTGCTGGTGGTCGTGGTGGGCGTTGGGGTCGTAGCGCTTGGCCCGGCCGTCCGTGCTCACCTCGATCACCTCACCGAGCGAGACCAGCTCGCCCAGGGTGTTGTAGACCGTGGCTCGGGAGATCTCGGGGAGCCGGTCGGAAGCCAGCGCGTGCACCTCGTCGGCGGTGTAGTGGACGTGGTCCCCGTCGAGGACCTCGGCGACGACGCGTCGCTGCGCGGTCAGCCGCCAGCCGCGTCCTCGGAGCCGTTCCAGCAGGTCACTCATGCCATTCACCTATCAGTCAGATAAAGCCAGGGTAGCAGTGGTAGGTCCATCACCGGATCGAGTACTGCTTTCGCATTCTTCTTGACTTAGACATTGTCCAATGTAGGATCGTGATCGGCGCAAGCCAAGGGCAGGTGTAGAAGACTTTCCAGGAGGCGCACGTGTCGGTAGAGAGCACCACCGGACCGCTGACCACGGAGTCCGGGGCTCCGGTCGGGGACAACCAGAACAGCGAGACGGCCGGCATCGGCGGTCCCGGCCTCATCCAGGACCAGCTCCTGATCGAAAAGCTCGCGCACTTCAACCGCGAGCGCATCCCGGAGCGCATCGTGCACGCCCGCGGCGCCGCCGCGTACGGGACGTTCACGGTGACCGCGGATGTGACCAAGTACACCCGCGCCCACTTCCTCTCCGAGGTCGGCAAGCAGACCGAGACCTTCCTGCGCTTCTCCACCGTCGCGGGCAACCTCGGCTCGGCCGACGCGGTGCGTGACCCGCGCGGTTTCGCGCTGAAGTTCTACACCGAAGAGGGCAACTACGACCTCGTCGGCAACAACACCCCGGTGTTCTTCATCAAGGACGCCATCAAGTTCCCCGACTTCATCCACACCCAGAAGCGCGACCCGTACACCGGCTCGCAGGAGGCGGACAACGTCTGGGACTTCTGGGGCCTGTCGCCGGAGTCCACCCATCAGGTCACCTGGCTGTTCGGAGACCGCGGCATCCCCGCCTCCTACCGCCACATGAACGGCTACGGCTCGCACACCTTCCAGTGGAACAACGCCGCCGGTGAGGTCTTCTGGGTCAAGTACCACTTCAAGACCGACCAGGGAATCAAGAACCTCACCCAGGCCGAGGCCGACAAGCTCGCCGGTGAGGACGCCGACAGCCACCAGCGCGATCTGCGCGAGTCCATCGAGCGGGGCGACTTCCCGAGCTGGACCGTCCAGGTGCAGATCATGCCCGAGGCCGAAGCGGCCAACTACCGCTTCAACCCGTTCGACCTGACCAAGGTCTGGCCGCACGAGGACTACCCGCCGATCGAGATCGGCAAGCTGGAGCTCAACCGCAACCCGCAGAACATCTTTGCCGAGGTCGAGCAGTCGATCTTCTCCCCGCACCACTTCGTGCCGGGTATCGGCCCGTCCCCCGACAAGATGCTCCAGGGCCGTCTCTTCGCCTACGGCGACGCGCACCGCTACCGCGTCGGCATCAACGCCGACCACCTCCCGGTGAACCGCCCGCACGCCACCGAGGCGCGCAGCCACGGCCGGGACGGTGTGCTCTACGACGGCCGGCACGCGGGCGCGAAGAACTACGAGCCCAACAGTTTCGGCGGTCCGAACGAAACCGGCCGCCCCCTGTGGCAGCCGGCCACCGTGACCGGCCCCACCGGAGAGCAGGCCGCGCCCTCGCACGCCGAGGACACCGACTTCGTCCAGGCCGGCACCCTCTACCGCCTGATGTCGGAGGACGAGAGGGAGCGCCTGATCGACAACCTGGCGGGCTTCATCTCCAAGGTCTCCCGCGATGACATCGCCCAGCGGGCGATCGAGAACTTCCGCAAGGCGGACGCGGACTACGGCAAGCGGCTGGAGGCCGCGGTCCAGGCCCTGCGCGGCTGAACTCGCCTTTGCGGCTAAGCCTCCCCCAGCTACCGACGGGAGGTGCCCCCAGCCGCTCTCGCGGAGGTGGTGGCGCGCCGTGGGGGTTGCTCGATTGCCGCTGCCGTAGGTAAGCGGAGAGGCCGGATGCCATGGGGCTCCGGCCTCTTTGTGCGGGTGGCTCCGGGGTGTTCGCCGCCGGAGCCGTTCGCGGTTCAGGCCGGTACGGCGTCGGTCCGCTCGGCGTCGGCCCGTTCCGTGGCGGCCGACCAGCAGCGGATGATGTCGCGTACGGACACCACGCCGACCGGTTCATGGTCGTTGAGCACGATCAGATGGCGGAAGCCGCCGCGCACCATGGCGTCCGCGGCGTCGTCGAGGGTCCAGTGCGGAGCGGCGAAGACCACGTCCGAGGTGGTGTGGGTCTGGGCGGTCTCCCGGTCGGGGTTCTCGCCCGCGCCGAGGGAATTGAGGATGTCGCGCTCGGTGAGGATGCCGATACCGCTGTTGTCGTTGTCGAGGACCACGGCCGCGCCGATGCGGCGGGCCGCCATCAGCTGAGCCGCCTGTCGGAGGGTGTGAGCGGGCCCGATGGTGAGGACCACCGTGCTCATGGCGTCTTTGACGTGCATGGGCATGGAGTGGAGCCACCTCCTTGGTGAATGTGCCTTGCGAAGGGATTCACAAGTTCACAAAGTGGGGGATTCTCATGTTCACATGCCGGTGTCGATGCAACAAGGGGCAACTGCGGGACGGGTGTCCGAATATCCGCCCCGCCGCAGGTCAACGCCGCAAGGTCAGCGCGGGGAGTCGCCGAGATAGCCCAGCAGGTCCTCGTGCAGCAGGCCGTTGGAGGCCGCCGCGTTGCCGCTGTGCGGGCCCGGCTTGCCGTCCAGCCCGGTGAACTGCCCGCCGGCCTCCTTCACGACCACCGCGCACGCCGCCATGTCCCACAGCGAGAGCTCCGGCTCCGCGCAGATGTCCACCGATCCCTCGGCGATCATCATGTACGGCCAGAAGTCCCCGTAGCCGCGGGTGCGCCAGCAGTCCCGGCTCAGGTCGAGGAAACCGGGCAGCTTGCCGCGCTCCTCCCAGCCGGTCAGCGACGAGTAGGCGAACGAGGCGTCCTGGATGCGGCCGACCTGCGAGACCTGCAGCCGGGTCGCGGAGGTCAGGCTGCGGCCGGTGAAGGCCCCCAGGCCGTCGGCGGCCCACCAGCGGCGGTTGAGCGCCGGGGCGGAGACGATGCCGACCACCGGGCGGTCGCCGCTCTCGCCGCGCTCCATCAGCGCGATCAGCGTCGCCCAGACCGGTACTCCGCGGACGTAGTTCTTCGTGCCGTCGATCGGGTCGATGATCCAGCGCCGGGGCCCCGTGCCCTCGCTGCCGAACTCCTCGCCGAGCACGGCATCGCGTGGCCGGGCCCGCTGGAGCTGGCCGCGGATCAGCTCCTCGGCGGCCTTGTCCGCCTCGCTCACCGGTGTCATGTCCGGTTTGGTCTCGACCTTGAGGTCGAGTGCCTTGAAGCGCTCCATGGTGGCGGCGTCCGCGGCGTCCGCGAGAACATGGCCGAGGCGAAGATCATCGTGATAGTCGGGCATGGGCGAACAGTATCGATTGGTCTACGCAGGAGCCACACGGCCATGCGCCGCCGGGCGTGTGACAGCCTCGGGGCCCCCGGTGCGCAGGTGCCGCGACGACCCTTGACAGTGTCTGGCGCCGCGTCAATTCTGTGCGCACACCGGCCACCTGGGCTGGCGGCCGGGGAGGCGACGGATGCCCGCAGCGCGTGAATCCCTGCTCGATGCCGCCTACACGGCGCTGACGCAACGCGCCTGGACGGCCATCCGGATGGTGGATGTCGCGGCCGCCGCCGGTGTCTCCCGGCAGACGCTCTACAACGAGTTCGGCAGCAAGGAAGGGCTGGCCCGCGCCCTGGTCCGCCGGGAGACCGAGAACTACCTCGCCGGGGTCGCCCGGGCGCTGTCACGAGGCGCCTCGGCTGCCGGGGCACGGGGCGACGCGGTCGGCCGGGTGGTGGCCGCGGCCGCCTGGACACTCCGGACCGCCCGTGCGAACCCCCTGGTCAGGGCCGTGCTGACCGGCTGCTGGAGCGACCGGCTGCCCAACCCTTCGAGGGTGCCGGCCGGCCCGGCGCCGGTGCGGGCCGACCGGTCCGGCGTCCTCGTGCAGCGCGCGGCGGCGCCCGCCGAGGGGCCGCTGCCGGGGCCCGCGGAGCTCGTCGGCCGCTTCTGCGACCAGGCGGTCGCGGCGCTGGAGCCCGACTGGCCCGCGGCGGAGCTGCCCGCCCTGGGCACCGCCTGCGAGACCGCGGCGCGGCTGACCCTGGCCTGTGTCGTCGCCCCGCCGGCCGCCGGCGCCGCGCAGGTCCCCGGACGCATCCCGGCTCAGCCCTCGCGCCGGGAGCTGGAGGCGGAGGCGGTGGCCCGGCTCGTCCGGGGTGCCTTTGCCCGGACCGCGGGGGCGGCGGCCGGCGCCCCGCCGGCCGGTCAGGGGAACGGGAGATCGTGACGACCGCGTCGGCCGACCACGGGTGACGGGGTGTCACGGACATGCGGCGGACGGGCCGCACGCGTGCACCGCGGTGACCGAAGCGGTCCCTCAGGCCTGTGTGCCGAGTCCCGCACGGACCGGCGCTCCCGCGTTCAGTGCGCCGACCCCGACAGCTGCAGACCGACCACGCCGACGATGACCAGGGTGATGGAGACGATCTTGAGAGTGGAGACCAGGTCGCCGAGGAAGACCATGCCGTAGATCGCCGTCCCGGCCGCGCCGATGCCGGTCCACACCGCATACGCCGGGCCGACGTCGAGCTTGCGCAGTGCCAGCGTCAGCAGGCCGAAGCTGCCGAGCGCGAAGGCCGCGAAGGCGATGGTCGGGAAGAGGCGGGTGAAGCCGTGCGAGAGCTTGAGGCAGACCGCGAAGCCGGTCTCCAGGATCCCCGCCACCACGACCAGCAGCCACGCCATGTCCCATTGCCTCCGTCAGCCAGAGCCTGTCTTACATGAGCGACGACGGGGCGTCAGAATCACTCGTTCGGGCCCCGTCCGGGCGATCAGGGCCTGCTTGAGCGCTACGCCGACCTTGGTGTGATTATGCCTTTACCTCCGGCGGGCGGTGGCAAACGTCAAAGGTCAGTCGCCCTCGCGTCGTTCGCGGGTGGCCAGGAGGCGGCGCAGGGAGTAGAGACGGGCCGGGTCGGCGTGCCCGTCGGCGACCCAGGCGTCCAGCGCGCAGTCCGGTTCGTCGTGGCTGCAGGCGCGCGGACAGCCCGCGGTGCCGGGCTCCAGATCCGGGAAGGCGTGGATGACCCGGGACGGATCCACGTGGTGCAGCCCGAAGGACCGCACGCCCGGGGTGTCGATGACCCAGCCCGAGTCGCCGGGCAGCGGGAGCGCCAGCGCGGAGGTGGTGGTGTGCCGCCCGCGGCCGGTGACCGCGTTGACGTGGCCGATGGCCCGGCGGCGCTCCGGGACCAGAGAGTTGACCAAGGTGGTCTTGCCCACCCCGGAGTGTCCGACGAACGCCGTCATCCGGCCCGTCAGCGCGGCCCGCACCCGCTCGGCGGCGCTGCCGTCGGCGAGTTCGTCGCGGTTGGTGACCAGGTAGGGGACGCCGAGCGCGCCGTAGGACTCCAACAGGGTGTCAGCGGAGGCCAGATCGGACTTGGTCAGCACCAGCAGCGGGTCGAGGCCCGCGTCGTAGGCGGCGACCAGACAGCGGTCGATGAGCCGGGGACGCGGCTCGGGGTCGGCCAGCGCGGTGACGATCGCGAGCTGGTCGGCGTTGGCGACCACGACCCGCTCGAACGGGTCGTCGTCGTCGGCCGTACGGCGCAGCGTCGAGGAGCGCGACTCGACCCGGACGATCCGGGCGAGGGTGTCCTTGGCGCCGGTCAGGTCCCCGACGACGGCGACCCGGTCGCCGACCACCGCGCTCTTGCGGCCCAGTTCACGGGCCTTCATCGCGGTGACCGTACGGCCGTCGACCAGGCAGGTCAGCCGGCCGCGGTCGACGGTCAGCACCAGGCCCTCGCCGGCGTCCTCGTGCTTGGGGCGGATGTTGGTGCGGGGGCGGTTGCCCTTGGGGTTGGGGCGGACGCGGATGTCGTCCTCGTCGGGGTTCTTTCCGTAGCGGCGCATGGTGGCTGAGCCCTCACGCTCTCCGGGCGGAGACGGCCGGAGAGCCGAGCATGTCCGTCCACATCGCCGGGAAGTCCGGCAGGGTCTTGGCGGTGGTGGCGACGTTCTCCACCTCCACGCCGTCGACCGCCAGGCCGATGACCGCCGCGGCGGTGGCCAGCCGGTGGTCCTCGTAGGTGTGGAAGATCCCGCCGTGCAGGGGGCGCGGCCGGATGTGCAGGCCGTCCGCGGTCTCGGTGACATCGCCGCCGAGTTCGCCCAGCTCCTTGGTGAGCGCGGCCAGCCGGTCGGTCTCGTGGAGCCGCAGATGCGCCACCCCGCGCAGCGTGGAGGGGGAGTCGGCCAGGGCGGCGACCGCGGCGATGCCCGGGGTCAGCTCGCCGACCTCGCTGAGGTCGACGTCGATGCCGTGGATCCGGCCGCTGCCGGTGAAGGTCAGGCCCTGCTCGGTCAGCTCGCAGGAACCGCCCATGGTGGTGAAGATCTCGCGCAGCGCGTCGCCGGGCTGGGTGGTGTGCTCGGGCCAGTCAGGGATGGTCACCCGGCCGCCGGTGACCAGCGCCGCGGCCAGGAACGGCTGGGCGTTGGACAGGTCCGGCTCGACGACCAGATCGCGGCCGAGCAGCGCGCCGGGGGTGACCCGCCAGACGTTCGGCTCGCCGCCCGCCTCCGGGGTGTCCACCTGCGCGCCGACGCTGCGCAGCATGTCGACGGTCATCCGGATGTGCGGCATGGAGGGCAGCGCCGCGCCCACGTGCCGGACCTCGACGCCCTGGTTGAAGCGTGGCGCGGACAGCAGCAGGGCGCTGACGAACTGGGAGGACGAGGAGGCGTCGATCTCGACCGGGCCGCCGTCCAGGGCGCCGCTGCCGAAGACCGTCATGGGCAGCGCGCCGCGGTTGTCGTCGTCGATCCGGGCGCCCAGGGCGCGCAGCGCGTCGATCACGCCGTCGAGGGGGCGCTCGTAGGAGCGGGGGTCGCCGTCGAAGCGGATCGGGCCGTCGGCGAGCGCGGCGACCGGGGGGAGGAAGCGCATGACCGTGCCCGCGTTGCCGACGTCGATGGTGGCCGGGCCGTGCAGACCCGCCGGGATGATCCGCCAGGCCTCACCGCCGCCGGGCTGCGCGGCGGCGCCGGCGGAGCTGGAGGAGGCGGTCTCCTCGATGCCGACGCCCAGGGTGCGCAGCGCCTCGGCCATCAGGAGCGTGTCCCGGGAGCGCAGCGGCCGGCGCAGCCAGCCGGGCTCGGAGGAGAGGGCGGCCAGGACCAGGCCGCGGTTGGTGACCGATTTGGAGCCGGGCACGGTGACGGTGGCATCGACGGCCCCGGCGGCGAGCGGGGCGGGCCAGAGGGCGGGGTGTGCGGGGCTCTCGGTCATGCCCCTTACTTTAATGGCTGGGCAAGGGTGCCGATCTTGATCAAAAGCGGCGCAACCCCGCCGAAACGTGACAGTGATAGTGCGCTGGCGTGCCGGGAGCGGGGTGGCGGGCACCCCCCGGCATGGCGGCGAGTACCCCCGGCATGGCGGCGGGTACCCCGGGCGTGGCGGCGCGCACCGCGGTCGTGGGGCGGCCCCGCGGGCAGGGCGGTACGGGATCCGGCCGGCGCCCGGGGCGGTGGGCGTCAGAGGCCGAGCAGCCAGCGCCCGCCGCCCATCAAGGAGCACAGCGTCACCACGTGGAAGAGGCCGAGCCAGACGGCCGCCGGGACATGGGTCAGGCGCGCCAGCTGGTCCGGATCGGAGTCCACCGCGCCCGACCGTCGCCCGACCGCCACCCCTGGAGGAGCCGCTGACGCGGCGCGTGCCTTACGCCGCTTGCCCATCAGCTCGAACGGCGGCCGCACCCCGCCCAGCAGCAGGAACCACACCACCACATAGGCGAACGCCGCCTGCACCTCGGCCGTCGTCAGCCAGGAGACCAGCACGAACGCGGCGCCGGTGAGCACGACGGTGAGCACGCCGTACGCGTTACGGATCATGATGAGCATCGCCAGCAGCAGTGCGGTCGCGCCCCACAGCAGTGCCGTGATGTGGCCCGCGGCGAGCAGCGCGGCGCCCGCCAGACCCAGCAGGGAGGGCGCGATGTAGCCGGCCGCGGCGGTCAGCACCATGCCCAGACCGGTCGGCTTGCCGCGCGAAACGGTCAGGCCCGAGGTGTCCGAGTGCAGCCGGATGCCGTCCAGGCGGCGGCCGGTGAGCAGGGCGATCAGTCCGTGGCCGCCCTCGTGGGCGATGGTGACGGCGTTCCGCGACAGCCGCCAGGCGGTGTGCGGGACGACGGCGCCCAGGGCGAGCACCGCCGTGATGATCACCAGCCAGAGCGACGGGGCGGGCTGGGTCCCGAAGACGCGGCTCCATATGTCGGTGAGGTGGTCGGTGTCCATGTCTCCCCTTCGTGTGGCATGGCAGTGTGGCATGCATGTGCGGTAGGTATGCAGCGAGCCGTCGCCCCGAGGACCTGGTGGGGACCTTCGGCGTTCAGCAGTGGGAGACGGCGGAGACCCTGGCGCCCAGTTGGAACGTGGCGCCGACGGACCGGGTGCACGCGGTGCTCGAACGCCCCCTCAAGGGCGCGGCGGCCGGCGCCGCCGTCCCGGACGGCCCGGTGCGCCAGCTGCGGACGCTGAAGTGGGGCCTGGTCCCGTCGTGGTCGAAGTCACCCGAGGCCGCCGCGAAGATGATCAATGCGCGGGCCGAGACGGTGCACGAGAAGCCGTCCTTCCGGCAGGCCTTCGCGACCCGGCGGTGCCTGCTCCCCGGGGACGGCTACTTCGAGTGGGTCACCGACGCCGCGGAGCGGCAGCTGGAGGAGCAGGGCAGGAAGAAGCGGCCCCGTAAGCAGCCGTACTTCGTGACGCCCGCGGACGGGTCGGTGATGGCGATGGCCGGGCTCTACGAATTCTGGCGGGACCGGACGCTGCCCGGCGACCACCCGCTGGCCTGGTGGGTGACCTGCACGGTCGTCACCACGGAGGCCGAGACCACCCCGCTGGCGGGGGCCGCCGGCGACGAGGGGCCGCGGTCGCTGGCCGAGATCCACCCCCGGATGCCGCTGGTGCTGACACCGGACCGCTGGGACGCCTGGCTCGACCCGTCCCGCACCGACCCCGACGAGATACGCGCGCTGCTGGCGCCGCCGCCCGCCGGGATGATGCGCGCCTATCCCGTTCCGACCGGGGTCAGCAATGTCCGCAACAACGGGCCCGAGCTGGTCGCCGAGCTCGACGGTCCGGAGGTGGGCACGCTGTTCTGAGGCGTGTTCGACCCGCGGCGGGCGCTGCCGGTGTGCCGCGCGGATGTCCGCGGTGCCCGTCCGGCCGTGGCACGGGCAGGATGGGCGTATGAGCACTGGCGCGATGGAGACCGAGACGGTCGGCACACCGGCGGGCGACGCCCGGATCACCTGGCACCGGGACGCCACACCGGCACGGGCCGTGGTGGCCGTGAGCCATGGCGCCGGCGGGGGCATCGAGGCACGCGATCTGCGGGCGCTGGCGGCCGCGCTCCCGGCCCGCGGGTACACCGTGGCGCTGGTCGAGCAGCCGTGGCGGGTGGCGGGCAAGAAGCTGGCACCCGCGCCGAAGACCCTGGACTCCGGATGGACCGCGCTGTGGCCGGCGCTGGAGAAGCCGGGGCTGCCGGTGGTCGCCGGCGGCCGCAGTGCCGGTGCCCGGGTGGCCTGCCGTACGGCGCGTGACCTGGGGGCGCAGGCCGTACTGGCGCTCAGCTTCCCGCTGCATCCGCCGGGCCGGCCGGAGAGGTCCCGGGCGGACGAGCTGACCGGCGCCGGGGTGCCGACGCTGGTCGTCCAGGGCGGCCGGGATCCGTTCGGACGGCCCGGGGAGTTCCCGCCGGGGACGGAGATCACGGAGGTGGCGCACGCCGACCACGGCTTCGCGGTGCCGAAGAAGGCGGGCGTCGGCGAGGCGGAGTCGATGGCCGTGATCACGGACGCGGTGGCGGCCTGGCTGGACGGGATGTTCGGCTGACGGCCCGCTTCCCGTGCGTGCGCTTCCCTCGGTGCGCCCTGCCTTGCCGGAGCGGCAAGCGGGCTTGCCGGTCCGCCCGCAGTCGGCCCGCAGTCGGCCTGCGGCCGCCGGCAGTCGCGCGTCGGCCCTTTGGACCCCGCTTCCGGGAATGCCGCGCCGCATGCGGCTGTTGTGCCAGGCGTAGTACTCGAGTACGTCCGGTGAAGCACGAGGAAGAGGAGTCCGCCGCATGGGAATCGCTTGCCCGGCCCGCCCGGCCGCCGACCTGCCGTGGTCGCAGATGCAGGTGACGCAGCCCGCCCTGGCTGGAGCGGCGGCCGCACCGGATCGTCGTCTATTCTCCGAATCGGGTGGGTCCGCATCCGGATCCAGGACGGTGTTGGAGGAGGTGGGTCCGGTCACCGGTACCGACGCAGGGACCGACGGCACGGCTGAGAACAAGGCTCAGGAGAGCGCTGCCGAGCGCAATGCGCGCTTCGAGCGGGATGCGCTGACGTTCCTGGACCAGATGTACTCCGCCGCGCTGCGCATGACGCGCAATCCGGCCGACGCGGAGGACCTGGTGCAGGAGACATACGCCAAGGCGTACGCGTCCTTCCACCAGTTCCGGGAGGGCACCAACCTCAAGGCCTGGCTGTACCGCATCCTCACGAACACCTTCATCAACTCCTACCGCAAGAAGCAGCGCGAGCCCCAGCGCAGCGCCGCCGAGGAGATTGAGGACTGGCAGCTGGCGCGTGCCGAGTCGCACATGTCGACGGGGCTGCGCTCCGCGGAGTCCCAGGCGCTCGACCACCTCCCCGACTCCGATGTGAAGGCCGCGCTCCAGGCGATCCCCGAGGAATTCCGTATCGCGGTGTACCTGGCGGATGTCGAGGGGTTTGCGTACAAGGAGATCGCGGACATCATGGGGACACCCATCGGCACGGTGATGTCCCGACTGCACCGAGGCCGGCGCCAACTGCGCGGCATGCTGGAGGATTACGCCCGTGAGCGCGGGCTGGTCCCGGCGGGGGCGGCGACCGCGGACCCGCAGTCCGCGCGCACGACGGAGTCGCACGACCGGAAAGGCTCGGGATCATGAGCTGCGGAGAGCCGCACGAGAAGGACTGCTCAGAGGTCCTCGACCACCTCTACGAGTATCTCGACCGGGAGATGCCCGAAGGGGAGTGCGCAGATTTCCAGGTGCATCTCGACGAATGCTCGCCGTGCCTGGAGAAGTACGGCCTGGAACAGGCGGTCAAGAAGCTCGTCAAGCGCTGCTGCGGCCATGACGACGTCCCCAGCGACCTGCGCTCCAAGGTGATGGGCCGGATCGACCTCATCCGGGCCGGGGAGACCGTGCCCGAGGTGAGCGTGCTCGAACAGGCCAAGAAGGAACAGGCGCAGCGCGAACAGGCGGCGGCCTCCGAGCAGGGGACCGGCCCGTCCGGGACGGCCGGCCCCACCGATGCACGCGGCCGGACCGCACGAGCCGAATAACGCGGCCCATCACCCTAAGGGGTGAGGGGCGGGCCGATTCGTCCCGCCCGATCCGCTGATGCACCTTCCCCGGTGCCCCAGCCCCTCTATTCTCACCGGACCCCGACGCACTGCGGAGGCAGGGCGAGGGGTCCCTGCGCTCCCCGAAGCGCGGGGAAGCGGTGGGCACGGTGAGGAGGGCGCGATGCGGGGACTTCCGGCGGCCGCGCGGGGGTATATCGGCTGCGCCGTGCTGGCCGCGGCGCTGTGTGCGGCTCCGGCGTCACGGCTCGGCGCCGGCGCCCCCTGGAGCAGCACGCTGGCCCTGGCCGCCCTGTACACACTCTGCGAACAGCTCCACCGCTGCCCGTTGGCGGGCGGCCGGATACCGTACGGCGCGGGTTTTGCGGGGGCGCCCGGGGCCCTGGTCGCCGGCTGGGCCAGCCCCGTCCTGCTCGCCGGCGTCTTTCTGCTGCCGCCGCCCCTGGCCGCACTGGCCGCGGTCCCCGGAGCGCTGACCGGTCCGGCGAAGGAGCGTTCGGCCGGCGCCCGCAGGCTCTGGCACGCCGCCGAGGCGGCACTGGCCTGCTGCGCTGCCGCCCTGGTCTTCCGGGCCCTCGGCCACCACCCGCTGACCGCACCGCAGTTCCCCGTTCTGCTGCTGCCGGCCGCGGCCGCCGCCACCACCTTCTGCGCGGTGCTCGTGGCGCTCGACGGTGGCGTGCTGGTCGCCGCCGAGCGACACCCCCTGCGCACCGCCTGGCGCGGGGCGCTGCCCCGTTCGCTGGGGCCGCATCTGGTGCACGGCCTGGCCGGGCTGATGATGGCGGTCCTGTGGCGCAGCTCGTACGGGCCGACGGCGGCACTGCTGGTGCTGCTGCCGATGTGCCTGTCCTGCTGGGTCTTCGCCCAATACCACCGGGAACGCACCGCCCACCAGGCCACCATCCGCGCCCTCGTCCAGGCCGTGGACATCAAGGACCGCTACACCCGCGGGCACAGCGAGCGGGTCGGGCGCGCCTCGGTGATGATCGCCCGGGAGCTGGGGATGACGGAGGACCGGGTGGAGGTGCTGCGGTTCGCCGGCATCCTGCACGACGTCGGCAAACTCGGCGTCCCCACCCGGCTGTTGCGCAAGGACGGGCCGCTGACGCCGCAGGAGCGCCGGGTCATCGAGCTGCATCCCGAGTACGGAGACGAGATCGTGCGCGGTATCGGCTTCCTGGGGGAGGCGCGGGCGGCGATCCTGCACCACCACGAGCGGCTGGACGGGCGCGGCTACCCCTACGGGCTGATGGGGCATCAGATCCCGGAATGTGCCCGGGTGGTGGCGGTCGCGGACGCCTTCGACGCGATGACCTCGACCCGCTCCTACCGCCGGGCCCGTCCGGTGCCGGCGGCCGTGGCGGAGCTGCGCAAGTGCGCCGGGGCGCAGTTCGACCCGCGGATGGTCCGGGCGCTGACGGCATCGCTCGACCGGTACGGCTGGCACCCGGACCTGGTGACGGCGGCGGACGCGGAGCCCGGTGCGGTGCGGGAGGGGCCGGGAGCCGTCGGCCCGCAACCGGAAGCCGTCACACCGCACGGGGCCGGTGCGACGGAGGGGGCCGGCGCGGCCGAGGGGGCCGGTGCGGCGCCGGGATCCGGTGCGGCGCCGGGTGCGGACGCGGTGCAGGGGGCCGGGGAGCCGGACGCCGGTGGGCGGCGCCCGGTCCGGCGGTCCGGGCCGCGCCCCGAAGAGGCCGGCCGGAAGGGCACGCGATGAGCGGCGCACCGGAGCAAACCCGGCAGAACCGGCAGACACGGCAGACACGGCCGACACGGCCGCCCCGGCCGCCCGTGAGCCGGGCGGCGGACGGCCGTGCCACCCGCCCCCGGGCGCCTGCCGCACGGGGCGGCGCCGTGATCGCCGCCGTCTACGCCCCGGCCGGTGCGCTGGCGTGCTGGTCGCTCGGCCGAACGCTCTGGGAGGGCCTGGCCGAGCCCGGGATCGCGCTGGCCTTCGGGCTGCTGATAGCGGTGGGCGAGCTGGTGGGCCGGGGAGCGGCACCGGTGGCCGGGGGGCGGGGGCCGGGAGAGCGGGAGGGCGCCGCGCTCGGCGCGGCCGGCGCCCTCGCGTACGCGCTGCTCGGCGAGGCCGGCGGACGGCCGACGAGCCATGGCGTACCGCAGACCGTGGCCGTGGTCCTGGCGGCCGGTCTGGTCGGACTCGTCCCGCAGGTCGCCCGCGGCCGGGAACCGGCCCTCGACCACCTCGCCCGCCGGATACTGACCATCGCCTTCGCCGCCACCTGCTTCCAGCCCCTCTACAACACCGGGACCCTGAGCAGCTGGGTGGCCTCCGGCCCGGTCTATCCGCTGTTCCTGACCGGCCTGATGGCGCTGACCGCGCTGTGCGACGCGGTGCTGGCGGCCGCGCTGGCCCGCGCCCGCACCGGCTGGCCGTACGGGCCGCTGCTGCGCGACGAGTTGCGGGCGCTGCCCGGCATCGGCTCGGCGATCTGTGCCACCGGAGTGGTGATCTCGCTGGCCACCGCGGTCGTCGGGCTCTGGGCGCTGCCGGTCTTCTGCCTGCCGCTGCTGCTGACCCAGTTCGCCTTCCGCCGGTTCGCGGCCGTGCGCACCACCTACCGCCAGACCATCGCCTCGCTGGCCCGCTCCACCGAGATCGCCGGCTACACCCCGCACGGCCACGCCCGCCGGGTGGCCGCGCTCAGCCGCGCCGTGGGCCGTGAACTCGGTCTGAACGAACCGGACCTGGACGTGCTCGAATACGCCGCGCTGATGCATGACATCGGCCAGCTCTCGCTCCTCGATCCGGTGCCGGACGGCGCTACCGCGCCGCTGCCGCCCGCCCAGCAGCGCCGGATCGCCCTGCTGGGCGGCGCCGTGGTCCGGCAGACCGGGGTTCCCGTGGAGGTCGCGGTGATCGTCGAGCGGCAGGCCGATCCGTACCGGGACCAGCCGGTCACGGCGCGTATCGTCCGCACGGTCAACGCCTACGACGACCTGTCGGGGGAGTCGGCGGGGCCGGGCGGCTCGCTGCGCGCCCTGGAGCGGCTGCGGCTGGCCACCGCGCAGGACCACGAGCCCCGGGTCGTCGAGGCGCTGGCCAGGGTCCTGGCGGGCGGCGGCCGGGCGGTGTGAGCCGGCGGTGCGGGGCGACGGGGCGCGCGGGCGGTGCGCGACGGCGGTGTGAGAGCCCGGCGTGAGCGGTCGGTGTGAGATGGCCGACTCCTCCGGGGCGCGGGACGGGCGGTGCCGGTCGTCCGGCGTACGCCACCCCGCCCCGGATCTGTATGCCCCGGTAAGGCGGGAAACGGTCCCCGGCCGGTCAACAGCCGCCCCGGGGAGCCCGTCTCCCCGCTCCCGCCCCCGTATCGCCGGCGCCCCGCTGTCACAGAGCGCCGGATGTCACGGAACCCATGGGTAATGAGCGCCCTCCGAGATGGGCATGGTTGGATGCGAAGGAAGCCCCTTTCAGGGGGTTCAGGGGGTCGGCGAAGGGCAAGGAGCCGCAGGGGGACCAGCAAACCAGGCTGAGCCCGACGGCAATCTGTGGCAGGTTGTCGAGTGGGCCCCTCAGACAGCCCCGGACGCCGCTCGGCACCCCACCGCAGTGGCACCAAGAGCAACCAGCAGGCGGGAATCGTGAGGATCTTCGGCAAGGTACGGCATCGGCCCTCCGCCTCGTGGCGGCAGGCGACCGACCGCGCTTTCACGCTGATCGGCGACGGCCGTTACGAGGACGCAGGGGCGCTGCTGACCCGCGCCGCCGACATGGAGCCGTGGCTGTCGGAGTCCTGGTTCAACCTCGCCCTGCTGCACAAGTTCCGGCACGACTGGGACCAGGCCAGGGCCGCCGGTCTGCGCGCGGTCGCGCTGCTGGACCGCGAGGCCGGCGCGCCCGACTGGTGGAACGTCGGCATCGCCGCCACCGCCCTGCAGGACTGGCCTCTGGCCCGCCGGGCCTGGCAGGCCTACGGCCTCAAGGTCCCCGGTGAGGGCTCGCCGTCCGGCGAACCGCTCGGTATGGCCCTGGGCAGCGCCGCCGTCCGCCTCTCCCCGGAGGGCGAGGCCGAGGTGGTCTGGGGCCGCCGGCTGGACCCGGCCCGTATCGAGGTGCTCTCCATCCCGCTGCCGTCCTCCGGGCGGCGCTGGGGCGAGGTGGTGCTGCACGACGGCGTCCCGCACGGCGAGCGGACCATTGCCTCGGGCGCCGACGGTGACACCCGGGCCTATCCGGTCTTCGACGAGATCGAGCTGTGGGCGCCCTCTCCGGTCCCCACCTGGGTGGTCCTCCTGGAGGCCGCCACGGAGGCCGACCGGGACGCCCTGGAGCGGCTGGCGGCCGATGCGGGATTCGCCGCCGAGGACTGGTCGTCGTCGGTCCGGCTGCTGTGCCGTACGTGCTCGGAGAGCCGGATGCCCAGCGACGAGGGCGACGGTGAGCATCTGGACCCGCACGACCACAGCGAACCGGGCCACCCCGGGCCGCTGGGCCACCGCACGGCGGGCTCGGGCTCGCTGTGGGTGCCGGAGCGCGAGTGCGGTATCGCGGCGCCGTCCGCCCTGGTGCGCGGTCTGCTGGACGGCTGGGTCGCGGACAGCCCGGACACCCGCGAGTGGCGGGATCTGGAAGAGGTCTGCTGAGCGCCGGGGCCCGCCCCCGTAGGCTGTAGGGCGACTACTCAGGGTTTTCAGGAAGGCGTACGGCGGACATGGCCCAGCAGCCTGTTTTTGATCAAGACGGTGACCAGCGCGTGGACGAGGCATTCATCGATGACGTCACGGACGCGGAGGAGCGGGAGACCGCCCACCGCGAGCGCGGCACCTCGCGGCCGATCACGGTCGTCGGCAACCCCGTGCTCCACAAGGAGTGCAAGGACGTCACGGAGTTCGACGACCGGCTCGCCCAGCTCATCGACGACATGTTCGCCAGCCAGCGCACCGCCGAGGGCGTGGGCCTGGCCGCGAACCAGATCGGTGTGGACCTGAAGGTCTTCGTCTACGACTGCCCCGACGACCAGGGCGTCCGGCACGTCGGCGCGATCTGCAACCCGGTCCTGGACGAGCTGCCCGCCGAGCGCCGGATCCTGGACGACTCCAACGAGGGCTGCCTGTCCGTGCCCGGCGCCTACGCCTCGCTGGCCCGCCCCGACTACGCCGTGGTCCGCGGTCAGGACGCCAAGGGCGAGCCGGTCGCCATCGAGGGCACCGGCTACTTCGCGCGCTGCCTGCAGCACGAGACCGATCACCTCAACGGCTACCTCTACATCGACCGCCTCAGCAAGCGGGACCGCAAGGACGCCCTGAAGCAGATGGCCGAGCTGGAGCCGCGCTACCCCGTCGTCGCCAACGACTGACGCGCGGGCCTGTCGGGCACCCGGCCGGCGGCCGGGCGCCCGGGAGACGGGAACCGCTCACGAACCCTGCTGGTAGGCGCTCCAGACCTTCGGCGGGATGGTCGTCCCCAGCCCGGTGCCGGAACCGCCGACGCCCTGCATCGGCAGCAGGTCGGGCGCGCCCGGCTTGTTGCGGAACATGGTGACGGCGGTGGTCGGTTCGTCTCCGTCATCGGCGGCGGACGCCGGGTCGGGGCGGACACCGCCCCCCTCCTCCGGTCCCGTGCCGGGAACGGATCCGAGGTCCGGGCCGGTGCCCGTGGGGCTGCCGATGAACCACGCGGACTTCATCCGGTCGCCCGGCTCCGTGCGGCCGGCCGCGACCGCCTGCTGCCACGCCGCGTCCGACTTCCCCACGGTGCGCCGGCCGACTCCCTCCAGAGCGGTGGACACCTGCTGGGCGACCCCGGCGTCGAGGACCTGTACGGGCTCGCGGCGGTGCACGCCGGGCACCTTCTTGCCGTTGTGGGTCATCGAGGTCACCGCGTAGGGGTCGGTGTGCAGCCCGTCGTTGGCGAAGGTGGTGTAGGCGCTCGCCATCCGTATCGCGCTGGGCGCCGAGGTGCCCAGCGGGAAGGTCTGCTCCAGGCGGGCCATGCTCTCCTCGCGCAGGCCCGCGTCCACCGCGAGATCCCGGATCCGTTCCAGCCCGAGCTGCTGCCCGGCCTGGACGAACGGGGGATTCTGGGCCTTCAGCAGGGCCTCGCTCAGATTCCCGAACCCGGCCTTTCGCCGGGCCGCCGCCGCTTCCGCGGTGTCCGGCGCTGCGCCGTCCGGCCGCTGGAGCGCGGTCGCCAGCACGAACGGCTTGAAGGCGGAGCCGGCCGGGACCGCGGTGGTGTCCGCGTTGTTGCTGAAATGCCGGGTGGCGTCCGCGCCGCCGTAGAGGGCGACGAGCGCCCCGTCCCTGGGGCGTACGGAGGCCGCACCGAACTCCACATAATTGTCGGCCGCGCGCTTTTTGGGATCGAGGGTGTCCCGGCGGACGTCCTGCACGGCCTTTTCCAGCCGGCGGGTGCGCTGTTTGTCGAAGGTGGTGTGAATGCGGTAGCCGCCGCGCGCCAATTCCTTGTCGGTCAGGCCGGTGTCGGCCTTGATGAACTTATTGGCGACATCGACGAGATAGCCGGTCTGGCCGGCCTGGCTGTTGGGTTTCGACAACCCCCGGGGCTCCGGGAAAGTGCGGTACTTCGCCCGCTCCTTTGGACTCATCTTCCCGGTGGCGACCTGCCGGTCGAGTATCCACTTCCACCGGGCCACCGCCCGCCGGTGATTGGCCGCGCTCAGCCCCGGATCGTACTGCTCCGAACCCTTCAGCAGGGCCGCCAGCATGGCACCCTGACTGGGATTCAGGTCCTTGGCGTCAATGCCGTAATACGCATGGGAGGCGGCCTGGATACCGTACGAACCACGGCCGAACCAGCTGGTGTTGAGATAACCGCGCAGAATCTCCTGCTTGGACTTCTGGTTGCTCACCTTCAGCGAGATGATGAGTTCCTTCACCTTGCGGGTGACGGTCTGGTCCTGCGAGAGATAGGTGTTCTTCACATACTGCTGGGTGATGGTGGAGCCGCCCTGGGTCTCCTCGCCGGAGACCATGTTGACCACGGCGCGGCCGATGCCCTGGACGGAAACACCGGAGTCGCTGTAGAAAGTGGCGTTCTCCGCCGAGATCACGGAATTCTCGACGGAGTCGGGCACCTTGTCGAGGGTGACGTTCTGCCGGTTCACGGCGCCGACGCTCACCATCTGGCTGCCGTCCGCCCAGTAATAGACGCTGGCCTCCTGACCGGCGAGCTCATTCTCACTCGGTATGCCGACCTGCGCGTACACCACGGCGAACAGTCCCGCCAGGCCGCCCGCGCAGAGCGCGACGGCGCTCAGCCACTGTCTCCATGACGGCAGCCAACGGCGCGGACCTTCCCGTCCCTGACGCGGATAGTCGATGAACCGACGACGCCCCTTCGTGCCCTTCATACCCGGGTAGATGTGGCGGCCCCGGCTCCGGTTGCCGAGGTAACAGAACGCTCACAAAAGGCGGGCGGGCGGGGCGAAGGGGCGTCGCGGTACGTCTTCCAAAAACCTCTAGAAGTCGTCGTCGAAGGAGACCGAACCCTCGACGGCGACCTGGTAGGCGGACGCCCGGCGCTCGAAGAAGTTGGTCAGCTCCTGGACGTTCTGCAGCTCCATGAAGGAGAACGGGTTCTCCGAACCGTAGACCGGCGCGAAGCCGAGCCGCTGCAGCCGCTGGTCGGCGACGCACTGGAGGTATTCGCGCATCGAGTCGGTGTTCATGCCCGGCAGACCCTCACCGCACAGGTCGCGGCCGAACTGCAGCTCCGCCTCGACGGCCTCCTTGAGCATCTCGGTGACCTGCTGCTCCAGCGCGTCGTCGAAGAGGTCGGGCTCCTCCTCGCGGACGGTGTCCACGACCGAGAACGCGAACTCCATGTGCATGGACTCGTCGCGGAAGACCCAGTTGGTGCCGGTGGCCAGGCCATGCAGCAGGCCCCGCGATCGGAACCAGTACACGTACGCGAAGGCGCCGTAGAAGAACAGCCCCTCGATGCAGGCCGCGAAGCAGATCAGGTTCAGCAGGAAGCGGCGCCGGTCGGCCTTGTCCTCCAGCCGGTCGATCTTCTCGACCGAGTCCATCCACCGGAAGCAGAACTGGGCCTTCTCCCGGATGGACGGGATGTTCTCCACGGCCGCGAAGGCGGCGGCGCGGTCGTCCGGGTCGGGGAGGTAGGTGTCCAGCAGCGTCAAGTAGAACTGGACGTGCACGGCCTCCTCGAAGAGCTGCCGGCTCAGGTACAGCCGCGCCTCGGGGGAGTTGATGTGCTTGTAGAGCGTCAGCACCAGGTTGTTGGCGACGATCGAGTCACCGGTCGCGAAGAACGCGACCAGCCGGCCGATCATGTGCTGCTCGCCCGCCGAGAGCTTGGCGAGGTCGGCGACGTCGGAGTGGAGGTCGACCTCCTCCACGGTCCAGGTGTTCTTGATCGCGTCGCGGTAGCGGTCGTAGAACTCGGGATACCGCATGGGGCGCAGCGTCAGCTCGAAGCCCGGGTCGAGGAGGTTCTTCCCGCCGGTGGTGGCGGTGTGTGCGGCGGCCGCGGTGGTTTCGGTGGTGTGGTCCATGGGGCTTTCGGCGCGCAGCGCCGTCGATGAGGGGCGGTGGTCGGGCGACGGGTTGGGCATTACTGGCAGGCCTCGCAGGACTCGGGGTTTTCCAGGGAGCAGGCGACCGCCTCGGGGTCGGTGGCCTGCTGCGGTACGGGGGCGGGGGCGGCGGCCGAGGTGCCGCGTGCCGACTGGGCGATCCGGGTCGCCGGCCGTGACCGCAGGTAGTACGTCGTCTTGATGCCGCGCTTCCAGGCGTAGGCGTACATCGAGCTGAGCTTGCCGATGGTCGGCGACGCCATGAAGAGGTTCAGCGACTGGCTCTGGTCGAGGTAGGGCGTACGGGCCGCGGCCATGTCGATCAGGGCGCGCTGCGGGATCTCCCAGGCGGTGCGGTACAGCGCCCGGACCTCCTCGGGGATCCACGCGACGTCCTGCACCGAGCCGTTGGCCTCGCGCAGCGCGTCCCGGGTCCGCGCGTCCCACAGCCCCAGCGCCTTCAGCTCCTCGATCAGATAGGCGTTGACCTGCAGGAACTCACCGGACAGCGTCTCGCGCTTGAAGAGGTTGGAGACCTGTGGCTCGATGCACTCGTACACGCCCGCGATGGAGGCGATGGTCGCGGTCGGCGCGATCGCCAGCAGCAGGGAGTTGCGCATGCCGGTGGCCGCGATCCGGGTGCGCAGCGCCGCCCAGCGGTCCGCCCAGCGCGGCTCGGCGTTGGGGTAGTGGTCGGGGTGCAGCACCCCGCGGGCGGTGCGGGTCGCGGACCAGGCCGGGTGCGGGCCGTGCCGCTCGGCGAGGTCGGCGGAGGCCTCGTACGCGGCGAGCATGATCCGCTCGGAGATCCGGGTCGACAGCTCCCGCGCCTCGGGCGAGTCGAAGGGCAGCCGCAGCCGGAAGAACACGTCCTGCAGGCCCATCAGGCCCAGACCGACCGGGCGCCAGCGGGAGTTGGAGGTCCCGGCCTGCTCGGTCGGGTAGAAGTTGATGTCCACGACACGGTCGAGGAAGGTGACGGCGGTGCGGACGGTGGCGTCCAGCCGCTCCCAGTCCATCTCGCCGTTGTCACCCAGGTGCGCCGAGAGGTTGACCGACCCGAGGTTGCAGACGGCGGTCTCCCCGTCGTTGGTCACCTCCAGGATCTCGGTGCACAGGTTGGAGGAGTGCACGACCTGGCCGGGCTCGGCGGTCTGGTTGGCGGTGCGGTTGGCGGCGTCCTTGAACGTCATCCAGCCGTTGCCGGTCTGCGCCAGGGTGCGCATCATCCGGGAGTACAGCACCCGGGCGGGGATCTGCTTGAGCGCCCGGCCCTCGGCCTCCAGCCTGCGGTAGGCGGCGTCGAACTCGTCGCCCCACAGGTCCACCAGCTCGGGGGCGTCCGAGGGCGAGAACAGCGACCAGTCGGCGTCCGCCTCCACCCGGCGCATGAACTCGTCCGGGATCCAGTGCGCGATGTTCAGGTTGTGGGTGCGGCGGGCCTCCTCACCGGTGTTGTCGCGCAGCTCCAGGAACTCCTCGATGTCCGCGTGCCAGGTCTCCAGGTAGACGCAGGCGGCGCCCTTGCGCCGGCCGCCCTGGTTCACGGCCGCGACCGAGGCGTCCAGGGTGCGCAGGAACGGCACGATGCCGTTGGAGTACCCGTTGGTGCCGCGGATCAGCGAACCGCGGGCGCGGATGCGGGAGTACGACAGGCCGATGCCGCCCGCGTGCTTCGAGAGCCGCGCGACCTGGTGGTAGCGGTCGTAGATCGAGTCCAGCTCGTCCAGCGGTGAGTCCAGCAGGTAGCAGGACGACATCTGCGGGTGGCGGGTGCCGGAGTTGAACAGGGTGGGCGAGGAGGGCAGGTACGACAGCGAGCTGGTGAGGCGGTAGAGCTCGGCGACGTCGTCCAGGGCGCGGTCGGTGTGGTCTTCCGCGAGGCCGCAGGCCACCCGCAGCAGGAAGTGCTGGGGGGTCTCGATGACCTGACGGGTGGTGGGGTGACGCAGCAGGTAGCGCGAGTGCAGGGTGCGCAGCCCGAAGTAGCCGAACCGGTCATCGGCGCCGTCGGCCAGCGCCCGCTCGACCAGCGCGTCCAGCCGGGCCGCGTGGCGGCGGACGAACTCCGCGGTCTCGTCGGCGATCAGGCCTTCGCGGTGGCCCACCTCGACGGAGGCGGAGAAGGCGACCGCCCCCTGTCCGGCCGCCTCCTGCGCGATGGCGAGGGTGAGCAGACGCGCGGCGAGCTTGGAGTACTGCGGCTCGTCACCGATCAGTCCGGCCGCGGCATCGATGGCCAGCGCCCGCAGTTCGGCCTCGCCCGCGCCGGGGTGCCGGCCGCGCAGGGCGGCGGCGGCCACCTTGCCGGGGTCGGTCGCGGTCAGGTCCTCGGTCAGCTCGGTCAGGGTGCGCAGCAGGGCGACGCCCGGACCGTCCTCACCCGTTCCGTCGCCGGCAGGACCGGCAGGCGTGGCCACCACGGGCGGCACGACCTCGGCGTCTGACGCGGGCTCCGTTGGCGCGATGGTCACGTGATGCTCTCCCTCACTCGGCGGGGGCCGGGAGGGGAGGGACGCGACGGGCGCACGCGGGCATGCGGCACCCCGAAGACGTCAGGGGTGCGCGGGCACACCGCGCGGCGTCCACCGGCCCAACCCTCGGGGCCCGGACGTATCGACACCCGCACCCATGGCGGTGCGGACGTACCATCGGCAGGTCCTCGGACTACACGAGCGCACGCCAAAGCCGGTGTCCGGCCGGTCGAGCGCGCTCCCACACCGTTGCGGGACAGTTCCGGATTCCCACCGGATTCCCCTGCGGCGACAGCGAGGACGAGCATACATGTGGTGGTGGCTCCTCAGATGCACCCCCATATCTAGTGTGTCGTGAGTGATCGCGCGGTCTCTGTCAGTGGCTTCGGCTATCGTCGGTGGCACGTTCCTGTTCCGTCCCGTGGAAGAAGGAGAAGGCCTCATGACCGCGCTCGCCGACCGTCCGCACATCATGGAGACCGAGCATTTCGAAGAGGCCGCCCGGATACTCGCCCGCCTGGAAGAAGGCGCGCGGTTGGAACTCATCGACGGGAAGGTCAGGAGCAAGCCCATGCCGGACGGGGACCACGCGCTGATCATCGAATGGCTGACGCGTATCTGCATCCAGTCGCGCCCCGAGCTGTGGCTCTACCCGGACCAGGGAATCAAGGTGCAGCCCTACCGGCGCGGCCGTGCCCGTCCGGACGGGGCACTCGCCCCCAGCGGCGTCATCGGCGGACAGGGTGAATGGGTAAACCCCGATCCGGTGTTGATGGCCGTCGAGGTCACCTCCCACGACTCGGACACCGACCAGCGTGACCGGGTGGAGAAGCCTCGTGCGTATGCGGAAACCGGCATTCCGATCTACCTGTTGATCGATCGCGATAGTTGTGAGGTTTCGGTCTACAGCGAGCCGAATGGCGCCCGGTACGAGATCGTCCACACGGTGCCATACGGCAAGTCGCTCCACCTCCCCGACCCCGTCGGCATCACCCTCGAAACCGAGCAGCTGAAGGACTGGGTGGGCTGAACGGCGAACGGCAACGGGCCGCCGCGCCCCGGAGGGAACGCGACGGCCCGTTGCCGGAAACCGGACGGCCGGTGGCTCAGTGCCCGGCCGGTGCCCCCGCCGTCGCCGGCGGCAGTTCGACGGTGACGCCCTTGTCACCGGCGTCCGCCGTGTAGTCGGCGGGGCTGGTCTCGTCGATGCCGTCGGGGGCGCCTGCGGCCTTCAGGGCGAAGGTCAGGACGACCGTGACCACGACGTTCAGGACGAAGGCGGTGAGGCCGATGTAGCCGATCTCGCCGATGCCGGGGATCTCCGTGCTGGAGCCGCCGAAGTGCTTCTGGGTCGGGCTGGCGACGCCGTAGGCCGCGAGCGTGCCGTAGAGCATGCCGGCCGCCCAGCCGGTCAGCAGCGCCCAGCGGTGGAACCAGCGGGTGAACAGACCGCCGACCAGGGACGGCATGGTCTGCAGGATCCAGATCCCGCCCAGCAGCTGGAAGTTGATCGCGACGGTCTTGTCCATGGTGAGGACGAAGACCAGCGCGCCCACCTTCACCAGCAGTGAGACCAGCTTGGCGACCTTGTGCTCCTGCTCGGGCGTGGCGTCCTGCTTGAGGAAGTCCTTGTAGACGTTGCGGGTGAACAGGTTGGCCGCGGCGATGGACATGATGGCCGCGGGCACCAGCGCGCCGATGCCGATCGCGGCGAACGCCACGCCGGTGAACCAGCTCGGGAACATGTCCTCGAAGAGCTGCGGGATGGCCAGCTGCGGGTTGCCCTGGATGTCCGTGCCGGCCTTGACGGCCATGAAGCCGAGCAGCGCCAGCAGGCCCAGCATCAGGGAGTACAGCGGCAGGATGGTGGTGTTGCGCCGGATCACATTGCGGCTGCGCGAGGACAGCGTCGCGGTGATCGAGTGCGGGTACATGAACAGCGCCAGGGCCGAGCCGAGGGCCAATGTCGCATACGCCCATTGGGCGTTGGGGCCGCTGACCAGCTCGCCGCGCGGTTTGCCGGGGACCGGTCCTGGCTGGGCGAGCGCCTTGCCGGCCGTGTCGAAGATCGCGTCGAAGCCACCGAGCTTGATCGGGATGTAGATGATCGCCACAGCGATGACGAGATAGATCAGCCCGTCCTTGACGAAGGCGATCAGTGCGGGCGCCCGCAGCCCCGAGGAGTAGGTGTACGCGGCCAGCACGGCGAACGCGATCAGCAGCGGCAGGTCCTTGACGAACCAGTTGGTGTGCTCGCCGCCGCCGATGCCCATCACGTCCAGCACGGCCTGGATGCCGACGAGTTGGAGTGCGATGTACGGCATCGTGGCGAGGATGCCGGTGAGCGCCACGGCCAGCGACAGGCCCTTGGAGCCGAAGCGGCCGCGCACGAAGTCGGAGGTGGTGACGTAGCCGTGCTTGTGCGAGACCGACCACAGGCGGGGGAGGAAGGTGAAGATGAGCGGGTAGACCAGGATCGTGTACGGGACGGCGAAGAAGCCGGACGCCCCCGCCGCGTAGATCGCCGCCGGGACGGCCACGAAGGTGTACGCGGTGTAGAGGTCACCGCCCAGCAGGAACCACGTCACCCAGGTGCCGAAACTGCGGCCGCCCAGCCCCCATTCGTCGAGGTTGGCGGACTGCTCGGCCTTGCGCCAGCGGGCGGCCAGGAATCCCATGACCGTCACGGCCAGGAAGAAGAAGACGAAGACGGCGAGTGCCACGCCGTCGATGCCCTTGGCGGAGGAAGCGGCAAGCACCTCGGAGGTGCCCGTCGCGGTCGTGGTGACAGTCACTGGGCCGCACCGCCCTTGCGGGCGCGCTGCTCACGCTGCACGAGCTTGTACGCGATCGAGGTGAGCGCCGTCGAGACCAGCACCCACGCCATCTGGTACCAGTAGAAGAACGGGATCCCGATGAGCTTCGGCTCGATTTTGGCGTACGAGCTCACCCACAGCATCGCCACGAACGGAGCGATCAGGCAGACCCCGGCCACCACGCGCGTGGGGGTGACCACCTGTCTGCGATCCGGCGATTCGGCTGACTGTGTCATGGCCATGGCTCCGTCCCTGGGCTGTGGCTGTCTCCTGTGAAATGCCTGGAAATCTATGGCAGGGGCGTGGCGCGCGTCACTAGCTGTCCGCATATCGGTATGGAGAATCCACCTGCGGATGGCCCCGTGGCGTGGCGCATGGCCTGGTTCGCCCCGGTTGGAGCGGAAGAGGCGCAGCGGAGGTGAGGCGGGGCGGCGAGGGGCGTGCCGTATCGCCCGGGGCTCGGGGTGGCGGGCCCGACCATCAGGAGGGCCGGCCCATGGGCCGACCCATGGACCCGGCCCATGGAGCGGCCCTCCCGCGCGGCGCTCAGTCCGTAGGGCGGCGCAGCCGGGCGACGAACTTGTAGCGGTCGCCCCGGTAGACCGAGCGCACCCACTCCACCGGCTGCCCCTGGGCGTCGAGCGAGTGCCGGGAGAGCATCAGCATCGGCAGACCGACATCCGTGCCCAGCAGGCCGGCCTCGCGCGGTGTGGCCAGCGAGGTCTCGATGGTCTCCTCGGCCTCCGCCAGGCGGACGTCGTACACCTCGGCCAGCGCGGTGTAGAGGGAGGTGTACTTGACGAGGTTGCGGCGCAGCGCCGGAAAGCGCTTCGCCGACAGGTGGGTGATCTCGATGGCCATCGGCTCGCCGCTGGCCAGCCGCAGCCGCTCGATGCGCAGCACCCGGCCGCCGGTGGCGATGTCCAGCAGGCCGGCGAGCCGGTCATCGGCGGTGACATAGCCGATGTCCAGCAGCTGGGAGGCGGGCTCCAGGCCCTGGGCCCGCATGTCCTCCGTATAGGAGGTCAGTTGCAGCGCCTGGGACACCTTGGGCTTGGCGACAAAGGTGCCCTTGCCCTGGATGCGTTCCAGCCGCCCCTCGACGACCAGCTCCTGGAGGGCCTGGCGCACCGTCGTGCGCGAGGTGTCGAACTCCGCGGCGAGGGTGCGCTCGGGCGGGACCGGGGTGCCGGGCGGCAGGGTCTCGGTGATCTCCAGCAAGTGCCGCTTCAGGCGGTAGTACTTGGGTACCCGCGCGGTCCGCGTGCCGCCCCCGCTCTCGGCACCGTTGCCCCCGTCCGTCTCCATGACCCGCCTCTCCGACTCCTGTCGCGCTGCCGTCACCGGCTCCTCCGTACGTAGCGGCTCACATCGTGGCACGGGTGGGTTCCCGCGCTCCCGTGCAGGTCCCCGCTCGTCAGGTGTCGTTCCGGTAACGGACCTGACAGCGACTCTTATACACCCTTGACTCGCCAAAAGGTCTAGGCCAAGCTGCGAGCGCTGGTCTAAACCATTAAAGACCACACCCGGTCTTGGGGGGAGAACGCAATGAAGCGTGGACTCATAGCGGCGACGGCGGTCGTGGGAATGCTGGGGAGTGTCGCCGCCTGTGGGGCCGGTGACGGCGGCGCGGCGGGTGCCGGGGGCTTCAAGGGGAAGAAGCTGACCGTTTGGGTGATGAGCGGTTCGAATCCGGCGCAGTGGACCGAACAGGTCTCCGAACAGTTCAAGAAGAAGACCGGCGCCACCGTCGAGTTCAAGGTCCAGCAGTGGAACGGCATTCAGCAGAAGCTGAGCACCGCTCTTTCCGAGGACACCCCGCCCGATGTCGTCGAAATCGGCAACACCCAGACCGCCGCCTATGCCAAGGCCGGAGCCCTGGCCGATCTCGGCGACCTGAAGAAGGAGATCGGCTCCGACTGGAACGACGCCTTCAACAAGGCCTCGCTGGTGGACGGAGAGCAGTACGCGCTGCCGTGGTTCGCCGGAAACCGCGTGGTGATGTACAACAAGAAAATCTGGGCCGAGGCCGGACTCAAGGGCACTCCCCAGACGCGCAAGGAGCTCTTCCAGGCCTTTGCCACCATCAAGGAGAAGACCGGCGCCGAGCCGCTGTATCTCCCCGGCCAGAACTGGTACTTCCTCGACGGCCTGACCCTCGGCACGGGCGCCGAGCTGGTGAAGAAGCGAGGCGGCAAGTGGGTCTCCAACCTCGGCGACCCCAAGGTCTCCCGGGCCATGGACATCTACAAGCAGTACCAGGCCTTCAGCACCGCTCCCAAGAACAAGGACGAGGCCACCCCGCAGCAGGGCGAGATCTTCGCCAAGGGGAAGACCGGCGCCGTCATCGCCATGGGTTACGAGGCCGCCGTCGCCGTCAAGGCCAACCCGGCCATCAAGCACGACATCGGCTTCTTCACCATCCCCGGTGAGACCGCGGCCAAGCCGGAAGGCGTATTCCTCGGCGGCTCCAACTTCGCCGTCGCCGGAATGGGAAAGAATCAGGAACTCGCCAAGGAATTCCTGAAGGTCGCGCTGTCGAAGCGGAACGACGGACAGATGGTAAAGGAAGCCGGCTGGACCCCGAAGTCCGCCGATCTGGCCGGCGTCGCACGGCAGAATCCGGCCGCGGCGGCCGCGGCGCCCGCCGCGGAGAAGTCCGGCGGCACCACTCCGCTGATTCCCCAGTGGGCCGCGGTGGAGAACCTGCCGAACCCGATCAAGAGCTATATGACGGCCGTGCTCGGCGGTAAGTCCCCGGCCGCCGCCGCCAAGGACGTGGAATCCGAGATCAACGCACGGCTCGCCCGGCAGTAACCGGTGGCGGTCCGCAACCGGCGGCGGTCCGCGGGCCGTCCTTTCGCGGCCCCGCGGGCGCAAGCGCGGCAGCAGGTGCACCGAGGTTTCACGGACGAGGGGGAGCAGGGGCCCATGGCAGCGCAGCTCGACAACGCGGCGGGAAGCGCCGTGCCGCAGACCGGCGGGGGAAGCGCCCCGCCCGCACGGCGTGGCGCTTCCCCCGGCAGCCGGCGGACGGGAACCGGCACCCCTCGTCCGCCCGCCCGCCGTGCCCCTCGTCCTCCCGCCCGCCGCGCCCCGTATCTCCTGTTGCTGCCCGCCCTCCTCGCCACCGCGGTCTTCCTGGGCTGGCCCATGGTGCGCAACCTTCTGCTCTCCTTCCAGAACCTCAATATGAAGGAGCTGATCCAGCACCTCACCGACTGGCGCGGGACCGGCAACTACCAAGAGATCCTGGGCAGCGAGCAGTTCTGGCGGGTCACCCTGCGCACCCTGGTCTTCACCGCGGTCAATGTCGTCCTGATCATGGTCCTCGGGGTGCTGATCGGACTGCTGCTGGCCCGGCTCGGCAAGAAGATGCGCCTGACACTGTCCCTCGCGCTGGTGCTGGCCTGGGCCATGCCGGTGATCGCCGCCACCACCGTCTTCCAGTGGCTCTTCGACTCCCGCTACGGCGTCGTCAACTGGCTGCTGGACAAGGCCGGCTGGCACGCCATGGCTCACTACGACTGGGTCGGCACCCAGCTGTCGACCTTCTCCGTGATCACCGTACTGATCGTCTGGCAGTCGCTGCCCTTCGTCGCCCTGAACCTCTACGCCGCGACCACGACCATCCCCAGGGAGCTCTACGAAGCGGCCCGGATGGACGGCGCCGGCACCTGGCAGGTCTTCACCTCCGTCACCTTCCCCTTCCTCAGGCCCTTCTTCCTGGCCACGACGTTCCTGGAGATCATCTGGGTCTTCAAGGCGTTCCCGCAGATCTTCGCGATCAACGAGGGCGGCCCCGACCGGCTCACCGAGACGTTGCCGATCTACGCCTTCACCGAGGGCGTCGGCAACCTCCACTTCGGCATGGGCGCCGCGATCTCCCTGCTGACGATCGTGGTGCTGCTGGCCGTGACCGCCCACTACCTGCGCTTGACGCTCCGGCAGGAACGACACGAGGAGAACGCGCTGTGAAGCACACCGCTTCCCTGGCGGTCCGCCGCCTCTGGCCCAACGCCACGGCGCTCGTGCTCGCCCTCGGCTTCGCCTTCCCCGTCTACTGGATGTTCAGCACGGCCTTCAAACCGACCCGCGACATCATCACCGAAGACCCCGTGTGGTTCCCCTTCCACGGGACCGCCGAGCACTTCGCGACAGCGGTGAACGCCCCCGACTTCTGGGCGCTGGCCCGGAACTCGGTGGTGGTGACCGTACTCGCCGTCGGCCTGTCGCTGGTGATCGCGCTCTGCGGGGCGTTCGCCCTCACCCGGATGCGCTTCCGGGGCCGCCGGGGCATCCTGCTGACCTTCATGATCGCCCAGATGGCGCCCTGGGAGGTCATGGTGATCTCCATCTACATGATCGTCCGGGACGCGGACCTGCTCAACAGCCTGCTGCCGCTCACCTGCTTCTACCTGCTGATGGTGCTGCCCTTCACCCTGCTGACGCTCCGTGGCTATGTCGCCGCGGTGCCCAAGGAGCTGGAGGAGTCCGCGATGGTCGACGGCTGCTCGCGCCGGCAGGCGTTCGGCAAAGTGGTCTTCCCGCTGCTGGCACCCGGCCTGATGGCCACCTCGCTCTTCGGCTTCATCACCGCATGGAACGAATTCCCGCTCGTGCTGGTCCTCAACAAGGAACCGGCCATGGGCACCCTGCCGCTGTGGCTCTCGCGGTTCCAGAGCCAGTTCGGGGACGACTGGGGTGCCACGATGGCCGCGGCCTCGATCTTCGCCGTCCCGATCCTGGTCCTCTTCTTGTTCCTGCAACGCAAGGCGGTCGGCGGTCTCACCTCCGGCGCAGTGAAGGGATAACGCCGCACATGACCTCTTTTGCGAGCTCTGCACGCCCGGTACGCTCCACCGACACCCTCACCCGCCATGCGCTCGCCGTCCTCCAGCCGGGCTTCACCGGCACCACCGCCCCCGACTGGCTGCTGCGCCGGCTCGGCGAGGGGCTGGCCTCGGTCGGCCTCTTCGGCCGCAATGTCGCCGACCCCGCACAACTCGCCGCCCTGACCGACCGGTTGCGTGCCGAGCGGGAGGACCTTCTCGTCGCGATCGACGAGGAAGGGGGCGATGTCACCCGGCTGGAGGTGCGCGGCGGCTCCTCCTTCCCCGGCAACCATGCGCTCGGCGCCGTCGACGACACCGCCCTGACCCGCGAGGTCGCCAGGGAACTCGGCCGACGGCTGGCCGACTGCGGTGTCAACCTCAACTGGGCCCCCTCCGCCGACGTCAACTCCAACCCTGGCAACCCGGTCATCGGCGTCCGCTCCTTCGGCGCCGATCCGCACCTGGTCGCCCGGCACACCGCCGCCTACGTCGAGGGCCTGCAGTCCACCGGTGTCGCCGCCTGCACCAAGCACTTCCCCGGCCACGGCGACACCGCGGTCGACTCCCACCACGATCTGCCGCGCATCGCCGCCGATCTGGCCACCCTCCGCGGGCGGGAACTGGTGCCGTTCCGCGCCGCCATCGCCGCCGGCACCCGGGCGGTGATGAGCGCCCACATCCTGCTGCCCGCCCTGGACGCCGACCGCCCCGCCACCCTCAGCCCGGCCGCGCTGCACGGTCTGCTGCGCGCCCCCGTCGCCGAGGGCGGCCTCGGCTTCGACGGGCTGATCGTCACCGACGGGATGGAGATGCAGGCCATCTCCGCCACCTACGGCCTCGAACGCGGCAGTGTGCTGGCCCTCGCGGCCGGCGCCGACGCCCTGTGCGTGGGCGGCGGACTGGCGGACGAGGACACCGTGCTGCGGTTGCGTGACGCCTTGGTGCGGGCGGTGCACGACGGCGAGCTGCCGGAGAGCCGGCTGGCCGACGCCGCGGCACGGGTACAGGCCCTGGCGCGCTGGACCCGGAGCGCGAGTGCGGGGGAGGGGACAGCGCCCGCGCCCGGGATCGGTCTCACCGCGGCCCGGCGCGCCCTGCGTCTCACCGCCGACGGCCCGTACGAGCCCCTGACCGCGCCCGCGTATGTCGCCGCCTTCACCCCGCTCGCCAATATCGCCGTGGGGGACGACACCCCCTGGGGCGTTGCCGCCGAACTGACCCGGCTGCTCCCGGGTACCGAGACCACCACCTGCACCGCCGAGTCCGCCGCCGCGGCCGGCCCCGCCGCGCTGATCGGCGGTCTGCTCACGGCGGCCGGGGACCGTCGCGTCGTCGCGGTGGTGCGCGACGTCCACCGCCACCCGTGGATGGCCGACGCGCTGCGCATCCTCCTCGACGCCCGCCCCGACACCGCGGTCGTCGAAATGGGCGTCCCCCAGGCCCCGCCCCGAGGCGCCCCGCACCTCGCCACCCACGGCGCCGCCCGCGTCTGCGGCCGCGCCGCCGCCGAAATCCTCACCGGCCTCCGGGGGCCGTCGAGCGGGGAGTGAGCCTGCCCGCGCCCGCCGGTCCGGCTTCTACAGGCCCTGCCATTCCGGCTTCGCCGCGTAGGTGGCGCGGAAGTAGTCGGCGAGCTTCAGCTCGGCGGCCGCGGCCTCGTCCACGACGACCGTGGCGTGCGGGTGGAGCTGCAGCGCCGAAGCCGGGACCAGCGCGGCGACCGGTCCCTCGACGGCACGTGCCACGGCGTCGGCCTTGCCCTCGCCGGTGGCGAGCAGCACCAGATGGCGGGCCTCCAGGATGGTGCCGATGCCCTGGGTGATGACGTGGTGGGGTACCTCGTCCAGGCTGTCGAAGAACCGGGCATTGTCCGCCCGGGTCTGCTGGGTCAGCGTCTTGATACGGGTGCGCGAAGCGAGCGACGAGCACGGCTCGTTGAAGCCGATGTGCCCGTCCGTGCCGATACCGAGCAGCTGGAGGTCGACACCGCCGGCCTCACGCAGCGCACGGTCATACGCCTCGCAGGCCGCCTGGACGTCCTCGGCCGACCCCTCGGGCCCCATGAACGAGTCCTCGCCGAGGCCGAGCGGCCGGACCACTTCGCGCAGGACCACCGAACGGTAGGACTCGGGGTGCCCGGCCGGCAGGCCGACATATTCGTCGAGCTGGCAGATGCGCGCCCGGGACGCGTCCACCGCGCCGGCCCGGACCTGCGCCGCCAGCGCCTCGTAAATGGGCAACGGGGTAGAGCCGGTGGCCACACCGAGCAGCGCGTCGGGCTTACGGCGCAGCAGGGCGGCGAGGGCCCCCGCGATCAGCTCGCCGCCTGCCGTGGCGTCCGGAACGATGACAACTTCCACGCTTGGCCTGCCGTTCTGGAGAATGTCCATGTGGTATAGACCAATCTAGCAGAGCGGAGGCCTCCGGACCCGGCGGCGCTTCCGAAACAAAGGGGCACATTTCCCCGTCGGGGTGATGACGCGTCGGCCACCTGTCGTCCGTGGCAGGCGGCCGGCGTACGGCCCCACCGGCTGCCGTCAGAGCAGCGCCCCTCCCGTTGCTTCGATCCACTGCCCCGTCACCCAGCGGCTGTCGTCCGAGGCCAGGAAGGCCACGATGTCGCCGATATCGGTGGCGTCCGCTATCCGGCCCAGCGGGGACATCGCCCGAACCGCCGCCTGCGCCTCGGCGTTCGCCTCGCCGCGCAGCCAGCTCGCGTTCATCTCCGTGTCGACCGCCCCGGGGGCAACGGCGTTGACCGTGATGCCGCGCGGGCCCAGCTCCTTGGCCAGGGTCCGGGTGAAGACATCGATCGCCCCCTTCGTCATGGCGTAAGCGATCAGCTCGGTCTTGGCCCTCCCGTGCGTCTGGCCCGTGGAGGTGTTGACGATCCGGCCGCCGTCCCGCAGCCGGCTCAGGCCGAGCTGGGTGAGGAAGAACGGCGCTTTGGTGTTGACCGCGAAGAGATGGTCGAAATCCGCCTCGGTGGCCTGGGCTATCCGCTCCCGCCTGCCGGCCGTGCCGACATTGTTGACCAGGATGTCGAGGCCGTCCGCCTGCGGGTCGAAGGCCGCCCACAGTGCCTCGGCCCCGCCCGGCCCGCCCAGCGGTGCCCGGACGGTGAAGGCCTGTCCGCCCGCCGCCTCGATGCCCGCCACCGTCTCCTCGGCCGCTGCCTCGTCCCGGCCGTAATGCACCCCGACGCGCGCGCCGTCCCGAGCCAGCCGCTCCGAGATCGCCCGGCCGATCCCCCTGCTGCCGCCCGTCACCAGTGCCGTCCTGCCGCTGAGTGCCGCCATGGCGCTGCCCCTCTCTGATCGCACGCGAAGTCCCGCGGGGTCGCGCACCTGTCGGCCATCTCGCCGGGCAGACGCGGCGCCCTTCACGCCGATCCATTTATATATCGGTCGCTACAAAAAACCGTAGCACGCCTTCCGTACCGACCGCTATAGAATTCCGTCATGACGACCGAGGAACCCCGCACGACGCCGCAGACCCACCCGGCCGAGGCGGTGAAGCGGCGCGGCCGGCCTCGGTCCTTCGACCGGGAGACGGCTCTGGAACAGGCGGTCCGGTCCTTCTGGGAGCAGGGCTACGAGGCCACCTCGATCTCCGACCTGACCCGCGCCATGGGCATCAGCGCCCCCAGCCTCTACGCCGCCTTCGGCGACAAGCGGGCCCTGTTCGACGAGGTCGTGGCCGAGTACCGACGGAACTACGGAGGCTTCCTCAACCGCGCCGTGGCCGAGGAGCCGACCGCCCGCCGGGCTGTCGAACGGGCGCTGCGCGAGGCCGCGGTCGAGTACACCCTCCCGGGCCGCCCCCGCGGCTGTCTCGTCGTCAGCGCCGCCCTGAACACCGCGCCCGCGTCCAGTGAAGTCGCCGGTTTGCTGCGGGAGATGCGGCAGTCGAACGTCCGGCAGATCGCCCGCGCCGTCCGGGCGGACATCGCCTCCGGTGAGCTTCCCCCCGGCACCGATGCGGATGCGTTGGCCGCCTACGTCTACGCGGTGATCCAGGGCATGTCCCAGCAGGCGCGCGACGGTGCGGAGCGCACGGAGCTGGAAGCGATCGCCGAGCTGGCGTTGCGGGCGTGGCCGGGAGCGGGACCGGGGTCAGGGCCTGGGAAGAAGGAGGGGGAGGACAAGGGAGCAGGCTCCGGCCCGGCGAGCGGCACCGCCCGCTGAAAGCCCGGCGCGGGGCGAGGGGTGAGGGTGAGGAGCGAAGGAGGGCCGACACCGCTCCGGCGAGCCCCCGAAAAACACCCGCGGGCCGCGGCGCCGGGACAGGACCCTCAACCTGTCCGGCACCGCAGCCCGGAGCTGACATCGGCCGGCCCCGCCTTGCGGGCGGAAGGTGCCCCTGTGTGCGGTAGGGGCACGGTCCCGTCCAGGGACCGGTCGATCGGAGGCCTCGGCGCAGTCAGGGCAGAGAGCGCTTCGGCCTCGTTCCGCCCTCCTGTGCGGGGAGAGCGGAGGTCTTTTGCTGAATTCTGGACTAGACCATTCTCACTTGTCCATGCCCATGCAGAGACAACAGGTACACCGTACGCCGGTAGGCTCCAAGACGTGCCCTCCATGAACGATCTCGTACGCCAGCACACCGCTCTGAGCGACACCGACCTTGAGTGGCTCCATCTGCTGGTCTCGGAGTGGCAGCTGCTCTCCGACCTCTCCTTCGCCGATCTCGTGCTGTGGGTTCCCACCCTCGACGGCACCCGCTACGTATCGGTCGCCCAGATGCGGCCCAATACGGGCCCCACCTCCTACCAGGACGACATGGTCGGCCATCTCGTTCCCCGTGGCCGCCGTCCCATGCTCGATTCCGCCCTGGACGAGGGACGCATCGTGCGGGAGGGTGACCCGGAGTGGCGCGAGGAGGTGCCGGTACGCGTCGAGTCCATCCCGGTGCGCCGCGAGGGCCGGGTGCTCGGTGTGATCGCCCGCAACACCAATCTGCTGACCGTGCGCACCCCCAGCCGGCTGGAGCTCACCTACCTGCAGAGCGCGTCCGACCTCGCCCAGATGATCGCTGCCGGAACGTTTCCCTTCCCCGGCCAGCAGGTCGACATGGACGCCTCGCCACGGGCCGGCGACGGACTGATCCGGCTCGACGCGGACGGCATCGTCCAGTACGCCAGCCCCAATGCGCTCTCCGCCTACCACCGGCTCGGCCTCGCGGCCGACCTCGTGGGTCACCACCTCGGCCAGGCCACCGCCGAACTGGCGCCCGCCCGCGGCCCGGTGGACGAGGCGCTGGTCAAGCTCGCCAGCGGCTGGGCCCCCAGGGAATTCGAGGTCGAAGGTGACGAAGGCGTCATTCAATTGCGCGCCATTCCGCTCAAACCCAAGGGAACGCACAGTGGTTCACTGGTTTTGCTGCGTGATGTGACCGAATTGAGACGTCGCGAACGGGAACTGATCACCAAGGACGCCACCATCCGGGAAATCCACCACCGGGTGAAGAACAATTTGCAGACGGTCGCCGCGCTGTTGCGGCTGCAGTCGCGCCGGATGGATTCCGCGCAGGGCCGCGACGCCCTCAACGAGGCCGTGCGCAGGGTCGGTTCGATCGCCATCGTGCACGAGACGCTGTCCCAGACCCTCGACGAACGGGTCGAGTTCGACGAGATCGCGGACCGGGTGCTGGCCATGGTCGCGGAGATCTCCCCGGGCAAGGTGACCACCCGCCGCACCGGGCGTTTCGGCATTCTGGACGCCGAGGTGGCCACCCCGCTGTCGATGGTGCTCACCGAGGTGCTGCAGAACGCCCTGGAGCACGCCTTCGACCAGGCGGAGCACGGCACGGTCGAGGTCGGCGCGGTACGCGGCGGCGGCCGTAATGAACCGCGGCTGCTGGTCACCGTCCAGGACAACGGCCGCGGCCTGCCCGAGGGCTTCGATCCGCATCGCGCCGGAAACCTGGGGCTGCAGATCGTACGGACCCTGGTGGAAGGGGAGTTGGGCGGGAAGTTCGACATGGTGCGGGCGCCCGAGCGCGGTACCCAGGTCATCCTCGACGTGCCGGTACGCGCCGAGAAGCAGCACTGAGACCGGGCGGCGGCCGACGGGGTCGCCCGGCCGTCGCCCGGCCCCGAACAGCAGCAAGCCCCGGACCCATCCGGTCCGGGGCTCAAAGCTATAGCGATGCGATTATGACCGGGCCGGTGAGCTCCGGAGGTGCATCGGGGGTACTGCGCGCTGCGGCTCGGGGGCCACGGGGCTACTGGCTCAGGCGCTGGCGTTGCGCGCCCGGTTACGAGCGGCACGGCGCTTCATGGCGCGGCGCTCGTCCTCGCTCAGACCACCCCAGACGCCGGAGTCCTGGCCGGACTCGAGCGCCCACTGCAGGCACTGCTCCATGACGGGGCAGCGGCGGCAGACGGCCTTGGCTTCCTCGATCTGCAGGAGCGCAGGACCGGTGTTGCCGATAGGGAAGAAGAGCTCGGGGTCTTCTTCGCGGCAAACGGCGCGGTGACGCCAGTCCATGGCTGCTCCATCTCCTCGTGTGACGGGATCGTTGCTTGTGAATGTGAACGCTTTCACGAATCCCTCCGCAAGCAAAGGGCCGAACTCCAGTTGCGCACTGGTGCGGTCCTGTGGAATGAGGAGGGGGATTCGGACTCTCAAGGGGGCCGGTAAAGCGGCCGTCCCGATCGCCATGAAGAGACTCGCAAACCTCGGCTGCGGATACAACCCCTTCCGGAAACTTTTTTTTGATTCCTTGGTGTCGCCTAGCTCACAGCCGTCATTCCAGGGGGTGGAAACCAGTCTAAACGTTCGAGTGAAAGGACTTTAGGCCCTACTGCTCACACAATCACACGCAGTGCACGGCGAACGCCTGTGAACGTCACACTCGTACGCAGTCCCAGGTGGTCACCGTCCATCTGGAACGGCAGGGGGACCTGCGAATGCAAGGTGAAGTTCGTGAGGTCGTGAAGTGAAAGTGCGTGCTTGCCCCGGGGGCCGCGCTCGGGTGTGGACGCCAGCAGCTGGGTGACATATCGGGTCACAGCGGGCGGGGAGAGCTTGCTCAGTGCGAACAGATCCAGGCCCGTGTCGAACGAGGCGTCCGGGGACGGGTAGATCGGCCGGTTGCCCAGATAGGACCACGGAGCGGTGTTGCAGATTATGGCCAGTGCCAGGTTCTCGTCGCGCTCCACGGTGCCCTCGGTGCCGCCAGGGCGTTCGAGGGTGATGACGCCCCGCCGGCGGTTCGCCTCGCCCAGGAACTGCCGTACGACCTGTCGCACGTACAGGGCGTGGGTCGAACGCTTGCCGCGTTCGCGCTGCTGCTCGACCCGGCCGACGACGCCCGCGTCGAAACCGAAGCCGGCGCAGAAGGTGAACCAGCGCTCCGGGACGCCCTCGTCCTCGGTCCCCGGTGTGCCCGCGGCCAGCCCCAGGCCGATGGTGCGCTCGGTGCCGTCGCGCAGCGCGTCCAGCAGGGCGCCGGTCGCCTCCACGACGTCATTGGGCAGCCCCAGCGCGCGGGCGAAGACATTGGTGGAGCCGCCGGGGACGACGGCCAGCCGGGGATGGGAGTCCGGATCGGGGCCGCCTGCCAGCAGGCCGTTGACGACCTCGTTGACCGTGCCGTCGCCGCCGAGCGCCACCACCAGGTCGATCTGCCCGCTCTCGGTGGCCTGCCGGGCGAGATCACGGGCGTGCCCGCGGTACTGCGTCTGCGCGACCTCCAGCTTGAGGTCGCTGGCGAGCGCGTGGGCGAGTACCTCACGGGTGCGGGCACTGGTGGTGGTTGCTGCCGGATTGACCACGAGGAGTGCGCGCATATGGAGCAGCGTACCTACCTGCCGGTACCGGCCATGCGTCCCATCCGGCTCCGGGGCCACCCCGGCGGCCGGGGCGCCGGCGCTACCCTGCTGGGGTGAGCAGTCAGCAGAAGCAGTCCGTGTCCCGAGCCGCCGGCGCCTCCACCGCGCCCGAGCCGACCGGCCCGCGGCCCGCCCGGCTGAGCGCCGCCGCGGCGCTCACCGCGGTCGAAGGGCTCGCGCTGGCGGCCCTCGGCGGGTACCTGCTGTTCATGGGTCTCGCCGGTTCGCCGGACAGTCCGCAGCAGGCGGAAATGGGCGGGCTGACGGTCTTGGCGCTCGCGGTGCTGCCGCTGGTGGCCGCGCGGGGGCTGTGGCTGCGCCGCCGCTGGAGCCGGGGCCCCTCGCTGATCACTCAGCTCGTGGCGCTGCCGGTGGCCTGGACGCTGGTCCACGGCGGCGGTGCGCTGATCGCGGCCGGTATCGGACTGGCCGTGGCCGCGGTGGTGGTGCTCGTCCTGCTGGTCAATCCGACGGCCACCGAGGCACTGGGCATCGGGCCGCGGGAGACGCCCTGAGGACCGTTCCGTGTGCGGCCCGTCCGGACGGCGGGCCTGATACGGGTGGAACGGGCCTGACGCGAGGGTCACAGGCCTGATGCGAGGCTGCCGGGCCTGACACGCGAGTCCGGGGCCCGACGGGAAGAACCGGCGGGAAGAACGGCGGGAAGAACCGGGCGCGGACGCACGGCGGGCGGAGCCCGCGAGAGCCCCGCCCGTCCCGGTCGGTCCTCCTCGGACCCCGTTCACTCCTCGACGAGCAGCTTGTCGCGCAGCTGGGCGAGAGTGCGGGCCAGCAGGCGGGAGACGTGCATCTGGGAGATGCCGACCTCCTGGGCGATCTGCGACTGGGTCATATTGCCGAAGAAGCGCAGCAGCAGGATCTTCTTCTCGCGCGGGGGCAGGTCCTCCAGCAGCGGCTTGAGGGATTCGCGGTACTCCACGCCCTCCAGCGCCTCGTCCTCCGCGCCGAGGGTGTCGGCGACGGCCGGGGACTCGTCGTCGGTGTCCGGGACGTCCAGGGAGAGGGTGCTGTAGGCGTTGGCCGACTCCAGCCCCTCCAGGACCTCCTCCTCGGAGATCGCCAGATGCTCGGCCAGCTCGTGGACCGTGGGCGCGCGGCCGTGCCGCTGGGACAGCTCGGCGGTCGCGGTGGTCAGCGACAGCCGCAGCTCCTGGAGGCGGCGCGGGACGCGGACCGCCCAGCCCTTGTCGCGGAAGTGCCGTTTGATCTCGCCGACGACGGTGGGGGTGGCGTACGTGGAGAACTCCACACCGCGCTCCGGGTCGAAGCGGTCCACGGACTTGATCAGACCGATGGTGGCGACCTGGGTCAGATCGTCCAGCGGCTCACCACGGTTGCGGAAGCGCCGGGCCAGATGCTCGACGAGCGGGAGGTGCATCCGCACGAGGGTGTTGCGCAGCTCGGCACGCTCCGGGGAGCCGTCGGGCAGCGTGCGCAGCTCGTAGAACAGCGCCCGGGCGCCGCTGCGGTCGTGCGGCTCCTGCGCATGCTGGTGGTCTGGCAGCTGGTGTTCGGGGGCCGGCGCATCGTGCTGATGCGCCTGCTGCCCCGGCTGCTCGCTCTGCTCCATGTGGTCCGCCCGCTCTGCCTGCTCCGCCGCATCCAACCGGCCGCCGTGGTCGTCCACTCCCACCGGATGCGGCCGGGCCTGCTGCTCGGGGATGGTCGCACTGGACGCCATCCGCCCGCCGCGTTCGAGATCTTTCACGGGGCCCCCTGTTCGGTCATGACGGTCCGGGACCGGCGCCGCGCTCCTTGTACAGACTGATGGTGACCGTTCGGTCCTCGGCGACCGTGGAATCGACCTTGCCGGCCAGTGCGGAGAGCACCGTCCAGGCGAACGTGTCGCGCTCGGGGGCGCGACCGTCGGTTGTCGGGGCCGACACGGTCACCTGCAGTGCGTCGTCGATGAGACGGAAGACGCAGCTCAGCACACTGCCGGGGACGGCCTGTTGCAGCAGGATCGCGCACGCCTCGTCGACCGCGATGCGCAGATCCTCGATCTCGTCGAGGGTGAAGTCCAAGCGGGCTGCGAGTCCGGCCGTGGCCGTACGCAGCACGGACAGGTAGGCACCCGCAGCGGGCAGACGGACTTCCACGAAGTCCTGAGTCCCGGGCTCGCCTGCGATCTGGGACACCCTCACCTCCAAGGTGGCACAAGCTGGTTGAGCTGGAAATGCGCGATATTCGCGTTGTTCGGGATATTTCCTGCCGGGCCTTTCTCCCCTCGGGTGAAAGGAGAACGATCCGGTGCAACACATGGTTCGGCTGTGACGCTATCGCGATCCGCGGGCCGGTGTCGCCCGGAAGGTGCGCGGCTGCCGTCCGGCGCGATCCGGCCCCGGTCCGCCCGGCGCCTTCACTGTCACTGATTGTAAAGCCACGGGTACGGACAGTGGGTAGGGGTGTGCACTGTCAAATCAATGCCGATTACGCTCCGTTGACGCGCGAGGTGCCCGCAAGGTTGTGCAGTGCCTCTCCAGTGAGCCGGAAGACCGTCCATTCGTCCATGGGCTGAGCGCCGATCGACCGGTAAAAACCGATGGACGGTTCATTCCAATCCAGGACTGACCACTCGAAACGCTCGTATCCGCGGGCCACACAGATCTCCGCGAGGGCCGCGAGCAGCGCCTTGCCGTGTCCGCCGCCGCGCGCCTCGGGGCGGACGTACAAGTCCTCCAGGTAGACACCGTGCGTGCCCGTCCACGTCGAGAAGTTCCGGAACCACAGGGCGAAGCCGACCGGGGCGCCGCCGTCCTCCGCGATCAGCGCGAAGGCGGCCGGCTGCGGCCCGAACAGGGCCTCCTTCAGCTGAGGCGCGGTGGCCTGCGCGGCCTCGGGCTCGCGTTCGTACGCCGCCAGCTCGCCGATCATGGCCAGGATGACGGGGACATCGTTGGGGGTCGCTTCGCGGATCATGGGTGAAGGCTAAACGGGCGGCCGGGGACGCTTCACACCAGCTTCTGGTCGGCGAAGCACCAGCGCCAGGACTCGCCCGGTTCGAGCGTCCGCATCACGGGGTGACCGGTCTCCTCGAAGTGCCGGGTGGCATGCCGGTACGGCGACGAATCGCAGCAGCCCACATGGCCGCAGACCAGGCACTTCCGCAGCTGTACGGGATGGCTGCCGGCGGCCAGGCACTCCAGGCAGGTGGCACTCAGCGCGGACGGTCCGGGGCGCGGCAGTTCGGGAACATGCGTGCACTCGCTCATGATGGCCAGGTTAGATCGCCGGGACGGGTGGCGAAGGGTTCGGGGACGGGACGGTCCGATGGCAGTGATGCCGCTGTTTTTGCTGGTCGCGGGGAGCACGGCGGTCGCCGGGCTGGCACGCCGTACCCCTGTCCCCGCGCCGCTGCTGCTGGTCACCGCGGGGCTCGCGGCGTCCTACATCCCGGGTATCCCGGACTACACCCTCGATCCGCACATCGTGCTGCCGCTGGTGCTGCCCCCACTGCTGCACACCGCGGCGCTGGACAGTTCGTACCTGGATCTGCGGGCCAATCTGCGGCCGGTGGCGCTGCTGTCGGTCGGCTATGTCCTGTTCGCGACGCTGGCGGTCGGCTGGGTGGCGTACCTGGTCATCCCGGGTCTGCCACTGACCGCCGCGCTCGTGCTGGGGGCGGTCGTCGCCCCGCCGGACGCCGTCGCGGCCACCGCCATCGCCCGCAGGCTCGGGCTGCCGCACCGGATCACCACGATCCTGCAGGGCGAATCGCTGTTCAACGACGCCACCGCGATCACCGCCTACAAGGTGCTGTTGGCCGCGGCCCTCGGGGCCGGTGCCACCTGGGGCGACGGGATCAAGGAGTTCGCCGTCGCCTCACTGGGCGGCATCGGGATCGGCGTCGTCCTGATGGTGCCGCTGCACTGGCTGCGCGTCCGGCTGCGCGAGTCGGCGCTGCTGGAGAACACCCTCTCGCTGCTCATCCCGTTCTTCGCCTACGCGGCGGCCGAGCAGCTGCACGCCTCCGGGGTGCTCGCCGTCGTCGTGGTCGGCCTCTACCTGGGGCACCGCTCCTGGCAGGTCGACTTCGAGACCCGGCTCCAGGAGGCCGCCGTGTGGAAGGTGGTCTCCTTCGTCCTGGAGTCCGCCGTCTTCGCGCTGATCGGGCTGCAACTGCGGGTCGTGCTACGCGGGCTGGGGGAGTTCGGCGCGATGCAGGCCCTCTGGTACGCGGCCGTGATGTTCCTCGCCGTGGTCCTGGCACGCTTCGTGTGGGTCTTTCCCGCGACCTATCTGCCCCGTGCCCTGTCGGCCCGGATCCGTAGCCGTGAGCCGGACACGAACTGGAAGGCCCCGGTCGTCGTCGGCTGGGCCGGGATGCGCGGCGTGGTGTCGCTGGCCATTGCGTTCTCCCTCCCCGCCACCGTGTCCGGCGGCGGGTCCTTCCCGGCCCGCAACCTCGTGCTCTTCCTGACCTTCACCACCGTCATCGCCACCCTGGTCGTCCAGGGGCTGACGCTGCCCCCGCTGATCCGCGCGCTGAAGCTGCCGGGACCGGACCCCCAGAGGGAGACGCTTGCCGAGGCGCAGGCGCAGAACGAGGCCTCGCGGGCCGCCGAGGAGCGGCTGGATGAGCTGTTGCGGGACGAGCGCAACGCCCTGCCCGGACCGCTCGCCGACCGATTGCGCACGATCATGGAGCGGCGCCGCAACTCCGTGTGGGAGCGGCTGGGCGCGGTCAACGAGGTGACCGGGGAGTCGGCCGACGAGACCTACCGGCGGCTGGCCCGCGAGATGATCGACGCCGAGCGGCGGGTGTTCGTCCAGCTGCGGGACGCCGGCCGGATCGATGACGAGATGCTGCGGACGCTGCAGCGCAGGCTGGATCTGGAGGAGGCGACGGCCTACCGGGAGGAGGCTTCGTAGGCGGGGGGATCGGGCCCTTTCCGCGGCCGGTGGACCCGCTGCCGTGGCCCGCGGTGCCCGTGGCTCTGGCCCGTGGCCCTGGCCCGGGACTCGGCCGGGGGCCCGGCTCAGGGGGTGCCAGTGATCACCGCGGCCACCGTGCTGCCGGGGGAGAAGGCGCCCTCCTCGGCCAGTGTCGTCAGCCCGTACAGCAGCTTGGCGACGTAGATCCGCTCCAGGGGGAGGCCGTGCCGGTCCTCGAAGGCGTCCGCGAACGCGTCCAGTTCCGGGGTGCGGCGGGCGTATCCGCCGCAGTGGAAGCGGCCGTCCAGCCGCCAGTCGCCGCGCGGTCCGCCGAACGCCGCGCGCTGCAGTTCCCCGACCGTCTCCTGGAGGAAGTGCGGGTCGCCGCCCTTGAGTACGGGCACCCCCAGGGCGCGCTGCCCCGGCGCCAGCCCCGCGGCGAGCCCGGCCAGGGTGCCGCCCGTTCCGCAGGCCACCGCGACGGTGTCGGCGGCGCCGTGCAGCTCCCGGCCCAGCTCCGTACAGCCTTGTGCGGCAAGGGAGTTGCTGCCGCCCTCGGGTATGACGCGGAACGCGCCGAAGCGGTCGTGCAGAGCGGCCAGCACGTCCGGGTCATCGGGGCGGCGGTAGCGGGCCCGGTCGAGGAAGTACAGCTGCATACCATCGGCGGCGCAGCGGGCCAGCGACCCATTGAGCGGGGCGTCGGCGAGCTCGTCGCCACGGACCACACCGATGGTGGCGAAGCCGAGCAGCCGGCCCGCCGCGGCGGTGGCCCGCAGATGGTTGGAGTACGCGCCGCCGAAGGTCAGCAGCGCGCGGTCACCGGCGGCGGCCGCGGCGCGCAGGTTCGGCGCCAGCTTGCGCCATTTGTTGCCCGCCAGATCCGGGTGGATCAGATCGTCCCGCTTGAGCAGCAGCCGTACGCCGCGCCGCGTGAACGGCTCGTCCTCGATCTCCTGGAGGGGCGAGGGCAGGCGCGGGCGCAGGGCGTGCGGATCCGGCAGCGGGCCGGGGGCGGTGCTGGTCACACTGCTCATTGTCCCGGGTGCCGGCGGTGTCACGGGTGCCGGTGGGGGCCGCGCCCTGCCGCCTGACGGGAGGGGGCGCTACCCGCTCGTGTGCAGGAACGCGTCCCCGTGCGCGTTGACATGCGCCTCGAGGGTGTTGAGTGCGTCCTGGGTCGCCTCGGGGGACCCGCTGCCCCGGCGCTCGGCGAAGTACGCGGCGCCCAGCTTTCTCAGCAGTTCGTTGCCGGCGCGGTTCTGCTGCACCTCGTCGACCTTCTGCTTGCCCTGGTTCAGCGCGCTCTGGGCCTGTTCCTTCGCGCGGTCGAGAAACCCTGACATGTGCCACCTCCGTGAGGTCCGTGTCGTAAGGGATCAACGGCGCGGACGGCCGTGGGGTTCCCGTGCCAGGCTGGGGGATATGGGCGAAGAGCGCTACTCGGATGAGCCATCCGGCGTATCCGGCGGATCAGCCGTGCGTGGTGTATCGGGCGGATACCGCGAGCGGGCGTCGCGGCTGGCCGGTGCGGTGCTGTGGACCCGCACGGCGCCTCCCACGGCCCGGCCGGTGCTGCCCGACGGCTGTATGGACCTGATCTGGAGCGAGGGCGGCCGGCTGCTGGTGGCCGGGCCGGACACCGGGCCGCATGTCCCGCATTTCCCGAGAGGCGTCATCCCCGGGGTTCTCCCTCATGGCCATGAGGTCCCGCACGGCCCGGAGAGCCCCCAGGGCCTGGACGGCACGGGAGGTGCCGCCTTCGTGGGGCTGCGGTTCGCACCGGGGCAGGGGCCGGCCGTCTTCGGTGTGCCGGCCCGTGAACTGCGCAACCGGCGGGTGCCGTTGGCGGAGCTGTGGCCCGCCGGCCGGGCACGGGAGCTCGCCGGGCGGCTGGCGGCGGCGCGGGAGACGGGCGACGGGAGCGCGGTAGGGGGCCTGGGCGGTGCCGGCGGCGTCGGACGCGTGCTGGAGGAGGCGGCCGGTGCCCGTCTCCAGGACGCCGGCGCCACCACGACAGGGGGCCGGACGGCCGCCGTCGCCGCGGCACTCGCCCGCGGCCGCCCCGTCGCGGAGGTGGCGAGGGCCGTCGCGCTCAGCGAGCGCCGGCTGCACCGCCTCAGCCTGGACGCGTTCGGGTACGGCCCCAAGACCCTGACCCGGGTGCTCCGGTTCGTCCGCGCGCTTGATCTGGCGCGCTCCGGAATGCCCCGTGCTCAGGTCGCGGCCTGCGCCGGATACGCGGATCAGGCGCATCTCGCCCGCGAGGTGAAGGCGCTGGCGGGGGCCCCGATGGGGGTGCTGCTCGCCCCGGGTTAGCGTGTCCGTCATGGACTACCAGGCCGTTCTCGAGGAGGTAGCGGCCCACGCCAGGCCGTATGTGCGACAGGGCAGGGTCGCCGACTACATACCGGCCCTGGAACGGGTGTCGGCGGACCGTTTCGGGATCGCGGTGGCCGATATCCACGGGGACGTGTACGGCGTCGGCGACTGGGAGACCCCGTTCTCCGTCCAGTCCATCTCCAAGGCCTTCTCGCTGGCGCTGGTGATGTCGCAGAGCCATGACGGTCACGACGACATCTGGAAGCGGGTGGGCCGCGAGCCGTCCGGTACGCCGTTCAACTCGCTGGTCCAGCTGGAGGCGGAGGACGGCATCCCGCGCAACCCGTTCATCAACGCGGGCGCGCTGGTGGTCACCGACCGGCTGCAGACCCTCACCGGCGATGCCAGCACCTCGATGCTGCACTTCCTGCGCGAGGAGAGCGGCAACCCGGACCTCGCCTTCGACCAGGCGGTGGCCGACTCCGAGGCCGAACACGGCGACCGTAATGCCGCGCTGGCGCATTTCATGGCGTCCTTCGGCAACCTGGAGAACCCCGTCCCCAGCGTCATCGAGCACTACTTCTGGCAGTGCTCGATCGAGATGAGCTGCCGGGACCTGGCCGTCGCCGGCGGATTCCTCGCCCGTCACGGGCTGCGCGCCGACGGCAGCCGCCTGCTGGAGGCCCGCGAGGCCAAGCGGATCAATGCGGTGATGCTGACCTGTGGGACGTATGACGCGGCGGGGGAGTTCGCCTACCGCGTCGGGCTGCCCGCGAAGAGCGGTGTCGGCGGCGGCATCATCGCCGTGATCCCGGGCCGCTGCACGCTGTGCGTATGGAGCCCCGGACTCGACGCGCGCGGAAACTCGGTGGCGGGCGCCGCGGCACTGGACCACTTCACGACGCTGACGGGATGGTCGGTGTTCTGACGGGCGGACGGCCCGGTGCTGTCCGCGCGAGTCCTCCGGCCGCACGGCCCGGTGCCGTCCCGTGCGGGGCCTTCGGCCGTGGCCCGGTGCCCTTGCCGTTGTGGCCGCCCGGCGGCTGGCGCATCGTGGGCGTAGGAGGTGCACGGCCATGGAGCACGAGATGCGCGCCGAGTACGAGGAAGGCGTCCTGCCGCACGCGGACACGCCGGTGAAGATCTGGCACATGGTGCGGCTGGACGGCACCCTCGCGATGTGCGGGCGGGAGCTGGCGCCGGCCGCCGCCACTCAGACGGCCGACGTCTGGGGCACGCCCAAGGGAGAGCCTTTCTGCCACACCTGCGGCGCGCTGTACCTGCGCGAGCACCCCGGGGACATCGGCTAGGGCCCGTCTTCACAGTCCCCAGGGCGAACGTGTCCCACGGCGGACAGGCCCCCTACGGCAGCGGCGCGAACAGGTCGACCCCGTGGCCGTCCGGGTCCTGTACGACGGCGTAGCGCTGCCCCCAGAAGGCGTCCCACGGCGGCTTCTCGCCCGTATAGCCGGCGGCGGTGAGTTCCGCGTAGACCGCGTCGACGTCGGCGGGGCCCGCGCACTCGAATGCCAGCCCCGTCGGGGTGCCGCCCTGCGGCGGCGTCCAGTCCGGGTCGACGGCCCGCGCGGTCTCGTGGGTGTCCCACATCAGCCGCAGCCCTCCGGGGAGCTGCGCCTCGGCGTGCGGGGCGTGGTCCGCGTCGGCGGGAACGTCCAGGCCGAGGCGGCGGTAGAAGGCGAGGGCCGCGGCCATGTCGGTCACGACGATGCCGATGGCGGCGAACCGCGGGGTGGACGGTGTGGTGGAGGCCGGCGTGCCGGCGGGAGGACTACTGGGGGAAGGAGTGCTGGTCATGCGGCGAGCGTAGGGTGCCCGCCGGGCCGCGGTCTTGAACGAATCGGACGTGGCGGTGCCCGTCTCAGGGACAGCGGATGACCTGTCCCGCATACGAGAGGTTGCCGCCGAAGGCGAACAGCAGCACCGGAGCGCCGGAGCTGATCTCACGGCGTTCGACCAGCTTGGACAGGGCGAGCGGCACGGAGGCCGCCGAGGTGTTCCCGGAGTCGACGACATCCTTGGCGACCACCGCGTTGACCGCGCCGATCCGTTGCGCGACCGGCTCGATGATCCGCAGGTTGGCCTGGTGCAGCACCACGCCGGCAAGATCGGCGGGCGTGATCCCGGAGCGTTCGCACACCGTGCGGGCGATGGCCGGCAGCTGGGTGGTCGCCCAGCGGTAGACGGTCTGGCCCTCCTGGGAGAACCGGGCCGGCTCGCCCTCGATGCGCACCGCACCGCCCATCTGCGGCACCGAGCCCCACAGCACGGGACCGATCTCCGGCTCGGGCGAGGCGCTGACCACCGCGGCCCCCGCCCCGTCGCCGACCAGCACACAGGTCGAGCGGTCCGTCCAGTCCACGACCTCGGTGAACTTCTCCGCCCCGATGACCAGCGCATGGGTCGAGGAACCGGCCCGGATGGCGTGGTCGGCGGTGGCCAGCGCATGGGTGAAGCCGGAGCAGACGACGTTGAGGTCCATCGTGGCGGGTGCGTTCAGCCCGAGCCGGGCGGCGACCCGGGCCGCGGTGTTCGGGCTGCGGTCGGTGGCCGTGCAGGTGGCGACCAGCACCAGATCGATGTCCTGCGGGGCCAGGCCACTGGCGGCCAGGGCCTTGGCCGCGGCGGCGGACGCCATGGCGTCCACGGTCTCGTCCGGGGCGGCGACATGGCGGGTGCGGATGCCGACGCGGCTGCGGATCCAGGCGTCGTCGGTGTCGACCATCGTGGCGAGGTCGTCGTTGGTGAGCACGCCGGAGGGCTGGTAATGGCCGAGAGCCAGGACGCGTGACCCGGTCATGGAATCCCCTGTACGTGGGTGGGCGGTACGTCACCAGTCTCACCTCTCGCTGCCGGCCGGCGGCTGCGTGAACTGCCAATGTTCCGTCGCCAGAACTGGAGACACCTGTCAGAACCGCGGAGATCCACCCCTGGAGATCCACCCCTGAAGATCCACCTCTGGCGTCCGGCCCGCGTCGGCCCTGCGTCCGGCCCGCGTCGGCCCTGCATCCGGCCCGCGGGCGGCCCGCAGGGAACGGGGCGCCCGCGGGTGGCGGGGCGGAATCCCGCAGGGGCAGCAGCCCGCCCGATCCAACGGCAGGGCTACGGGGCCCGGGGTGTATTGCTCCGCTCGCGGGCGCGTCCCGGAAGCCTTCGGGGCCGGTGCGCCGCTCCGCACTCCGGGGCCCCTGCGCGGCAGCCCCCGGCGCCCGGCCGGCGTCCGCCGGCCCGCTACCCGGCCAGTGCCCGGAAGCGGCGCAGTCGCAGGCTGTTCCCGACGACGAAGACCGAGGAGAACGCCATCGCGGCCCCGGCGATCATCGGGTTGAGGAGGCCGGCGGCGGCCAGTGGCAGCGCCGCGACGTTGTAGCCGAACGCCCAGAACAGGTTGGTCCGGATGGTGCCCAGGGTCGCCCGGGCCAGCCGGATGGCGTCCGCCGCGGTGCGCAGATCGCCCCGTACGAGGGTGAGATCACCGGCCTCGATGGCGGCGTCGGTGCCGGTGCCCATCGCCAGCCCCAGGTCGGCGCGGGCCAGCGCGGCCGCGTCATTGACGCCGTCGCCGACCATCGCGACCGAGCGGCCCTCGGACTGCAGTCGTTCGACGACCGCCACCTTGTCCTCGGGCAGCACCTCGGCGATCACCTCGTCGATCCCGACCTCGGCGGCGACCGCCGTCGCGACGGCGCGGTTGTCGCCGGTCAGCAGGACCGGCGTCAGCCCCAGCGCCCGCAGCCGGCGCACCGCCTCGGCGCTGGTGGGCTTCACGGCGTCGGACACCACCAGCACCGCGCGCGGTGCGCCGTCCCAGCCGACGGCGACCGCGGTACGCCCCTCGGCCTCGGCCGCGGCCTTGGCGGCCGCCAGCGGGGGCGTCAGGAACTGGGACGCCTGGTTCAGCAGCTGCTCGCGGCCCACCAGAACCGTGTGTCCCTCGACCACTCCCCGGACGCCCAGGCCGGGGACGTTCGCGAAGTCCTCGGGGGTGGGGAGGAAGTCCTCGGGGGCCGGCCGGGGGGCCGGGGCCGCCCCCGGGGCGGCGTCCGCGGTCCGCTGCCCGGCGCCGGCGGCGATGGCACGGGCGACGGGGTGCTCGGAGGCGTGCTCCAGCGCGCCGGCCAGCCGCAGCACCTCCGCCTCCGTGACGCCCTCGGCGAGGTGCACCCCGGTGAGCGTCATCACGCCGGTGGTGACCGTGCCGGTCTTGTCCAGGACGACGGTGTCCACCCGCCGGGTCGACTCCAGCACCTCGGGTCCCTTGAGCAGGATGCCGAGCTGGGCGCCGCGTCCGGTGCCGACCATCAGCGCGGTGGGCGTGGCCAGCCCGAGGGCACACGGGCAGGCGATGATCAGGACGGCGACGGCGGCGGTGAAGGCGGCCACCGCGCCGGCGCCGGTGGCGAGCCAGCAGCCGAGGGTGCCGAGGGCGAGCGCGATCACGGCCGGGACGAAGACCGCGGAGATCTTGTCCGCCAGCCGCTGGGCCGCGGCCTTGCCGTTCTGCGCTTCCTCGACCAGCCGCGCCATCCGGGCGAGCTGGGTGGCCGCGCCGACCCGGGTGGCCTCGACGACCAGCCGGCCGCCCGCGTTGACGGTGGCCCCGACGACGGTGTCGCCGGGGGAGACCTCGACGGGGACGGACTCACCGGTGAGCATCGAGGCATCCACGGCGGAGGCGCCCTCCAGCACCGTTCCGTCGGTGGCGATCTTCTCCCCGGGCCGTACGGTGAAACGGTCGCCGGCCCGCAACGCCGCGGTGGGGATCCGGACTTCCCGGCCGTCCCGGATCACGGTGACGTCCTTGGCACCCAGCTCCAGCAGCGTCCGCAGCGCCGCTCCCGCCTTCCGCTTCGCGCGCGCCTCGAAGTAACGCCCGGCCAGGATGAAGGTGGTGACGCCGGCCGCGGCCTCCAGATAGATGCTGCCGCTGCCGTCGGTGCGGGCGATGGTCAGCTCGAAGGGGTGCGTCATACCGGGCATGCCCGCGGTGCCGAAGAACAGCGCCCAGACCGACCAGCCCAGTGCCGCGAGGGTGCCCATGGAGATGAGGGTGTCCATGGTGGCCGTGCCGTGCCGCAGGTTGGTCCAGGCGGCCCGGTGGAACGGCCAGGCGCCGTATGCCACCACCGGCGCGGCCAGGGTCAGCGAGAGCCACTGCCAGTTGGTGAACTGCAGGGGCGGCACCATCGCCAGCAGCACCACCGGGACGGAGAGGGCGAAGGAGACCAGCAGGCGCTGACGGAGCGCGGCGAGCCCGTCGCCGCCGGGCCGGCGGTCCTCCGCTCGGCCCTCCGGCTGCCCGGCCGTCCGGCCGTGGGCTTCGTCACCGTCGGGTCCGGTGGTGTCCGGGGCCGGGGCCGGGGCAGGCGGTTCCGGGACGGCCGCGGTGTAGCCGGTGCGCTCCACGGTGGCGATCAGGTCGGCGGTCTCGACGCCGCTGCCCCGCGCGACGGTCACCCTGGCCTTCTCGGTGGCGTAGTTGACCGTGGCGGTGACCCCCTCCATGCGATTGAGCTTCTTCTCGATGCGGGCGGCGCACGAAGCGCAGGTCATCCCGCCGATCTCCAATTCGACTCCGTGCTCTCCGACCGCGGTCGTCATGGTTGCTCCTCGGTGTGCTGCGCGTGCCCTGCCGTCCCCCTGAGAACGATATACCCCCCTAGGGTATTCCCGCGGGGTGCCGCTGTGTCGTCGTCCACTCCCCAGCGTCTTCGCCCCGCCGCGCTGGGTGAAACAGCCGCTGCGCCGTACCGCTCATGCGCTCTGGCGGGCCATACTGGCCCGGTGTCGATGATCAGTAACCTCCGCAAGGCCGTCCGGCTGCCGCAGCCGCGCACCCGGGGTGTCGACCTCAGTCACCCGGCGCGTTCGCCGCTCGGCACCGCCGTGGTGAACTGCGCGGTGTACGTGGACGGCGTGCGGCAGGACGGCGACCATCCGGCCGACGCGGCGATCCGCCGGGTCCGTGAGTCCGGCAGTGGATTTGTGTGGATCGGGCTGCATGAGCCGTCCGAGAAGGAATTCGCCGGAATTGTCGAATTGTTCGGGCTGCACCCCCTCGCCGTCGAGGACGCGGTCTACGCGCACCAGCGGCCCAAACTGGAGCGCTACGACGATTCGCTGTTCACCGTCTTCAAGACGGTCCGCTATGTCGAGCACGACCGGCTCACCGACACCAGCGAGGTCGTCGAGACCGGCGAGATCATGGTCTTCACCGGCACCGACTTCGTGATCACGGTACGGCACGGCGGGCATGGCTCACTGGGCCCGCTGCGCGAGCAACTGGAGTCCGTGCCCGAGCAGTTGGCGCTCGGTCCGTCCGCCGTGCTGCACGCCGTCGCCGACCTGGTGGTGGACGACTACCTCGATGTCGCCGCCGCCGTCTCGATCGATATCGACGACGTCGAGAGCGAGGTCTTCTCCGTGCGCGGCAGTGGCGGCGCCGGCCGGATCTACCAGCTCAAGCGCGAGCTGCTGGAACTCAAACGCGCGGTGGCTCCCTTGGACCGGCCGATGCAGGAGCTGGCGACGCAGCCGATGGCGCAGGTCGAGCCCCGGATCAAGACGTACTTCCGGGACGTCGCCGACCATCTCGACCGGGTCACCGAGCAGATCACCGCATTCGACGAACTGCTCAACTCCATACTCCAGGCCCATCTCGCCCAGGTCACCGTGGCCCAGAACGAGGACATGCGCCGGATCAGTGCCTGGGTCGCGATCCTGGCGGTGCCGACCATGGTCTGCGGTGTGTACGGCATGAATTTCGACCATATGCCGGAAAAGCACTGGACGTTCGGCTATCCGTTGGTCATGGGGCTGATCGTGACTCTCTGCTGGGTGATCCACCGCGGCTTCAAGCGCAACGGCTGGCTGTGACGTTCCTCGTCCGCGGCCCGGTCCGGCCCCTGGAAGTCCGCCGGGTGCGCACGCGGGGATGACGTAAAGAGAAAGTCAGGGAAGGCCATGGCGTGTTAAAGGCATGCCGCCGATGCGCCGGATAGACATGCTCTGACCAGTTCCCCCGTGGGCGGGTGCGCGCGGCGGCGTCACCTTCCGCGCGTCCCCGAACGCGCCCCGGACGCCGGACCGCGGTCCCCGCCGGTTCTGTGAGGAGTGCACATTGCGGTACGGACAAGCACTGCGTGACGAGATCGCCGCCGAGGGGACGACGCCGCTGATCGGCGTCCACGACATGCACTCGGCCTCGATCGCCGCCGCGCACTACAACGGCTTCTTCGTGTCCGGCTTCGGCTTCGCCGCGTCGTACTACGGGCTTCCGGACATCGGGTTCATCGCCTGGCCCGACATGGTCGCGTTCGTGGAGCGGCTGCGCGGAGCGTTCCCGCGCCACCATCTGCTGGTGGACATCGACGACGGCTATGTCGACCCCGAAGTGGCCTGCCATGTGGTGCAGCGCCTGGAGCGGACCGGCGCGACCGGGGTGATCCTGGAGGACCAGAAGCGGCCCCGCCGTTGCGGCCACGCGGACGGCAAGCTGCTGCTGCCGCTGGAGGAGTACCTGGAGAAGCTGAACCTGGTGCTGGCCAGCCGTACCGATCTGCTCGTCGTGGCGCGCACGGACGCCACGGAGGAGGACGAGATGCTGCGGCGGGCGGCGGCGCTGGCCGGGACCGACGCGGATGTGGTGCTCGTCGACGGGGTGCGCAGCGTCGAGGGGATCCGCCGGATCCGCGCGGTCCTCGGCACCAAGCCGTTGCTGTTCAACCAGATCGCGGGCGGGAAGTCCCCACGGCTCTCGCTGACCGAACTGACCGAACTCGGCGTCGATGTGGCCATCTACAGCACCCCCTGTCTGTTCGCCGCGCACCGGGCGATGGAGACCGCGATGGCCGAGCTGAAGTACGCGGACGGACGGCTGCCCGCCACCGGGGGCAGCGGCGGCGAGATCGGGGTCAAGGAAGCCACCGAACTGCTGGCCCGCAACATCAGCCGGCACCACCCCGTACGGGAGACCGTCCCGGCGTGACCCGCGCGGAGCGGGGCGGAGCAGGACGGGACGGGCGCTCGCCGCTCTCCCGGGCCCGGCCGCGCTCGGCCGGCGCACCGCGCAGCGCAGGAAGATCCTCGTCGGTACGGCGCTCGGCGGGGATCTTCGTGTCGGCGTCCCACTCGCCGTCGGCGATCAGCCGCTCCCTCTGCTCGATGGGGACATCCCCTGTTCAGCGGTGCCAAACGCGCAGGGTTAGCCTGAGGGCGGCGATGATCTCGGGAGAGACATGGATGAGCGAGGCCGGCCGGCGGCGCCCTGGCAGGGGCAGTGGCCGGTGATCGGGGTAGTGGCGGTGGGCGGCGCGATCGGCGCCGCGGCCCGTTACGGTGCCGCGCTGCTGTGGCCCACGGCCAACGGCACCTTCCCCTTGACCACGTTCACCGTCAACGCCGTCGGCTGTGCGCTGATGGGCGTCCTGATGGTGGTCATCACCGAGGTCCGCGCGGCCCACCGGCTGGTGCGCCCCTTCCTCGGCACCGGCATCCTCGGCGGCTTCACCACCTTCTCCACCTACGCCGTCGACATCCAGCGGCTGGTCGCCGCCGGGCGGGTGGCCGCGGCCCTGGCCACTCTCGTCGGTACCGTGCTGGTCACGCTCGCGGCCGTGTGGGCCGGGGTGACCGGCACCCGGGCACTTCTCCAACTGAGGCGGCGGACGGCATGACACACGGCACGGCACATCCGGGCGGCGCCCCCGCGCTGCGGCTCACGGTCCTCGTCGGCGAGGAGGACGTATGGCACCACAAACCGCTCTACGCGGAGATCGTGCACCGCGCGCGCCATGCGGGGCTGGCCGGGGCCAGTGTCTTCCGGGGGATCGAGGGCTTCGGCTCCTCCGGCATCGTCCACACCCAGCGCCTGCTGTCCCTGAGCGAGGAAACGCCGGTGGCGATCGTCATCGTCGACGCGGAGGAGCGGGTGCGGGCCTTCCTGCCGCAGCTGGACGAACTCCTCGCGGACGGCGGGCTGGTGACCCTCGACCCGTGCGAGATGATCTCCTGCCGGCGTACGGGCGGACAGGGCGGCACGGGCGCCGGGGAGGGCGGAGACGGGTGAACTGGCTGCTGGTGGTGGCCGGTGCCATGGTCGGGGCACCGCTGCGCTTCCTCACCGACCGCTATGTGCAGTCCCGCCACGACACCGTCTTCCCCTGGGGCACCTTCACCGTCAACGTCGTCGGCTCCCTGATCCTCGGCCTGCTGACCGGCGCGGTCTTTGCGGGCGTCGCCTCCTCGCACGTCCAACTGCTGCTCGGCACGGGGCTGTGCGGCGCCCTGACGACGTACTCGACCTTCTCCTACGAAACGCTCCGGCTGGCCGCGGACCGGGCCCGGGCGAGTGCGGTGGCCAATGTCGTGGTGACCGTGGCGGCCGGACTGGCGGCGGCGTTCGCCGGGGTGGCAGCCGGACAGGCGATCTGGGGCTGACGCTGCTGGCCACCGGCAGACGAAAACGGTGGGGCTCCGGAGAGCCCCACCGCACGGGCGGTGCAGGAGATGCGAGGGCTGGTGGGGTACGAGTGCCGGCCGCCAGGTTCCGGCTCTCGACAGCCCCGGCCGTGCGGATCCGACCACCGTCAGCTCGGTCGCATCCGCCGGCCACCGCCGAACTTCGTTACGTCACAAGGCCCGGGGGGCGTCAGGAGGCCTTGCCGAAGTGGACGCCGGCCAGGCCGTTGGCCCAGAGCTGGTCCACCTTGGCGCTCTCGTTCGCGTCCGGCTTGGTGTTCTGGCAGGACGTGCCGGGGCCGCCGCCGGACATCAGCTCGCTGCACGGGCCCTCGTAGTGGTCCGGCAGGCCCAGCACATGGCCGGTCTCGTGCGCGGCCACGCGGGTGGAGTTGTACTCCTGGTTCTGCTGGTAGTCGAGGAAGACATAGCCCTTGCCGTGGCCGTCGGTGCTGGCATACGAGCCGCGGGCGTCGTTGCCCTCGCGGTACTGGAAGTCGCCGCCGCTGCCCGCCTGCAGCTTCACGTTCGACACGGCGCTGTTCCAGATCGACGCGCTCTCGGCTATCTGCTTCGCGAAGGTCGGGGCCGCGCCGGCGTCATAGGTGACGGTCACCGAGGCGGCGCCGGGGTGGGCCTTCATCTTGGCCTTCGCCGACTTCACCACGGCCTCGAAGAACGCCTTGGTGTCGGCCTTCTCGGCCGCCGAGCCGTTGTAGGCCGCGATCGAAGCGGGGGTGCTGTGGGAGGAGTGGGTGGGGGAGGGGGAAGCTGCCGAAACCGGCGCCGCGGCTGCGAGCGCGGCGACGAGGCCCAGTCCGAGCGCCGCCGACAGCGCCGTCTTGGGAGATCTCATGTGGGGGCTCCTTTGACTCCGAGGGCCGTACGGTCGCCGTGTGGGGCGGCGACCGGGGCCCTGCGGATTTCTTGGTGCCCTTGAGTCTGAACGGAGTTCACGCGGAGGACAGAGATGCCAGGTGGCGATAGCACCGGCCAATACCCCGGAGCGCCGGCCAATACCCCGGAAAAAAGAGCGCGTTCCGGCAGGTTTGAGAGTCTGGTGTGACGTATGCCTACGTCGTTATGCTCCGGACGTGGAGCTCGAGGTAAGGCATCTTCGCGCATTGTGCGCCATCGCGGACTCCGGCAGCGTACGCAAGGCGGCCCGGCAGCTCGGCATGACCCAGCCTTCCCTGACGACCCAGCTCCACCGCATCGAGAAAGCCCTCGGCGGCCAGCTCTTCTTCCGTGAACCGACCGGCAGCCGGCCCACGCCCCTGGGGCATGCGGTGCTGTGCCGGGCCCGGCCGATAGTGGCCGAAATGCGCGCACTTATTGACGAAGTTGCCTCGGCTTCGCACCGTGACCGGGGCACGCGGCTGCACATCGGCAGCACCAACAGCCCCGCGGTCGCCGGGTGGCTGCGCCGGCTCCGGGTGCGGCTGCCGGACACCGACACCACGATAAGAACCGATGTGTCCGCCAACGCGCTGCTCCACATGGTCGCGACGGGACAGCTCGACGCCGCCTTCGTCCACGAGGTCGAGGGCGCGCCGCTACGGGTCCCCGACGGCCTGGTCGAGCATGAACTCATCGCCAGGGAACCGCAGTTCATCGCCGTGGGGGCCGCCCATCCGGCGGCCGGGCGGACGGTCATCCGGGTGTCGGACCTCGCCGACGACCAGTGGATGGTCGACCCGACCGTGGACGGCGAATGGGCGGGACTGCGCCGCATCTGGGCCGCGGCCGGTATCAACCCCCGTGTCGTGCACGGCGACTACCTCACCACGGTGGATCTGGTCACGGCCGGCGAGGTGGTCACCCCCTGCCAGCCGACCGCGCGCTCCCGGCACGGCATGGCGATCCGCCCCCTGTACGGCGACCCGCTGGCCGTCCGCCTCTTCATGGCCTGCCGCCAGGAAGGCACCCCCGCCGCCTCCGCCGACGACCTGTTCGCCGACCTGACCGCCTCGTACATGGAGACCGCCTGGGCGAGTGAGGCCTACCGGACCTGGCTGGTGCAGCACAACGGGCCGCTGCCGGTGGGGGGCTAGGACGCCGCCGGCCGGGCCTGTCCACCAACCGTGTGAAAGCCGCGGTCCCGGCCGCCGGGGGCCCACCGACCCGTGCGGTGATGACCGAGAGTGGGGGTGCCGAAAGCCGGCGCGGCCAAGCCCTGGAGGCCCGTGTGGATGGCACCTCTTCCCTGGTCCTGCTCCTGCTGTTCCTGTGGTGTCTGTGCTCGCGGCGGATGGAGCGCTTCGAGCTGACCGCTCCCGCCGCCTTCGTCCTGCTGGGCCTGCTGCTGGGCGAGGGCACCGGGGTCCTCCACCTCGCCCTCCCGCACGAGACGGTCAAGCTGCTCGCGGAGGTCACCCTGGTCTGGGTGCTCTTCACCGACGCCGCCCGGCTCTCCTTCCGGGCCCTGCGCCCGGAGCTCGGCCTCTACGTGCGGCTGCTGGGGATCGGGCTGCCGCTGTGCGTGGCCCTCGGCACGGTGCTGGCGGCCGCCCTGCTCCCCGGCGTCTCCTGGTGGGCGGCCCTGTACGTCGGGGCCGCGCTCGCTCCCACCGACGCCGCGCTCGGCGCCACGATGATGGTCAACCCCGTCGTCCCCGCGAAGATCCGCCGGCTCATCAATGTCGAGAGCGGTCTCAACGACGGCATCGTCACGCCCCTGGTGGTGCTCGCCCTGGCCGGGGTGACCGCGGCCGAGCACACCGCCCCGCCGGACGCCACCGGCCACGCCCTGGTGCAGCTCGTCGTCGGCACGGCGTACGGCGCGGTGGTCGGACTGGCCGCCGGATGGCTGCTGCGGACCACACTCCGCAACGGCTGGGCGGCCGAGGACTTCGCCGGCGCAGGAGTGCTGGCCCTGGCGCTCCTCGCCTACACCTCCGCGCTCGCGCTCGGCGGCAACGGCTTCATCGCCGCCTTCGTCGCCGGCCTGGCCTTCGGATCGGCACACGGTGCGCCACCGCGGGTGCTCCTGTACGTCGAGCAGTCCGCCGCGCTGCTCTCCGTACTGGTCTGGCTGGTCTTCGGCGCCCTCCTGCTGCCGGAGGTGTTCGACCACCTCACCTGGCAGACCGCGGTCTACGCCGTCCTGAGCCTCACGGTGATCCGGATGCTGCCCGTGGCACTGTCCCTGATCGGGAGCGGACTGGACCTCAAAACGGTCCTGTTCGTGGGCTGGTTCGGCCCCCGCGGACTGGCCTCGATCATCTTCGGCCTGCTGGCGGTCGAGGAGCTGGCGGCCCCCGACACCCGAGCGGTGGTCCCGGTGGTCACCCTCACCGTCCTGCTCAGCGTCCTCGCCCACGGCCTCACCTCCGCACCCCTGGCGAACCGCTACGGCAGAGCGGCCGCGGCCAAGGGCATCGGCCCGGCCGGCGCGGAGGCGGACGAACTGCCCGTCCGGGGCATGGCGGCGGGCGGCCTGCACCGCGGGCCCGGCCACGGCCGGCGTCGGGGCGGCCCGGCGCCGTCCTGAACGCTGCCCCTCGGCGCGGACCGGACTGCGCCGCAGGCCGGCATTCTCACGCAAGTTCTCGCAGTTGCTCTTACGCACTCACGGTACCTACGGCACCCACGGCACTTACGACGTCCCGGCGTGGGCCACCGCCCCCCGCTGCCCCCGTGGGGAGTTGGTCAAGGAGGAATGCGCCGGCGAGAAGCCGCCTCCTTGCGGAATGCGATGCTCTACTTTTCTCCGACGGAATCAGCAGCCCTGGAGGACAGCGGAAAGGATGGAGGGCATTCCGTTTGTGGCGCTCGTCGAGTCGTCGGTCCAATTTCCTGCCGCAGGCCGGGAAAAGAGGGGCCGGAAAGGTGTGTGCGGAGGAAGAACGCGGCTGAAGCGCGCTGGTGAGCGGCCGTTGGCCCCATGATGTGACCGAAGGTCACCGGATTGCCGGCGATGCCTGCCGGCCGCGACGGCGGAAAGTGGCGTTCCTCTCCAGGGGCGGCAGTTGTCGATGAGCTTCGCAGCAGCACAGAATATGCTTTCTGCCTCCCGGGCAGCGGGAATGCGCGCCTCTGTGGCGATCCGCACCACACAACAGCCGGGCCGGTAGCTCTCCTTCATGTCCACAGGAGCTGACTTCGGTCCGCACCGCTACGCCGGGAACCTGAACACCGTCATGGATTTTCCTTTATCTCTTTGCCGTCTCCTCTCTCTTTACCGACTCCGCCTGCCCGTCTGGCTGATCCCGATCGTCTGGACCGTTGCCCTCGGCCTGTGGGGGCTCTCCCGGGAGAACAGTGTGTGGCGGGACGAGGCCGCCACCTGGCAGGTGGCCCTGCGGACCCCCGAGGAGATCTGGCACATGCTGGGACAGGTCGATGTCGTGCACGGGTTCTACTACCTGCTGATGCACGGCCTCTTCGCGCTTTTCGGGCCCGGTACCACGACCCTGCGGCTGCCGTCCGTGCTGGCCATGGCGGTGGCGGCGGCCTGCGCTGCGGTCATCGGCCGTCGGCTGGCCGGGACCTGGGCGGGGCTGGGGGGAGGGCTGGCGTTCGGCCTGCTCCCGGCCGTGCAGTTCCATCTCCAAGAGGGCCGCTCGTATGCCCTGGTCGCGGCCGGGGCTGCGGTCTCGACACTGCTGCTGGTGACCGTGCTCGCGGGGCGCGGCGGGGCGATGTGCTGGGCTGCGTACGGCGGAACGGTCCTGGTGTGCGGGCTGCTGAACTGGCTGTCGCTGCTGATTCTGCCCGCGCACCTGGCAACTCTGGTCTGGACAGGGGCCGGTCGCGGGATGTGGCTGCGCTGGGCAGCGGCCTCGGCGACCGCCACCGCCGGTGTACTGCCGTTGATCCTCTTCAGCCGGGGCCAGTCCGACCAGGTCTCCTGGATACCGCCGCTGACCTGGCACATGATGATCAGCCCTGCCGTCCTGCTGGCGATCGGCGGCCTCGGAGCCCTGCTGGACCGGCCGCGGGCAGGCCGGCTGTCGGCGGCGGCCGTCGGGTTACCCCTGCTGGCGGTGCCGCAGCTTGCCCTGATCGGTCTCTCCCTGGTCCAGCCGCTGTATTTGGACCGGTACATCCTGTTCAGCATGCTGGGGCTGGCGCTGTTGATCGGTGCCGGGCTGGGTGCGGCCATACGCTCGGCCGCGCCACGGTTCCCCATGGCGTCCACCTGGATCCTCCCCGTGGTGGTCGCCGTGGCGATGGTGGCGCTGGTGCCGCAATCGCTGGCCAAGCGCTCCCCGGACAGCCGGGTGGACGACGTCCTGGCCGTGGCGGCAGACGTGCGGCGGCTCAAGACGAGCGGTGCTGCGGTGCTCTTCATACCGGCGGCACGGCGCGACACCGCGTTGGTCTCCCCCGACGCCTTCACGGGCCTGCGGGACGTCGCCCTCGTGGAAAGCCCGCGGGATTCGGGGACGCTGAAGGGTGTGGAGGCCGACCCGGCACGGATACGGGCCGCGATACCGGCCCAGCGACGGATCCTGCTCGTCACGGACGCGACGAAGGTGGCGAAGCCGGTGTCGGCGGAGCGGGACAGGGTGAAGCTCGCCCTGCTGAAGGAGTACTTCACCGTGGTGTCCGACGAGCAGATTCGCGGCCGGAGAGTGACGGTGTACCAGCGGCGTGCACCGGGTCGGCGAGCGGTCGGCTGAAGCCCGGCGGGCAATCCGGGGGAGGCAGCGGATGCTCTGCCGCGACGCGGGCCTGCAGTGGCGGCGACGGTGAGGACATCCGTGAGGACGTTGAGGGGACCGTCGGTGAGGACGTCCGAGGGCGCCTGGACGCCCCGGGCGCCGCGAAGAAGACCGCACCCGCTCCGTCACGGACGCCCTGCTGGGCGGCGTGCGGAGCGGGTGCGGAGAGTGAGGCGAGGTGACCTGCGAAAACGCGGGTCGGACGCCCAGCCTGAGGTCAGGCCTTCTTGGTCTCCCAGAAGATCTTGTCGATCTGGGCGATGTAGTCCAGGGCCTTCTGGCCGGTGGCCGGGTCGTTGGAACCCTTGGCCGCGCTGAGGGCCTTGAGGGTGTCGTTGACCAGCTGGTGCAGCTCCGGGTACTTCTCGAAGTGCGGGGGCTTGAAGTAGTCGCTCCACAGCACCGAGACATGGTGCTTGGCCAGCTCGGCGCGCTGCTCCTTGATCAGGACGGCGCGAGTGCGGAAGTCCGCGTCCTCGTTGGCCTGGTACTTCTCCTGGACGGCCTTGACCGACTCGGCCTCGATGCGGGCCTGGGCCGGGTCGTACACGCCGCAGGGCAGGTCGCAGTGGGCGCTGACCTTCACCTTGGGGGCGAACAGGCGCGAAAGCATGTTCAGTCCTTCCTCGTGATCGTCTTCTCAGGTGCGAGATTACTCGGTGCGGGAAGGCTTTTCTTGGCCGGGCCGGGGGTCTTAGGGCAAAAGTCCGGTAGCGGGGTGGGGCTGATGGAGGATGGACCGGTGAGCGGGACGGACCGGGGCCAGGCCGGGAGGTACGGGATGCCGGAGCGGGTGCACGAGCGTGGGCCGGAGCAGGGCGGGGACGCGGACGCGGGAAGCGGGCGGGGCGGGCTGCTCCGCGCCTTCGGGCTGGCCGAGGTCTACAACCCGTCGATGGTGCCGACGCTGCGGCCCGGGGACCAGCTGGTGGTGCAGTACGGGGCCGTGGTGCGGCCCGGTGACGTCGTCGTGCTGCGGCACCCGTTCCGCCAGGATCTGCTGATCGTCAAGCGGGCCGTGCGGCGGCGCGACGGCGGCTGGTGGGTGCAGGGGGACAATCCGTTCGTCGAGAACGACAGCCGGGAATTCGGGGTCGTTCCCGACGAACTGGTCATCGCCCGTGCCTGGGTGCGGGTGCGGCCCCCGCGGGGGATTCAACGCTCGGTCACCGGGGTGCTCTCCTGGGTGGTCTCGGCGGTCCGGCCGGTGCGGCCCGAGCGCTCGCTCTCCAGGCGCTTGCGGGCGCGGTAGGCGGCGACATTGGCACGGGTGGCGCAGCGGTCGGAGCAGTAGCGCCGGGAGCGGTTGGTCGAGGTGTCCAGGTAGACGTTGCGGCAGGGCTGCGCCTCGCAGATGCCGAGCCGGTCGATGCCCAGGTCGGTGAGGTGGAAGGCCAGGCCCATGCAGGCGGTCGCGGTGTAGCCCGCGGTGGCGTTGGCCGCGTGGTCGGCGATGTGCATGTGCCAGTTGGGGCGGCCTCCCCCACTCTCGGCTACGCCGCTCTCGACTCCTCCCTCACTCTCGACTGCTCCCCCACTCTCGACTCCGCTTGAGCGGGGGGACCCCCATGACCGGGGGGACCCCCATGAGCGGGAGGTGCCCCCATCGTCGCGGTTCTCGTGGCCGGAGATCTGCGGGCTGACCGGGAACTCCATCATCAGGGCGTTGAGGAGGTCCACGGCGCGCACCTCGTCGCCGCCGGCCGCGGCCTCGAAGACGGCGCGCAGCCGGGCGCGGACCGCGCGCAGCCGGGTCACGTCGCTCTCGGTCGCGCGCCGGGCGGCCTGCTGGGCGGGGCCGAAGAGGTCGCGTACGGCTTCGACCGTGGTGAGGGTGTCGGTGCCGCGCTCGGGCTGCTCGGTGTTGACCAGTCGCACGGCATAGTCCGAGTAATAGGCCAGTTCCACTTGTAGTCCTTACGGGCTGGGGCTAAGGTGCGGAATGCTTGCGTGAGGTAATAGGTGTTGTTGCTACGAGGGTATTACGTCTTGAAAGGGAAGCGATGACCGAGACCGTTGCCGGCGCCGATTGGGCGGCGTGGCAGAACAGTTGGGACCGTCAGCAGGAGTGGTACCTCCCCGACCGCGAGGAGCGGTTCCGGGTGATGCTGGACATGGTCGAGGCGCTGGTGGGCCCCGCGCCCCGGGTGCTGGATCTCGCCTGCGGCACGGGAAGTATCTCCGACCGGCTGCTGAAGCGGTTCCCCGAGGCCGAGAGCGTGGGCGTCGATCTGGATCCTGCGCTGCTGGCCATCGCGGAAGGGTACTTCGCCGGCGAGCGCCGGGTCCGCTTCGTACGCGCCGATCTCAAGGACCCGGCCTGGACGGACCGGCTGCCGCACGACTCCTACGACGCGGTGCTCACCGCCACCGCGCTGCACTGGCTGCACACCGAGGACCTCCGGGGCCTGTATGGGCAGCTCGGCACCCTGGTGCGGGACGGCGGCGTCTTCCTGAACGCCGACCGCATGCCCGAGGAGGCCACCCCGCGGATCAACGCCGCCGAGCGGGCCTTCCGGCATGCGCGGATGGACGCGGCGAAGGCGGCCGGCGCCGTCGACTGGGCCGCGTGGTGGCAGCTGGCGGCCGCCGACCCGCGGCTGGCCGGGCCGACCGCCGAGCGCTTCGAGATCTACGGCGAGCACGCGGACGGCGACACCCCCTCGGCGGCATGGCATGCGGCCGTACTGCGCGAATCGGGGTTCGCGGAGGCCCGGCCGGTATGGTCCTCGCCCACGGATGCGCTGGTGCTGGGCCTGAAGTAGGGGCATGGCGCACCGGTGCACCGGCCGGTGACGAGGGAAGGACGGGGCGGGGCACGCACGGAACGGGGGCGGAGGCGAAGGGCGGCAACGGAGGAAGGGCCGCGGCGGGCCTCCTCCCGGGGGAGCAGGTCTCGCCGCGGCCCGGGGAGCCCGGCACGGGCTCCTGCCGCTACAGCACCTTCGACTACAGCACCTTCGACAGGAACGACTTCGTCCGCTCGTGCTGCGGGTTGCCGAGCACGTCGCGCGGGTGGCCGGATTCGACCACCACCCCGTCGTCCATGAAGACCAGCGAGTCGCCGACCTCGCGGGCGAAGCCCATCTCATGGGTCACGACGACCATCGTCATCCCGTCCGCCGCCAGGTCCTTCATGACGTCCAGGACGTCACCGACCAGCTCCGGGTCCAGGGCCGAGGTCGGCTCGTCGAAGAGCATCAGCTTGGGCTCCATCGCCAGCGCACGGGCGATGGCGACGCGCTGCTGCTGGCCGCCGGAGAGCTGTGAGGGGTAGTTCCCGGCCTTGTCGGACAGGCCGACGCGGTCCAGGAGCTTGACCGCCCGCTCCCGCGCCGCGGACTTCGACTCGCCCTTGACCTGGATCGGCGCCTCCATGATGTTCTCCACCGCGGTCATGTGCGGGAAGAGGTTGAAGCGCTGGAAGACCATGCCGATGTCGCGGCGGCGGGCGGCGACCTCCTTGTCGCGCAGCTCGTAGAGCTTGCCGTTGTGCTCGCGGTAGCCGACCAGTTCGCCGTCGACGGACAGCCGGCCGGCGTTGACCTTCTCCAGGTGGTTGATGCAGCGCAGGAAAGTCGACTTGCCGGAGCCGGACGGGCCGATCAGGCAGAAGACCTCCCGGGGCGCGACCTCCAGGTCGATGCCCTTGAGGATGTGGGCCGCGCCGAAGGACTTGTGGACGCCCTCGGCCAGCACCATCGGGGCGCCGCTGGTGCCCGCGGCCTGGTTCGTCGTCAGCTTGCTGGTCATGCCGCACCTCCGGCGGAGCGGTTGAAGCCGCCGGACAGCTTCGCCTTGGCGCGCTGGAGCGGAGTGAGCGGCAGTTGGCGGCTGGAGCCGCGGGCGTAGTAACGCTCGAGGTAGTACTGGCCGATGCTCAGCACCGTGGTGGCGATCAGGTACCAGGCGGCGGCGAGGATCAGCATCTCCACGACGACGCCCGAGTCCCGGCCGACGTTCTGGGCGGCCTGGAGGAGGTCGTAGTACTGGACGGCGATCACCAGCGAGGAGGTCTTGAGCATGTTGATGACCTCGTTGCCGGTCGGCGGCACGATCACCCGCATCGCCTGCGGCACGATGATCCGGCGCAGCGTCCTGGCGTGGCTCATGCCCAGCGCGTGCGCCGCCTCGGTCTGGCCCTCGTCGACGGCGTTGAGGCCGGCCCGGCAGATCTCCGCCATGTACGCCGCCTCGTTGAGCCCGAGGCCCAGCAGCGCGCACAGGAACGGGGTCATGAAGTCCGACCACTCGTCCTTGTAGATCGGCATGATGTCGATGTACTGGAAGACGAGGCCCAGGTTGAACCAGAGGAACAGCTGGACGTAGACCGGCGTACCGCGGAAGAACCAGACGTAGAACCACGCCACCGTCGAGGTGACCGGGTTCTTGGACTGGCGCATCACGGCCAGGATCACGCCGCCCACGATGCCGATGATCATCGAGAGCACGGTGATCAGCAGGGTGTTGCGCAGGCCCTTGAGGATGTCCGCGTTGAACATGTACTGGGGGATGGCGTCCCAGTTGACGTTCCCGGAGGCGAAGGCCCGGCCGAGCAGGGCGATCAGTCCGAGGACGACGACCGCCGCCACCCAGCGGCCGTAGTGGCGGACCGGGATGGCTTTGATCGGCTCGGGCTGGGGCGGCGGAGCGTCCGCCGGCGGCTGGGCCGACTTGTCGACGTCAACTGACACGGGTGTTGCCTTTCAGCATTCGGCGGGAGGTGCGCGGAGCGGAGGGGTGGGCGTGCGACGGCTCAGGAGCCGCCATTGAGCTGCACCTTCTTGACCGCGGCATCCTTGACGTCCCACTTGTCCAGGACCTTGGCGTACGAGCCGTTCTTGATCGCGAGTTCCAGCGCGGACCGCAGCGTGTCACGCAGCTGCTCCTTGCCCTTGGGGACCGCGATGCCGTACGGGGCCGCCTTGAGCGGCGCGCCGCCGACCATCTGGAAATCCTTGCCGTGACCCGAGACCTTCACCGCATACGCCGCGACCGGGTAGTCGCTGGAGACGGCGTCCACACCGGCGGTGCGCAGCCGGGTCTGGGCCTCGGAGTCGTTGTCGAAGGCCTCGATCGAGATCGGCTGCTCGCCGTTCTTCTCACAGGCCTTCGACTTGTCCTTGGCCAGGTCGTGCGAGACCGTGCCGCGCTGCACCGCGAGCTTCTTGCCGCACAGCGTCTCCCAGCCGTCGATGCCCTTGGTCTTGCCCTTCTGGGTGTAGAGCGACACACCGACGTTGAGGTAGTCGATGAAGTCGACACCCTGGCCGATCTTCTTGCCGGTGTTGCTGTCGATGCCCTCCTGGCGCTCCTTGGTGTCCGTCATCGCCGACATCGCGATGTCGTAGCGCTTGGACTTCAGGCCACCCATGAGGGTGTCGAAGGTGGCGTTGTTGAAGTTGAGCTTGATGCCCAGCTCCTTGCTCATCGCCTCCGCGAGATCCGGGTCGATGCCCTCGATCACGCCGTTGGAGCGGAACTCCACCGGCTTGTACGTGATGTCCGAGCCGACCTGGAGCATGGCCTTTTCCTGAACATCCTTGGGCAGCTTCTTGAACAGCGGCGCATTGACGTTGCGGTTCTTCTTCGCCTCGCGCTTGGCGATGGCCGCGTCCGTCTGGTCACCGCAGGCGCTGAGCAGCAGCAGCGAGGCGGCGACCGCGGCCGCCGCGGCCACGGCCGTGCGGGACCTGCCGGCGGCCGTGCGACGGATGGTGCGTGCGGTCATGCTGAGCCTCCTGCGAATGGAGAAGCCGACGGGGAAGCCGACGTGACAAAGGGCCGGGGGCACACCGTCGAGCGTCGCGACCTCGGTTGGTGACGGAATCCTGCCATCCGTGCTCCGCTATTCGGACTGTCGTTATGGTCAAAATCGGATAACGGACGGAGAAGGCAAGGTGACGCCCTTGTGGCACAAGGGGAGCCTCCGCCTCCGCTGATGACGGGCCTCCCCGCCCCGTTCCCGGCGTCTCGGGATCCGGACCGGAGGGGATGACCCTTCTGCGTTTTTTGTGCATTTCGCGGTTATTGTCGGAACTCTGAACTCGAGGGTAAGGAATCTGACTCGTCGGGGCCCGCGCCCGTCGGGTAGAAAGGTTGGTTACACCCCTCATCCGGGGCTCAGGGCGCGTGTGCGGCGCGCCCGGCGTCCGAAAACCTCCCCGCGCGCGGCGGTCATCCGCCGTGCAGGGCGCGGACGCGGTGCCCGCCCACCCCTCAACCAGGGGTGGCCACCCTCAACAGAATTTCGATTAAAGGGGTAAGACAAGTGGCAGCGGAGATCGTCAATCCTCGCAGCGACAGCAATACCGGCGCGGGCGCGGGCAGTGCGCCCGACGATGCTTTCGACCCGGCCTTCGCGCTGCATCGCGGCGGCAAGATGGCCATCCAGGCGACCGTGCCGGTCCGCGACAAGGACGACCTGTCCCTCGCGTACACGCCGGGCGTCGCCAAGGTGTGCAGCGCCATCGCCGACCAGCCCGAGCTCGTCCACGACTACACCTGGAAGTCCCAGGTCGTCGCCGTGGTCACGGACGGCACCGCGGTGCTGGGACTGGGCGACATCGGCCCGGAGGCCTCGCTCCCCGTGATGGAGGGCAAGGCCATCCTCTTCAAGCAGTTCGGCGGCGTCGACGCGGTGCCGATCGCGCTCGGCACCACCGACACCGACGAGATCATCGAGACCGTCGTCCGGATGGCCCCGTCCTTCGGCGGGGTCAACCTGGAGGACATCTCGGCGCCGCGGTGTTTCGAGATCGAGCGCCGGCTCCAGGAGCGGCTGGACATCCCGGTCTTCCACGACGACCAGCACGGCACCGCCGTGGTCACGCTGGCCGCGCTGCGCAACGCCGCCAAGCTCACCGACCGCTCGCTCGGCCAGCTGCGGGCGGTCATCTCGGGCGCCGGTGCGGCAGGCGTCGCCATCGCCAAGATCCTCATCGAGGCGGGCATCGGGGACGTCGCGGTCTGCGACCGCAAGGGCATCGTCTCCACCGACCGCGGCGACCTCACGGACGTCAAGCGCGAGGTGGCCGGCTTCACCAACAAGGGCCGGCTGACCGGATCGCTGGAGGACGCGTTGGACGGCGCCGATGTCTTCATCGGGGTCTCCGGCGGCACGGTGCCGGAGGAGGCGGTGGCCAAGATGGCGAAGGACTCGCTGATCTTCGCGATGGCCAACCCCACCCCGGAGATCCACCCGGAGGTCGCGCACAAGTACGCGGCCGTGGTCGCCACCGGACGCAGCGACTACCCCAACCAGATCAACAACGTGCTGGCCTTCCCGGGCATCTTCGCCGGAGCCATGCAGGTGCGGGCCACCCGGATCACCGAGGGCATGAAGCTCGCCGCCGCCGAGGCCCTGGCCGCCGTTGTCGCCGACGAGCTCGGCGCCGACCGGGTCATCCCCTCGCCGTTCGACGAGCGGGTCGCCCCGGCCGTCAGCGCCGCCGTCGCGGCCGCCGCCCGCGCCGAGGGCGTGGCCCGTCGCTGACCGCGCCGCCACCGGAGTCATCCGCCAACGGGCCGGGCCCGCACCTGTATGAGGTGCGGGCCCGGCCCGTCGTGGTGACGCGGCACGGGAGGCGCGGCGTAACACGGGTGCCCCCCTCGACGCGGCACGGCGCCGCGGCGAGGCACGGGCGGCGCGGCGCGACCCGGGGGGAGTGGAGGCGGCGCGGCGCGTGTCACACCCCTGTGCGGTACCGCAGCGCCCTGCCGCGGCCTACGTTGGGATCATGTTTGCTGCCTATGCCGCCCGCATCGACCGTGACCAGCCGCTGAACGGCCTCGAATTGGGGGAGCGGCCGGCCCCTGACGTACGCCCCGGCTGGACGACCGTCAACGTCAAGGCCGCCTCCCTCAACCACCACGACCTGTGGTCGCTGCGCGGGGTGGGGATCACCGAGGACAGCCTGCCGATGATCCTCGGCTGCGACGCCGCCGGAGTGGACGCGGACGGCAACGAGGTCGTCCTGCACTCCGTCATCGGGCAGACCGGCCACGGAGTCGGCGCCAAGGAGAAGCCCTCCATCCTCACCGAGCGCTACCAGGGCACCTTCGCCGAGCAGGTCACCGTCCCCTCCTGGAACGTGCTGCCCAAGCCGAAGGAGCTGTCCTTCGAGGAGGCGGCCTGTCTGCCGACCGCCTGGCTGACCGCGTACCGGATGCTGTTCACCAACGCGGGCGTACGGCCCGGGGACAGCGTCCTGGTGCAGGGCGCCGGCGGCGGCGTCGCGACCGCCGCCATCGTGCTGGGCGCCGCCGCGGGGCTGCGGGTCTTCGCCACCAGCCGGGACGAGGCCAAGCGCAAGCGTGCGCTGGAGCTGGGCGCCGAGGCGGTGTTCGCGACCGGCGAGCGGCTGCCGCAGCGGGTGGACGCGGTGATCGAGACGGTCGGCGCCGCCACCTGGTCGCACTCCGTCAAGTCGCTGCGCCCCGGCGGCAGTCTGGTCATCTCGGGCGCCACCAGCGGCTTCACCCCCAAGAGCGGCGAGCTCAACCGGATCTTCTTCCTGGAACTGAAGATCGTCGGTTCCACGATGGGCAGCAAGGAGGAGCTGGCATCGCTGCTCAGCTTCTGCGCGGCCAAGGGCATCCGGCCGGTGATCGATTCGACGCTGCCGCTGGACCGGGCGCGTGAGGGGTTCACGAAGATGGCGGAGGGCGAGCTGTTCGGCAAGATCGTGCTGACGGTGTGACGCCTGGCGTGCGGTCCCTTCGGCGGTCGACGGGATGTCGATGGTTTTGCGGTCGCCCAGGTGATGTCGACGTTTTTGGTGGCCGACGTGATGTCGACGTCCCGTCGGTGTGTGGCGTGCAGTCGTGCAGTCGTGAAGTCCCTTCGGTGAGGAGGCCGGGAAGAGTGCGGATCCTGCGGGCGGAGGGGCGCGCCGCCGCGCCGTGGAGCAACGGCGGCGGGGTGACCCGGGAGGTCGCCGTCCAGCCGCCGGGCTCCGGCTGGGACACCTTCGCCTGGCGGGTCAGCCTGGCGGACGTCACCCGCGACGGTCCGTACTCGCCGCTGCCCGGTGTCCGGCGGATCCTCACCGTCGTCGACGGCGCCGGGCTGGAACTGACGGTGGACGGCACCGCGCAACTCCTCCCTGAGCGCTACCGCCCGTTCGCCTTCCCCGGCGGTGCCGCCACCGACTCCCGGCTGCTGGACGGCCACCCCGTCGTCAACCTCAATGTGATGCTCCGGGAGGGGCGGGCGGCGGCGACGGTGGAGATGGTGCGGGGGAGCCGGAGGGTGTGGCCGGCCGGCGACGGCGCCGCCGACGGCGACCGTGGCCCCGACCATGACCAGGTTCCCGACGAGGTCATGGTGGTGGCGGTCGAGGGGCGCACCCGGCTCGGGCCACCTGGCGCCCACGAGGCGCAGTTGGAGCGGTTCGACGCGGCGCTGCTGACGGCACCGGACGCGGCCGCCGCGGCGCTGTGGACGGACGGGACCGCGGCGGTGATCGCCTTGTCCGTGACCGCGCCTGGCCGGTCTTAGCGCTTATCCCCGGGTCGGGCTCCGCGCCGTGGCCGCGCTCCGCCGGCTGCTGGAACAGCTCGAAGCCGTGCAGGTGCGCAGCGCCCGCGCGAAGGGCTGGTCGTGGCAGGAGATCGCGGCGGAGCTGGGTGTCAGCAGACAGGCAGTGCACAAGAAGCACGGGAGGCGCTGATGTTCGAGAAATTCACGGCCGACGCACGCGCGGTGGTGCGCGGCGCCGCGGAATGGGCGGACCGTACGGGCAGCGGCACGGTCGGCGAACCGGAGCTGCTGCTCGCGCTGCTGGAGCGTACGGACTCGCCGGCCGCCCGGGTGCTCGCGGCGCTCGGTGTCCACGCGCGGCGGGAGTCGGTGGCGGACGCCCTCGCGGCGGTGCGCCGGCGCGGCGGGGTGTCCCCGGCCGACGCGGCGGCGCTGGCCGGGCTCGGGATCGATATCGACGAGGTCGTGACGCGGGTGGAACAGGCGCACGGGGTGGGCGCGCTGGCCGGAGGCGGACGGACCGGGCGCCGGAAGCGGACGCGCCGGCTGTTCACGGCGGAGGCGAAGTCCGTGCTGGAGCGTGCCCTGCGGATTGCCGTCGGACGCGGCGAGCGGTACCTCGGTGACGAGCATCTGCTGATGGCGCTGGCCGCCAGGCCCGGACCGGCCGCGGCGGTGCTCGCCGATCACGGGGCGACCTACGGTGAGGTGCTGCGGGCGCTGGAGGAGGAGCGGGGCCGGCGCGTGAGTTGAGGGAGCACGCGCGCTACGGGCCACACGCGTGTCACGGGCCGCACACGTGCCACGGCCGGCCCCCGCCCTACGGATAGCCCACCTTCACCGTCCCGATGCCCAGCGTGCTGTGCCGGGGCAGGTAGCCGGCCTCGAACAGCGCGCTCAGGGCGGGGTGGAGCAGCTGGGCCAGTCGTTCGGCGCGTGAGTGGCCCAGCGCCCGCCACGGGCCGGCCGCCAGGCGGTCCGTGGTTCGCTCGATCGCCTCGCGTTCCTTGCGGGCGCGCTCGGTCGCGGTGCCGTCCGGTGCGATCCAGCCACGGGCGGCGAGACGGTGTCGGGCATCGCTCCACTCCTGTGCGCTCCAGCCGCGGCCCGCGAAGCCGGCGGCCGGCGCGGCGCCGATCGCGGCGAACGACACCAGGGCCTCGCAGGGGTCGAGTCCGCAGGTCAGCAGGGCCGCCAGATGGCCGTCGCCGCGGTGTTCGCGCAGTACCGTCGCGGCCTGCCAGAGCACCAGATGTGGCGCGTCCGGCCACGGCAGATCGCGGTTGGCGGCGGCCAGCGGGCGGGCGGCGCAGCCGGCGTTCTCGGCGGCCTGGCGGGCGAGCCGGGCCGCCTCGGCGAGCTGCGCGGTGCTCAGCCGGCCGTCGGTCAGCGCCGTCAGCGCACGGTCCATGGCCAGCAGCCGTGCGTCCAGCACCTTGGCCGGGTCCGCGACGGTCCAGATCCGCGGGAGGTGCCGGGCGATCATCCGCGGGCTGAAGGTGTAGTACGTCGCGGCCACCAATTCGGGCCCGGCGGCGCCCAGCGGAGCCGTGCGCCAGGCGAAGTAGCTGGGCCAGCGGGAGGACACGTCATGGCCGAGGCCGGCGGCGACCTGGCGGGCCTCGGGGGCGAAGTACAGCGTGGCGTGCAGCGGCTCCAGCAGGTGCCACATCCGGCGGGCGACCGAAAGGTATTCCGACATCGCTTTACCTCATGGCCTTCACGATGCGTGCGCAGACAGGGGGTGCTCCGTGGTCGGGAACACGGCCACCGGTCCGCGGAAGCGGGCAGCTGGGGCTCCCTGGAGCCCGGCGCCGGGCGGAAAGCCGTGCGAAGTAGTGAGTTCCCCGATTACGTGGCGTGAATCCAGAGCGTCGATGGCAACTGTGTGTAGCTGAGGGCTGGTTGGGGGATCCGGTTTCGGCCGCCGCCCGGTCGTCGCCCGGCCGCCCTGCCGTCCGGTCGTCGCCCGGCCGCCGTGGCACTCGCGGCGGCCGGGTGCCCCCCGTGCGCCGGATATTCGATCGAGTGCGGGCGGCGCCCGTGCGTAGGGTGACCCGGCCGACGGCCCACGGGGGGTCGCCGCGCCTGTGGAGAGGGAGCGCCGGATGCCGTACCGAGGATGGGCCGACGAGGGATACGGGGCCTTCGCGGACGAATTCGCCCGGAACTTCGCCGAGCGCGGTGAAGTCGGCGCCGCCGCTGCCGTGTTCGTGGGCGGGCGCAAGGTCGTGGACCTGTGGGGCGGTGTCGCCGATGACCGGACCGGGCGGGAGTGGCAGGAGGACACCGTCCTTCCCGTCATGTCCCTCGCCAAGTCCGTGGTCAGCTTCCTGGCCCATCTGCTGTCGCAGGAAGGGGAGTTGGATCTCGACGCCCCGGTGGCCGACTACTGGCCGGAGTTCGCCCGCCACGGCAAGGAGGGGATCACCACCCGGATGGTGCTCGCCCACACCGCCGGAATCCCCCTCGCCGAACGGGAGTTGACGTTCGAGGAGCTGACCGCCTGGACGCCGGTGATCCGTGCCCTGGAGGAACAGCAGCCGCTCTGGGAGCCCGGTACCGCGTTCGAGTACCACGCCCATGCCTTCGGCTTCATCGTCGGCGAGGTGATCCGGCGCCTCACCGGCCGTACGCCCGGCCGCTACTTCCGGGCGGTCATCGGTGGCCCCCTGGGGCTGCGTACCTGGATCGGTATGCCGCAGGAAGAGGTTCCGCGGCTGGCCCGCCTCGTCGAGGCGGAGGGACGGGCCCCGTTGCCGAGCGCCGATCTGCTGCCCATGCGGGCCGTGACGATGAACGGCGCCCTGCCCTTCCCCGGGCTCGACGATCCGCACGGCTACAACTCGCCCGCCCTGCTGACCGCCGAATTCCCCGGTGCGGGCGCGGTGTCGTCGGCGCGCGGTCTGGCGGCCCTGTACGCGGCGGTCGCCACCGGTCTGGACGGCGGACCGCGGCTGCTGTCCGAAGGAACGGTCACCGACGCGGTCACCCAGCTGTCGGGCGGGCCTTCGTTCTCCGGCTTCCCGGACCTCGGCGCACGCTGGGGGACGGGCGTCCTCCTCGACTCGGCGTTCCGCCGACTGCTCGGTCCGCGCTCCTTCGCCCACAGCGGGGCGGGCGGTCAATTCGCCTTCGGGGACGACGAGTTCGGGGTCGGCTTCGCCTACACCGCCAACCGGATGGGCGGCCCTGGTGACGAGCGGGCCGAACGGCTCATCGGGGCGCTGCGGGGGTGCGTCGGGGCTGAGTGAATGGCTGCCCCGCCACGCCCAGGGGCCCCGTGGCCCCGTGGCCCCGGACCCCCGGCCCCGTGGGCGGGGTGGGGCGGGCGCGCATCGGATGTGCGCCCGCCCCGGCCGCTCGGTGCCCCGGGCTCGATGGCCCCAGCCGCTCGGTGACCCCGGCCGCCGAGCCATCCCGGCGGTGACGTCCGGATGCGCTCGTGGGCCGTCCCGGTTCTGACAGGCCCTCTCAGTCGTCCCGGTCCGTCGGGGAGCCGTACTGCTCCGGATGGCGCAGGAGCGCGCCGATGTGGGCGGCGGCCGTCGACAGCCGGCTGCGGGACTCCTTCAGTTGTTCGGCCGTGACGCCGTGATCGCGCGCCGCGTCCCGCAGATCGTCGCGGAAACGGTCCAGCAGCCGGTCGAAGTCGCGGGCGGGGTCGTCGCCGGCCGGTTCCTTCGCCCACTCCGGGGCTTCCGGGGCCGGCGGAGCCCCGGCCGCCGGGCCGTCCTCGGGCTTCTCCTCGGGCAGGTCGACGCGCTCGACCGTCACCCGGGCCCCGCCGTCCGCGCCGTCCCGCCCGGCCCCGTGCGGCTCGCCGCCCCGGCCGGCCTCGCGTGGCTCCTCGCCCCACCCGGCGCCCGACTGGGCACCGGTGAAGAGCCCGACCTCGCGGGAGACCTCGGACAGCGCCTCGCGCAGCGCCCCCGACCAGTCGCCGGACCGCACCGCCCCCTGGGCCTGGTCCTGTACGCGCTTGATGACCCGCTGGACCTCCTCGCGCGCGAACACCTGGGCGTCCCTGGCCTGCTTACGGGCCCGCTGGGCGTCCTGCCTGGCGCGCCGGCTCTCCTCCTTGGCCCGCCGGGCCTGCTCCTTCCACTCCTCCTTGGCGCGCCGGAACTCCTCCTTCGCCTGCCGCCAGGACTCCTTGTCGCCGAACGCGGCGTCGAAGTAGTCGGCGGCCTCCGGGAAGGGGCGGCCGGCCGTGCCCTGCGTGGCGTCCGCCGCCCCGCCGCCGTTCCGTCCGGCCTTCCCTGAGCCTCCCGCGTCCTTGCGGGCCTGCTGGGCGGCCTCCCGGATCTCGCGGCGCAGATTCCGCGCCGAACCGCTGACGTCCTCCCGGATGTCGGAGGCCAGGGCGGCGACCGACTCCCGTATCTCCAGTTCAAGGTCGGCCAACTCGCCGCCACGGTCGGCGAGTTCGGCCCGGCCGGCATCGGTGATCGAGTAGACCTTGCGGCCGCCCTCGGTCGCATGGGTCACCAGTCCTTCGGCCTCCAGCTTGGCCAGCCGCGGGTAGACCGTGCCGGCGGAGGGGGCGTAGAGGCCCTGGAAGCGCTCCTCCAGAAGGCGGATGATCTCGTAGCCGTGCCGCGGCGCCTCGTCGAGCAGCTTGAGGAGGTAGAGGCGCAGGCGGCCATGGGCAAAGACGGGGGGCATGCTCAGAGCACCTTCTTCCCGGCGGGCGGGCCGGTGGGGGAATCGTCGTGCGAACCGGCGGAGGGGGTGCCGGGGCGGCTGTCCTCGTCCGCCGGGGAGGGGCGGCGCAGCAGGGCCAGGCCGCCGGAGACGGTGGTGACCTTGAGCGTGCCGGTGCCCGCGCCGAGCGAGCCGGTGACCTTCTTCGCGCCCCACTGGCCGCTGACCCGCAGGCCGTCGAAGGCGTTGGAGACGGTGCCGCTCGCGGTGTTGGCCTCGACCTTCGCGTCGGCCGGGTCGGGTAGCCGGATGGCGACCTCCCCGGAGACCGTCGTCAAGGCGATGTCGGCGCCCTGCCCGGGGTCCAGATCGAGGACCATGTCACCGCTGACGGAGTCGGCGTGCACCGCCCCGCCGGCCCCGTCGATGACCGTCAGATCCCCCGAGACGGAGTGGAAAAGCAGATCGCCGGTGACCGACTGTGCCTCGACATTGCCGGAGACCGTGTCGGCCCGCACCCCGCCGGTCAGCCCGACGAGGGTGCTGTCGCCGCAGACGCCGCGGACGTCCGTACGTCCCGAGATGCCGGAGACCACCGCGCAGGCGCCGACCGCACCGACCTCGACGCGGGTGCCGGCCGGCACGGTCACCGAGACCACCGCGCTGCGGTTCCACCCCTTGCGGTCGAGGAACTTCAAGAAGCCCTTCCAGGGGAGGTCCTCGTAGGCGACCGACAGGGTGCCGCTTCGGTACGAGACGGTCAGCGGCGGGCCGTGCACCTCGCCGATCTCCACGCGGGCCGGGCCGTCGTCGGCGGTGCCGACGACGTTGACGGTGCCGTTGAGCACGCGCACGGTCAAGGCGTCGACGGGTTCGGTGACCTCCAGCGTGCGTGGTGAGGTCACCTGTGTTGGTTGGTGCGACCACTCGGTCCCGGCTGACATGCCTGCCTCCCCTTGATCTGCTGCAACGCAACATATCGCGTCTACACCAGACACGATATATCGCGGATGGGGGAAGTCAAGTGCCTCGTTCGAGGACGTCCGGAGGCGTCCGGAGAGCATCGGGGGCGCTGGGAGGTGCTGGGAGGCGTCGGGAGGACGTTGGGAGGACGTCGGGAGGACATCGGGAGGACGTGGAGAGGCCTCCGGAGCGGTCCCCTGGCGTCCTTGATCATTAAGGTGCGGAAGAGTGGAACCGCGCGGTGCCGTGGCGGAGTCCCCGGTGGTGTCACTTGATGTCGTGGCGTATGCCATGAAGGAGTCGAACACGTGCGTAAAACAACGGGGTTGCTCTCGGTTCTGGTGCTCGGTGCCGCGGTGGCCGGGCCGGTCGCGTCGGCACACGCCGCGCCCGCCGCCGCTTCCGCCACCGCCGCCGCGAGCTGCCACAGTCTGGTCGTCAAGGCGAACGCGGCGAACAACAAGGCGCTGTCGGCCGACGGTGCCCACAGCTACAAGAAGGCCATCGGCTACAACCAGGCGACCCAGAAGTACGCCGTCCAGGGGCAGGGGGCCTGCCGGCACGCCCGTCACGCGGAGGAGATCCGGGACGCGCTCCGTGGCGCCCAGCAAGGGGCGAGGAGGGCCGAGCTGAACAACAAGAGGGCCTACTACGAGCACGACCCGCGGGCCGGGCGGGCGGCGTTCAACGATGAGGAAGACGTGAAGGTGCGGATGCGCGACGCGCTCCGCTACGTCTGATCCAGGCCTGTTCGTCCACGGCCCGCCGCCCGCGCGGCGGTGGGCCAAACGCGGCGCGCGCGAGCCCCGCGCGGAGGGGCGGCCCCCGCCGCATGGGCCGGTGCCGGTGCCGGCCCCTGCCACGCCGTACGCGGGGCAGGGACCGGCCCGCTACTCGTCCTCGTCCTCGTCGTCCAGCCGGGCCAGCCACGTGGCCAGCCGCTCCACCGGCACCTCGAAGTCCGGGTTCAGGTCGACGAACGTCCGCAGCTGGTCGGCCACCCACCCGAGGGAGACCTCCTCCTCGCCGCGCCGGCTCTCCAGCTCTTCGATGCCACGGTCAGTGAAATACACGCGCTCTCCACCAGGGGTCATGGGTCATTCCCGGCCAGGATAGGCAGGCTCATGGACCTCTCGCGCCACAGGCGCCCGAAGGCTAGCCTGATCACCTTGTCAACGGTCCCGCGGTGATCGGGGAATTGCCGCCCACGGGGAGCAGGAGGCCGTGATGCACGAGCGCGCGCAGCGCATCGAACTGCCCGACGGTACGGCGGTCTGGGCCCGGGTCTCCCGGCTCGACGCCCCGGGGCTCGACGGGCCGGACGACATGGACGGGACCGACGGCGAATTCGAGGACGTCGGCGCCTGGGACGCGCTCGGCGCCCGTGTCGAGGGACTGCGCGAGGTGGTCGGCGGGGTCGCCGCCAGCGTCCGCCAGGCCACCGAACGGGTCGCGCCGCACGAGACCAGTGTGACCTTCGGCGTGGAGCTGTCGGCCAAGCCGGGCAAGGCCGTCGCCCTGCTCGCGGACGGCGAGGCGAAGGCCAACCTCTCGGTCACGCTCACCTGGCGCCGCGCGGACGAGGCGCCGTCGGCGGCACAGCCGCACGGGGGGCCCGCGGCCGGCCGCCGGGAGCCGGACGATGCGAGCCGCTGATGACGACTTCCGAGGGCCAGGCCGCCGGCCGCGGTGACCGTGCCCACTACGCACAGCTCCTCGACCACGCCGGGCGCGCCACCGTCGCCCTGCGCCCCGCCCCGGGCGCGCCCGCGGGGCGGCCGTGGGGCAGCGGGGTGCTGATCGCCCCGGGCTGGGTGCTGACCTGCGCCCATGTGCTCGCGGCGGGCGACGGGCGGCGCCGTGGCACGGGCCCGGACGGCGTCTTCGGGGTCGCGTTCGGCGGCCGGGTGGTGCCCGCGCGGGCGGCCTACGACCTGAGCCGGCCCGACCCGGCGGCCGGGCCCGCCGCCGCCCGCGCCGATCTCGCGCTGGTCCGGCTGCTCGACCCGGAGACCGAGCACCCCTGCGCCTGGCTCAGCGATCAGCCGGCGACGCTCCTGGAGGACGCCTATATCTTCCGCGGCCACGACGGATGCGGCACACGGGGGAGGGCGGCGGAAGACGGCACGCGGGAGCCGGACGACGACCGCGCCCCCCGCGCCCCCCTGGCGCCGCGGGCCGGGCGCCGTGCGCCCGCCGATCCCGCGGCCCCGCACGCCCCCGGTGCCCCCACCACACCCACCACCCCCGTCGACCCCTTCATCGCCGTCCGCTTCGGCGCCCGGGACGCCCGGGGGCTGCAGTTCGGCAGCGATGTACGGGTCACCCCCGGCGCCTCCGGCGGGCCGCTGATCGACTGTGACCGCGGCGAGGTGGTCGGCATCGTCAAGGGCCGCCACCAGCAGGACCACGTCGGGCTCGCGGTGCCGGTCACCGCGCTGCGCGGGCTAGGGCCCGAACACCTGGTCCCGGGCGCCGAGGGCCTGGGACCCGACCCGTACCACGCGCTGATGAGCCTGCACGACCGCTGGCACTGGGCCGGCCAGGAGCTCGGCCGCGCCGCCGGGCCGACCTGGTTCGACGCCCAGCACGCGATCATGTCGGGCCGGGGCCGCCTGTGGGGCGTACAGGAGCGGCTGCAGGCGCTGGACCTGCTCGCCCGGCTGCCCGCACCGCGCGATCCGCTGCTCGTGGAGGCCGCGGTCGGCGAGGTGCTGGACCGCGGGGACCGGCCCGGGGCCTGGGCGCTGCGTACCTGGCGGGACGGTCACGGCGCGCTCTACCAGGGCAGCGACCCGTACACGGAGCTGCGCGCCTTTGTGCACTACCTGCGGATCGTGGCGCAGCTGACCGCCGACGAGGTGCGGGACGTGCCGGGCGAACAGGCCGCCGCGGTACGCGGACAGGCGCTCCGCCTCGCGGAGTTCGTCCAGGCCAAGGCGGTGGTACTGCAGCCCCAGGACCGCCGCAGGATAGGGCCGGTACGCCGCCGCCCGCGCTCCGTACTCGTCGAGTTCGAGCCGCTGTTCTACGACGAGGGCGGACCGGAGCTCTTCAACTGGTCGGTCAGCGAGGGCTACGGCCAGGGGCAGTGGCTGCGGGTGGACGTCCAGGAGTCGGCCGGCGGGGTGCCGTTCGAGCAGGCGCGGGAGCAGGTGCTGCGGCGGCTCGGCGGGCGGCTGCTGCGGGCGGACGGCGACGCCGGGCCGGGCGCCCGGGTACGCCTGGAGGTCGCCGTCCCCGAAGGCCACTGGCACACCGCCGCCGGCCAGTGGGAGGTCGCCGCCTCGACCCGGCGCACCGCCCGGCTGCGGCCGGTGGGCTCGGGACGCGCGGTGATCCTGCGGGACCAGGGGCGGCGCGAGCAGGTCGACCCGGCCTGGCTGCGCCGCTTTCAGGGCCTGGCCGCCGCCCCTGAACTGCAGGCGCTGCGCATCGCGCCGCACCCGGGCGGCGACGCGGCGCGCGGCTCCGACGAGGCGGTCTGGCGGCTGCTGGAGACGGCCGCCGAGGGAGCGCTGCCCGCCCTGTGCCATACGGTCGCCGACGGCTTCGGGCGGGACGCGGTCGGCGCCGTCCTGGACACCGGCTTCCCGGCCGGGCTGTGGCCGGCCGGCGGCCACGGCGAGGAGCGGGGCTGCGATGCCGGATGCGAGGAATTCCACCGCGGGGTACGGGAGTTGCTGCAGGGATCGGGCGGGCTGGCCCGGCTCCCCGAGCTGGTCAGGCAACTGCGCGCCAAGGCCGCCGGCGCCGCCGAGGAGGGCATGCACTGGGCCCGCGACCTGGTGCTCCTCTACGACGACCCGGAGGACCCGATCCCGCCGCTCTTCACGGACCGCCCCCAGCTGTCCCCGCAATGAACGGGGCACGGAGCCGCCCCCTCGCTCGTCCGGGCGCCGCGCACGCCCCCCTGCGCCTCGCACGCGCCCGGTGCCCACCTCTGCCGCGTCCGCCCCTCCCGCGGCAAGTGGCGCCCTGTGCACGGCACTTGGCCGCCCGCGATGCTCCTGCGGGAGACCGGAAACCGCCCCGCGCGCTTCCGTCCGGCTGAGTACTGTCATAGCGTCGTGGAAGACTTGTCCGTGAGGCGCACCTGCGTGATGGCAGGTGGCGGACGTGGGGGAGGCCGGGGTGGACGATGCCGACGTCTCCGGCGCTCCGCCATGACCATCGCTCCTGACCGAGGCCTGGCCGGCGACGAGGAGTTCCGACGTGAGCGACTGGCTCATCTACCGTGGCGCGGGGGCACCGCACGACGGAATTGAGCACCTTCCGCCGCCACCCCCATGGCGCGATTTCGACGGTGGCCCTCTGGTGGCGCCGCCCGCCGCCCTCGACCCCTCCTCCGAGCGCAGGCTCGGCGTGCAGCACCGTGAAGCCAGCCACCACCGCCCCGGCGAGACCGAGCGCGAGCTGGTCAACGCCGCCCTCTATCTGCGCCGTCCGCTGCTGGTGACCGGCGCGCCGGGCAGCGGCAAGAGCACCCTGGCGCATTCGGTCGCCTACGAACTCGGCCTCGGCCGGGTGCTCGGCTGGCCGGTCGTCAGCCGCAGCACCCTGCGCGACGGCCTGTACGACTACGACGCCATCGGCCGCCTCCAGGACCTCCAGATCGCCCGCGCGGCCCCGGCCGCCGCGGACGACGAGGTGGCGGCCGGCCCGGACCCCACCGACGAACCCGGCGGCGGGATCGGCCGCTACATCCGCCTCGGCCCGCTGGGCACGGCCCTGCTGCCCGCCGCCCGGCCCCGCGTCCTGCTCGTCGACGAGCTCGACAAGAGCGATATCGACCTGCCCAATGACCTCCTCAATGTGCTGGAGGAAGGGGAGTTCCGGATTCCGGAGCTGGAGCGGCTGGCCGGATCCGCTCCCGAGGTGGAGGTGCTGAGCGACGACGGCGCGCGGGTGACGGTGCGCGACGGCCGGGTGCGCTGCCACGCCTTCCCCTTCATCGTCCTCACCAGCAACGGCGAACGCGACTTCCCGGCGCCCCTGCTGCGCCGCTGTATCCACCTCCACATCCCGGTGCCCGACAAGGAGCGGCTGGCCGCCATGGTGCGGGCCCACTTCGGCGAGGGCGCGGCCGAGCGCTACGAAGCGGTGATCGACGGCTTCCTGGACCGCGAGCCCGGCGATGTCCGCGCCGTCGACCAGCTCTTCAACGCCATCCACCTCACGCAGAAGGCCGGCTGGACGGACGAGGACGAGGAGGAGACCCGGCGGCGTCTGACGGCGGAGCTGATGCGGCCTCTCGATCGGACGAGGTGAGTGCGGTGCCCCACGGGGAGCCCGGCCCGGGCCCCCTCGACGAACTCGTCGCCCGGCTGACCGCGGCGGGGGTGCCCGCGGACGCCCGCGGAATGGCCGACGCCCTCTGGCTCGCCCAGTGGATCACCCCGGACGCCACCCGGGCTGACGGCTCCGTGGAGGCCGGGCCCGCCCGCACCCAGGAGCCCGGTGGTCCGGATCCGGCCACTTTCCGGGTGGGACCGGCCGTCTCCCTGGATCCCGGGGACGCCCGAGGAACACCGCCGGACGGCAGCGAAAACGGCGACGGCCCCGCGGACGCGGATCCGTCCTCGTCCGTCCTCCGGGACGGCGCCCGGCGCCGGGTCGCGGAGCTGCTGCCCACCCGGGACGAACGGCTCCCCGACCCGGACCGGCAGCGCCTGGGCGAGGTCGCGGTCCCGATCGCCTCCGCGTTCCCCGGGCTGCTGCCGCTGCAGCGGGCGCTGCGGCCCATCCAGCGCTACCGCCCGCCGGTCGCCCCGGCCCGCCGCAAGCTGGACGAGCCCGCCACCGCGGAACTCTCCGCCCATGCCGAAATGATCATCCCGGTGCTGCGCGGGGTGCACCGCCGGGCGGCCGCGCTGCGGCTGCTGATGGACGGCTCGTCCTCGATGGCCGTCTGGGAGCAGATGCTGCACGACCTGCGCCAGGTCTGCGAACGGGTCGGCGCCTTCCGCGATGTGACGGTGCACTACCTCCATCCGCACGGCCAGGACGTCGGCGTCGCCGCGGCCCCGGGCCCCGGCCGCCCGCTGCGCCCCGCCGACCAGCTGCACGACCCGACGGGCCATCACCTCACCCTCGTGGTCAGCGACTGCGCGGGCCCGTTGTGGGAGGACGGCCGGATGCAGCGGCTGCTCTACCGCTGGGCGGCCGACGCCCCGCTCGCCGTGGTCCAGCCGCTGCCGCAGCGGATGTGGGCGCGCAGCCTCCTGCCCGCCGTGGCCGGCACCCTCGTCCGCCGCCAGGGCCCCTACCAAGCCCTCGGCTTCCGCCCCTCCCGCCGTCGCCGGCGCCCCGCCGCGGCACCGGGCGCCGCGCACGCAACGCCCCGCGAACGCGCCATCCCGGTCCTGTCCGCCACCCCCTCAGCGCTCGGCTCCTGGGCCCGGCTGGCCGCCGCCGACGCCGGTCTCTCGCTGCGCGGCGCGGCCTGTGTCGTACGGGCCGACCACGGCGCCGGCCAGCCGGCCCCGCCGCTGCCCGAGCCCGAGCGCGCCGCACCCGCCCGTATGGTCCGCGCGTTCGACCAGCAGGCCTCGCCCGCCGCCCGGCTGCTCGCCGTCCACCTCTCGGCCGTCCCGCTCGCGCTGCCCGTCATCCAGCTCGTCCAGCGCGCGATGCTGCCCCAGACCGGCCCGGCCGAGCTGGCGGAGGTGCTGCTCAGCGGCCTGGTCACCCAACTTCCCGCCGAGGAGGGGACGTCGGGGGAACAGGCCGGGGTGAGCGGTCCGTGGTACGACTTCGTGCCCGGTGTACGCGACGAACTCCTCGGCCGGCTCAGTGCGGGCGAGGCCGCCCTGGTCCTCAAGCACTGCTCGCTCTACATCGAGCGCACCTTCGGCCGCAGCGCGCGCAACTTCCCGGCCGTCGCCGTCGCCATGCTCTCCGGCAGCGGCCGGGAGCCCGAGACCGGCCAGCGCGCCGTCCCCGAACCCTTCGCCCGGGTCTCGGAGCGCGTGCTGCGCCGCTTCGAACCGGCCCTGCGCCCGCCCGCCCGGCGGCCGTACGCGCCCGACGGCCCCGCCGCGGAAGGCGCCGCCCTCCTGGAGCGCTACGAACAGGGCCGCGCCGTCCGGGACCTGATCGAGGCCGTCCGGCTGCTGCGCGCCGCCACCGAGCGGCTGCCCGTGGCCGGCACCGACCTCGCCCGCGCCCTGCTGCACGCCTGGGCGAAGTGGCGCCAGCCGGACGCCCTGGAGGAGGCGGAGCGCGCGGCACTCGCCGCGGAGCGGGCCACGGCCGAGGGGACCGCCGGCGACCAGGAGGCCGTCACCGCCGCCCGCGAGGCCGAGCGCACCCGGGCGCTGATCGTGCTCGGCCGGGTCGGCCACGCCCGCGCCCGGGAACGCCACAGCGCCGGCACCCCGGCCGAGGAACGCAGCGCGCTCGCCGACGCCGCCCGCCGACTGCACGCCGCCTGCGGGCTGATGAGCCTGCTCGACCCCCGCGTCCTGGAGTGCATGGTGCTGCGCACCGAGGTCCTGCGCCGCCTCGCCGCCCTGCCCGCCCCCGACGGCGCGCCGGGGACCGACGAGCTCCCGGGGGCCGACGACCTGGCCGCCGACGACCCCCTCGACGAGGCGGAACGCTGTCTGTCCACCCTGCTCGACCAGTGGCCCAGCGGCGAGCAGGTACCCGGCGAGGTCTACGCCGCCCGGGGCGGTGTCCTGCTCGACCAGGCCCGCCGGGCCGCCCGCCGCCGCGCGCAAGGGCCGCAGCCCGCCCAGGCGCTCGCGATGCGGGCCGCCGACGACCTCGACGCCGCCACCGTCCTGCTGCGCCGCCGCGGCAGCGCCGCCGACCGGCTGGTCTGCGAGACGCTGCTCGAGCTGGCGGCGGCCCGCCAACTGCACGACGGCGCGGGCCTGCCGTCCGTGCTGCCGCTCCTCGAACGCGCCCGGGAGCTGGCCCGCGCCCTCGACGACCCGGCGCTGGAAGCGGCCGCCCTGCGCCGTACGGCCGCCGTCCAGCGCGCCGTGCACACCCGCACCGGCGACCTGACCGCCCTCGACGCCGCCCTCGCCGCACTGGCCGCCGCGCTCCGCCTGGCCACCCCCGATTCGCCCGAGCACAGCGCGCTGCTGGCCGAACGCGGCGCGGCGCTGCTGCTGCGCGCCCGGCAGGAGCCGGCCGGCGGACCGGGCAAACGGCTGGCCAACGAGGCGGTGCACGTCCTGCGCGAGGCGCTGGGCCGGGCCGGGCCGCAGGACCCCGACCTCGGCCACCACCGTCTGCTGTTCGGCCGCGCCCTGCGGCTGCGCTACGAACGCCAGCCCTCCCTCGCCGACCTGCACGAGGCCGACTGGATCCTGGAGCTGGCCGCCCGCGGCGTGGACGTACCGGACGCGGTGTCGGCCGAGGCCTGGCTCGAAGTGGGCGACATCCAGCTGCTGCTGGACCGCCGCTTCGACTCCCGCGAGCGCCACGACCGGGCCGCCGCCTGCTTCCGCCGCGCCGCCGCGGCCGCCCGGCGGGCCGGCAGCCCCCTGCTGGCCGCCCGCGCCCACCACCGCCGCGGCGAGGTCCTGGAGGTCACCGCCGGTCCCCGTTCGGCGCTGCACGCCTACCGCGAGAGCTGGGAACAGTGGCAGCACGCCGCGGAGGAGACCGGCGCCGAGGCCCAGCGCACCCGCGCCCGGATGCGCGCCCTGGAATCCACCGCCTGAGCGCCCCGAGCGCCCGTCCGGCTGCCTGGCCGTCCGCACCGGAACGTGTTTCTGTGGACGGGAGTTCGGGAACACACCCGTCCAGCCGGCCCAGAGGAGAGCAGCGTGGCGACTACCCCCCGCACCGAACCGGCGGTGGCCGCCCGGCCGGGGCCCTCGGCCGAGCGGCTGCCGGATTTCGCCGGGGTTGACGTGGGCGTTCTGGCGGCGCGGACGGATCATGCGGTGCTGGGAGAGGTGGCGGCACTGCTGCTGCGCAACTGGCCCTCGGCGGACGAGGCCGTGGCGTACTACGAGGACGGCCCGGAAATAGCCTTGCATTGACAGGCAAGAACGACGGTTTTTGGGCAAACGTGCAAGGGAACCGGCCAGTTGCCGAGGGAATCCGGTTCCCCGACCGAGGGCCGAGCCAAGTACCAGTCAGCGGGCGGGAGCTGTCGATCCCGTACCTCGACGCAGGCGGACGAGTGCAGGGGGCGGTGCCGTGGCGGGGGAGAAGACCGGCCGGACGGCCGTCGTGCCCTTCCGGCAGTTCGTCCTGAAGGTCCACAGCCGCTGCAACCTCGCCTGCACCTACTGCTACATCTACACCGGCCCCGACCGCAGCTGGCGCACCCGTCCGCCGACCGTCCCGGCCGCCACCGTCCGGCAGACCGCCCTGCGCATCGCCGAACACGCCCGCACCCACCGGCTGCGCGAGGTCCGTATCGACCTGCACGGCGGCGAGCCGCTGCTCACCGGCCCCGGCCCGCTCCTGGAACAGGCCGCCGCGATCCGCGCCGCGCTGCCCGGCGGCTGCACCGCCGAATTCGGTCTGCAGACCAACGGCACGCTCCTCACCCGGGAGCGGATCGACACCCTCGCGGCCGCGGGATTCCGGCTCGGCCTCAGCCTGGACGGCGGCACGCCCGGCCTCAACCGCCGCCGGACCGACCACGCCGGGCGGCCCTCCTGGCCCGCGGCCTCCCGCGCCGTACGCCTGCTCCGTGACCGGCCCGACGCCTTCGCCGGCATCCTGTGCACCATCGACATCACCGCCGACCCCGCCGAGGTCCACGACTCACTGCGCGCCCTGGACCCCCCGATGGTCGACTTCCTCCTCCCGCACGCCAACTGGTCCAGCCCTCCCCCCGCCGGCGCCGGGAGGGGCCCCGGGGCCGCGGCCGGCCGCACCCCGTACGGCGACTGGCTGTGCACCGTCTTCGACCTGTGGTGGGACGGCGGCCCCGGACCCCGGGTGCGGGTGTTCACCGAAATCCTCGGCCTCCTCCTGGGCCGCCCCAGCTCCAGCGAGGCGGTCGGTCTCTCGCCCGTCGTCGCCCTGGTCGTCGACACCGACGGCGCCATCGAACAGGTGGACTCGCTCAAATCCGCCTACGAGGGCGCCGCCGCCACCGGCCTCGACGTCTTCCGCCACACCTTCGACGAGGCCCTGGCCCACCCGGGGATGGCCGCCCGCCGCAGCGGCCGGGACGGCCTCGGGGCACAGTGCCGCGGCTGCGCCCTGGTGGAGGTGTGCGGCGGCGGCAATTACGCGCACCGCTACCGCGCGGACACCGGCGGATTCACCCACCCGTCCGTCTACTGCGCCGACCTGGAACGCCTGATACGGCATATCGCGGCCCGGCTGGACGCCACCATCGCGCTCAACTGACCTGTCATCCACATGTCCTGACGCACTGTCGTCATATGGGGGGACACTTGGGCTATCGTGCCGAACAGCCAGGGCGTCCCGGACGAGACAGCCTCTGCAGCGCGCACCATCGCATCCCAGGGAGACGGTCGCATGGTCGAGCAGACCACCTTTTCCGGTCCCACCCGCTCAGGCGAGCACATCACCATCAGCTATGCGGGCTTCACCCGGCCCTGGGCAGCATGGATCTCCCATCAGCTGGAAGCGCAGGGCCACGGCACCACCCTGCTGCGCTGGGACCCCCGGGCGGACACCGGGCTGGTGGCGGAGCTGTCGGGGCTGCTGGAGGCCGAGGGCCGGCTGCTGATCGTGCTCGACGACTGGTACTTCCGGCTCGGCCCCAAGACGCAGGAGGAGTGGACGACGGCGCTGCGCGAGGTGGTCTCCCCGCACGCCGACCGGTTCGCCGCGGTGAGCGTGGCCACCCAGTCCCTGCCCGCCACCGCGTCCCTGCTGCGGCCCGCCGACCTGCGCGATCTGGACGCCCGCGAGGCCAACCGCCGGGTGCTGCAACGGCTCGGCATCGCCGGGCCGGGCCGGGCCGTGGACGAGGAGGCGCCCGGCGCGCCCCGCTTCCCGAACAACCCGCCCGAGGTGTGGAACATCCCGCGCCGCAACAACCGCTTCACCGGTCGCGACAACGTCCTCGAAGAGCTGCACGGCAAGCTGGCCGGCTCCGGGGCCGGCGCGGGCCCGCCGCTGGAGACCCGTATCGCGCTCTACGGCACCTCCGGCGTCGGCAAGAGCCAGATCGCCGCCGAATACGCCCACCGCTTCGGCAACGACTACGACGTGGTGTGGTGGATCAGCGCCACCAACCGCGGCGCCGCCCGCGAACAGCTCGCCGAACTCGCCACCCGGCTCGGCCTGCCCGTCGGCCGGGAGCTGGGCGACCGCATCCGCGCCGTCCACGAAGCGCTCCGCGTCGGCCGCCCCTACCGCCGCTGGCTGCTGGTCTTCGACAGCGCCGACGACATGGAGCAGATCGAGGACCTGGTCCCCGACGGCCGTGGCCATGTCCTGATCACCACCCTCACCCGCGACTGGTCGGGCTCCGGCAGCGCCCAGGAGATCGAGGTACTGCCCTTCCGGCGCGTCGAGAGCGTCGCCTACGCGCGGCGGCGGGCACCGCGGCTCACGCCGATGGAGGCCGATCTGCTCTCCGACGCCGTCCAGGACCTGCCGCTGCTGCTCGCCCAGACCGCCGCCTGGCTCGACGCCAACCCGATGTCCCCCAAGGAGTACATCGAACTGATCCGCCGCGGCGAGCCCAGCCTCGTCGGCATCCGGATCTCCTCCGACTACCCCATGGCCTTCCAGACCAGCTGGGCCATAACCCTCAACACCCTGCGCGAACGCAGCCCCGCCGCGGTCGAACTCCTCAAGCTGTTCGCGTTCTTCGCCCCGGACACCATCCCCGTCCCGATGCTCGCCCAGGCCCGCCGCGGCGACCTGCCCGAACACCTCGCCGACCTGGCCGCCGAGCCGATCAGCTGGAACACCGCCCTGCGCCGGCTGACCGAATCCACCGCCGTACGCCTCGACTACCAGGTCTCCGAAGACGCCGACCCGGCCGTGGAAACCGCGCTGATGCACCGGCTCTACCACCGGTTCCTGCGCAGTGACATGACCGAGGACGAGCGCGACCTGATGGCGGCGACGGCCTGCCGGGTGCTGGTCACCGCCGACCCGCAGAACCCCGCCGACACCCGCTGCTGGGAGCGCTACGCCGAACTCATCCCGCACCTGGAGCCGGCCGGCGTCCTCGACAGCCCCGAGCCCGCGGTCCAGCAGCTGCTGCTCAACTGCGTCGAATACCTCCGGGTCCGCGGCGAGTACCGCATGGGCCTGCGCCTGTGTGAACAGTTCATGTCCCGCTGGCGCACCCGGCTCGCGGCCACCCAGCGCACCATGCTCGTGCTCACCCACCAGCACGCCAACATGCTGCGCAGGCTCGGCCGCTACCGCGAGGCCGAGGCGGTCGGCAGCGCCGTCGTCGACCAGCTCGCCGCCGAGCGGGACGCGGCCGACGCCGACCTGCTGCGGGCGCAGGACGGCCTGGCCGGCACCCTGATCGCGCTGGGCTCGTACGCACAGGCCTATGACCTCTTCGACGCCGTCTGGCGGGCCTACACCGACCTGCTCGGCCCGGAGGCACCCCGCACCCTCTCCTCGCGGCACAACCTCGGCACGGTCCTGGCACTGCTCGGCCGCTACGAGGAAGCGCTGGTCACCCACCGCGAGGTGCTGGCCTTCCGGGAGCGCGAGCTGCGCGCCCGGCACCACCTCACGCTCAACGCGGGCACCGCCTACGCCCGTACGCTGCGCCTGCTCGGCCGCTACCGCGACGCCACCTCCGCCCAGGAGCTCAACGCCCGGCTGCATCTGCAGGTGATGGGCCCGCACACCCCGCAGACGCTGCGCGCCGAGCACAACCTCGCGCTGTGCCTGCGCCGCTCCGGCGACACCGCTCGCGCCGCCACGCTGCTGGCCGACCTCGTCGAGCGCTCCCGCCGGGTCCAGGGACCCCGCCACCCCGAGACGCTGATGGTGCGCGCGGACCACGCCACCTTCCTGCGGGAGCACGGCGACCTCGGGCACGCCCGCGATCTCGCCGAGGAGGTCGCCGAGCGCTACCGGGCGCTGGCCGGCGAGCGCCACCCGTACACCGTCGGCGCTCTGGGCAACGTCGGGCTGGTCCGCGCCGAGTTCGGCGACCCGGCACAGGCGCTGGACCTCGCGGACCGGGCGCTCGGCGGGATGACCGAGGCGATGGGCCCCGACCACCCCTGGACGCTGGGCTGTGCGCTGAACGCCGGTGCCGCCCGTAACCGGGTGGACGACGAGGAGGGCGCGGTGGAGCTGGGCCGCGCCACACTGGAGCGCGCCAAGGCGACGCTGGGCGACACCCACCCGCTGACCCTCTCCGCGAAGACCGCACTGGCCGAGGACCTGCGGGCACTGCGCCGTGGCCAGGAGGCGGCGAAGCTGGAGCAGGAGGCGATCGGGCAGCTCTCCGCGACGCTGGGCGCCGAGCACCCGCACACCCTGTCCGCCCGGCGCCGCCGCCGCCCGTACTGGGACTTCGAACCGCAGCCCGTTTAAGAACCTGCGTCAGCACCGCGGCATGCGGAAGGGCCCGCCCCCACCGGGGACGGGCCCTTCCGCTGTTCCACCACCGGTCACCCCGGCGGCCTGACGCCTCAGGCGTCGAAGGCCTCCGCGACCAGCTGTGCCTGCTCGGCCTGGTGGCGCTTGGCGGAGCCGACGGCCGGCGACGAGGAGTGCGGCCGCGAGATGCGGCGCAGGCGCTCGCCGTGCGGGACATCGGCACCGACGGCCAGGTCGAGGTGGTCGATCAGGTTGAGGCCGAGGAACGGCCACGCACCCTGGTTCGCCGGCTCTTCCTGCGTCCACAGGTACTTCTCGGCGTTCGGGAACTTGGCGATCTCCGCCTGGAGTTCCTTGCCGGGAAGCGGGTAAAGGCGCTCGATGCGGACGATCGCGGTGTCGTTCGCGCCGCGCTTCTCGCGCTCGGCCTCCAGGTCGTAGTAGACCTTGCCGGAGCAGAAGATGACCTTGCGGACATCCTCGGCCTTGACCGTGGAGTCACCGATGACGGGGCGGAAGCCGCCCGTCGTGAACTCTTCCGTCTTCGACGCCGCGGCCTTCAGACGCAGCATCGACTTCGGGGTGAAGACGACCAGCGGCTTGTGGTGCGGGTTGTGGACCTGCCAGCGCAGCAGGTGGAAGTAGTTCGACGGCAGGGTCGGCGCGGCGACCGTCATGTTGTTCTGCGCGCACAGCTGGAGGAAGCGCTCGATCCGGGCCGAGGAGTGGTCCGGGCCCTGGCCCTCGTAGCCGTGCGGCAGCAGCAGGGTGACGCCGGACGTCTGGCCCCACTTCTGCTCCGCCGACGAGATGAACTCGTCGACGACGGTCTGGGCGCCGTTGACGAAGTCACCGAACTGCGCCTCCCACATGACCAGCGCCTCCGGGCGGGCCAGGGAGTAGCCGTACTCGAAGCCCATCGCCGCGTACTCGCTCAGCAGCGAGTCGTAGACGTTGAAGCGGGCCTGGTCCTCGGCGAGGTAGAGCAGCGGGGTGAAGTCGTCACCGGTCGCGCGGTCGATCAGCACCGCGTGGCGCTGGCCGAAGGTGCCGCGGCGGGAGTCCTGGCCGGCGAGCCGGACCGGGGTGCCCTCCATCAGCAGCGAACCGATGGCCAGGGTCTCGCCCATGCCCCAGTCGATGGTGTCGTCCTCGACCTGGGCCGCGCGGCGCTGCAGCTGGGGCAGCAGACGCGGGTGGACGGTGACCCGCTCGGGGATGTTGACCTGCGACTCGGCGATCCGCTTGACGACCTCCTGGGAGATCGCGGTGTCGACGTAGACCGGGAACTCGGCCTTCGGCTGCGGCACCTCGGGGGCGGCCGGCGTCGTCGTGGCGTCGCGGACCTCGGTGAAGACCTTCTCCAGCTGGCCCTGGAAGTCCTGCAGCGCCTGCTCGGCCTCTTCCAGCGTGATGTCGCCGCGACCGATCAGGGACTCGGTGTAGAGCTTGCGCACCGAGCGCTTCTTGTCGATCAGGTCGTACATCAGCGGCTGCGTGAAGGCCGGGTTGTCCGACTCGTTGTGACCGCGGCGGCGGTAGCAGATCAGGTCGATGACGACGTCCTTGTTGAACGCCTGGCGGAACTCGAAGGCCAGACGGGCAACGCGGACGACGGCCTCGGGGTCGTCGCCGTTGACGTGGAAGATCGGCGCCTCGATCATGCGGGCCACGTCGGTGGCGTACATGGACGAACGCGACGACTCCGGGGCGGCGGTGAAGCCGACCTGGTTGTTGATGACCACGTGCACCGTGCCGCCGGTGCGGTAGCCGCGCAGCTGGGACATGTTCAGCGTCTCCGCGACCACGCCCTGGCCCGCGAAGGCCGCGTCACCGTGCAGCTGGATCGGCAGGACCGTGAAGTCCGTGCCGCCCTTGTTGATGATGTCCTGCTTGGCGCGCGCCACACCCTCGACGACCGGGTCGACGGCCTCCAGGTGGGAGGGGTTGGCGGTCAGCGAGACCTTGATCTGCTCACCGTCGAGGCCCGTGAAGGTGCCCTCGGCGCCCAGGTGGTACTTCACGTCGCCGGAGCCGTGCATCGACTTCGGGTCGAGGTTGCCCTCGAACTCGCGGAAGATCTGCGCGTACGACTTGCCGACGATGTTGGCGAGGACGTTGAGGCGGCCGCGGTGGGCCATGCCGATGACGACCTCGTCCAGACGCGACTCGGCCGCGGAGTCGATGACCGCGTCCAGCAGCGGGATGACGGACTCGCCGCCCTCCAGCGAGAAGCGCTTCTGGCCGACGTACTTCGTCTGCAGGAACGTCTCGAACGCCTCGGCGGAGTTCAGCCGGCGCAGGATGCGCAGCTGCTCCTCACGCTCGGGCGACTTGTGCGAGCGCTCGACCCGGTCCTGGATCCACTGGCGCTGCTTGGGGTCCTGGATGTGCATGAACTCGATGCCGGTGGTGCGGCAGTACGAGTCGCGCAGCACGCCCAGGATGTCGCGCAGCTTCATCATGGACTTGCCGGAGAAGCCGCCGACCGCGAACTCGCGCTCCAGGTCCCACAGGGTGAGGCCGTGCTCGGTGATGTCGAGGTCGGGGTGCTTGCGCTGGTGGTACTCCAGCGGGTCGGTGTCGGCCATGACGTGGCCGCGGACCCGGTAGGAGTGGATCAGCTCGAAGACCCGCGCGGCCTTGGTGACGTCGTCGTCGTGCGAGACGTCGATGTCCCGCAGCCAGCGGACCGGCTCGTACGGGATCCGCAGCGACTTGAAGATGTCGTCGAAGAAGCCGTTCTCGCCGAGCAGCAGCTGGCTCATGATGCGCAGGAACTCGCCGGAGGCGGCGCCCTGGATCACCCGGTGGTCATAGGTGCTGGTCAGCGTCATGACCTTGGAGACACCCAGCTTGTTCAGGGCGTCCTGGGAGGTGCCCTGGAACTCCGCGGGGTAGTCCATCGCGCCGACGCCCATGATCATGGACTGGCCGGGCATCAGACGCGGCACGGAGTGCACGGTGCCGATGCCGCCCGGGTTCGTCAGCGACGCGGTGACTCCGGTGAAGTCGTCCATCGTGAGCTTGTTGTCGCGGGCCCGGCGGACGATGTCCTCGTAGGCCTGCCAGAACTCGAAGAAGGTCAGCGTCTCGGCCTTCTTGATGGCGGCGACGACGAGCTGGCGGTCGCCGTTCGGCTTCACCAGGTCGATGGCCAGACCGAGGTTGACGTGATCGGGCTTGACCAGCGTCGGCTTGCCGTCCTTCTCCGCGAAGGAGTGGTTCATCGACGGCATGGCCTTGAGGGCCTGCACCATCGCGTACCCGATGAGGTGGGTGAAGGAGACCTTCCCACCGCGGGCGCGCTTGAGGTGGTTGTTGATCACGATGCGGTTGTCGAAGAGCAGCTTCACCGGGACCGCGCGGACGGACGTGGCCGTCGGCAGCTCCAGGGAGGCGTTCATGTTCTTCGCAACGGCGGCCGACGGGCCGCGCAGCGTGACGAACTCGGGACCGGCAGTGACCTCGCCGTCGGCCTTCTGGGTGGCGGCCTTGGCGGCCGGCTTGGCCGGCGCGGCCTTGGCCGGGGCCGGCGCGCTCGCGGCCGGCTTCGCCGGGGTGGCCGGCTCAGAAGGCGGCGCGGCGGCGGCCGCTCCGGTGCTCGCACCGGACTGCTTCGGCTCCGCCGCGGCGGGCGCCGCCGGGGACGACTGCGCCGGGGCGGCCGGAGCGGGGGCAGCGCCCTCCGCCGGCTGGCCCGGCGCGGTGGCGCCGCCCGGCTTGTAGTCGGCGAAGAAGTCCCACCAGGCTCGGTCTACCGAGTTCGGGTCCTGGAGGTACTGCTGGTAGATCTCGTCGACGAGCCACTCATTGGGACCGAACGCGGCGGCAGGGTTCTTACCCTGCCCTTCCTGGTCGGTCGAGATGCTCGAGCTGTTGGGGGACTGTAGCGACACGGCGGCAACCGCCCTCTTCCGCTTCCTAAGGTGGTGGACAGCGGGAATAAAGGCTACGCCTGTTGGGACCCTGGATGCAGGCTGGGAGGGTCACTCGTCGCGTACGTCACATTCCCGGACGGGTTTCGGGGCAGGACCTGACGGGAAACACACGAGGTTTGCCTGTATACGGGTAGGGCTGATCACCGCGGGACCCGCGCAGGAGTGCTCCCACCACCGACCCTACGTCAGCGGCCGTCAGCTTCGAGCTGACTCCAACCCCGGAAGGGTGACCCGGATCCGGCAGCCGCGGGGGGATTCGGCCACGCCGATGCGTCCGCCGTGCAGGTCGACGGCCCAGCGCGCGATGGCCAGGCCCAGGCCCGTCCCCCCGTCGGAGCCGGGGCCCGAGGGGGCGGGGCCGCCGCGATTGAAGCGCTCGAAGACCCGGTAGCGCTCCGACTCGGGGATGCCGGGGCCCTCGTCCTGCACGTCCAGCTCCAGGCTCTCGGGGCCCTCGCCGCGGCGCGCGTGCACCGTGACCCGGCCGTGCCGCGGACTGTGCTTGATCGCGTTGTCGATGAGATTGGCCACGACCTGGTGCAGCCGCTCGGCGTCCGCGTGCGCGGTCAGCTCGGGCGGCGAGACATCGAGGTGGAGATGGACGTCCGTACGGGTGTGGGTGCCGGAGCCGGCGACCCCCGACGGCCCCGACAGCGTGGAGGCGCCGCGGCTCATATTGGCCTCCTTGAGCACCCCGGACAGATACGGCCAGACCTCGAAGCGCCGGGCGTGCAGCGGCACCACCCCGTTGTCCAGCCGGGACAGGTCGAGAAGGTGCTCGACGAGGCGGCCCAGCCGCTCGGTCTGCTTCAGTGCCGTCCGCATGGTCTCCGGGTCCGGCTCGCTGACCCCGTCGACGACGTTCTCCAGGACGGCACGGAGCGCGGCGATCGGGGTCCGCAGCTCGTGCGAGACATTCGCCACCAGCTCCTTGCGGTGGGTGTCCACCGCCTCCAGATCGGCCGCCATCCGGTTGAAGGCGTTCGCCAGATCGCCGAACTCGTCGCGGCGCTCCGAGCGGACCCGGCGGCTGTAGTTACCGTGCGCCATCGACCGGGTGACATCCGTCATCTCGTCGAGCGGAGCGGTCAGGCTGTTGGCCACGAACTGGGTGATCAGCAGCGAGGCGATCACCGAGAAGATCGTGATCACCCGCAGCTCGGTCGCCGAGTGCATCGCGACGAAGACCAGCAGCGTGGTGATGATCACCGAGACGCTGACCAGCGCGCCGAGCGCGGCCTTCACCGAGCGGTACGGGTCGAGCGGGCGCAGCCCCTCCCAGACCCGCCGCCCCAGCTCACGAACGGGCGTGTGCCACCGGCGCCGCGTCATGCGGCCGGGGTCTCCAGGGCATAGCCGACGCCGTGGACCGTACGGATGCGCTCGGCGCCGATCTTGCGGCGCAGTGCCTTGATGTGGCTGTCGACCGTACGGGTCCCGGAGGCGTCCGCCCAGTCCCACACCTCGGCCAGCAGCTGCTCACGGGAGAGCACCGCGCGGGGGGTGTTCGCCAGGCAGACCAGCAGATCGAACTCGGTGGGCGTCAGATGGACGTCCGCGCCGCGCACCCGCACCCGGCGCTGGGCGTGGTCGATCTCCAGCTCGCCCAGCCGGAGGATGCCGGTGCGCGGGGTGTGCGCGGCCAGCGCCGCGCGCTCGACCCGCCGCAGCAGGACGTGCACCCGGGCGGCCAGCTCCCGCATCGAGAACGGCTTGGTCATGTAGTCGTCGGCGCCGACCCCGAGGCCGACGAGCATGTCGGTCTCGTCGTCCCGGGCGGTGAGCATCATCACGGGCACCGGCCGCTGGGCCTGGACCCGGCGGCACACCTCCAGGCCGTCGAAGCCCGGCAGCATCACATCGAGGACCAGCAGATCCGGCTGCCAGGCCTCCGCGGTCTCCACCGCGGCCGGGCCGTCGGTCGCCGTCTGCACCTGGAAGCCCTCGGCGCGCAGCCGCGCCGCGATGGCCTCCACGATCGTCGGGTCGTCCTCCACGACCAGTACCCGGCGCTGGGCGCCCGGCGTGGCGGCGGCGCCGCCCTGCGTTGTCTGAGTCTGGTCCATCGCCCGCCCCTGCATGTCCACTGCGTGGTCGCGTATTGCTGGGCAGCAGCGTACGGGCATGGTGTGAGTGTCGGCTACGCGCCCTTGCGCGCGAGATGGACCACGTCAGGGACGCCTCGGACAACGGGGATCTCTTCCGTATGTACCCCGCGGAATCCGGCATTTCGCAAGGCTTCCTCGAAGGCCGGCGAGGGCTGCGCGGACCAGACGGCGAGCACGCCACCCGGAGTCAGACGGTCCCGGCAGGCGGCGAGTCCGCCGGGGGAGTAGAGGCTGTCGTTGTCCTCGGTGACGGTCCAGTCGGGGCCGTTGTCGATGTCCAAACACAGTGCGTCGTAGGTGTTTTGGTCCGCTCGGGTCCGCAGGTGGGCGACCAGGTCGGTGTGCAGGATCTCGCTGCGCGGATCGGCCAGCGCGGCCGCCGAGACCGCCGAGAGCGGGCCCGTGCGGTGCCAGTCGATGACCGCCTCCTCGCGCTCGACGACGGCGATCCGGCCCCAGCGCGGCGATTCTGCCGCTCTGGCCAGCGAGAACCCGACGCCGAGGCCGCCGATCAGTACGGAAGGCCGGACGCGGTCGGCCGGCAGCGCGGCCAGTGCGGCGTCGATCAGCAGCCGCTCGGACCGGCCGTCGGAGGTGTCCATCAGGAAGCAGCCGTTGGCGATGATCTCGTAGACCGCGGGCTCGGCGGGGGCGTCGGAGGCCTCCATTCCGGGGTCTGCCGGGGGTCCGCCCCGCTGTCGCAGCACCACTTCGCCGTACGGGCCCTCGCGGCGGTCGAGGGTGCGCGGGGCCTCGGGGAGGCCGGTCGTTGCCTGCGTCGGAGTAACGGGAGCCATGGCGCCATGGTGGCCAATTCGGGCCGCGCCGGTCCAACGCCAGGGGCAGGTGTTCCGCCGCGGACGCACGGACGTGACGCCCTGTTCGAGGGTTGCTTTATGTGAGGGATGTCACTCACACAGCTTCTTCATGGGTTGAGCATGCAGGCTGGTCCGCGACGTAGGACACGGCAGACGCAGGGCAAGGCAGGGGAACCACGGCCGGGGGACGGGTGTGGCTGACCGGATGCGCCAGGGACGGAAGGGGCCGCGGACAAGTGAGCTGGCTGGGAACCGCCGCAAGAGCACGGGTCGATCGCGCGCCGTCGGCCGTACCGGGGGCGGGGACGGGTGACGGGCCGGGCGCGGCACCGGCCGTCCCGCCGGGCCTGCTGCCGGGCGTCCCCCGGCAGCGCGCCTCCCGGCCGGCCCTCGTGGAGGCGGAGCCGGCAGTGCTTCCCCAGTCCGAGCGACGGCGGCCGTGGCGGCTGCTGCCCACGCCCGCCGGCACCCCTTTCACCTTCGGCTACGCCCTCCTCCTCGTGGCCACCTCGCTCTTCGCCGAGTACGCCGACCCGGCGCTGGTCTCCGATCTGCTCCAGGGCTCCAGTACGGACGTCGTCCACCTGGCACAGGCCCCGCTGCTGGTGCTCGTCGCCAGCGCGCTGTGGATCGCGGGCGGTATGACCTCCGCGTACGCCATCGGCTTCCTCTTCGTCCTGACGGCGCTGGAGCGGCGGATCGGCGGACTGCGCACCGCCGCCGTCTTCTTCGGCGGCCATGCGCTGGCCACCCTCGCCACCGAGCTGCCCGTCGCCTTCTCGGTCGCCGCCGGCCGGCTGCCGGAGAGCTCGCTGCACCGTCTCGACTACGGCATCAGCTTCGGCGTGATGACCAGCATCGGAGCCCTCGCCGGCCTGTTGCCCGCCTGGTTGCGCTGGCCCGTGCTGGTAGGTGTCGGCTACGTGGCCGTGACCGATCTGCTCGCGGCTATCGACCCGATGACCGACTGGGGCCATCTGCTCTCGCTCACCCTGGGGATCGCGAGCTGGCCGCTGCTGCGCCGCTGGCGCACCCGGCACGCCCGGCCCGTGCCGCTCCTGGGCGACCTGGGACATCCGGCGCTGCGGGGAGTGCGGACCTACTGAGCGGCCGGCGGCCGCGGGTTCACGGCCGAGCGGTACGTATGGGTGATGGCGTAGGCGCAGCCGCCCAGCAGCGCCACGCCGGACAGCACACCGCTGACGAACGGCACCCATGCCACGGCCGAGGTCGCCGCCATGGCCAGCCCGGCCGCCCCGAGGGCGGTCAGCGCGACGCCGGGGACGGCGATGCTGCGCCGCTTCCAGACCGCCGACAGCGCCACGAAGTGCAGCCCGACGATCAGCGCGGTCCAGGCCACCGAGGCCGGCCCGGGGGCGCCCGCGGCGCGCAGCGCGAGATTGCCGCCGATCAGCAGCACCGCCTCGGCCCCCACGACGAACGCGAACCGTCCCTGGAACCAGTCCGCCCGGGGGCTCCCGGCGCCGTCGGCGGGCTGCCCGAGGCGCCCGGCCCGCAGTGCCAGCGTCAGCAGCCCGGCGAAGGTGAGCACCGCGAGCACCCGCAGGGCGAGACCGAGCGCGGGATTCAGCGGGGCGTGTGCGTTGGCGACCACGAAGACCGTGCCGAAGAATGCGCCGATGAAGACTCCGGACATCCGCTGCAACATGCGGTGAAGGTAGCAGTCATGACGGGGTGTGAGGACGCAGGCGCCGGGCTTTTCCGTGCGGTCCGCGCGGCCCCGGCCGACCCCCTGCCCGAGCCGAGCCCGGACCCGGCCGGACCCGCTGCACCGGCGACACCGGACCCGTTATCCCAGCCATAGGAGCATGCCGTCCCCCTGGTCCGCCGCCGTGCGGAAGAACGGCCGCAGCTGCTCGTAGTGCTCGCGCACATAGTCCAGGGACTCGCCCCGCTCCCAGACGATCGCCGGGTACACCTGAGCCGCGGCCAGGTCCTCCGGGCCGACGCCGGCCGTCAGCCGCTCGCCGGATATCTCCGCCAGCGCCCCGGCGGCGGTCCGCACCTGCTCGGGGGTGAGGTAACGGGGCGGGCCGTAGCCCCAGTCGTCGGCATCCGGGACGGCCTCCTCGCCATGGACGATGTCCACCGGGAAGGCCGCCCGGCGCAGCAGGAATCCGAGCGCGTCCCAGGCCTTGTCGACATCCATGCAGCGCGCCGGCGCGGACTGCGCGGGCCCGGCCGCTTCTGCCTCTGCCTCCGCTTCTGCCTCCGCCTCCATCCACCCGCCGATCAGCTCCAGCGCCCACTCGGGATCGCCCAGGGCGCGGTCGAGTTCGGCAGGGGTGACACGTGCGTACTCTCCGATCATGCTCATGGTCCCGAGGTTAGAGGCGACCACTGACAACGCCGTTCGGCGAAGGGGCCGTTGCCTTCCCGCGGCGAGCGCATCCCGCCGGGCGCGGTCGCCGTGGCGGCCTGGGAGAATGGCGGCCCCTTCCGAGCGCGGCCCCGTGCGGCGCTCGCCGTACCGCAGGAGCGCACTCACCTTGTCCCCGGACCGCAGGCCATCGACCGACCACGAGCAACCGATTCCGGACACCGCAGACCTCGGCCTGCGGTCCGACTGCGGCAGCTGCTTCGGGCTCTGCTGTGTGGCGCTGCCGTTCGCGGCGTCGGCGGACTTCGCGATCGACAAGGACGCCGGCCGGCCCTGCCCGAACCTGCAGACGGACTTCCGCTGCGGCATCCACACCGACCTCCGCCGGCGCGGCTTTCCCGGCTGCACCGTCTTCGACTGCTTCGGTGCCGGACAGAAGGTCTCCCAGGTCACCTTCGGCGGACGGGACTGGCGGCAGGCTCCGGAGACCGCCCGGCAGATGTTCGACGTCTTCCCCGTCATGCGGCAGCTGCACGAACTCCTCTGGTACCTGACCGAGGCGCTGTCCCGGCCCGCGGCCCGTCCGGTGCACGCCGCGCTGCGGGCCGCGCGGGAGAAGACCGAAGGCCTCACCCGGGCCGGCGCCCAGGAGCTCACGGCGTTCGACGTGCCGGCCCACCGGGGCGAGGTCAATGCCCTGCTGCTGCGCACCAGCGAACTCGTACGGGCCGGGGTGCCGGGCCGCAAGAAGGAGCGGCGGGGGGCCGATCTCCTGGGGGCCCGCCTCAAGGGGGCGTCTCTCCGGGGCGCCAATCTCCGCGGCGCCTGCCTCATCGCCGCCGATCTCAAGGGCGCCGATCTGCGCACGGCGGACCTGATCGGCGCCGATCTGCGGGACGCCGACCTCAGCGGTGCCGATCTCACCGATGCCCTCTTCCTGACCCAGTCGCAGCTCAACGCAGCCAAGGGCGACGCGGCGGCCAAGCTGCCGCGGGGCCTGTCCCGCCCCGTCCACTGGTAGCGCGCCGCGTCCGATCGCTCACAGCGAACGCACGGCGGGGAACATCTCTCGCCCCGGCTGCATTGAGTGAGTAAAGCTCAACTTGCTTGCCGAAGGGGAGATCATGGCTTCGACGTCCACACCGCTCACTCTGCCCGTGCTGCCCCTCGATGACGAGGTCGTGCTCCCCGGCATGGTGGTGCCCCTGGACCTGTCCGACGCGGACGTACGGGCAGCGGTGGAGGCCGCGCAGGCCGCCGCCACCCCGGGTAACAAACCGCGGGTGCTGCTCGTTCCCCGCGTCGACGGGACCTACGCCGGTATCGGCACGCTCGGGCGGATCGAGCAGGTCGGGCGGCTGTCCGACGGCGACCCCGGCGCGCTGATCCGGGGCTTGGGCCGGGTACGGATCGGTTCCGGCACGACCGGGCCCGGGGCCGCGCTCTGGGTGGAGGGCACGACCGTCGAGGAGGCGGTCCCCGATCCCCTGCCCGGCGCGGTGACCGAACTCGTCACGGAGTACAAGGCGCTGGCCACCAGCTGGCTGCGCAAGCGCGGCGCCTGGCAGGTCGTCGACCGCGTCCAGCAGATCGAGGACGTCCCGACGCTGGCCGACAACTCCGGCTACTCGCCGTTCCTGACCACCGAACAGAAGGTCCACCTGCTGGAGACCACCGACCCGGTCGCCCGGCTGAAGTACGCCACCGAGACGCTGCGCGAGCACCTGGCCGAGCAGGACGTCGCCGAATCCATCGCCAAGGACGTCCAGGAAGGCGTCGACAAGCAGCAGCGGGAGTTCCTGCTGCGGCGGCAGCTGGAGGCGGTCCGCAAGGAACTCGCCGAGCTGAACGGCGATCCGGAGGACGAGGGCGACGACTACCGCGCCCGGGTCGAGGCCGCCGACCTGCCCGAGGACGTCCGCAAGGCCGCCCTCAAGGAGGTCGACAAGCTGGAGCGGTCCAGCGACCAGAGCCCCGAGGGCTCCTGGATCCGCACCTGGCTGGACACCGTCCTGGAACTGCCCTGGAACGAACGGACCGAGGACGCCTACGACATCACCGGCGCCAGGGAGGTGCTGGACGCCGACCACTTCGGCCTGGACGACGTCAAGGAGCGGATCACCGAATACCTGGCCGTCCGCAAGCGACGGTCCGAGCGCGGCCTCGGGCCGGTCGGCGGGCCGTCGGAGGGGACGCCGCGCGGCGCTGCGGGCCAGGGCGGCGGCGGGCGGCGGGCGGGCGGCGCCGTGCTGGCGCTCGTCGGGCCGCCCGGGGTCGGCAAGACCTCGCTCGGTGAGTCCGTCGCGCGGGCCATGGGCCGGAAGTTCGTCCGGGTCGCGCTCGGCGGCGTCCGGGACGAGGCGGAGATCCGCGGCCACCGCCGTACGTACGTCGGCGCGCTGCCCGGCCGGATCGTCCGCGCGATCAAGGAGGCCGGGTCGATGAACCCGGTGGTGCTGCTCGACGAGATCGACAAGGTGGGCTCCGACTTCCGGGGCGACCCGGCCGCCGCCCTCCTGGAGGTCCTGGACCCGGCGCAGAACCACACCTTCCGCGACCACTACCTGGAGGTGGAACTCGACCTCAGCGATGTGGTCTTCCTGGCCACCGCCAATGTCCTCGAAGCCATCCCCGAGCCGCTGCTCGACCGGATGGAGCTGGTGCGCCTGGACGGCTACACCGAGGACGAGAAGGTCGTCATCGCCCGGGACCACCTGCTGCCGCGCCAGCTGGAGCGGGCCGGTCTGGAGACCGGCGAGGTGACCCTGGAGGACGACGCGCTGCGCAAGCTGGCGGGGGAGTACACCCGCGAGGCGGGCGTACGCAACCTGGAGCGCGCCGTCGCCAGGCTGCTGCGGAAGGTCACCGCACAGCACGAACTGGGCGAGCGGGAGCTGCCGTTCACGGTCGGCGTGGACCAGCTGCGCCCGCTGATCGGGCGGCCGCACCACACCCCCGAGGCGGCACAGGACCCGGCGG